>NZ_CP133091.1:1322500-1927500 GCF_030908385.1 Mangrovimonas sp. YM274
TCAATTTTAAGAATCCCCTTTTACGATATTCTATTCAGAAGTCTTTGGGTTTTATGGGACAAATAATTTCAGTGTCGAAATTTACAAAGAGATTGCTACCTGGGTATTTACAGCGGCGAACCACTGTAATTCCTAATGGGATTGAAAAGGCTTGGGGACGTGAAGCTAGCAAAGTTAAAGAGTTTAAGGGAAGTCCAAAACTTATAACCGTGGGACATGTTTCTGAACGGAAAGGACAGTTACATGTGATACGGGCTTTGCCTAGGTTGTTGGCATCGTTTCCTAATTTACATTATCACTGTGTTGGATTGGCAACCGCGCAGGAACCATTTGAACAGGAAGCAAAAGCCTTGGGAGTTTTGGAGCATGTTAGTTTTCATGGAAGGGTGTCTGAAGAGGAACTACAGGGGATGCTCAAAACATCAAATGTATTTGTAATGTTAAGCGGCATGACCCAAAGTGGGGATGTTGAGGGCTTTGGAATCGCCATTTTAGAGGCCAATGTCCTAGGAATTCCCGCTATAGGTACAAAAGAATGTGGGATTTCCGATGCCATTGTTTCTGGGCGTACAGGGGAATTGGTGACGCTGGGGGATATGGAGGGTTTGTCGCAAGCTTTGCAACGGGTGTTAGGGGATTATGATGCCTATTCAAAAGCAGCCAAAGGTTGGGCCCTAAAACATGACTGGAACATGATTGTGGAACGCTATATTAGTGTTATAGAACGGGAAATTGGGAATAAGACATGATGATGTTGAGACTATTTTTAACAGGGTAATCATGAAAATATTAAGAGCGTATTGAAACTAGCTATTATTTCGCATACTGAACATTATACAGCAGACGACGGCCGTATTGTTGGTTGGGGACCTACGGTAACAGAACTCAATCATTTATTAGAAGTTTTTGAAGAAATTTGGCATGTGGCTATGTGGCACGATGGGAGCGCTCCTAAGAGTGCGTTGCCTTATGAGCCCTACAAGATCCATTTTGTACCCATACCAACGGTAGGAGGCTACGGGCTTGGAGCTAAATTGAGCATCTTATGGCAAGCCCCAAAAACATTGGCTATCATACGGCAAACACTCAAACAGGTAGATTGTTTCCAGTTTCGGGCACCTACGGGTATTGGTGTATATGTTTTGCCTTTCCTAAGTTGGTATCGCCAAAAACCTGGTTGGTTTAAATATGCAGGAAACTGGAATCAAGACAAACCACCGTTGGGGTATCGATGGCAGCGTTGGTGGCTCAAACAACAGACGAGGACAGTAACGGTTAACGGTCATTGGCCGAAACAACCAAAGCATTGTTTAAGCTTTGAAAACCCGTGTTTGACACAAGAGGAATTGAAGGAGGGACTTTTATGGAGTGGTAATCGGAGCATACCAAGACGTTGGACTTTTTGTTATGTAGGACGAATTGAAGACGCTAAAGGCGTTGGACGTATCCTTGAGGCTTTAAAAACTTTAGAACCCAACTATCGATCACGGATAGCATGTGTGCATTTGGTTGGAGAAGGTAAGTCTTTGGATGCATATAGGTTGCAAGCAAATGATTGCGAAATTCCTATACTATTTCACGGCGCTTTGAGCCGAAAGGAGGTTTTCGGCATATATAAGGAGAGTGATGTATTTTTAATGCCTACGACCGCATCTGAAGGGTTTCCTAAAGTAATTGCTGAAGCTATGAATTTTGGGTGTATACCCATGGTATCTCAAGTTTCGGCCATCACCCAATATGTGGAAGACCAAAAACATGGATGGATTTTGGAGAACGTTGAAATGGCTTCTCTTCATAGCGCGCTTAAGGATATGATGTCTCTTAGTTCAGAAACTTATCTTGACTATGTTTCCGAATGCCATGAACAGGTAGGTCCTTTTTCCTTTAAATATTATAATGATCGAATTCGTTCAATTTCGGCAGGATTTATAAAATAGCTATTTTTAAGACTTAAAGACAACCGTGCAACCGAATAGCCAATCCAAATATATCACGCAGATCCTGATCCATATGGGAATGGGTGTATTGGTGTTTTTGTTTGAGCCTATCTCTAAGGTGTATTTTATTGGTGCCTTATGCTATCTGACTTGGCAAATTATTATGGGCCCAAAAAAGGATACCACTGTAAATGTGTTTTTGGCCTGTTCCTATTTTGTTGGTGCGGAAGTGTTTTTTAGAATGACTAAAGGAGGACTGTCCTATGAAGCTTCTAAATATTTAGTGATTGTTTTTACTGTTATGGGCATGTTTTATAAAGGTATTTCAGGAAAAGGCTACCCTTATTTTATGTATTTGATTTTATTGGTGCCCGCTATTGTTGTAGCTTCCATAACCTTAACGTTTAATGCAAATTTTCGTACCAATGTAGCTTTTGTGTTAAGTGGCCCAGTTTGTTTGGGCATTGCTGCTTTATTCTGTTACGATAGGAAGGTATCCCATAAACAGATACTGGATATGTTACTTTATATGTTATTACCCTTGGTCACTACTACAACCTATCTGTTTTTATATAACCCAAGTATTAAGGATACGCTATCAGGGACCGCTTCCAATGCTGCCAGCTCAGGGGGATTTGGTCCCAATCAGGTGGCTACCGTTTTAGGCTTGGGCATGAGTATTTTAGTGGTGCGTTTATTTTTACAATCCCCTAATCTTTTATTAAAGTTCTTAAATATTGGGTTGCTGAGCGCCATGAGTTTTAGAGCTATTGTGACCTTTAGTCGAGGTGGGATTTTTGCCGCTATTATTGTGGTTGGCGCTTTTTTATGGACCTTATTCTTTAGGTCTTCACTGAAACAAAAAAATCAAATTTTGGGTTCTTTTGTTCTTTTAGTAGTTGGGATTGGTATTACTTGGATGATTAGTTCGGTGCAAACTTATGGGCTCATTGATAAGCGTTATGCAAATCAGGACGCTTTGGGGCGTGAGAAAGGTGATATTTCAACAGGGCGTTTAGATTTATTTATGGAAGAAGTGGATGGTTTTTTGGAGAGCCCTTTTTTGGGGATTGGAGCCAGTAGAACCAAAAATAAACGTGTGGAAGAAAGCGGTCATCATTTGCCTTCCCATAATGAAGTGGGACGACTCCTAGCGGAGCATGGTTTTTTGGGGATTATTATATTAATGATATTGAGTTTTACCCCATTAGCCTATCGAGGCAAAAATTCAAGGAATTTGTTTTTTTGGGCTTTTTTGTGCTTTTGGTTTGCTACCATCAATCATTCTGGGATGCGCATAGCTGCTCCATCCTTTATCTATGCCCTTAGTCTTTTAAATGTGACATATGAGAAACGTCCTTTACATAGGAAACAACTTAAGCAATCGACATACTAATCTGTCCTCTATTCATGTTTTGGGTAAACTTTTGGAAGAGGAAGGGTATACCCTACGTTATGCATCCTCCTATAATAACAAATTATTTCGTTTATTAGATATGTTATGGCAATGTGGGCGTCTTGCCAAGCGTATGGATGTGGTTCTTATTGACACCTACAGCACCCATAATTTTTATTATGCTTTGTTGGTAAGTCAGCTATGTCGGGTTTTGCAATTGCCATATATACCTAGTTTAAATGGAGGGAATTTACCAGCACGTTTAGCACGTAATCCAAAATTATGTGCCATGATCTTTAAAAATGCACATTATAATGTATCTCCTTCCTCATATTTACAAGATGCCTTTGCAAAGCAGGGTTATGACAATGTGGTTCATATTCCGAATAGTATTAAGCTAGAGGAGTATCCGGTATCAAAGCGCCGGTATGATACTATTCGTTTGTTATGGGTGCGTTCCTTTTCAAAAATTTACAATCCGCAATTGGCGGTAAACGTCTTGAAACGGCTAAAGCAAAAGGGCTATGATGCATCGCTCTGTATGGTAGGACCTGATAGTGACGGCAGTTTAGAGTCCGTAAAGTTGTTAGCCAAAGATTTGAATTTGGATGTCCGGTTTACAGGGAAACTGACTAAGATGGAATGGACGCAATTGGCCAAGGAGTACAATGTATTTATCAATACTACTAATTTTGACAATACTCCAGTGAGTGTGATTGAGGCCATGGCCTTAGGACTCCCTATTGTTAGTACTGATGTTGGCGGGATGCCTTATCTCATTAACCATGGTGTAAGTGGTTTGTTGGTGCCGCCAAACGATGTTTATGCTATGGTAGGAGCTATAGAACAGGTTTATGGGCATAGTACACTTCGAGAAGATTTGGTAAGAAATGCCCGGACTGTGGTGGCAGAATTTGACTGGGAAATGGTCAAACAACGGTGGAATGCCGTATTACAACCCTAAGCCCTTTGTTCTGAGAAATATCTTTATATATTTACCACAAAATTCCAACTAACGCTATGGGGGGGCCAACCAAGGATATACATTTTGAGATTTCAGAGCGTAAGGTATTGTTGCGCTTAATGGATTTAGGGATGGTCCTATTGGGACTTTGTGTGTTGGAATATGGTTTTGGTTTTAAGTATCTTACCATTGACCAAGAACATACCGTTGCCTTGGTAGTGTTAGGCTTGTATATCATGGTGTTTGGAACCGTTTTTGAAATATACGATTTGCATAAATCCAGCAAGTTGGATACTACCTTCCGAAATGTTGTATTGACCTCTTCCACAGTGGTGCTTTTTTATCTTTTGACTCCTTTCTTTACGCCATTTTTACCCGAAAAGCGTTTACAGATAGTCTATTTTTATATAGCCCTAATTGTGGGCATTTTTCTATGGCGGCTTGCGTATACGGCTTTTATAGCTTCTCCAAGGTTTTATAAGAAGGTTTTGTTGGTTGGAGAAATTTCCAATATGGAAAATATCATAAAGCCTTTGAGGGATTCCGATCCTAATTACCATATCATCGGTTTTATCAATTGTGAAGCGGTGGCAGATGCCCCTTTAAAGTTCAAGGGTTTAAAAGAATACCATCCCGAGGAGTTGATTTCTGTAATTGTAGAGGAACGTGTCTCTGAGGTATTGGTAGCTAGTTTTAATGCCGAGACCATTATGCCGGAAATTTATCATGATTTGATGATGCTTTTGGAGCGTGGTTTTACCATTAGAGAGTATACCCAAGTGTATGAAGAGGTAACCCAAAGGGTGCCCATTCAATTTATTGGTAAGGACTTCTATAAGTATTTTCCTTTTAGCCGTAGTAACCAAAATGCCTTGTACCTTTTTTTTCATAGAACTTTCGATTTGGTGTTTTCTTTTTTAGGGTTGTTGGTTGGATCTTGCTTTCTTCCATTTATTTTATTGGGTAATGCAGTGGCCAACAGGGGGCCTTTATTCTACAAACAAGAACGGGTTGGAAAAAATGGACAGCCCTTCCATATCCTTAAATTGCGAAGTATGGTTGTGGATGCCGAACGCCATTGTGGCGCCAAGTGGGCTGAGCGCAACGATACCCGTATCACCAGCTTTGGTCGTTTCTTAAGACGGTCTCGTTTAGATGAGATTCCTCAGTTTTTTAACGTATTAAAAGGGGATATGAGTATTATTGGTCCACGACCAGAACGTCCCTATTTTGTCAATGAACTTTCCCAGGTGATACCTTTTTATGAAACTAGGCATGTGATACGACCCGGACTTACCGGATGGGCGCAAATCAATTACCGGTATGGAGCGACTATTGATGATAGCTTAACGAAACTTCAGTATGACTTGTATTATATCAAACACCGTAGTTTCTTTTTGGATTTTAGTATTGTTCTTAAAACCTTAAGTGCCATTGTGTATTATAGGGGACAATAGGTAGTGAGTAGTGAGTAGTGAGTAGTGAGTGGGACGATAAAGAAATGCTACATTCCTTAAAGGCTTTTATTCCATATAGTATCCAACTATATTCTAGGTCTTCTGAACATAGTGATCAAAAACAATCCAATCATCACAAACAAACTGATACGTGCAATAAAATCGCCAGCTTTGGTGTAAAAGGTTTGTGTTTCGTTTGTGGTAATGGTACCAGTGAGTGCGCCTTGTGTATTATATGCCAAGGTTTCCATAATATCTCCCTTCGCATTAATAATGGCCGAAATCCCTGTATTGGCACTGCGCACCACCGGACGTCGCGTTTCGATGGCCCGAAGTCGGGCATAGCTTAAATGCTGCTTATGTCCTTGTGTTTCTCCCCACCAGGCATCGTTGGTGATAATGGCCAAGAGGTTGGCTCCATTTCGAACATAGCCTGTGACAAATTCACCATAGACCGATTCGTAGCAAATGATGGGGGCCGCTTTGGTGGTTCCATCTGAAGTGGTGAATACCGAACGTTCCTTTTGAGTGGTTTTCATGGCTACGGTACCTCCCAAATCAATCATGACATCTCCGATTAAAGGTTTTAGGATTTCCTGATACGGAAAGTTTTCAATACCTACTACCAATTTTGATTTATTGTAGAATTGTACACTGTCTGATGCATTGAGCATGATGGCCGAATTATAATCATCGTACCAAAGGTCATCCCTGAGTTGGTTAGTTTCTGAACGGACCTTTTTAGGATTGCCAAACACATCTATGAAGGAAATACCTGTTAAGAAATTGACCTGAGGGTGCCTTTTTATATAGCCTTCCATAAAGGATTTAAAACGCGCATTGGGAAATTGTTTTAGGCGTACATTATCTGCAAAAACGGTTTCAGGTGCCAATATCAAGGTTGTGTTGTCGGTAATGGTTTGGTCCGTTAACCTTAAAAGCATTTGGGCAATACTGTCATTTGATGTATGGTATTTTTCACTGTAGGGATCGATATTGGGTTGGAGTGCCATTACCTCTACCTGAGTCCCTTCATGTGAAAACGTATGGTAGCGTACTAAGGATATTGTGATGGGAGAAAGCAATAGTACTCCGAGACCAATTAAAGGCTTTTTGAGAGCTATTCTCCCTTTTTCTTTAAAGGCTAAATAGGCTTTAAAGCCTATGATGTTGCCTAGCCATACCCAAAGGGTGCCTCCAAAAGTTCCTGTATATTCATACCATTGGATCCATGTGGGATGTTCGGAAAAGGCATTTCCTAGATTTAACCAAGGCCAGGAGAATTCCCAACCCAAATGCAGTTTTTCAAAACAGATCCATAAAGTAACCAAAAACAATAGTGCTTTGTTTTGGGAACTGCGCTTGGCAATTGTGTGGTAGAGCAGGATGACAAAAGTCATTAATAAGGAGTTGACCAAAATGGCAAAACTGGCTCCAAATACATCCGCAAAACGCAACCAATTGGTAGTAATAAAATTCCAAATAACAAAGCCTATATAGGCATAGCCCATAAGTTTTAAGCGCTTTCCTTTTGAAGCGGAGTGCCGTAACTGATGTTCTAAAACCAAAAGCGGTATAAAAGCCACAAATAGAAGCAACGGCATACCATAGGTTGGCCATGAGAGGGCCAGCAATAGTCCGGAGCTTATGGCTAGAATTGGTTTTTGCACTATCTAAAGATACTAAAATCGAGTTTTAGAGAAAAGACATTGGAGTATAGGGCGGCACTTTGGTCGCCTATATCTGTAAAGGCATAATCTATTTGAATACCACGGTATTTAAATCCTACCCCAAAATTGGGTTGAAAGGTCGTGGTTTGAGAATCGTCAAACTGAGTTTCATTTTGAAAATTACCTAGTCCCCCTCTTAAGAACACCAAATTGGTATAGCCAAATTCAAAGCCAAAGGCAGGATTGATGCTTGCAAAGGAAGTGGATATGATATCATTGTTTTCGGCAAAACGTACGTTTAAATCCAAAGCCGTTACCAAGGAATAATCATAATGGAAAATAAACTTTTTGGAAAGTCCAACTTGTAGTTTTGGTATGGTAATTTCGGTAGTTTCAGGAAGGCTTTGGTTTTGGCCTTCAACGGCATCGCTAATATAATTAAACTTATCCTCATCGATAGCCCAAGCGTTATAGGTGGTTGTAATATCTCGCGCCATAATCCCAAACTTCCAATCGTTATCAGTTTGAAATTGTAAACCGGCATCCAGACCAAAGCCCCAAGAGGATGCAAAGTCCCCAATGATACGCCTTATGACTTTAGCATTGATACCATAACTAAAGCCTTGAAGTTTAAGGTTTCTGGCATAGGAAAATGTCAAACCATAATCGGCCGTTGAAAAGCGTTTAATACGATCATAATTAATGTTGCCCTGATCATCTATAAGTTGGGTGGTATCCAAAATATCATCCACTCCAAAGCGGATCAATGAAATTCCCAAAGCACTTTCGGTGTCCAAAGGCATGGCAAAGGCCATATAATTATAATTGGCAATATTGGCAAAATAACTAGAGTGCATCAAAGCCAATTGGTTATCTTCTATAGCCGTTAGTCCTGCTGGATTCCAATAGCCAGAATTCACATCGGAGGTTAGGGATACCACGGCATTGCTCATTCCTAGCGCTGCAGCATCGACTCCAATATTCATAAATTCATTAGAGTATTTTCTAGCGGTTTGCCCGAGGGTTCCTAAGGAAACCAACATAAAAAGAAGCCCTACATATTTTTTCAATAGCAAAAAATTTTTACAAAGATGCACATTATTTTTAATCTATTAAACAACAAATGTCTTCACTTATTGTGTGTAATGTCATGACCAAGATTCTTTTTTATCGGTAAGCGTTTCTCATGGCGTTAAGGCGTAGAAAAGAATACAGACTGCGATTCTACCAATGGGATTGATTTTTGATAATGATATGATTTTATAATGTTGATATAATGCTATTTAATTATTGTATCCTGATGACATTTATATGGGAATTGAGAAAATACCTGAGGACAACGAGTTTTTACTCATAAACATTTCAAAATTGTTACTATTTTTACACAAAACGAACCTATGAGCATCAAGCGGCATATTCCCAATTTATTTACTTTATTAAATTTGTTTAGTGGCTGTATAGCCGTACTTTTTGTAGTGCATGGCAATTTTGTGGCAGGAGCCTTTTGTGTGTTTTTGGGGATTTTCTTCGATTTTTTTGATGGATTCCTCGCCCGAAAACTAGGGGTGCCCAGTGAATTGGGGCTTCAGTTAGATTCCTTGGCCGATATGGTAACCAGCGGATTGGTTCCAGGGCTAGTGATGTTTAAATTATTGACCATGGCCTTAGCAACAGAACCCTTAAAAGAGTGGAATGCCATAGCCGATTTTAATGGTGGGGCTTTTAAGCCTTTAGCTTTGGTTGGGCTATTGATAACATTGGCGTCGGCTTACAGGTTGGCAAAATTCAATATTGATACCGAACAACAAACCGCTTTTAAAGGTTTACCAACCCCAGCCAATGCTTTGCTAGTGTTGTCTTTGCCTTTGATATTGGAATATCAAAGCACCACTTGGCTTAGTCAATTTATACTAAATCCATGGTTTTTAATCCTATTTACCATTTTTAGCTGTTCTATGCTCAATGCCAGTATTAGATTGTTTGCCCTGAAAACCAAAGATTGGAGCTTTCAAGCCAACAAGGTGCGCTATGGATTTTTGTTGGTAAGCTTGGTATTATTGCTATTGCTTCAGTTTGTGGCAATTCCTATTGTAATTGCTCTTTATATCCTATTATCGTTGTTCGCTAAAAACGCTTAAATTTCTAAAGACTTAAATGTATGGCCTCAGGTTTCTTTGCCTTATTAGATGATATTTCTGCCCTAATGGATGATGTGGTGGTCATGAGTAAAATCACCACCAAAAAAACTGCTGGAATTTTAGGGGATGACTTAGCTGTAAATGCCGAAAAGGCTTCGGGTTTTGTGTCCTCTAGGGAGTTACCCGTGTTGTGGGCTATAATGAAGGGTTCTTTTTTGAATAAAGTCATTATTTTACCCATAGCCTTTTTGCTTAGTGCTTTTGTGCCCGTGGCTATTACGGTTATTTTGATTTTAGGAGGCTTGTATTTGGCCTATGAAGGAGCTGAAAAGGTTTATGAATTTTTTGTACCCCATGCCCCTCATAATGAAGAATCTCATGAGGCTGTATCTAAATCTCCTGCTGAAATCTTGGCTCAGGAACAGAAAAAAGTAAAATCAGCCATATTAACAGACTTTATATTGTCTATTGAAATTGTGATTATTGCTTTAGGCAATGTAATGGAATCTGAATTGATGGTGCAAATTGCTGTGGTTTCGGTGGTGGCCATCATTGCTACCGTTGGGGTGTACGGTATTGTGGCCTTGATTGTGAGAATGGATGATTTTGGTTTGAAATTGATTTCCTTGAGTGAAGGAGAAACCAATATGACCTATCATATGGGGCGTGGTTTGGTAAAGGCCTTGCCGCTTGTAGTTAAGGGCCTTTCCTTTGTTGGAACTTTAGCGCTATTATTGGTGTCTGGAGGGATTTTTGCCCATAACATCGACTGGTTCCATGAGCATCATGTGTTGGCATCTTGGCCAAGTCTGATCCGTGAATTTTTATTTGGGCTTAGTATTGGGGCCTTAGTCCTTTTGCTAGTGCTACTATTTAAACGCTTGTTTAAGAAAAAATAGAAATTAGAATTCCAATTTCTTTTTACGCAGCTCGAAGTTCTGCCCTAAGTATACTTTACGTACCATTTCATCGGCGGCTAATTCTTCTGGTTCTCCAGCTTTAAGTATGCTTCCTTCAAACATTAAATAGGTGCGGTCTGTAATGGCTAAAGTTTCCTGTACGTTATGGTCTGTAATAAGGATTCCAATATTCTTTTTGGTTAATTGGGCCACAATACGCTGAATGTCTTCAACAGCCACTGGGTCTACCCCTGCAAAGGGTTCATCCAATAGAATGAAATTAGGATTTGTGGCCAAGGCTCTTGCAATTTCGGTACGGCGGCGTTCCCCTCCAGAGAGCAGGTCACCACGGTTTTTACGGATATGCCCCAAACTGAATTCTTCAATAAGCGATTCCATTTTATGCAATTGTTCCTTTTTGCTCATTTTGGTCAATTGCAGTACGCTTAAGATGTTTTCCTCAATACTCAATTTGCGAAATACAGAGGCTTCCTGTGCCAAATATCCAATCCCATTTTGAGCTCTTTTGTACATAGGGTAGTGGGTAATTTCAGTATTTTCTAAATAAATGGAGCCTCCATTAGGTTTGATAAGCCCAACAATCATATAAAAGGAAGTGGTTTTACCAGCACCGTTAGGTCCTAATAATCCAACAATTTCCCCTTGGTTAACTTCCAAGGAAACATCTTTTACGACCTTACGTCCACTATAGGACTTCATTAAATGTTCGGCTCTTAACTTCACAGATTTTATTTTGAGTAATGGTTGCTATAACGGCAAACTTACAATTTTTATTTTATTCTCAATGGGCGCACTAAGTGCTGCCATAGGAGGTGCCTATGACTTTAAAAAAAGGGGATTTTTATTCCTGATTTTCCAGAGCTTCCCAAAATTCATAGGCGCGGCGTAAATGTGGTATGACAATCGTACCACCAACCAAAGTGGCAATGCCTAAAGCTTCACTGACTTCTTCTTTACTTAAACCTTCTTGATAAGCCGTTTGCAAATGGTATTTTATGCAGTCGTCGCAGCGCAACACGGCCGAGGCTACCAAGCCTAAAAGTTCTTTGGTTTTCACATCTAAAGCCCCCTCTGCATAGGCATTGGTGTCTAGATTAAAAATGCGTTTAATGACCTTGTTATTGTCGGCCAAGATCTTATCGTTCATCCTACTTCTGTAGTCGTTGAACTCGTTTACTAAATCAGCCATTTTACTTTGTTTGTCGTTTTTGTTTTTTAATAACTATTGCCGAAATATAGATGCTAACCTGGTAAAGAAGCAAAATAGGGATGGCCACAATAACTTGACTAGCAATGTCTGGAGGCGTAATGATAGCCGAAAGAATCAACACCAAAACTAGGGCGAACTTGCGATATTTTTTTAGGAACTGTGGCGTTACCAAACCAACTTTTGTTAAAAAATAAATGATAATAGGCAACTCAAATACAAAACCAGAGGCTAAGGAGGAGGATCTTACCAAAGCCACATAGGAGCTGATGTCTATTTCATTGGAAATTTCTGTACTCACGTTATAGGTTCCTAAGAAATTGATGGATAATGGTGTTACCACATAATAACCAAACAACACGCCTAAAAAGAACAGTAATGAGGTAATGACAATAAAACCACGGGAATGTTTTCTTTCGCTAGGGTGTAATCCCGGGCTAATAAAATGCCATAGTTGATAGACCACATATGGGAATGCTATGATGAGGCCAGCATAGATGGAGGTCCAAATATGGGCAGAAAACTGTCCTCCCATGGTACGGTTTTGAATTCTAAAGGGAAGCTCTTCTGCACAAAACGTTGTATCAATACCAATAAATTGAGAAATTTGACAGAGGTATTTATAAGTTGGGAAACTCATTTTTTTAGGTCCAAAAATGATGGTGTCAAAAATAAAGTCGCTCATTAAAAAAGCGACCACACCTCCCAAAAGTATGGCCAAGGTAGCCCGTATTAAATGCCATCTTAAATCTTCTAAGTGATCTAAGAAAGACATTTCGTTTACATTCTTTTTTGTCATTAGATAATTCCTTCTTTTATCAGGTCATGTAAATGTACCACGCCGGCGTACTTGCCATGCTCTTCTACTAACAATTGGGAAATGCCATTGGCTTCCATAAGCTCCATAGCATCTACCGCCATAGCGTTGGCTTTGATGTGTTTAGGGTTGTGACTCATAATGTCCTTAGCTGTAAGATGTATAAATGAGTCATTTTTGGATAGCATACGTCTCAAGTCTCCGTCGGTAATGATTCCTATGATTTGGTCGTCTTCAACCACGGCAGTAACTCCCAACATTTTTTCGGATATTTCAATGATGACTTCTTTTACATTGGTATCTGGAGTTACTTGCGGCTTTTGGTTTAAAGAGGAAAGATCACTAACTCTTAGGTACAACCGTTTGCCCAAAGCACCTCCTGGGTGGTATTTGGCGAAGTCCTTACTAGTAAATTCTCGAAGTTCCAACAAGCAGATGGCCAAGGCATCACCAATAACCAATTGGGCCGTGGTACTGGTAGTAGGGGCCAAATTGTTAGGGCAGGCTTCATGTTCTACATAGGCATTTAAAATGTAATCCGCCTGTTGGCCCAAAAAGGAACTCTCATTACCGGTAATAGCGATCATTTTGTTTTTGGCATTTTTAATAAGAGGCACCAAAACCTTAATCTCCGGTGTGTTTCCACTTTTGGAAATACATATCACAATATCATCTTCCAATATCAAACCCAAATCACCATGAATGGCATCGGCAGCATGCATAAATACAGCCGGAGTTCCGGTAGAATTTAGTGTTGCTACAATTTTATTGGCAATAATGGCACTTTTTCCTATTCCGGTAATAATAACACGTCCTTTGGAGTTATATATTAAAGACACAGCATCGGCAAAATCGTCATTGAGCAATTTACCTAGGTTGTCTATGGCATCCCGCTCTAAATCAATGGTTCTTTTCGCCGTTTTGAGGATGTCGCTTTTTATGTTCAAAATTTATTAATTTTATGGTTTGAAGCGGTTAAAGAAATTCATATCTTTAATCAAATGCAAATGTATATAAAATACTAATAGGGATTAATGAGTATCAAAGAAATTGACTTGCATTCAGCACTTAAGCAGTACTTTGGGTTTTCAAAATTCAAGGGGTTGCAAGAGCCTGTAATTCAAAGTATTGTTGATGGCCATAATACCTTTGTGATTATGCCTACGGGTGGCGGGAAGTCGTTATGCTATCAACTTCCAGCTTTGATCAAGGAGGGAACAGCTATTATTGTATCGCCATTAATTGCGTTAATGAAGAACCAAGTTGACGCTATTAGGGGGATTTCGGATAATGAAGGCATCGCACATGTGTTGAATTCATCACTTAACAAAACAGAAGTTCGCCGCGTAAAATCGGATATTTCAAGCGGTATTACCAAATTATTATATGTAGCGCCAGAGTCGTTGACCAAGGAAGATAACGTAGAGTTTTTACGCTCGGTACCTATTTCCTTTATGGCGGTAGATGAAGCCCACTGTATCAGTGAGTGGGGACATGACTTTAGACCTGAATACCGTAATTTAAGGCACATTATTAAACGTATTGGGGAAAATATTCCCATTATAGGGTTGACCGCTACGGCTACACCAAAGGTTCAGGAAGATATCCTGAAAAGTTTAGACATTACGGATGCTAATTTATTTAAAGCTTCCTTTAATCGTCCAAACTTGTATTATGAAGTACGCCCCAAGACCAAACAAGTGGATGCGGATATCATTCGGTTTATCAAACAGAACGAAGGTAAATCGGGGATTGTGTATTGTTTGAGTAGAAAGCGTGTGGAAGAATTGGCCCAGGTGCTTCAGGTAAATGGTATTAAAGCGGTGCCGTATCATGCGGGGCTTGATCCTAAGACAAGGGTAAAACACCAGGACATGTTCTTGATGGAAGATGTGGATGTGGTTGTGGCTACCATTGCTTTTGGAATGGGGATTGACAAACCAGATGTGCGTTTTGTGATCCACCATGACATGCCAAAAAGTATTGAAAGTTATTATCAGGAAACTGGTAGGGCAGGACGTGATGGTGGCGAAGGTCATTGTTTGGCGTTTTATGCCTATAAGGATATTGAAAAACTAGAAAAGTTCATGGCCGGAAAGCCGGTGGCTGAACAGGAAATTGGACACGCTCTATTGCAAGAGGTCGTTGCCTTTGCGGAAAGTTCGGTGTCGCGCCGTAAATTCATTCTACATTATTTTGGTGAAGAATTTGATAATGCCACGGGTGAGGGAGGTGATATGGATGATAATGTACGCCATCCGAAGAAACAACACGAAGCCCAAGATGATGTGGTGACCATTTTGGAAACGGTTCAAAAAACTAATGAAAAATATAAGGCCAAGGATTTAGTTCAAGTTTTGTTAGGGCGTTCCAATGCCTTGATTGCTTCGCATAAAACGGATGAACAGCCCTTTTTTGGAATTGGTAGCCATCACGATAAACGCTATTGGATGGCTTTGATACGTCAGTTGTTGGTGGCAGGATATTTAAAGAAAGACATCGAAACTTATGGGGTAATGCGTTTGTCAAAAGAAGGGAAGGCGTATTTAAAGGACCCTATCTCCTTTATGATGACTGAAGACCATGTGTTTGATGAGACTACCGATGATAGCATTGTAACTACGGCTAAATCGAGTGCCGCTGTTGCTGATGCCAATTTAATGGGAATGCTTAAGGACTTGCGTAAGCGCAACGCAAAGAAATTGGGCGTGCCGCCTTTTGTGATTTTCCAAGATCCTTCTTTGGAGGATATGGCCCTTAAATATCCTATGACTATTGAAGAGCTGAGCTATGTTCATGGGGTAGGAGAAGGAAAGGCTAAAAAATATGGGAAAGATTTTATCGAGTTGATTGCCCGTTATGTGGAGGAAAACGATATCATCCGTCCTGACGATATGGTGGTGAAAAGTACAGGAACCAATTCAGCCTTAAAACTTTTTATCATTCAAAACGTGGATAGAAAGTTGCCATTGGATGACATTGCGGCTTCCAAAGGCATGAATATGGGGGAGTTTATCAAGGAGATGGAAGCCATTGTGTATTCGGGGACGAAACTGAACATCGACTATTGGATTGATGAAATTTTGGATGAAGACCAGCAGGAGGAAATCCATGAGTACTTTATGGATTCTGAAACCGATAAAATCTCCGACGCCATCGAGGAGTTTGATGGAGATTACGACGATGAGGAATTACGACTGTATCGTATTAAGTTTATCAGTGAGGTAGCTAATTAAATAGTGTTCCTTAATAGTAAACAGTGAATAGTGAAAAGTAAATAGAAAAGGGAGCTAAGAGCTCCCTTTTTGTTGCATTTATGTCATTCCCTTAAAGGAGAAATCCCATTAAAGGTAAATGGATTCTTCATTTCGTTTCACTCCATTCTGAAGCCGAAGATTCGGTGCGGTCAATGACGATATTGTTTTTAAGCTTCTTTTGAAGGCTTATAGATATCAAAAGGAATGCGGTGTTTTTTGGCTTCCAACAACAAACTTTTGATGTTCGATTTTTTGAATTTAGCCATATCTTCTTTTTCAATGGCAAAATCGATGCGTGTGATGCTTCGGTTGGAAACGTTGGAATGTTCAGATTCCAATTCTTCCATATCCGAAGTCATGACCATTTTGAAATCTTTCCCATTAATGGTCAATCGTGCTCCTTTAATGGTTTTGATATGAAAACTTCCAACGATAATGGTCTGAAAAAAATGGTAGCCTCCCAATTCATTGAACCCTGCATAGCAAACATTCTCAGTTCCTAAGGCAAAAGGTTCATCCTCGATATCGTTGATAATGTTTTGGGTATAATCGTCAGCGTGCAATTTTTCCATGTTTTTGGAGTCTCCAAAGGCCGCTTTTAGTTTGGTAAGTGAAAATTTCATAGGTATCTGTTAGATCATTGCAAATCTAGGTTTTCAAACAGGCCTTTCCAAAAAGTATTAGTGCTAAATGCCGTCTGTTTTTCTAAAGCGTTTTTTCATCTTTTAGACAATGCATCTTCTTCAGGGAAGCTTTCTGCTTCAACCATAGTTTAGTATCTTTGCGCATCGAAACAAAATACAAAGACAATGCAAGACGGTTTATACGCAAAATTTAATACAAGCAAAGGCGACATTTTGGTTGCTTTAGAATTTGAAAAAGTACCGGGAACGGTAGGGAACTTTGTAGCCTTGGCAGAAGGAAATTTGGAAAATTCGGCAAAGCCACAAGGGAATCCTTATTATAATGGTCTAAAATTCCACAGGGTAATTCCAGACTTTATGATTCAAGGAGGATGTCCTCAAGGAACAGGAACTGGAAGTCCAGGATATAAATTTGACGATGAATTCCACCCAGACTTGAAGCACGATGGTCCTGGTGTATTGTCTATGGCCAATGCCGGTCCTGGAACCAATGGTAGCCAGTTTTTCATTACGCATGTAGAGACGCCTTGGTTGGACAATATGCATACCGTATTTGGAAAAGTGGTAGAAGGCCAGGATGTGGTTGATGCTATTGCTCAAGGTGACGTTATGGATGCGGTTGAAATTATCCGTGTAGGTGCAGCTGCTGAAAACTTTAATGCTATTGAAGCTTTTAGAACTTTTGAAGGTGCTCGTGAAGAGCGTATTGCTGCCGAGCGCGAAGCCAAGAGAGCTGAGTTGGATAAATTGGCTGCGGGGTTTGAAGAAACTGCTAGCGGTTTGCGTTACCAAATCATTCAAAAAGGAGCTGGTAAAAAAGCCGAAAAAGGAAAAACTGTTGCCGTACACTATAAAGGTCAATTGGCCGATGGGACTGTATTCGATTCTTCCTATAAGCGCAACCAACCTTTGGAATTTACCGTTGGTGTTGGTCAGGTGATTGCTGGATGGGACGAAGGTATTGGTCTGTTGCAAGTAGGTGACAAAGCACGTTTTGTAATCCCTAGTGATTTAGGGTATGGAAGTCGTGGTGCTGGAGGTGTGATTCCTGGTGACGCTACTTTGGTATTCGACGTAGAATTGATGGATGTAAAGTAATCCAGCCTTATATAAAATGGAAAGCACCTCATTGAGGTGCTTTTTTTATTGGAATATTATGGGGGTGTCCATTCGTGGAATGGCCATTATTTTAAAGGGTTGGGTCATGACGGTGGTAGCTATTCCTTCCGGCGCTTTGGTATTTACGGTAATGGTGCGCTGGGTTTTGGAAGTTTCTAATGCCATATCTATATGGTACCCTCCTGTGGTCTTCACATTTTCAAATACTGCAATGACTTGATGGGTTTTAAAATCAATGTCCTTAGGTGTGAATTGCTCCGATACGGGATTTACACGATCCATTTGCTTTTTTAAAGCATGCCATTCTGCTTCGGTATCAATAATGATCTGTTGCTTGGGAATGCCTTCGTCTCCATTTCCATAGAGGCTACCTTCCCCAATTGTAAAAGGTTCCATGTTCTGGGTTGTTTTATTTGGTTTTGCACCACAGTTCACTAAGGTAAACACGATGGTACATATTAGGAAGCATATATTTTTCATGGTATTATAATCTAGTGGTTGTTTCTCCAGCCAAAATTTCGAATGGCAATTGGTTTTGACTTGGTGGTAGTAAGCAAGTGGTAAAGGCACAATAGGCGCAAGGCGGATTGTATAATCTATTGAAATCTATGGTAACCGGTCCATTGGTACTCGGTATTTCCAAGACATAGTAGCGTCCGCCACCATAAGTGGTATTACCGGAAGTGGCATCGCCTAACATGATAAAACCATCGGCTTCGGTGTCGAGTTTGTATTCTTTACCTTTAAATTCAAAACTTACAAAACCGGCAAAATCTGTGGCATGCATATAGCCTAATTTGGATGCTACATCTTTAGTTTGGGTTTGGTCGTAATAGGTAAATTGCCCTTCTAGGATAAAATTTGGATTTAAAGGGAAGGTTTCAAATCCTTTAAAAGCGTCTATGGCCGTATTCTTTGCATCCCAAACCCTAATATAGCGGTTATCCCCTCGGGTAATAATTTGCCATTTCATATGCTGTTGATGTAGCATTTGTGAGCTTCCGTAGCTATCAAAAACCATGGGGAGTCTAGCTGATATGGTATCGGCTTCTACCGTAATAATTTTGTTTTCAGCTGGAGTGAATACAAGGCTATCGCCTTGTTGGGTATAATTGCCAAAGATGGTTTGCAGGTCTTCCTTTTTTGTGGAAGGTTGATTGCTTGCATTCAGTCCAAAAACAGTACTACTGTCGGCAAGTTTTAACAAGCCGGATAATTGTAGATAATTGTCCTTTCTTACCTCATTTTTAGACTTCCAAAACGCTTCAATGTCATCTTTATATGTTTGATCAATTTTCTTTTCTGAGGAAGCATTTCCGCAGGACATTAAAGCTATACATAAAAGGAAGAGAAGGATTCGCATGAATTGAGATTTTAGATTTGAAAGTTATGAAATTTAAAGATACTCACTTTTGGGAAATTGGAAGGTTCACACAATTCATCCTTAAAAACTAACAGCTCAGAGGGTTTGAATTTTAAGAGGGCCATCAGGAGATGATATTTGTACTCATAAACGAACCTATCATGAAATCACTTCTCTATTTATTGGTAATGCTAACCGTGGGCAACACATTTTCGCAGCAATTAATTTCAGGTACTGTTGTAGACTCTAAAGGGCTGCCTGTTGTAGGGGCCAACATTTATATTGATGGCACTTATGATGGTGCTACCAGTAATGAGGAGGGCCATTTTGAGTTCGAAACCCTTGAAGAAGGGCAGGTGCATTTGATAGTCTCCTATGTCTCATATGAAACCCATGATGTCACCAAAGCCGTTACAGACTTGCAAAACCTGAAAGTGGTATTGCGAGACGCCGTAAATGCTTTGGATGCCGTGGTGATTTCGGCGGGGACTTTTGAGGCCGGTGATAATTCCAAGGTGTCAGTTTTAAAACCTTTGGATGTGGTAACTACGGCGAGCGCCTTGGGCGATTTTGTAGGAGCGCTGCAAACCTTACCAGGAACCTCCACGGTGGCTGAAGATGGACGTTTGTTTGTAAGAGGTGGGAGTGCTGATGAAACTCAAATTTTTATTGATGGCATTAGAGTGTTTACACCCTATACCCCCAGTACCAACAATACGCCTTCTCGAGGGCGTTATTCCCCCTTTTTGTTTGATGGCATTACGTTTTCTACAGGCGGTTATTCTGCGGAATATGGTCAAGCTTTGTCCAGTGTTTTGTTACTAAACACTATTGATGAACCCGATCAAGAAAAAACGGATATTGGTTTGATGACGGTTGGAGGTACCTTAGGCCACACTGAAAAATGGAAACGTCGATCCCTAAGTGTGAACGCCAGTTATATCAACTTGGCTCCCTATACGGCAATTTTTCCCGATAGAAATGATTGGGACATTCCTTTTAGGGGAGGACAGGGAGAGGCAGTTTTTAGACAAAAGTTTGATAGTGGTCTGTTGAAATTTTACACCGCCTTTGATGCCGGTAGTTTTGCTTTGACCCAAGAGGATATCAATTTTGAGGAAGGGTTGTATGTACATTTAAAAAATAGAAATTGGTATACCAATCTGTCTTATCAAGGAACTTTGGGAAACGGATGGTCTGTACATTCGGGGATGAGCTATACCTTGGGTAAAAATGAGATTGAGCTTATGGAAAGCAAAATTGACAATCGAGAGCAATCGGCACATTTTAAGTTGAAACTGAAAAAGCATTTCAGCAATAGATTGAAGTTAAGTTTCGGAGGTGAAACTTTTGTAACGAATTTTGATGAAGACTTTAAGGAAGATGTACTGGCAGTGAGTTATGGATTTAGTAACAGCATTTCGGCAGCCTATACTGAAGCAGACATTATTTTCAGTAAGCAATTGGCTTTAAAGGCCGGACTAAGGGCCGATTATCATCATTTGTTCCAAAGTATGGAAGTAGCGCCCAGAATGTCCTTGGCTTTTAAAACCTCAAAGAATGGGCAGCTTTCTTTGGCATATGGGCAATTCTATCAAACGCCTTCCAACGATTATTTAAAGTTTAATCAGACTTTGGAGGCTGCACATACGTCCCATTATATTTTAAACTATCAGTATGTAAAGGATGGCAAGATTTTTAGAGCCGAAGCTTATAGAAAGGATTATAACGATTTACTGACCTATGATGGCCAACAGCCCACTTTTGATAGTGATTTTGGAACCGATGGTGATGGCTATGCCCAAGGGGTGGATGTATTTTGGCGTGATAACAGAAGCCTCAAAAATATGGATTATTGGTTGAGCTATTCTTATTTGGACACCAAGCGAAACTATTTGAATTTTCCAGAGGCAGCCACACCTAATTATGCCAATGCCCATAACCTTTCTGTAGTAGGGAAATATTGGATTGAGGCTTGGAAAAGTCAGTTGGGATTGAGTTATACCTTCGCTTCAGGAAGACCTTACGACAATCCAAACCAAACTGAGTTCATGGCCGCTCGAACCAAAACTTACAACAGTTTAAGTGTGAATTGGGCCTATTTAATAAGCCCGCAAAAAATCTTGTATCTATCCGTGAACAATGTTTTGGGCGTTAAAAATGTGAACGGCTACCAATACGCCAATACCCCGGATGTAAATGGACAGTATCATAGACGAGCTTTGTTGCCTGGAGCAGATCAGTTTTTCTTCATTGGATTTTTCTGGACCATTAGCGACGATGGTAAATCCAACCAATTGGATAACCTATAATTCAAGGCGAAGTCTTAACTCAAGTTTCGTAATATCTTTTTTAAACTGGAAATTATCAGCCCATTGGAGCTCTTTCCAAAGGCTAGTGAATTATCATTTTCTTCTACAGTCAAGTTGCCCTGTACTGTTTTTGAATATATTTTTTGCTGTAAGTTGAGGTCGTAAATCTCTAAAGTCACCAATCCAGAATTGAGTTTCTCGCTGTAGTTTTTTCCTATTTGTAGACCGCCCATGTCGTTGCTCAAGCGTTTGGCGCGTACGGTTATAAAGAAATCGAAACCCGTTCCATTTTTGATATCCAAGAGGGTGGATTTACTCAATGTTTCTGGAAGTTCTTTGGGCAGCATTAATTGTTTTGTTTCATAAACGGTTGAGAAGCGATTGCCAAGTAAGCTGGAAAATTCATTTACGGTGATGTCGGTCAAGCTGCTCACTAGGCTGGAAGGGGCTTCAATTTTGTTGAGAAGCCATTTGCCATCCTCGAAATTTAAAGTACCATGAGTATCCCCATAGCTGGTGTATTTTGGAGCATGGCAGGCGTGAAATAATGCTATGAAGCATAGTAGGGTGATAAGTCGGTTCATAGGTTTGGTTGGTTAAGGGCGAAAGTTGAAAGGTTAGATCTTAAAGTTCTAAAATGATGTTTTGAATTTGTTTGTTATGAGAAATGAGCTGAAAGTCGATGGCATCAAAATTTGATAAGGTTGTCATTTCCTGATCCAAAACGTTTTTTATTTCAGAGCTTCTTGTTTGTAAATAGGTACTCGATGTGTATTCGGAATCTTCAAAGGGAAACAATTTCACTATTAGGGTGTGGTTGCTGGAAGAACCTCCTAAAATACTGGTTGAAATTTTCGATTGGTAGCTAAAGTTGACCAAGCTATCTTTTCCTGTTATTTTAGACATCACCTCTTTATTGGAGTTTATCTTGATGGCTTCTCCTAAATCGGCTGTTTTCGGTTGTGTTTTGGTAACCAAAAGGTTGCAGCTAACAAGTTGACAAAAAACAGAAAATAGAAACAGCGATTTTATAAAGTTCATGCAGTTGAAAGTGGTGGTTATGACTTTTCAAATCTAATAAAGTTTTTCTATTTGGAGAACAGTACTGGTAAAAATAGAGATTACAATTCAGCTTTTAAAAGTTACAGTTCGGTAAGCTTCTTTTTAAAAGATCCCCAAAGGGTAGGATATTTGTTTCAACATTAAAACTTAGCATTATGAAACATTTTATCTACATCATTTTGTTGCTTTTGGGAAGTCTCACCCAAGCACAATCTAATTTTGAAAAAGGCATGCAGAAAGCCTTTAATTTATGGGAAGCCAATAATTGGACTGAAGCCGAAAACCTGTTTGAGCGCATAGCCAATGCCGAACCGGACCAATGGTTGCCCCATTATTATATCGCCCAGATGAACAGCTTGAAAAGTTGGGAGGAAAAGGATGCCGCTGTATTAAAGGCGCAATTGGACAAGGCTCAAGAGCACTTGAATACAGCCAAGAGTATCAGTAAAGACAATCCAGAGATTTTAGTGCTTCAGGCTCATGTATTAACCAATTGGATCGTGTTTGATGGGATGTCTTATGGCATGAAATACTCAGCAAAAATTAGTGAATTGTATGCCAAAGCCAAGCAATTGGCACCCAACAATCCTAGGGCGGTTTATGGAAAGGCAGATTGGGAGATAGGCAGTGCCAAATATTTTGGGCAGGACACCTCACCATTTTGTAAGGACTTAAACCATGCCTTGGAACTTTTTGCTACCTTTAAGCCTGAGACACCTTTTCATCCCACTTGGGGGCAGCAAAGGGTTGAACAATTGTTGGCAGAATCCTGTCAGGAAAAACACTAGCATAAGATCATGAACAAGTCAATGAAATCAGTTTTTATCGCCTTTGGTATTGGCTGTGCCGTATTTATTTTTGGCAATTTGCTTTACGGCGGTTTTACCAACAAAAGTGGCACCGATTATGTCATTGACTTTGTGTTTTACCAATTGTACGCCTTTGTATTGGGCTACTCCAATATGTATTATTTTCAATATTTGGAGCGTTTTCAATGGAAGCATTATCTCAAGCGTATTGTAGTAGGTGTATTGGGAGCCACCATCATCACCTTAATTGGTTTGTTTGTGTTAAGAGCCTTGACGGCCATGGTATTCAATGGACATTCCTTTGGAAGTTTTTTGGAACAGGAGACAACTGAGGCCTATAAGTTTGGACTTTGGATCACCTTGACCATTGTGGCTATTTTCCATGTAATCTTTTTCTACAATAGATATCAAAAGAATAAAATCAAGGAACAGCAGGTCATTGCCGGAACGGCCAGTGCCAAGTTCGATGCGCTTAAAAACCAGTTGGATCCCCATTTTTTGTTCAATAGTTTGAATGTACTCACTAGTTTGATTGAAGAAAACCCAGAGAGTGCCCAACAGTTTACGACCTCGTTATCCAAAGTGTATCGTTATGTACTGGAACAAAAAAACAAAGATTTGGTAACCGTTGACGAAGAGTTGGATTTTGCCAAGACCTATATGACCTTATTGAAAATGCGCTTTGAAGACAGTATTGTGTTTGATATTCCGGAAAGGGCTTCCAATCCAGACTATAAAGTAGTGCCATTGTCTTTGCAATTATTGTTGGAAAATGCTGTGAAGCACAATATGGTCACCAGTTCAAAACCACTTTATATAACTATCTATGAGCGTGAAGGAGCGCTTGTCGTGGAAAATAATTTACAGCCCAAACAAATAGTTAAGCGTGGTAGCGGTGTAGGGCTTGAAAACATAAAACAACGCTACGAATTGCTTACCAATAAAACCGTTAGTATTCACCAACAGCAGGGAAAGTTCTCAGTGGCCATCCCCATGCTGTCCAAAAAAATATCCGTTATGAGACCATCATTACAACCCGCTTCGCAATTTGACGATAGCTATTTGCGAGCTAGAAAACATGTAGATAACCTAAAGGGATTTTATTATAGTTTAATCTCTTACCTACTCGTGATTCCGTTTTTAGTTTTTATTAATTACAAGACCTATTGGGGTTTTCATTGGTTTTGGTTCCCGCTTTTGGGGTGGGGCATGGGCCTTATTTTTCAAGCATACAATGTCTTTGTTAACGACGGCATTTTGGGACAAAGTTGGGAAAAACGCAAGATTGAGCAGTTTATGAAAGAAGAGGAGAATCAACAAAAATGGAGTTAATCATGGAACCATATCAAACCAAAGATACCTATCCGTCACGTTTGGAAGATAGTTATATTTATAAAGAGGAAGCTTATTTGAGAGCTAAGAAAAAGGTTGAAAAACTGGTTGGCTTTTATTGGCATTTGGCGTCGTATGTGATTGTCAATTTATTTATCATCATTACTATTGCTGTGGCCAACCATGGTAATATCTGGAATTTTGGCACTTTTGCCACCGCCATTTTTTGGGGTGTGGGGCTAGGGTTTCATGCTTTGGGAGTGTTTGGTCCTGATCTCTTATTTGGGAAGCATTGGGAAGAACGTAAAATAAAAGAGTTTATGGAAAAAGATCAACAGAAATGGCAATGAACGTATTGATTATTGAGGATGAAAAACCTTCAGCAAGACGATTGCAACGCATGTTGGACAACATAGGGGTGAAGGCAGATACTCTGTTGCATTCGGTGGAAGAGAGCATTACGTGGTTCCAGTCCAATCCCCATCCGGATTTGATTTTTTTGGATATTCAGTTAAGCGATGGCTTGTCGTTTGAAATATTTGAAGCCGTGACCATTACTTCTCCTGTTATTTTTACAACGGCCTACGATGCATATGCCTTACAGGCTTTTAAGCTGAACAGTATTGATTACCTCTTAAAACCTATCGATACCGCAGAACTAAAAATAGCCGTAGAAAAATACCAACAACGTCTGCCGCAAGTAGGAATTGGAAGTTTGGATTTTGAGGCCATCAAAAAACTGTTAGTGAATCCTATAGAACGCGATTACAAAAAGCGCTTTTCGGTGAAGGTTGGACAACATTTAAAATTGATAACCATCGATAGCATTGAATGTTTTTACAGTGAAAACAAAGGCACCTACGCGCATACGGTAGAAGGGAGAAATTATTTGTTGGATGCCACTTTGGAACAGTTGGAGCAGGAACTGGATCCCGATCTGTTTTTCAGGATCAATCGTAAGTTTTTCGTCAATATCAATGCCATTGAAGACATGATTAGTTATACCAATTCTAGGTTGCAGATAAAATTGGGCAATTTTAAGGAGCAGGAGGTAATTGTAGCAAGGGAGCGGGTTAAGGACTTCAAACAGTGGTTGGAATAAAAGAATTATTCATCTTCCAATCTGTTGTCGTCAAAAGCCGAAGGGAGTAGTTTTGGAATAAACTTTATGAAGATAGGTAATAGCAACATGCCCCCGGGCAACAAGAAGATTGCTAAACTTGGAATGGATTTAATGATGTCCAACAGTTGGTCTGTTACTTTTTTTTGTTCTTCATCGGTAAGGGGGCGAGTAGTGGATTTGGTGAGTAGTACCATTAGTTCCTTACTTTGTCTCAACTCCTTCAAAAGGCGTTTGCTATTGCGTTTTATTAGCTTACTCACCATTCTACTGGAATTGTCGTAAAAACTTTGCACCATGTTTTTGGAATTCAACAGGGCTATTTTGTCTTTATTAGCTTTGTAAAACAGATCAATATCCTCAACAGATTGTTGGACGACTTCTTTCGGTAATTGCAAGTCGTTGCCAAAACGTTTTAAAAACTGCTGCTCTTCAGAGTCAATAATCTTATCACTCCAAAAAGCCATACAAACTACATCTGTAATATAGAATTTGGCCAGCGGTGCTTGCATGCAATTAATGACATCGTCATAACTCAATGATTCCTTATTTTGATAGCGTAAGGATGCTTTGAGTAGCTTGATCAAGCTTTTGTCGTATTGTGATTTTTCAGCTTTATAATCAAATACGGTCACCACTATGGTTTCTACGCAGGCTTCTAATTGTTTAATATAGGCTTCTGTAATGTTTTGTGTGCTGAGGTATTTTTGATAGGCCAAAACATCAACAAACAGCAGAGCGTTGGTAATAAAATAGTTGAAGTTTTTGGTAATGATATTATCATCAATATGCACCCGTTTATCAATAATATTTTCCAAAAGTTCAGGAGCTGATTTTTCTCCAAGTAAATCTTCAAAAAACGACCGTTTATAAGCTGCTATGGTATTGTAAAAAGAAACCAGGCTATCGATAAAGCTCTCAGGTTCTTTTTGAAGGTGATGTACATAGTAGAACGCCAATAGCAAATTAACTTTTCCAAGTTCTTTGTGGGAGAAATCCCTGTTAACAACACCATCCATCACCACTTCCACGTTACTGCCATAAATGAATCCACATTGTTTTAAGGATTCATAAAATGGATAGATATCATGACTAAGAAAGCTGTCATTTTTGGAGACTTCCTTAAGGCATTTCTTGATCCAACCGTTGGCCGAAGGGTTCATAGGCTATTGAAAGATTTAGGGTGTAAAGATACTTTTTAATCTGAAATCCTAAATCTTTCAATATTATATTAGTTCATTTGTGTTATTGCTTTGGAAGTAAGTTGGTTATTCCATCATGCCGTCCAAGGTTTCTATTGTACCATCTGGTCTATGATGTAATTCAACCATTTTAATGCTCCTTAAGTGGGTCACACCCTCCGATAATTTGCTGTCGTGGTGGAAAAGGTACCATTTGTCTTCAAATTTACAGATGCTATGGTGAGTGGTCCAACCCACTACAGGTGTTAGAATAACTCCAGCGTAGGTAAAAGGCCCGTAAGGATTATCACCAATAGCATAGCATAATAGGTGGGTGTCTCCAGTGGAATAGGAGAAGTAGTATTTTCCATTGTGGTAGTGCATCCAAGCGGCTTCAAAAAATCGACGGTTATGATCGCCTGCTTTTAAGGGCTCGCCAAATTTGTCCAAGATGACCAAATCCTTAGGTTTCTCGGCAAATTCCAAAAGGTCGTCCGTTAGTTTGGCTACTTTAGGGCAAAGAGCCGGTTCGTGGTCTTGCGGGATATGGGCAAAGGGGCTCTCAGGTTCACTTGCATTAAATTGTTCGGTTCTCCAACGCTGTAATTGGCCTCCCCACAATCCTCCAAAATATATATAGTGCGCCCCATCATTATCTTTAAACACCGCAGGGTCTATGGAAAAACTTCCTTTAATAGCTTCTGGTTGGGGGGTGAAAGGACCTGTAGGTGAATTGCTCACAGCCACTCCAATTCTAAAAATACCTTCGTAATCCTTAGCGGGAAAGAATAGGTAATAGGTGCCGTTTTTTTCTGCTGCATCTGGAGCCCACATTTGTTTTTCGGCCCACTGTACGTCTTTCACATCCAAAGCAATACCATGGTCTACAGCCTCACTGTTTGGTGAGTCCATAGAAAAGACATGGTAATCCTGCATATCGAAGTGGCTACCCAAATCGTCAAAGGCTTCACCCGCATCGATATCGTGGGAAGGGTAGATGTATAATTTTCCATTGAATACGTGAGCCGAGGGATCGGCTGTGTAAATGTGTTTTATGAGGTGTCTAGCTATTTTATTCATGGGAAGTGTTGTTTTGATTGTTGGCCTCTTCTATTAGTTGGTTGACAATAGGTTTGGCCTTGTTGTTTCTGTCAAACAGTAAAGGGTAATCGGTTCTTCCTGGAATTGGGAAATCATTTTTCCAGGAGTTTCCATCGTTAACGCCCCAAGTAGTAACTCTTGTAATACTCTTGCTGTGTTTTTTCCAAATATTGAATACTTTTTGAAAACGTTCATGCTGAGCCATGGCCATAGAATCTGTCAATCCTGCTTTAAAAGGATCCATTTTTTCCATATAGGCAGCTCGTTCGGAAATGTCTGCAGTCATTTGTTTGTTGGGCCATTTTAACACAGAAAGATCAAATTCGGTTATCATTACAGTGCCCAGTTTCGAAAACGCTTCAATACTTTCTTCGTATACTTTTAGGTCTGGATTGTCCATGGACACATGACTTTGCATTCCGATGCCTGTTACTTTAATACCTTTCTCCTGAATGGATTTTACAAGGTTGATAGCGCCTTGACGTTTTTCTGGATTTGAAAGGTTATAGTCGTTATAGTATAGTTCTGCATTCGGATCTACTTTTTGAGCAATGTCAAACATAATCTCCACCCAATCCGGACCAATGATGTTATAAAACTTACTCTCTCTCATAGAGCCATCTTCATTTAAGGCCTCGTTAACTACATCCCAACCTTTTACTTTGTCTTTGTAGCGGGTCATAACCGTGGTAATATGGTTGGTCATACGTGCAATCAATTCTTCTCTATTAATGTCCTTGCCCTTGTCATCTACAAATAGCCAAGAGGGTGTTTGTGAATGCCATGCCAAGGTATGCCCTGTTATGAACATGTTATTCCTAATGCCGTAATTAACAAAGGCGTCTGCATCTTTCCAATAATAGCGATCTTTTTCGGGGTGTATTAATCCCGATTTCATACAGTTTTCGGCAACAATGGCATTAAAATGAGTTTTTATAACGCTGTCTGTAACCGCATCCCGCTTATGGATTTGATTCACATTAAGGGCTGTCCCAATATAGAAATCATCTTTTAAGGCTTCTTTAAGAGCAGTTGTTTTTGGACTGGTTTCCTCTGTGCTTGCCTGAGGTTCTTTGGATTTACAAGCCACAATCAATAGAGAAAAAACAAGATATTTAAGTTTCATATAAAAAAGTTTCAATAGTTAAAATCGTCGTGCTTTTAGGTCGTTTTCAATTTGGGTTTCCATTTGTTTGTTAATGACATAGAAAAACAAGATAGCGGCTCCAATTAGAAAGGGAATGGCAGGATAAATACTTATCAACATTTTGGCGCCTTGCGCCACACTATCTGGTTGTACAATGGCTTGTCCTTCACTAACCATGTCCTTGGTAACGTATCCATAGCGGCCCAAAATCCAGGTGACTAAAGCACCACCTATACTCAATCCTGCTTTAAGGCCAACCATCATGGCCGAAAAGATGATCGCTGTAGCACGTCTATTAGTACGCCATTCTGAATAATCGGCAACATCGGCAATCATGGCCCAAAGAATAGGGATTGTGATACCATAGAAAAAACCGTGAAGGATTTGTGACCAAAACATCAAGCCAACACTTTTTGATTGAAAAAAGTAAAAGGCAATAATAAACAGGGTGGATATAAATAGGGCAATGCCAAAAACATCCCGTTTGCCATATTTGTCGGCCAATTTTTTGGAAATAGTAATTCCTATTATCATAAAAATAATGCCCCCTGCATTAAATAACCCAAACCCCGCCGAGACAGGATCTGAGCCAAAAAAGTTTATGCCCATATTGGACATGCTATCCAGAATAGGACTGATGTATTCGGTCAATGCTGTTTGGTCAACATAATTGTTGAAATAATATACATAGGACCCACCTTTCATGGCAAGGGTGATAAAAATCAAAATGGTTAATGTGAGCATGATTACCCAAGGACGATTTTTAAACAGATCGGATAAATCTTCTTTTAAGCTTGATTGCTGTTCTGGTTTAGGAACTATACGCTCTTTGGTAGAGGCAAAGGTAATAAGTAGCATAATGGTACCAATAATGGCCAACCAAGTCATGACAGTTTCTATCCCAGCTGCTTTGTCACCATCACCGGCGTACATAATGATGGGTAACATGAGCACTTGAACAAAAAACTGAGCAAACATTACAGCTACAAAGCGGTAGGCGGACATACTGTTACGTTCCTTCATATCTCCAGTTATCACCCCACTCAATGCGGAATAGGGAAGGTTGTTGGCTGCGTACAGCAAAAGGAGTAGGGTATAGGTTACCACAGCCCAAATAACTTTGCCTTTATAGGAGAAGTCCGGAGTAGTAAAAGCCAAAAGCGCTATCACGCCCAAAGGGACTGCGGTATACAGGATCCAGGGTCTAAATTTTCCCCAACGCGATTGGGTTCTATCAGCAAGGACTCCAATGATTGGGTTAAAAATAAATGCAGCCACAAGCCCAACCGAGAGCATAATGGCCGAAGCATGATTGTTTTCCAAACCATAAATGTCGGTATAGAAAAATGCTAAATAGGTAATTAAGGTTTGAAATACTAGGTTAGCTGCCAAATCTCCCAAGGCGTAGCCTACCTTTTCCACTACGGAGAGTTGTTGTGAATCTGAAGTCATCTACAAGTAGTTTAATGTATGGGTTAGAAGTTAGTTTTTTAGGATTATTACTTCAGCACATCTCTCCCCAGACTGTAAATAATTCAGTCGTTTTGCCTTTTCAGTTTTCGGCTTGCAGAAATAATCTCTTTGCAATCTACGAAAAATATAGGCTAATTTTAAGGAAAAACGCAATCGATTGTGAAAAAAATACGGATAATGAAATTTGTGAGTGAAATTGCGGGTTTTGAAAGGATTTTTTAATTCAAACAGGAACAAAAAAAAGATGCCCAAATGGACATCTTTATATTGTTAGGTTCAGAGAAGTTCAGATTCTCTATTTCTACTTGATTAAGTTATTCAATTATACCTCCACAGCTCACACGAGTTCCGGCTGCCCCAGATGGTTGGGACGTGAAATCGTCTGTTCCTTCATGAACAATAACTGCCTTTCCTAAAATGTCTTTTGCAGGGTCTCCACAACCAATACACCATTCATCCGTACTAAAGTTAATGGCTCCATTTCCTTTGGCGTCGGCAGTAAAGTTGCCAATATCACCTTTGTGGTACCCCTCTGGGCTTCCCCATTTTCCGTGAGGTTGTGCCGTTGGGTTCCAGTGGCCTCCAGAAGATTTACCGTCATCAGAAGAGCAATCTGCTTTTTCATGTAAGTGGATTGCATGGTCGCCTTCGCTTAAACCTTCAAACACAGCCGTCATGGATACAATGCCCTTAGATTCTTTAAACAGAACACTTCCTGAAACATTACTGTTGCTTTTGGGATCCAATGTTATCTTAATCTTTTTTGTTTCTACAGGAGTGCTCTCCACTGTTTTAGCAGGAGTAGCCACAGTTTCTGTAGTTTCCTGTTCAGTGCTCTCGCTTGTTTTTTTATTGTCGTTTTTACATCCCCATAGAAGGCCCAAAGCCACCATAGGAACTATTAAATAAGATTTTTTCATCATTAATTTGGTTTGAATTTTATCGAAAGTTACATATTAAAAGAGGAAAACTAAAATTTATTTTGAAGCTGTTAGAGCATTTATTTGATTTATAGCTGTTAAGATTTTCGATGTTAATTTCATGTTGATTGTACGTAAAAGCTGAATAAAAATCGTAATTTTATGCTTGGAAAAAACATAACCTAAACTACTTATTACAATGAAAAAAATTATTGTACCCGTTGATTTCTCTGAATATTCTGAATATGCATTGGAAGTAGCGGCAGCCATAGCCAAAGAGCACAATAGCGAATTAATGGTTATGCACATGCTTGAAATCTCTGATGCAGTGCTTAACACAGGCGATTTAGAGCAGGGAGAAAAAGCTGTATTTTTATTAAAAATTGCAGAGCAAAAATTTGAAACCTTTTTAGATAAGCCTTATTTGGAGGGATTAACAGTAACTCCAGTGGTAAAACATTTTAAGGTATTTAGCGAATTGGCAGAAGTAGCAGCCAACCACAGTGTAGATTTAATTGTGATGGGCTCTCAGGGAGCAAGTGGCTTCTCTGAAATCTTTGTAGGATCCAATACCGAAAAAGTGGTACGACATTCCGAAGTGCCAGTATTGGTGGTTAAGGAAAAATTGACCAGCGTAGAGTTTAATAACGTGGTATTCGCCAATGATTTCTCGGGAAAATCTATCAAGGCTTACAAGAAAGCAATGAAGCTTTTTAAGGGGATGAATGTAACACCTCATGTGCTATATGTGAACTTGCCTTCAGACCACTTTAGAAACTCTGATGAGATCGAAGAAAAAATTACGACATTTTTAGAAAAGGCCGATGGCAATTTAGACCAAAAGGAGAATGTATCGGTAGTAAACGATTATACCGTAGAAGGCGGAGTATTCAATTATGCTAATAAAATTGATGCCGATTTAATAGCCGTTGCTACTCATGGTAGAACTGGTTTCTTGCATTTCTTTGAGGGAAGTATTTCTGAAGATATTGCGAACCATGCATCATTACCTGTGTTGACATTTAAGATGTAACCTTGTTTAAGTTGATAATAAAAAAGGGTTGGAAACTCCAACCCTTTTTTATTTGATCAATGACACTCTATTTGGCTATTGGCCATTGGAGTAGAAGGTGCTGGAGAAAGGTAAGGAATGCCCAATCCCAATCCGCGTAGTATGAAGAGTAGACCAATTATTACTACAAATACGGGAATGGCTTTTTGGATGCGCTGTTTTACGGTGGTATTTAAAAACTTGCCTAAGTATATGGCAGAGGTCATTAAAGGCACCGTCCCCAGTCCAAAAAGTACCATATATAAGCTACCTTCTAACATATTATGGTTGGCTATGGCTCCAAATATGGCCATGTAGACTAGGCCACATGGTAAAAAGCCATTTAAAAAGCCAATGGTTAAAAAGGTATCGGCAGTCCTCTTTTGTAATGCTTTGCCTAAGCCTTGTTTGATTTTGGATATTCCTTTAAAGATAGGAGTTGTTACACGTGATGTTGCCCAATTACCTTGGGGTAAGAGGATTGCCAAAATCATAAGTACCCCAATGGCAATTGATAATTGTTGCTGGATTCCAAAAAGGTATAGGCTTTTTCCAATAAGGCCAAAAACAAAGCCCATTATGCTATAGGCCAAAATGCGCCCAAAGTGGTAAATGGCAATTTGTCCTACTTTTTTGAAACTGTTGGAACGGTCTACAGGCAGCATAAAGGCTATAGGCCCGCACATGCCTACGCAGTGCAAACTTCCCAATAATCCCAATATAAATGCTGTCCAAAGCATAGTTTAGTAAACAATTTGTTGTTTGTATAAATAGGCATTGTCCTCGTAAGACCAATCCACCCTAATATCCCAACGTCCTTCCAAAAGGTGGTCATTAGGTATTAAAAGACTGTGATTGGTTAACTTGATAGGAGCCTTGTAGTCCAAATGCTTGTTGGATGGGCGGTACAATTCAATATTGCCTGTAATTTTTTGAGCTTGTAAATTCTCAGGAAAGCTTATCAACATACCGCTATCTGTTTTTTGCCAACGTAGATTGCTCTCTAAACTTTTGGCATTATTTAGTTTATCAATATCATTTTGGAATTGCAATTCCTGCTGATAGTAATCCTCGGTTACCAAATGATGGTCGTTACGATCCTTACTCATCATAATTACAAAATAGAGGATAAAGCTCATAAAGGCTATAAAGGCAATCACAATTCCGGTTCCCCAATTAAATTTCATATCGCAATAGTTGTTTTTAATTATTTATAACTTCTCGGGCCTAAAAAATTAACCGTGGTGGTTTCAATCAGTTCTTCGTTACTATACACGTCGATGGTTAATTTATTTTTATCACCCCTTAAATCTCCTTGTTTTATTTCAATAAATAAAGTCCCTTCTGAAAGGCCTTGGCCTGGCACATCAAATTTTTCATTGGCAGACACCAAATTAATGATGCCTTCATAGTTTCTTAGTTTGAAACCAATATTTTCAATGTCCTTGGATGTTTTGTTGACCAATTTATAGGTGAAGACATTGCTGATAACATTGTCTTCTTTGTGTTCGTACAGTTGCCCCGGTAATCTTAATATCGTTGCTTCAACATCACTTCGTAATGCCAAAAGGCCGATCAAAAATCCTATCAATATGGTAAGAACAGCAATGTAACCTTTCATGCGAAGGGTAAGTTTGAATTTCTCCTTCTTTTCAATTTCATTCTCACTGGCATATCGAATCAATCCTTTTGGAAGATTGATGCTTTCCATGATATGGTCGCATTCATCTATACAAGCTGTACAGTTCACACATTCCAACTGGGTCCCGTTTCTAATGTCGATACCGGTAGGGCAAACGTTTACACATTGCAGGCAGTCAATACAATCACCATGGCCAAGGGCTTGACGGTCTTCATTTTTTCTGAATTTTTTACGTCCATTTTCTCCCTCGCCACGTTTGTGGTCATAGGCTACCACAATGGATTTGGTATCCAAGAGTACTCCTTGTAACCTTCCGTAAGGGCAGGCGATAATACACACTTGTTCCCTAAACCAGGCAAACACAAAATAGAATACACCAGTAAATATGAGCAGCGGAAATAAAGTGCCCAAATGATCTAACGGGCCATCTTTGATATGGGAAATCAAAGTGTCGCTACCAATTAGGTAGGCTAAAAACACATTGGCAATAAGAAAGGAGATCAATAAAAAGATACTCCATTTTATAACTCGCTTTCTAATTTTTTCTGCATTCCAAGGTTGCCTGTCCAAGCGCATTTGTTTGCCACGATCACCATCAATCCAATATTCGATACGACGAAAGACCATTTCCATAAAAATGGTCTGTGGACAAATCCATCCACAAAAGATACGTCCGAAACCCACAGTGAACAAAGTGATGAACAAGATGCCAATCACCATGGCAATCACAAACAAATAGAAGTCCTGTGGCCAAAATGGGAATCCAAAAATGTTAAAGCGCCTTTCCAGCACATTGAACAGTAAAAATTGGTTGCCATTAATTTTGATAAAAGGAGCCAAAACCAAAAACGCCAACAACGCATAGCTTACCAACTTCCGTTTGTCGTAGTAGGGGCCACTAGGTTTTTTGGGGTATACCCAAGCGCGATTTCCTTCTTTGGTAACGGTGCCAATAGAATCTCTAAAGGTTTCTTGTTCCGGAGTATCCATAGTTTAAGTTTATTGTACTGGGGCAGTGGCGGTAGAGTCTACCATTGTTTCTGCTTCAGTTTCGTCTGGGGTTGCTGGTGCTTCAGGCGTTTCGGCTGGAGCGGTTTGACCTTCTGGAGCCCATAAGTCACCTTGAGGTTCTTTAGGTTCGGCAGGCGTAGTGCCTTGGAACTCTAAAACATAGCTGGCAACCTGAGCAATTTCAGAAGGTTTTAGACTTTGTTTCCAAGCAATCATCCCTTTTCCGTTACGCCCTCCTTCTGAAATGGTATGGAATACATTTTTGATGCCACCACCCAAAATCCAATAATTATCGGTTAGGTTAGGACCAATTCCTCCACCACCATCGGCTTTGTGACAAGCTACACAGTTGGTGTCGAATATGACCTTTCCAGCGCTAAGATCTTTAGCATCAGTTAGCACTTCAACGGTATTGGCATCAACCAAGTCTTTGGCTGTTCTTTTGTATTCCTCAATGGCTTCTTTAGCTTCCGCATATTCTGTTTTCAGTTCGTCATACTGTCCGTCGGCATCAAATACTTCATATTTTACCAAATACACAAAGGCGAAAATTATGGTAGCATAAAAACCGTATAACCACCAAGGAGGTAGGTCGTTGTCAAGCTCTTTTATGCCATCGTAATTGTGGTCCAGAATAATCTCGTGCTCCAATTCTATTGGTTTAGAACCTAAAAGTTTTAGGTAGGTACGTTTTATCCAGGACACAAATTTTGGGTCTTTAGCCTGGGCTGCATCATAACGTTTTTTACCTTCTTCGTCAAGACTTTGGTATAGGATATTGTCCATAGAGCTTACAATACCCTCAATACCTATTAATAATAGCAGTACAAAGATGACAAATAGCAATAATGCAGGCTGTTCTAAAATGGCAGGCTTGCCATGGGATTCTATATTATATTCTATGAGTCCTACTATGACAAAGAATATTAGCGGTACTCGTATCCAAGATGGAATTAATTTTCTCATGATTAATCGATATTTTGGTTGTCTAATGGAAGGTTGCTCATTCTTGATATGTACTCTTTTTTGGCGGTAAATACCCACCAAAAAAGAAGTACAAAAAAGATGAAGAATATCATAAGGGAAATAATAGGGTAGACCTCTATCCCTTCAATACTGTCCATGTGATGTTTTATAAATTTTAACATAAGGCCTTAGTTTGAACTGGATGATACATCCTGTTTTACTTTAATGTCTGTTCCTAGACGTTGCAGGTAGGCAATTAATGCTACAATTTCACGATTGCGCATTTCTACAAAATCAGCGCCTCCAGATTTTTTATCGGCTTCATAGCTTTCGGCAAAATCGGGATCGGAATACAGGTTCTTTTCAATCTGAGTTCCTTGCTCTAGCATTTGCTGTTGGGCATTGGCAATATCCTCATCGGTATATGGTACCCCCAATTTCACCATGGTTCGCATTTTGGCTTCCGTTTGGGATTTGTCCAATTCATCTCTAATCAACCAAGGGTATCTTGGCATAATGGACCCAGATGAGGTACTCTGTGGATCGTACATATGGTTTAAATGCCAGTTGTCTGAGTATTTTTGGCCCAAACGGTGTAAGTCTGGCCCGGTACGCTTACTTCCCCATAAAAATGGATGGTCGTACACAAATTCTCCGGCTTTGGAGTACTCTCCATAACGTTCTACCTCACTTCTAAAAGGACGCACCATTTGGGAGTGGCAGCTCACACAACCTTCACGGATGTATATGTCGCGACCTTCCAATTCTAGAGGTGTGTAAGGTTGAATGCTACTAATGGTTGGAATATTGGATTTAACCATAATAGTAGGGACTATCTGGACAATACCTCCAATAAGGATAGCAATCGTTGCGTAGATGGTCAATTTTACAGGTTTACGCTCCAACCATGTATGGTAACCTTCACCTGCAACGCGGTGTTTAGAAACAGGTTGAAGGGCTGGTGCCTCTGCCAATTCATCGGTAACCGAAGCTTTGGAGTTTACAATAGTGGCAATAATATTTACAACCAGAATCAAGATTCCAATAACATAAAGGCTTCCTCCAATGGCACGCATTAAGTACATGGGCATGATTTCGGTTACAGTTTCCAAAAAGTTACCGTATACCAAAGTACCATCTGGATTAAATTGTTTCCACATACTGGCTTGGGTAAATCCAGCCACATACATTGGAAGGGCGTAGATGATGATTCCTAAGGTTCCAATCCAGAAATGGAAATTGGCTAATCCAACAGAATATAATTTGGTTTTGTACAAACGCGGTATAAGCCAATAAATCATTCCATAGGCCATAAACCCGTTCCAAGCCAAAGCTCCTACGTGTACGTGAGCAATAATCCAGTCTGTAAAGTGAGCAATGGCATTGACACTTTTAAGGGAAAGTGTAGGCCCTTCAAAAGTTGCCATCCCGTAACCTGTAATGGCTACCACCATAAATTTCAATACAGGGTCAATACGTACTTTGTCCCAAGCGCCTCTCAATGTAAGTAGCCCGTTGATCATCCCTCCCCAAGAAGGCATGATAAGCATTACTGAAAAGGCAACCCCTAGGTTTTGCGCCCATTCTGGCAACGCTGTATATAACAAGTGGTGAGGACCAGCCCAGATATAAATAAAAATCAAGGACCAGAAGTGGATGATGGACAAACGGTACGAGTAAATTGGTCTGTCGGCAGCTTTTGGTACAAAATAATACATCAATCCTAAAAACGGCGTGGTTAAGAAAAAGGCAACAGCATTGTGCCCATACCACCATTGTACCAAGGCATCCTGCACTCCGGCATATACTGAGTAACTTTTTAGCCCACTAACTGGTAATTCCAAACTGTTAAAGATGTGTAGTACTGCAACCGTTACAAAGGTGGCCAAGTAGAACCAAATGGCTACGTACATATGGCGTTGTCTACGTTTTAGAATGGTTCCGATAAGGTTCCATCCAAAAACTACCCATACTACGGCAATGGCAATGTCGATAGGCCATTCCAATTCAGCATATTCTTTGGAAGTGGTGAAACCTAAAGGTAGTGAGATGGCGGCCGAAACAATGATTAACTGCCAGCCCCAAAAGTTAATATTACTTAGGGTGTCACTGAACATTCGTGCCTTAAGAAGTCGTTGCGAAGAGTAGTATACCCCAGCAAAAATGGCGTTTCCTACAAAGGCGAAAATTACGGCATTGGTATGCAATGGACGCAAACGTCCAAAACTCAACCAAGAGATGCCATCGGTTAGGTTTGGGAAAATAAACATGAATGCCAGCAAGAGGCCTACAAGCATTCCAACAACACCCCAGAGCATGGTTGCTGTGAGGAATTTTTTAACGATTTTATTATCGTAATAAAATTGTTCTACTTCCATAATTTAATTGGTCTTTTTTTGTTTAACTGAAGGTTTTTGTACATCTTTTACAAGCTCGTCTTCAAAGAGCATGCGTATGGAGGGTGTATAGCTGTCGTCGTATTGTCCTTTTCTAACCGCCATAATAAAGGCGAAGAAAAACACAACAGCAACCACAATGCTGATACTTAATAGTAGGTATAAAACACTCATAACGTGGTGAATTGATACTTAAATTTAGGGTTTAATTTGCTTAGTTTCATAATCCTGTAATTTTAATTTAGTTTTTTGCCCAGCATATTGGTGGCAATAGTGGTAAACACTACTATGCTAATAGAACTTAAAGGCATTAATATGGCCGCAATAACAGGAGACAGCTGTCCGGTTACCGCAAAAAAGAGTCCTATAAGGTTATATACCAAGGATAGCATAAAGCTCCACTTGATGATTTGTATTGCTTTTTTAGATGTTTGGATGTACTGGTACAAATGCTTGAATTTCGAGGCATCCAAAATAGCATCGCAGGCAGGAGAGAATACATTGACATTTTCTGAAATGGCTATTCCCACATTACTTTGGGCCAAGGCTCCAGCATCGTTCAAACCGTCACCTACCATTAATACTTTGGCACCTTCACTTTGGTGGTGTTTGATATATTCCAGTTTGTCGTCTGGCTTTTGGTTAAAGATCAATTTTGTTTTGGCTGGTAAAAGCTTTTTGAGGTTGTCGCTTTCTCCATCATTATCTCCCGACAGTATAACTAAATCGTTTTCTTTTTTTAACAGATTAAAAAGTTGCGTGAGTCCTTTCCGGTAATTGTTGTAAAACGTGTATTTACCCTTGTACACATTGTTAGAACTTATGTGGACACTCGTTTCCAAAACCGGAGAATTTTCTGTTTTGCCAACAAAATTGGCAGAGCCTATTTTAATAAGGTCACTTTTAAAGCCCCCTTCAAGCCCCTGTCCCGGGTGTTCTTCAAAATGCCCTAGAGGTAAGATATTGTGTTCTTTTAATAATTGATACAGGTTACGGCTCAAGGGATGGTTGGAATTGCGAACCGTACTTTTTAGAAGGCCTTCTTCCTGTGCAGTTAAGGGCATGCCATCATATACAGCTTGCGTATGTTTCCCCGAAGTGATGGTTCCTGTTTTGTCAAAAATAATCAGGTTGATGTCTGCCAGCTGCTCAATAACCGACGCATTTTTAAGGTAAAATTTTTGCTTGCCAAAAATTCGCAGAATATTGCCTAAGGTAAAAGGGGCGGCCAATGCAATGGCACAGGGGCAGGCAATGATAAGGACTGCCGTAAAAACATTCATGGCTTTGCTTGGGTTGACGACTAACCAAATCAAGGTAGCAATAAAGGCAATGCTTAATACGGCAATGGTAAAATGTTTACTAATGGTGTTGGTTAAAGTGGTAAAGCGGTGTTCTTTGTCTTGTTGAAACACCTCATTGCTCCACAATTGGGTAAGGTAACTCTGTTCTACGGGCTTTACGGCTTCCATTTCAATAAGTCCTGAGGTTTGTTTGCCTCCCGCAAAGAGTTTGTCTCCAGAAACTTTTTTTACTTTTTTGGACTCGCCCGTTACAAAACTATAGTCGATGGCGGCATCGCCTTTTAAAAGAATACCGTCAACCGGAATCAACTCTTCATTTCTTATGAGTAGACGGTCTCCTTTTTTGATGTCGTATACCTGAATGTTGGTTTCCAAACCGTTTTCAACTTTGGTCACGGCTATAGGGAAATAAGATTTGTAGTCGCGTTCAAAAGACAGGAAAGAGTAGGTTTTCTGTTGAAAAAACTTCCCCACCAATAAAAAGAACACCAAACCGGTAAGACTGTCGAAAAAGCCACTGCCCCAATCAAATGTTATTTCAATGGTACTTCTAAGGAAAAGGACGGCTATCCCCAAGGCTATGGGCACGTCAATATTTAGAAGCTTAGATCGTAAGCCTTTATAGGCGGAAATAAAATAGTCTTGAGCTGCATAAAATACCACTGGAAGGGAGAAAGCGAACATGAGCCATCTAAACACTACTTTGTATTGCTCCAGCCAATATTCACCTACTTCAAAGTATTCTGGGAATGATAAAAACATCACATTCCCAAAGGCAAATCCGGCAATCCCTAACTTATAGATTAAGGTACGGTCTGTCTGCTTTTTATTGTTTTTAAAATCCTCAAGACTTATATAAGGTTCATAACCAATGCTGCTTAAAAGCAATACCAATTCCTTAAGCGAACAGGCCTCGCTATTATAGGTGACCGTTACCGTTTTTTTACCAAAATTAACTTGGGAACTGCTAATGTGACTGTTGAGCTTGTTGAGGTTTTCCAATATCCATATACAGGAACTACAATGGATATGTGGTATGTATAAGGTGGTAATCTGTACATCTTCATCATTAAAGTCGGTAAGCTCTTCTATAATGGCCGCTTCCGAAAGGAAATCGTATTTGTGCTGTTGGATTTTTGGAGTGGCCCCTGGAGCCGATTGAAAATCGTAGTAACAGGTCAATCCGTTATCCGAGAAAATCTCGTAAACCGTCTTACAGCCATTACAACAGAATACTTTTTGGTCTAAAGTAATTGTGTTGGAATTGCAATAATCGCCACAATGATAGCAGGTTAAGCCCTCCATGAATTTTTGTTTAATCTGTTAAACAAAGGTTAAAAGATAAGGAAAAATATAATATGATAATTATCATGTTTGATTCTGTAGTGCTTGTTGAAAGGTGTATTTGTTTGTATATCAGTTGGTTTTGATGGCCTTTTTGAGCAGGGGAAGCCATGCCGTGTTTATAGAGAACCGATGGCTGGAAATTCGGATGGCATGTCAAAAAATTGTAATTTTATAGGGCTATGAAAACAAACAGTTACATTTTTAAGGGCTTTGTCTTTAAAAGCTATGAGGCACCGGAGCAATCTATATTTGATAAGCTCCTAGAGATTTTTATGGAATTGATAACCCATACTTCAGGTGATTTTGATGAGGCTATCGATTGGTTGAGGCAATTGGATAAGGAATACAATCTAACTTCCGAGGATTACAACATCGATGATTTTATTGAAGACCTTAAAAAGAAGGGCTATATCAGGGAAGAACTGCGCCCTGACGGAGAAGGAGGTATGGGGATTACATCAAAGACAGAACAAGCCATAAGAAAAGCTGCCTTGGACCAAATTTTTGGAAAGATCAAGCGTAGCGGCCAGGGTAACCATAGAAGTAAAAGTCCGGGAATAGGCGATGAGCACACTGGCGATTATCGGGAATACCAGTTTGGAGATGCTTTGGACCGTGTTTCTATGACTGAAAGTCTTAAGAATGCTCAAATTAACCATGGGCTGGGAAATTTTAGCCTGTCGGAGGACGATTTGGTTGTGGAGGAAACCCTTCACAAATCCCAAATGAGTACGGTTTTAATGATTGATATCAGCCACAGTATGATTCTCTATGGGGAAGATCGTATTACCCCAGCCAAAAAAGTAGCTATGGCATTGGCCGAATTAATTACTACGAGGTACCCAAAAGACACTTTGGATATTTTAGTATTTGGTAATGATGCATGGCAAATTCAAATTAAGGATTTACCTTATTTGCAAGTTGGACCCTATCACACCAATACCGTAGCAGGGTTGCAATTGGCAATGGATTTGTTGAGACGTAAGCGAAATACAAACAAACAGATTTTCATGATTACCGATGGAAAGCCTAGTTGTTTGCATTTACCAAATGGAGAATATTACAAAAATAGCTACGGATTGGACGAGGTCATTGTTAACAAGTGTTATGCTATGGCGCAACAAGCTAGAAAACTGCATATTCCTATCACCACATTTATGATTGCTCAAGACAATTACTTAATGCAATTTGTAAGAGAGTTTACCTATGCCAACCAAGGAAAGGCCTTTTATACAGGTTTAAAAGGTTTAGGTGAAATGATCTTTGAGGATTATGAAACCAATAGAAAGAAAAGAATTAGGGGGTAGCATTACTTCTAAGATAAACCAATACTAGACACCAATATATGAACAGAACAGAGATTACCACTTTGGGGGCTTTAAAAAAAGCAGGTTACAAATACCAATCCATTAAAGATGAGCTGCGGAATAACCTTATTGAAAAGCTTAAAGGGGATGAACCTACTTTTGAAGGTGTACACGGCTATGAGCATACGGTCATTCCAGAATTGGAGCGGGCCATTTTATCTCGACACAATATTAATTTATTGGGGTTAAGGGGGCAGGCAAAAACACGATTGACTCGTTTGATGGTTAATTTATTGGACGAATATATTCCAGTGGTAAAAGGTTCAGAAATCAATGACGACCCTCAAAGGCCCTTGTCTAGGTATGCCCATGAACTTATTAAGGAGAAAGGCGATGATACCCCTATTGTATGGTTGCATCGCAGTGAACGTTTTGCTGAAAAATTGGCAACACCAGATGTTACGGTAGCTGATATTATTGGGGATGTAGACCCAATTAAAGCAGCTAACCTTAAATTGAGTTATGCCGATGACCGCGTCATCCATTATGGGATGATTCCAAGAGCCAATCGCTGTATTTTTGTCATTAACGAGCTACCGGATTTGCAGGCAAGGATTCAAGTAGCCTTATTTAATATTCTTCAGGAAGGGGACATTCAAATACGTGGTTTTAAACTGCGTTTGCCTTTGGATATCCAATTCGTTTTTACGGCAAATCCGGAGGATTATACCAACAGAGGAAGTATTGTGACTCCACTCAAAGACCGTATAGGTTCACAAATATTAACGCATTACCCTCAAGATATTGAGACCGCAAAGTTAATTACCCAACAGGAAGCCAAATTGGATTCCAGACAGTCCAAAAACATTTTAATTCCAGAATTGGCAAAGGATTTATTGGAGCAGGTTGCTTTTGCAGCTAGGGATAGTGAATATATAGATGCCAAAAGTGGTGTAAGTGCCCGTTTAGGAATTACGGCCTATGAGAATTTATTGAGTACAGCCGAGCGCCGAGCATTGCAATGTGAGGATGCCACAACAACCGTGCGCATGGGTGATTTTATGGGTATCATTCCTTCTATAACAGGAAAGGTAGAATTGGTGTATGAAGGAGAGCAGGAAGGGGCTTCGGTAGTGGCCTACAACCTAATAGGTGACGCCGTAAAATCATTGTTTGTTGAAATCTTTCCAAAGATTGAAAAATTGAAAAAGGAGACCGATGTTACTCCTTATGATGATATTGTATCTTGGTTTTTCAATCAAAAGGAAGGTTTTGAATTGTTGGACGATGTACCTGATAGAGATTATAAAGCCATGTTGGATAGCATAGCCCCATTGGACACTTTATTGAACGCCTATGTACCAGATATAGAACCTTCCGAAAAATATTTTGTAAAGGAGTTTGTGCTATGGGCCTTGGTAGAGTTTAAGCAGTTGAGCAAATTTCGATTTACCGAGGGGATTCAGTTTAAGGATCCTTACGGTAGTTTTTTTGGGGGCATTTAATAGCCCCCTCTAGTTTTAATATTGTTGGCGCAAAGGTGTACAATTTCAGAAATGCGCTTGATCCTAGTAGTTTCACGCTTGGCTTGGTTCAACCAATATAAATATCCTTTTCTATAGGACGGCGCAAAGTTTTGGTAGTTTTCAAAGGCTAGTGGATGCTGTTCAAAGGCTTGTTGAAGATCTTTGGGGATGATGCCGTTTTCCACATCGTCCAAACTTGTCCAACTGCCGTTGTTCTTCGCAATTTTTATTGTTTTTAGACCACTTTCATGCATTAGGTTGGATTCCATAAGTTCTTCAATGTATCGTTTGTTCAAAGCGCTCCATACACTTTTAGGGTTCCTTGGCGTAAAATATTGTTTCCGTTTACCATCTCCCAAGCTTTTTACGGTGGAGTCAATCCATCCAAAACAGAGTGCTACTTTAACGGCTTCTTCCCAACGCATACTGTCCATGTCATGGTTTACTTTATAGAAAATTAAATGTACACCTTCATACTGGGTGTGGTTAGCCATGAGCCATTCTCGCCATGCAATATGGGTTTTAAAATATAATTCGGGAATGTTGGACATGTTCCAAAGCTTTAAGCATTGACAAATTTTTCAAGTAACTGTCTAACCTCATTGGTGTCCTTAATGTAATATTTGGCTTTGGTGGTTTTGGAAGCTACTTTAACGGTATAGGCCGATTCAGGTAATTCCTCAAACATATATTCATCGGTCCAATCATCACCAATGGCAAAAATAAAGTCATAGGTATCGTCTGGTATTAATCTCAAGCAAGCTCGGCCTTTGTTGACATTACTGTTTTTGATTTCAATAACCTTATTACCCGAAAGAACGCTTAAGTTATCATTGGAAATTAATCCGGTTAGTACGGTGTTTAACTCGATGGTTCTAATTTGTGCCAGCTCGGGATCTGCTTTGCGGTAGTGCCAAGCCAAGGAGTATTGTTTGGTCTCAATGAATGTACCTGGTGTGCGATCCACAAATGTTTCCAAAATAGGCCTTACATTTTCCATCCAGTCATTTTTGAGATGTTCCAGTGCTTCCCAATTGGTTTCGGGACGTTTTAGCCACACGCCATGGTCGGTGATAAGGTTGTAGTTTTTATTGTTAAACCATTTTTTGAAGGTGCCTTGATCTCTACCGCTAATGATGACCAAATCAGTGTTTTCCTGTTCACTTAATTTATCTAAAAGGGCAAAGAGCTCATTGTCTGGACTAGCATCTTTAGGGTTGTCTTTAAAGCCAACTAAGGTACCGTCATAGTCCAAGAACAGAAGTTTTCTTTTGGCCTTTTTGTAATTGGCAAACATATCCGTTTGAGCAGCATCGTCCAAGCGCTTCGCCACGGCAACAGATTCTGTTACTTTAGTGGCGTTAAGAGATTTCATGAACTCATCGGCCCATTTTTCAACGGTATAGCGCTTGAGTCGCTTTTGAAGAATTTTAATGCGTTTGTGCTGCTCTTCCATAGGCATTTCCAAAGCCTGTTTTAAGGTGTTGGCAATGTCTTCAAAATTGTTTGGATTGATAAGCAAGGCTTCATTCATTTCTTTGGAAGCTCCTGCCATTTCACTTAAAATCAACACGCCATCACCATTAACTCTAGTAGCAATATATTCCTTGGCAACCAAGTTCATTCCATCTCGAAGTGGTGTAATAATGGCAACATCAGAAGAGGTATATAAGTCTATTAGGTTTTCAAAGGGCATGGCTCTATAAAAATACCATATAGGAGTCCAGCTGACGGTAGAAAATTCACCATTAATACGTCCTACAAGCTCATCGGTCTCTCGTTTTAGGCGTTGGTACTGTGGGACATTGGAGCGTGAAGGAACGGCCAACATGATCAACCTTACTTTTTCTTTAAATTCTGGGTATTTGTTCAAGAAATATTCAAAAGCCCTAAGCCTGTTGGGGATACCTTTGGTATAATCTAAACGGTCTATGGAGAGTATCATTTTAGCGTCATTGGTAGACTGGATATGGTCGTCCAAGCGGCGTTGCAATTCCGATTTTTCCGTGGGAACCATTTGGTTGTGGCGTAAAGCTGCATCGTGAAATTTGGTATAGTCAATCCCCATTGGGAAGGAGTCTACTTTTACAGTGCGATCGCCATATGTAATTTTATTAAACTTAACATCCAATCGCAATATGCGTTTTACCGAACTTAAAAAATGGCGTTCGTAATCGTAGGTATGGAAACCTAAAAGGTCGGCACCTAACATACCTGTTAAAAGTTCCTCACGCCATGGAAAGGTTCTGAATATTTCATAGGAAGGGTATGGGATGTGCAAGAAGAATCCAATAGTAGTATTGGGCTTTTTATCTCTAATCAATTGCGGCAACAGTAACAATTGGTAGTCATGAACCCAAACGGTGTCTCCATCTTCAAGGTTTTCCACCACTACATCTGCAAACTTTTGGTTCACTTCAATATAGGAATCCCATTGATCCTTTTCAAATTCAGTGTATTCCATGAAGTAATGAAATAGCGGCCAAAGGGTTTTATTGCTAAAGCCATAATAGAAATTTTCCACATCCTGTTCCGTAAGAGGAACCGCGACACATTTTTCTTTTTTGATGGCATTGTCCACCTTTTTGGAAAGCGCCTCGTCCAAAGCTTCTTCGGTTAAACCAGACCATCCTATCCAGATGCCATTGCCATCAGCATGAACCGATTTCATTCCCGTGGCAAGGCCCCCAACACTAGGGACAATATTTAAGGAATTCTGTTCTATTTTAACCTGTAATGGTAGTCTATTGGATACAATGATGGTTTTACTCATGAAATTTTATTTATAAAATTGTTTATACTGCGAATTTTGTTAATTTAATGAAAAATTGAACGTTTTCCATATCAAAAAGAAAAAGAATTAATGAACAACTTAGATTACGGGATTATAGGGAATTGCAGAAGTGCTGCATTGATTTCAAAAACAGGTGCTATAGAGTGGTGTTGCCTACCAGAATTCGATTCGTCATCGGTATTTGCTAAACTACTGGATGAGAATATTGGGGGGAGCTTTGAGATTTTGGTGGACGAAACTTACACCATTACCCAAGACTATATAGAGAATACTACAATTTTAGTGACTAGATTTAGTCAGGGCAACGATGTTTTTGAAGTCCACGATTTTATGCCGCGTTATTATAAGGCGAATGGAGGGTATCAAGCGCCTCCCGAGATTATTCGCTATATCCATCATATATCAGGAAAACCTACCTTTAGGGTAAAGTACAATCCTAAACTAGAATACGCCAAAGGTGTCACGGAAATCTATATTAAGGAACACTTCATTGTGAGTTTGACCTACGGGGAGAGATTTGATACTTTATTTCTGTATACCAATTTTGATAAAGAAAAGGTTGTTAATGGCGACACTATAGAACTTACAGAGGATGGCTATTTTTTGGTGGGATATAATGAGAAGGTATTCGAAACTACGGTAGAAAGCGTATATCTGGAACACCAGAGAACCAAGGTATATTGGTTGAATTGGATGGATAGGACTCCTAAATATAAACGTTACCAAAAACAGATTTCCAGAAGTGCCTTGACCCTCAAGTTACTAACATACGACAAGACCGGAGCTGTTTTGGCTGCGGCTACAACCTCCTTGCCTGAAACCATTGGGGAAGTACGTAATTGGGACTATAGGTTTTGTTGGATAAGGGATGCCTCTATGGTGATTAAAGTGGTATCTCAGTTAGGACATAAAAACATTGCTAAACGCTATCTTAAGTTCATCATGGATTTGATTCCGGATAAGGATGAGAAACTGCAGATTATGTATGGAATCAATAAAGAAAAGCGTCTGAGCGAAACAACTTTGGACCATTTAAGTGGTTATAAAAATTCCAGTCCTGTACGTGTGGGCAATGCAGCTTATAAGCAAAAGCAAAATGATATTTATGGAATTTTAATGGATGTCATTCACCAACAGTTTATCAACTTTTCTATGGATATTGAACATACCGAAGAGATTTGGACCATAACAAAAGGAATTGTTTGGGTAGTCAATAAGCACTGGAAAGAAGCCGATAAAGGTATTTGGGAATTTAGAACGGAGGATAGACATTTCACCTTTTCAAAGGTGTTATGTTGGGTTGCCGTTGATAAAGCTATAAAAGTGGCCGAAATATTGAATAAACAAGGGAAAGTAACCAAATGGAAACAAATTGCAGCAGAGATTAAAGAGGACATAATGAGCAAGGCCTGGAGCGATGAAGCTAAAGCGTTTACACAATCCTATGGCTCTCACGATTTGGATGCTTCGGTGTTGTTGATGGAGCCCTATGGTTTTATTGAAGCAAGGGATCCTAAATACATTAGTACCGTAAATGCTATAGAACGCGATTTAAGTAATGACGGTCTCCTTTATCGTTATAAAAATAGAGACGATTTTGGTTTGCCGTCTTCATCTTTTACCATCTGTACGTTTTGGTTCATTAATAGTCTATATAAAATAGGAGAGGTGCAAAAAGCAAAACAATGGTTTGATAGATTGTTGTCCTATAGCAATCATTTAGGTTTGTTTAGTGAGGATATCGATTTTAAAACCAAACGTTTGTTGGGCAATTTTCCTCAGGCCTATTCCCATTTGGCTTTGATAGAAACTGCTATCAACTTGTCTAATGTTACAGATGATGAACGTGTATTGGATAAGATGCGTTAAGCCTTAATTTGATTTTTTATAATTGAATTTCACAGTGTCCACTTCACCCGATTTGTTGTGGATATCCACGTAGACATTCATTTCGGTGTCGCTAATTTTTTCAAAGGTCATCCCTTCAAAAACAACTTTTGTAGGGGTGATTTCTTTTAAGGGAAAATCTACCGTTTCGTCTTTGTCTTCCCAGCCAGTTAAGTCATTTTTAAAATGTTTTAGTTGAAGAATCAGGGTATTATTGACTTCGCGTATGATTTCAATTTCATAAAAAGAGACTTTACCATCGTTGATAAGTTTGAAAGTGGCCATCATGGAGCCTCCCGAAGGTTCGCTCCAGTTTTCTTCAGTTTGTCCTCCAAAGGCTTCGCCTTTCCAATTACCTGCTATCCAAGAAATATTATCCAGTTTGGGTTCTAAAGCCATTGTTTGTGAGATGCCTAGAAAGGGAATAATTAACATTACCAGAAATAAGGATAATTTTGAAATCATAGATCTTATTTTATAAAGGAAGTTAGTGAGAATAGATTGGATTTGGTTCTTTTTTTGTTTTGTAATTAATTTAATTTCAAGTGGTTAGTGTGAAATACACTTTTTTTTATAAATTTAACACTCTTCCTTAATAGCGTTTCCCACGGCTGTATTTAACCTGCGCTTATTTATGCAATTTTATTTACTAACCAAAAAATCATTTTAAAATGAAAAAACTAGTTGCATGCTTTTGTGTGGTGTCTATTATGTTCACTGCATGTCAAGAAGGAGAATTTTTGGAAGCTAAAGATGTGGAGGCCGCTACTTCATTAGAAGATCAAATTATTAGGGTAAACCTAAGTTCTAATGTGAGAAATCAAACAGCCCGTTCGGGAAACAATAATGATGATCCTGCTCGGGAATTTATGTCTGCTATTAATACAGCACTTTCTGGACAGGGAATACTATTGGAGAAGATTGAGTTTCTGGGTATGGGGGAAGAAGGAAGAACTTTAACTTTTTTTAGTGATAGGGGCAATAAGCAATTAACATCCGATTTTGTTCCTAATGATTTTAGAAATGTTGGAGGAACAGCAGTTCCCTATTGGATTGATGATATGGAATTGGGCACCTCTTCAGGTATGACAGAACAAGAAACTTTTGATGCCATTGTGGATTGTATGGCCATTTGGGATGCTGAGACCTGTTCTCAAGGCCTTGATATTCCATTTTTAGGAACATCTGGAATGGATGTTGGATTGATACAGCTTTTTATGGGATATGGGGGATTTGATGGCATTATTCCAGGGACTATTTTGCACGGGGGAATCTTGCCGCCCAGTTTTTTTGAAGATATCAACGGGCTAGGTGGAGGTAGTGGAACTATTGGCGCGACTTTCACTTTTATTTGGCTTAATTTTGAAGATGGACAACCTTCAGATATTGATGGTAATGGAAAGGATGATGTTGCATTTAGGGAAATTTATATCAATGATAATTTTAATTTTCAGGATGCACCAAATCATGAATTGTTTGAGGGGGTTGTAGATTTTGAAACTATAGTTCTGCATGAAGTAGGCCATGGTTTGTCTCAAGGACACTTTGGGATGGCCTTTCCTGATAATGGACATTTTAATATACACTTTGCTCCGGCAGCACTTATGAACGCTGTGTATTCGGTTCCTAGAAGAGAGGTGACTCAAACAGATCAAGCTGGACATTGCAGTATTTGGGCAGATTGGCCAAACAATTAGAGTGCCATTCTTTATAAAAAATCAAAGCCCATTCAATAATTTGAATGGGCTTTTTCCAATTTATATTAGAATTCTGATTTAGTCAATAAATTTAAAAAATTCAACGCTCCGCAACAAGCGCTAGTTTTGTACCATCTGGACTAACCGCCATTCTAGTAATGTTGTGAAGGTTTAACTCTTTTAAACTTGCAATTTGAACCCATTCTTTTCCTTGTGTAGGATTTAGGTGATAGATGTAGTCATCCTTCGCCATTAGGATAGTACCGTCATTTAACCAGACGAGATCTTCACTATCTGTTAGTGTATTGGCAATAAATGTGAATTTTTGCGTTTTTTGGTTAAAAGAATGGATTTCCCATTGTGGTTTCTCTTTGGAAACATAGCTAATTAAATTGCTGTTTGGAATGTTGAGAAGGGAGCGCCCAATATTTCTTTGGATGGTATCTGCTTTGTGATGTTTTAGGTTGTATTCCACCAAGGAAAGCATGTCTGGTTCCAAAACGGCCAAAAACAAGGTGTTTTTATCTTTCCATGCATGATAGCCAATCAGTAAATTATCTATAAGAACTTCCGAGGAGTCATCATTCAAACTGTAGCTGTATAATTTTTGGCTGCTATCCAATCCTAAATTGATTGAAGAAACAGCTTTTTTACCAGGGATTTTAATGGGGGAGTATTCACTGCCTTCGGTGTTACAAAGCCAAGTTGTCTCACCTGTTTTCAAATTGTATTGGGCTATATCGGTTTGACCATTTCTAGTGGAAGAAAAGACTAGGGTGTAGTTATCTAGAAACGACGGTTGGTTGTCATAACCTTCCTTATTAGAAATATTTTGGATATTGGAAAGTTCCAATTTACCCGAGGAATGGTCAATATCGAACAGAAATACATCGGTATTGGGTTGGGCATAAATTACGGTTGTAATGCACAATAAAATGGGTAATAGAGAATAGCGCTTCATGATTTTGTATTTAGGCTAAAGATATAAAGTTTATGAATTAAGTAGGTGAAAACTTGCATGTGCAAATTATATTACTACATTTGTAGTATCAAAACTATAATTGTGGATATAAAACAACTGAACAAATCGGAATTGCAAATCATGAAATATCTATGGAGCCTCAAAAAGGGCTTCATGAAAGATATCGTAGAGCAATTTCCAGAACCTCGCCCTGCCTACACCACCATTTCAACCTTGTTGAAACGTATGTGCGATAAGGATTATATAGGTTTCAATAGGTTGGGACGTGATAAGGAGTATTATCCCATACTTCAAAAGAACGACTATTTTTCCGGGCAAATGAAAGGCATGATCAAGCACTTTTTTAATAATTCTTCTTCGCAGTTTGCTTCGTTCTTTACAAAAAATACTGATTTGAGTATTCAGGAATTAGAAGAGTTGCAAGAGATGCTTCAAGAGAAAATCAATCAAAAAAAACAATAGGATGTTGCATTATGTACTCTATTCAATATTGGGTTTAGGAGCTTCATTTGGCATTTTTTCATTGTTATTGAAGTATCATAAAAGCTTTTTGTTTAACCGCTTTTTCCTTTTAGTTTCCTTATCGCTTTGTTTGTTGGCGCCTTTACTTGAAATTGAGATGTTTAATAGTGTGCCTAATTTAGCTGAGGTTACTTTGGAACCTTCAAATTATAGTTTGCAGACCAACGAAATTCTTTCTGTTCAGACAGTTGAACACATTACGCTAAAACCAAATACGGCTATTAAAGGGCTCTTGGTTTTATATATACTCGTTACGGGATGTTTTGTTTTTAGGTTTTTAAAAAATTTAAGGCATATTCTGAAGCTTACAAAACAGCATTCTGGCCTTATAGAGGATTTAAAGTTGGTGCCCATTGATGGACAGGATGAAGCGTTCAGTTTTTTTAATTATTTGTTTGTTGATACTGAAAGTTTAGAAGATGCCATTTACAAGAGTAGTGTTGTAAAGCATGAAATGGCCCATTGGAAGCAGCTACACACTTTGGATGTACTCTACACTGAAATTATACTCTGCTTTTTTTGGTTCAACCCATTTGTATGGTTGTACAAAAAGGCAATTATTCAAAACCACGAATACTTGGCAGATAGGAGTGTAGTTGAATCGGGGATTGATACTCTTAACTATTCCCAGGCAATTATTCATTTTAACAGCGCATTGAAAGGACATCCCTTTGCGAGCGGCTTTAATTTTAATCAAACCAAAAATAGACTTCATATGTTACATCAATCAAAATCATCAATCGCAAATCGAACAGTTAAAATTGCTTTAGCCCTGGTGCTATCCACAGGAGTATTTGTGTTCAGTTCATTTACAGAAAGAAAGGACCAACTAGTAGTTGTTGTAGACGCAGGTCATGGCGGACATGATCTTGGGACTTTAATGGAAAAGGACGTAGTGCTCAAAATTTCACAATTGCTGGCTTCTAAAAGCAATAGTAAAGTGAAAATTATTGAAACAAGGAATTCAGATGAATTTCTAACGCTAGGGGAGAGAGCCCAATTTATCAATGAACAACAACCAGACTTGGTTATCAGCTTACATTGTAATGCTGCTAGTGATCCTTCTAAGAATGGGGTAGGAGTCATTTTTGACCGAAATAGTAAATATGCAGAGGCGTCTCATAAATATGGGAAGACCTTATTGGAACATCAATTGGGAGCGTTGTTCGATAAAGGCGATATACAAACAGGGAGTATGGTAATTCTTAAAAATATCAATTGTCCAGGTGTGCTTTTTGAGTTGGGCTTTTTAAGTAATGAAGGGGATAAGGCTATGTTGTTGGATTCAGATAATCAAGAACACATTGCTGCCTCCTTATATGAAGGGTTGCTTGAAATTAGGGACGAAAAATAGGTTCTGAACAACAGAGAATAAAAAAGCCAATTCAAATTAATGAATTGGCTTTTCTGCTTCTGTAAACTTAAAATTTTGAATTAGTCAGAACATATTTAGAAGCAGTATTTATTTTCGGCAGTTACCTTTTCGGCAATACTATTGCGTAAGGCAACAATGTCTGGGTAGTTTGCGTATTTGGTGAAACGTTTCAGTCCCATCAACATCATGCGTTGCTCATCTCCTTGTGCAAATGAAATAATACCTTCACGTCCATTTTGCTCTATCGTGGTTACGGCGTGGTACAAATACAGTTTGGCCATGGCAATTTGTGAAGCTTGCGCGTCTTCTCCAAAGCGTTTGGCATTTTTCTCAGCTCTTAAAATAGCCGATTCCGCCATGTAGATTTCAATCAAAATATCAGATGCCGCCAACAACAATTGTTGATGTGCTTCCAAATCTGGCCCAAATTTTTGAACCGCAGCTCCAGCAACCATCAAGAACACCTTTTTCAGTTTGGCAATCATGGCCTTTTCTTCTGAAAGCAATTCTGAATAATCTGGGGTGTCAAACGAAGGAATACCCATAAGTTCCTCTTGTACCTTCATAGCAGGTCCTAATAAGTCCACATGGCCTTTCATGGCTTTTTTAATCAGCATACCCACCGATAACATTCGGTTGATTTCGTTGGTTCCTTCATAAATACGGGCAATACGGGCATCTCTCCAAGCAGCTTCCATTGGCGTGTCTTTAGAGAATCCCATACCTCCAAAAATTTGGATCCCTTCATCGGCACAGTTTTGTACATCTTCCGATACGGAAACCTTCAAAATAGAACATTCTATGGCATATTCCTCGACACCTTTAAGCTCGGCTTCTTGGTGGGAATTTCCGGCTTCCATTCTTAAGGCTATACGATCCTCAATATTTTTAGCAGCTCGGTAACAGGCCGATTCGCCTACATAGGCATTGGTAGCCATTTCTGCTATTTTCATTTTAATAGCGCCAAAATTAGCAATAGGCGTTTTGAACTGCTTACGCTCGGTGGCATATTGTACCGCAGTGGTAGTAATGCGTCGCTGTGAATCCAAACAAGCGGCAGCCAATTTAATACGACCAATGTTTAAGGCATTCATGGCTATTTTAAAACCTTCTCCACGTCCAGCAAGCATATTTTCTACAGGTACTTCCGTATCACTAAAAAATACTTGACGTGTAGAGGAGGCATGAATGCCCAATTTGTGCTCTTCTTCCCCTAGGGAAATCCCATTATTAGGGTCGTTTTCAACAATAAATCCAGTGATGTATTTGTCATCCTCTATTCGCGCAAATACAATGAACATATTACAGAAACCCGCATTAGAGATCCACATTTTTTGTCCGTTGATCTTATAGCTTTTCCCGTCCTCTGAAAGTTGGGCCGTCGTTTTTCCTGAATTGGCATCACTACCAGCACCAGGTTCCGTAAGGGCATAGGCTCCAAACCATTCCCCAGTAGCCAACCTAGGAACATATTTTTGTTTTTGTTCTTCGGTTCCATAAAGCGTGATAGGCATGGTACCTATCCCCGTATGTGCTCCAAAGGCCGTACTGAAGGAACCTGTTCCACTGGAAATATAATCGCAGGTTAGCATGGTAGAGACAAAGCCCATACCAAGTCCACCATATTCTTCGGGAACGGCCACCCCTAAAAAGCCAAGTTCTCCAGCTTTTTTCATTACCTCTTCGGTTAGGGCATAATCCTTGGCCTCAAACCTAGGTTTATTGGGGATGATTTCACGGTCGTTGAATTCCATAACCGCTTCCTTCATCATTAGTTGTTCCTCTGAAAAATCTTCAGGAGTAAACACGTCGTCACAGTTGGTTTCCTTAACCAAAAACTGTCCGCCTCTTAAAATATCTTTTTCTGTAGTTTCCATATATTTAAAAGATTAAAGAAACAAGATTCAAGAGTCAAGACTCACTTGTCTAAACCAGATTGAAAACTTGAAATCATTTTTTGTAATTGTTTAATATTTTGTTCTAATTGATTAAATGTATTTTCCGAAAGATAACCTGCATTAAAAGCAATTATTAATTGAGTTTCCCATTCAAATGCAGATCCTAAACTATCTTCCAAATATTTATTGAAATGCTTACCGCTACTTTTACTAGAGCCTTCGGCAATGTTTGAAGGGATAGAAACAGCACAACGATTCATTTGAGAGGCAAGTCCAAACTTTTCAAAGTCAGGAAATGTTTTAGTAAGGCTATAGGTTTCAGAAACTAAAGTTATGTTGTCATTCCATATTTTTAGCTTTTTGAAGTTGTGCATAAAGTCTTTTATCTAGGTTCTTAGATCTTGATTCTTGGTTCTATTTACCTCAGTTTTAATTAAAAAATTCAAAAATTCCACAGGCACCTTGCCCTGTTCCCACACACATGGTTACAGCACCGTACTTGCCTTTCATATCACGTTTGCGCATTTCGTCAAACAATTGCACGGAAAGTTTGGCTCCTGTACATCCTAGTGGGTGTCCTAGTGCAATGGCTCCACCATTGACATTGACGATGTTTGGGTTCAATTCCAATTCGCGGATTACGGCTATGGATTGGGACGCAAAGGCTTCGTTAAGCTCTATAAGGCTGAGGTCTTCTTGTTTCAGACCGGCTTGTTTCAAGGCTTTTGGAATGGCTTTTACTGGGCCAATTCCCATAATACGTGGTTCAACACCGGCAGCGGCGTAATTTACCAAACGTGCAATAGGCTCCAAGTTGAGTTCTTTTACCAAATCTTCGCTCATCACCATTACAAAAGCAGCGCCATCGCTCATTTGTGAAGAGTTCCCTGCTGTTACGCTACCATCGGCAGCAAATACAGGTCTTAACCTAGACAAAGCATCTAGATTGGTATCCTTTCTTGGTCCTTCATCTTTGGTAACAGTATAGGTTTTTGAGGCCTTTTTACCATGTTCATCGATATAAACCTGTTCTACATTAATAGGGACAATTTGATCCTGAAAGCGGTCTTCCGCCTGCGCTTTTAAGGCTTTCATGTGGGAATTAAAAGCAAATTCGTCCTGATCTGTTCTGGAGACTTTAAATTGCTTTGCAACGGCTTCAGCGGTTAATCCCATACCCCAATAGTAGTCTTCATGTCCAGCTTTGGCGGCAGCATAATCCGGCACCGGTTTGTAGCCACCCATAGGAATGTAGCTCATACTTTCGGCCCCACCGGCAATAATACAATCGGCCATCCCAGCTTGGATTTTTGCCGTGGCAATACCAATGGTTTCAATACCAGAGGCACAATAGCGGTTGACAGTCACACCCGGTACGTCTTCAATTTTCAATCCCATGAGGGAAATCAAGCGGCCCATATTAAGACCTTGCTCGGCCTCGGGCATGGCGTTTCCCACAATGACATCGTCAATACGGGTTTTATCAAATTCAGGGAGTTGGTCCATCATGTACTGTATGGTTTCCGCAGCCAATTCATCGGGCCTTTTAAAACGGAACACTCCTTTAGGGGCTTTCCCTACAGCGGTTCTATATCCTTTTACTATATATGCGGTTTTCATGTTTTTTGTATTTAGATTTTTAGAATCAAGAGTCAAGAGATCTTGGTTCTTGTGTCTAGGTTCTATATTCTAATTGCGCAATGGTTTTCCTGTTTTCAGCATATGTTGAATGCGTTCTAACGTTTTACGTTCGGTACAGAGACTTAAGAAGGCTTCACGTTCTAGATCCAATAAATATTGTTCGCTAACCAATGACGCTTCTGATAAATCGCCTCCTGCCATCACATAGGCTAGTTTGGTGGCAATCTTTTTGTCGTGTTCCGAAATGTAATGACCCGCCTGCATAGAGTCAATTCCTACTAAGAACATACCCAAAGCTTGTTTTCCTAGCACCTTCACATCATTGCGTTTGATAGGTTGCGTATAACCTTGATCTGCCATAAGTCGGGCGTAGGCTTTAGCAGTAGCAATTTGTCGGTCTTTATTAACCACTACTACATCTTTACCTTTTTGGAGCACGCCAAAATCAAAGGCTTCATAGGCCGAAGTAGACACTTTTGCCATACCAATAGCCATAAAATATTCTTGTAGGACATTCAATTCCACATCATTTTTTCTGAAGGTATCCGAAGCTCTCAAAGTCATTTCCTTGGAACCACCACCACCAGGGATGACACCTACACCAAATTCTACAAGTCCCATATAAGTTTCAGCAGCAGCTACCACTTTATCGGCATGAAGTGACAGCTCACAACCACCACCTAAAGTCATACCATGAGGGGCTGAAATGGTTGGAATGGAAGAATAGCGCATGCGCATCATGGTATCCTGGAAATACTTGATGGCCATGTTTAATTCGTCGTATTCCTGTTCTACCGCCATCATAAAAATCATACCAATGTTGGCGCCTACAGAGAAATTGGCTCCTTGGTTACCAATTACCAAACCATCAAAATCCTTTTCTGCTAGATCAATAGCCTTGTTGATTCCTGCCAACACATCACCACCAATGGTGTTCATTTTACTTTGGAATTCACAGTTCAAAATACCGTCACCCAAATCTTCAATCACCACGCCCGAGTTTTTAAAGACTACATTGGATTTCCGGATGTTATCCAAAATGATAAAGGCATCCTGTCCCGGAACTTTAAGTTGCGTTTTGGATGGAATATCGTAACAATAGGTGGCGCCATCTTTCACTGTGTAGAAGGAAGTGCTTCCTGAGGAAAGCATGTCACTAACCCAAGATGCAGGTTCCAAACCTTCTTGTTGCATCAATTCAATACCCTTGGCAAGCCCTATGGCATCCCAAATTTGAAACGGACCATGTTCCCAACCAAAGCCGGCTTTCATGGCGTCATCTATTTTATAGAGTTCATTGGTGATTTCGGGGATTCTATGGGATACGTAGGCAAACATGGCCGCAAAGTTCTTTCTATAGAATTCACCTGCCTTATCTTTACCAGATACCAGAATAGGGAAGCGGTCAATAACTTTATCAACCGTTTTGGTAAGTTCCAAAGTGGCAAATTTTGCCGATTTTTTAGAACGGTATTCCAAAGTGTCCAAGTCCAAGGAAAGGATTTCACTCGAGCCATCATCGGCTTTTACTTTTTTGTAGAACCCTTGGCCTGTTTTGCTTCCCAACCATTTGTTTTCCATCATGGTACTGATAAAGCCCGGAAGTTTAAATAGCTCATGGGCTTCGTCATTTGGACAATTCTCGTAAAGACCATTGGCTACGTGTACCAAGGTATCCAAACCAACCACATCTACCGTACGGAAAGTGGCCGATTTAGGTCTTCCTATCACGGGTCCGGTAAGTTTATCAACTTCCTCAATCGTCAAACCAAGTTCCTTAACTTGGTGGAACAAACTCATGATGCCAAAAATCCCGATACGGTTACCTATAAAGGCCGGTGTATCCTTAGCAACTACTGAAGTTTTTCCTAAGTATTGTTCGCCATAACCATTTAGGAATTCCAAGACTTCAGGAGAGGTCTTAGGCCCAGGAATGATTTCGAACAATTTTAGGTAGCGTGCCGGGTTAAAGAAGTGCGTTCCACAAAAGTGTTTTTGGAAGTCTTCACTTCGGCCTTCACTCATAAAATGGATAGGAATCCCAGAGGTATTGGACGTGATTAAAGTCCCTGGTGTTCTGTACTTTTCAAGGTTTTCAAAAACCGATTTTTTAATGTCCAAACGTTCTACAACCACTTCAATGATCCAATCGACATTGGCCACTTTGGCAATGTCATCCTCAAGATTTCCAGTTTGGATGCGGTTTGCAAAACTTTGGTGATATATAGGGGATGGCTTCGATTTTAGGGCCGCCTTTAAGGCATCGTTTACCAAACGGTTGCGCACGACAGCATCGTTTAGTGTGAGGCCTTTAGCTTTTTCGATGTCGTTAAGTTCTCTGGGAACAATGTCCAATAGTAGGACTTCAACGCCAATGTTGGCGAAGTGGCAAGCAATGCCGCTTCCCATAATTCCAGAGCCTATAACGGCCACTTTTTTTATGATACGTTTGCTCATTTAATTTATGATCTTTCGTTTTGGTTAAATATTTTTTTGTTGGCTATCAAGTCGTTGATAGTTTCGGCAACTTCGTAGAAATGTGCCATTTTTTCTGCAGAAATATGTCGTTTGACCGTATCGTTAAATGTTAGTACACGGTCTTTGGACAATTCCCTCTTTTCCTTTCCAAAAGGAGTGAGATGGATTAATACCCCACGGCCGTCGTTAGGGTTGGGTTTACGTTCAATGAGTCCACGGGTTTCCATGGTTTTTAAAATTCGAGATAAACTTGTGGCCTCCATACCCATTTTTGGGCCCAATGAGGTAGATGGTGTTCCTTTTTCAGGGTCTATGCTTAATAAGGTAAAACCTGTGGCCATAGTTGTCTCAAATTTTGCAGCTTCATCATTATACATTTTGTTAACTGCCAACCAAGTGGTTCTCAGGACGTAGTCTATGGTTTTGTCTTTCATGAATAGTGTTTAGTTCTCTCAAATATAATAATTATTTATTATGCATGCATAATAAATGGAAAAATTAACATAAAAAAACACCTTGTAAAAAGGTGTTCATATTTGTAGGAAATTGATTAAAGTTCTTTCAGTGAATTTTTGGATATCTAGGTTTGATGAGCACTATTTCCATGTATTTATGAAATCAGTGTTTTCAATTTTGTTGGTAGGGGTAATCTTCTGTACAACCATGTTTCCGAAGTTTCACTCGCAATCTGTAAAAGTTGGTTTCAATGGTTCTTAGAGAAACACTTAATAGGTCGGCCAGTTCTTTATGGGCTAAGTTAAAAGGTTGCAGGGCAGCATAAAGCTTTTCTGTTTTCGTTAAAAACTCCAATGATTCTATATTGGAAATAACACTTTCATAGTCATTAATATGAGTTTGCTTGAAGTCGTTCCAATTCATAATCCTTTCTCCTTGATTGGAAAGAACGAACGGTTTGTTGTCAATAATTTTGGTTTCGTCTTGTTGGCTATAATCTTTTTGCCAATTACGCTTAAATCGAGTAATTAAAAACAACCAATTGGTATAAATGGCCAAGGTTATAATTAAAAGGGTCATTATTAAATTTGAAACCAAGGTTACGTAATACATTTGCTTAAAGACCTTGATGTCGTTGAAATACACCAAAATTGATATGAAAAAGAGGTTGTCTAAAATGTAATAGACAATAAAAAGAATACTGAACACCTTTTTATACACACCATCAAAGAGCTCGGGCCCTTTATTCACATTGATTTTTCTTAAATAATAAATGAAAAGAGACAGCAGTGATATATTGTAGATTAACTGCACTATGGCGTTAATATGCATATTCTTGTTGGTAGGGTAGAAAATTAAATGCTCTGTGTCATCTTGGGCAATGAGGAGGTGTATGATAGCAAATCCAACCCCAATAAGCATGAGAAGTCCGAAATACTTAAAGATTTTAGATTTAGGAACCGATTTTCCAAAAAGTGCGGCACAAAATACGGGAGCCAATAAGGCGAAATTTTCATTTATGACCCCATAAAAATCTAAAACCATTAAAGATTGGTCGGTGTAGTAATATTCTAAATACAACCACACTCCCAAAGAAGAAAAAAATAGAAACGAAAAGAACGTCAAGAATAATTCAAACGGCTCTTGCTTATTGCTTCTTACAATAAAGAGAATAAAACCAATGGCACTCAGGAAAAACGTCAAATGACTTAAAAACATGATTATAGTAGTTTTGTAGTAGTGTTACAGATACCTTCGAGTCCTTAAAAAATTACATTTACTTCATGATTTTTGATTGTAGGTTTCATGCTTCTTTTTGAAGGTCTACAAATACTTTTTTTAATCAAAACTGAAAAATACGACTGGCTTTCCAAACTCATTTTGAGGTACTTTTTATTGGTTGAATATCGTGTTTTTTTCTGATGTAAGTCAAGAAAATAAATTAAGAGCTCAGTAAACTTCATAGCATGTTGATTACTAGCTGAAAAAATAAATAGCAAAAATTAAATACAGTGAAACACAATTCCCTTTTGAACCATTTAGATTTAGTAAACTGCAAACATGGTTATTATACATTACTATTTTTTTTATTATCAACTCTTTTCTCAAATGTAATTATTGGTCAAACTACGCTGATAGATCCTTTAGGCGATGGTGGTTTTGAAACAGGTGATACATTTGCAACAAATGGTTGGTCCAACAATAGTTCTCAAACCAACCAATGGGTTTGTAGTACAGGGGCAACATCGGGCTTCAGTGGAACCAATGCGGCCTATATTTCCAATAGTCCCTCGTTAGCGATTCCTCCAAATGTATATGCCAATAATAGTTCAAGTGTTTCCCATATTTATAGAGATATATCCATACCTGCGGGAGAAACCTTTATTCAGTTGAATTTTGATTGGATCAGTAGGGGAGAGTCAGGTTTTGATTATATGAGAGTTTGGTTGGTTCCTGTATCCTACATCCCAAATAGTGGCACGCAAATATCCACTACGAATAGTGGAGGGACTAGTATTGGTCAAAATAATTATGGAGGGCAATCTACATGGAATAATGAATCCGTAACACTTCCATCTACTTATGCAGGTACTACCTTTAGATTGGTTTTTGAATGGCGAAACGATAGTTCAATTGGAACCAATCCACCAGCGGGAATTGACAATATCTCATTAACTTCAACAGCTCCCATACCGCCAGCAAATGATAACTGTGATAGCCCTATTTCCTTAATCGTAAATACAGATAATTCCTGTTCCCTTGCCACACAGGGGCAATTAACATTTGCCACAGCTTCGGGGATTGGCGATTGTACTACCGGCGTGCCCAATGATGACGTATGGTTTAGTTTTGTTGCCACCTCAACAACACATACCATTAGCCTTTTGGATGTTACAGGTACCTATACTGATTTAGTTCATGCCGTTTATAGTAATGCATGTGGTTCCTTAAATATGGTTTCTGGTAGTTGCTCCAATCCCAATGACAGTATGGTTACAGGGCTTTCTGTTGGGCAAACATATTTTATACAAGTGTATTCCTGGGCAGATTCAAGTACTTTAAGTCAACAGCCAACTATTGTCGATTTTGATATTTGTGTTGGAGCTCCGCCATCAAACGACGACCCCTGTAACGCCATTGCATTGGATGTTTCTGGTGACTGTATGAGTGCTTATGGAAACACTCTTTTTGCAACAGATTCCAACATCAGCAGTGCAAACTGCAATACGTCTGGAGATGACGATGATATCTGGTTTAGTTTTGTGGCTCAAGAGACATCTCACTCTATTAACATTGAAAATGTCTCCGGAAATACAACCAATTTATTCCATGCTGTATACGAAGGTAGTTGCGGAAGTCCTGCCAGTATGCCTTTGTGTTCATTTCCTAACAATAGTACAGCTACAGGGTTAATCCCTGGGGCTACATATTATGTTCAAGTTATGACTTCTAGCGTTGGTAATTATAATGCGAGTTTTGAGATTTGTACCATTCCATTGGTATCTCCCTGCTCAAATCCCTCAACCCTTCCTGAGTTATCATGTAGTACAAATGAGACTGCCTTTATAACTGGGGGGACTGGTTTTTTTGATAATAACCCCTGCGGATCTTGGGATCTTGAGGGGCAAGAAGCTTTGTACACTTTTACCCCTTCCGTTACGGCAGAATACAGTATATCACAAATTTCAACCTCTGGGTCGGGGAGTGATGCTCATATTAACTATTTGTATAAGGAAGCCAATGACGGATGTAATGCTAACAACTGGAACTGTATAGCGCATTTGGAAGGAAATGATCAAGGGAGCTCTACATTCACGCTTACTGGGGGCGTAACCTATTATATATTATTGGATACTGAAACGACGTCAAGTAATAATGTCACCTTTCAAATAAGTTGTCCTCCTCAATGCGGTGATAGTTTTTACGATTCAGGAGGAATTTCTGCAAATTATTCAAATAATGAAAGTCGAAGTATTACAATTTGTCCAGAAACTGAAGGCTCTGATGTAACGGTTACTTTTACTAGTTTTCAAGTAGAGGGGGCGGGAGCTAATTATTGTTTCGATAATTTGAGAGTTTATGATGGACCTGATGACACGTTTCCTCAAATAACCCCAGCAAGCTTGGGCTTGGGACCAGGAACGGATGGGTTCTGTTATCAGTCACCTACAGATGGAACTGCCAACCTCGTGGGGCAGTCCATCACAGCAACAAATGCAAATGGGTGTCTTACATTTGTGTTTACTTCCGATGGTACAACAACGCTCAGTGGTTGGGAAGCTGAGGTAAGTTGCTGTACTGTGTGGAACGGATCTGTCAATACAGATTGGAACGTCGCGGAAAATTGGTCCCCAAGCGAAGTGCCAACTTTGGAAGACTGTATCGTTATTCCAGACAATATCACTACTCCAAACGATCCAATTTTAGTGTATGCAGAGAATACCATTGCACCTCAGCCAGGGTATGGTTTAAGTTTAACGTTAAAAGATAATGCCTATTTAGAGCTTGATAGTTCGGAGTTGATAATTGATAAATGGATTGATGTTCAAGGAAGCGCCGTTTTCAATATAAAAAACAATGCAAGCCTAATGCAAATTGATGACAACAATCTTAACACCGGAAACATATATGTGCAACGAGCACCAAATTCCAACTTTTCGAGCGTTAATGGTTTGGAATATGTGTATTGGTCTAGTCCTGTAAATGACTTTAATGTAGGGGATGTTTCTCCTGGAACCGGTTCAGGCTTGATTTTTGAATGGAACCCTACAGTGTCAGGTTATGGAGTGGGTAATCATGGGTATTGGGAAAATGCCTCAGGCATCATGACAAAGGGGAAAGGGTACGCTATTAGAGGGCTTTCTGGGACATCAGAAACGGTTCCAAATAATTTAACCCCTGCTACAGAAATTACTGTAACGCCTCATACAGTATTGTTTTCGGGTGAAGCAAATAACGGAGTTATTGAAATGCCCATTCAACAAGGTGGATATAATGAGGTTGGAGATCCCGGGTATCAAGGAAATAGTTCTTTGGGAACCTTGGCATACAATGACGACGACAATTGGAATTTAATAGGAAATCCCTATCCTTCCGCAATTTCTTCCGATGCCTTTGTGGCCTATAACACCGATATCAATGGAACAGTGTACCTATGGCAGCATGAGGCTTTACCTAGTGCAGACGTAGGAGATCCTTTTTATGAAGATTATGTTTATAACTACTCGGCGGACAATTATATAGAATATAATAGTTCAGGGTCTAACCCTCCCGGATATGATGATTTACATATTGCCTCAGGTCAAGGTTTTTTCGTTTTGATGAACCATAGCACTACGGTTTTAAATTCCACAGTTACGTTTAATAATAGTATGAGAACATATTCTTCAGAATATAATAACAGTACTTTTTTTAGGCAAAACAATACAAATTCCAATACTCAAGATACGGACAGTGCAGATGAAACTATGTTGATTGAACGCCACAGAATTTGGTTAAATCTGTCCAATTCAAACAATATTGCAAATACGCTACTATTGGGATATATACAAGGAGCTACCAATAATTTTGACCGTTTGTACGATGGCTTTGAAGTAACCTCTACCGATTTAAGTTTCTATACCATCAATAGCGATGATAATCTGTCCATTCAAGGACGTTCACTTCCTTTTAATCAGGACGATACCATTCCTCTTGGCATGTATTTACCAGCGGACGATATTTTTAGCATAGCCATTAATTCTCTGGATGGTTTGTTTGTGGATGAGGGAAAAGGCATCTATTTAGAGGATACCTATTTAAATACCATTCACGATTTAAAACAGTCACCATATAGCTTTTCGGGTAATTTGGGGTTGGTCAATGATAGGTTCATTTTAAGATTTACCGGGAACACCTTAACCAACGCTGAATTCAATTTGGGAACTATCATGATTTCTGCGCCGGAAGGAGAATATATTAAAATCAGTTCAGGGAAGGATGTTGTTTCCAGTGTGACGGTTTATGATATACTAGGGAGAGTGATCATAACTAGGACGGACATAAATAAGCAGCAGCTAACCTTAAATAAGACTAACAAAACCTCTGGAGTTTATTTTGTAAAAGCTGTTTTGGCCAATGGTATTGAAAAAACACAGAAAGTCATACTTAAATGATGTTCATTTTTCATTATGTCCCGATATCTGAAAAATATGCAAGTCATCGGTTGAAATTTTTAAAAGCCTGAATGGATCCTCTGAATTCCCCTAGCAGCATGCAGTTTTAGTAGTTTTGCAGTAGTGTTTTTTTAGCCTTTTACAGCTCCTCAAAGCTATTTTTACTCTTGTGGTTGAGACACGCGATTTACTAGCTTGGCAAAATTCTGGATCCACTAATAAAGGAGTTTCAAAAATAATTATCGCGCTTTCAACTTACAACAAAACCCTTTTTAACAGAGATCAGTAAAAGGTCTAATTTATTAACACTAACATTTTTTTATGAAAAGATTTACTTTGCTATGTCTAGCGATACTTTGCTCGACAGTTTCTTATTCAATTTATGCCCAAAATCAATGTGATTTTAAACTAGTAATGATGGATTCCTATGGTGATGGGTGGAATGGTAACACCATAGATGTTTTAGTTGATGGTGCTGTAGTTTTAGATAATATTCAACTTTACGGTAATCAAGGAGGCGGATATTCCTATGCCGCGTATTTTTCTGTAACTGATGGTTCCAATATTACTACGATCTGGAATGGTGGAGGATATTGGCCCGGAGAAGTATCCTATGAGATTTATGATAACAATAATACTTTGCTGGGCTCAGGTGATTCAGCACATCAAATAAATATTGAGAACTCTTTATGCTATGTGCCACTAAATGCCAGTATTGGGGAGTCTTGTTACACAGTCTATAACGGCTATGATCCTCAAGAATGTGTGGAGCTTTCCGTAAATGTAGAAGGAGGTACAGGTAGCTATAATGTACTATGGAGCACGGGAGAGACTACACAAACCATTACGGTTTGTCCTTCGGAAGAAACAGCATATTTCGTAGCGGTATCTGATGCGTATGAAGTCATAAATGAAACTGCCACGGTTTTGGTGGTGGATGTCGCTTGTAGTAATAATGCGAACAATGGTAAAGTGCTTATTTGCCATATAGATGAGGAAGGAAATTATTCTACGTTGTGTGTCTCTTCCAATGCTGTAGAGAATCATTTGGCCCATGGTGATTCACTTGGGGCGTGTGACAGTATCACCTGCGATACACCTCCGGCTTGCGATATTACTGTTGTATCACCTGAAAATGGAACAGTTGAGGCTTCCATAAATCAAGAAATTTCTTGGACGGCAGCCTCAGGAATAGTTGGTGGCTATTATATATCTATTGGAACAACTTCTGGGGGCAACGATGTTTTAGATAGCTATGATGTAGGGAATGCCTTAAATTATGATGGCGGTAGTTTTGATTATAACACGACCTATTATGTTGCGGTTACGCCTTATAATGTTAATGGTAGTGCTAGCGGTTGTATGGAATATAGTTTTTCAACCATGGAAAACCCATGCTATAGAGCGATACCGATAGGGTGTGCAGAAACTGTGATGGGAAGCACTGTGGGAGCTCCCATTAATGAAGGTATGTATTGTGATTATAACAATTTAGGGCAATCTGGAGGAGTTTGGTATACTTTTCAAACTAATGATCCCAACATGAAAGTAACGATAGATACCGATGGTTCTGGATATGATACACGTCTAGGATTATTTAAAGGTAGTTGTGATGCCTTAGAGTGTGTGGATGCCGACAATGATTCTGGAGCAGGCTTGAACTCTAAAATAAATTTTGATGCCGAAGTAGGCACCCTATATTACATTTATGTAACAGGCGATAATTCTGAAGGGGCATACAATCTTAACGTATCCTGTTTAGATACTTCACCTGTTATGGTATCCTGTGGGACTTCTGTAAATAATGAATACTGTTATTCCGACAACGATACCACAGTGTTTACTTATACTAGTTCAGAAGGACTTCCTTTGGAAATTGTTGTGAACGCCGGGTATGTAGAAAATAATTGGGATGAATTTATTGTTTTGGATTCCGATGGTGTTACCCAATTGTATAATGGTTATGGAAATTATGGGGCTTTGGCAGGGTTGACTTTTGAAAGTACGGGTGATACAATTTCTGTAATGATTCAATCAGACTCCAGTACAAGTTGTAGTACTCGAGGTTATGTGTCATTAAATTATAATATTAATTGTGTCATTCCTTGTGGCTATGAATCTGTAGAAACGTATTGTTATGGAAATAATGAGAACAACCAGTTCTCTTATACAAGTACTGATGGTTCACCAGTGCATGTAGCGTTTATGGCAGGAAGTATTGAAACCAACTATGATGAACTCAGGATTTTGGATTCCGATGGTACTACGGTTCTGTTCAATAGCAACAATCCTTATACTTCAAACCTTTCGGACGTAAGTGTTGAAAGTACGGGGGATACAATCATTTTCGATATTTCTTCAGATGTCAGCGTGTCTTGTGGAAGTGGATCTCGATCTCAATGGGAATACTTAGTGTCTTGGGGCTGTCCAAACGATCAGGAAAACGTATCGAGAATGGTGGCTCCTTTAGTTGATGAAACGGAATCTATGGAAGATTGGACACTGTTCCCTAATCCAACAAGTAACGGCCAGGTGACTTTAAATTTGGCTAATTATGTGGGGCAATCTATGAATGTAAAAGTAAATGATGTTAGGGGTAAAGTTACTTTTGAAGAAACCATAGAACGTTTAGCATCTCCCAAATTAGAGATAGCTCTAGATAAGATTCCTTCCGGAATGTATTTTGTTACAATAACTAATGATGGAAAAACCTTCACTAAAAAATTAATCGTTAAATAACCAAGATTTAATCAGAAGAGAGTATTAAAAAAGGCGTTTCATAATTTGTGAAACGCCTTTTTTGTTGTTTGTTATTGATAGTTAGTTTTAACCATAAATTTTTTGGTATAGATCCTTATAGATATCTTGGATGATGTTTCGTCTCATTTTCATGGTAGGGGTTAGATGCCCACCTTTAATAGACCATTCGTCTGGAGTAAGTTCGAAACGTTTAATTTGTTCCCATTTTCCAAATTTGGCATTACATTTATCTACTTCTTGTTGAATTCTATCAATCACTTCTTTAGAAGTATAAATGGCTTCGTTGGTGGGGTCTATTTTTTTACCTTTATATTTAATCCATTCTTTGATGAATTCAAAATTAGGTTGAATAAAAGCGGCTGGCATTTTTTGGCCTTCACCAATGACCATCACCTGCTCAATAAAGCGGGATTGTTTTAACTCATTTTCTAATAGGGTAGGAATAACGTACTTTCCACCAGAGGTTTTAAACATTTCTTTTTTCCTCCCAGTAATTTTTAAGAAGCCTTCGTCATCAATTTCTCCTTTATCACCAGTATGAAAGTAATCGCCAGTCATGACCGATGCTGTTTTTTCAGGGTCCTTATAATATCCTTTCATAACATTAGGGCCCTTAATAAGGATTTCACCATCCTCGGCAATTTTAACCTCCACATTTTGTATAGGTATACCAACGGTTCCCACTTTAAACATGTTGTCTGCATATTTGCCTACAGCAACCACAGGAGAGGTTTCTGTTAGGCCATAACCTTCCATCACTTTCATGCCTGCAGCACAAAATAAGCGGATAAGTCTTGGTTGCAGTGCAGCACTTCCAGAAACCATAGTGTTTAACTCACCACCCAGTGCTTCTTGCCATTTACTGAAAACTAATTTTCGAGCAATGTTTAATTTGAAATGATACCAACCTCCATTTTTATTATAGGGTTGCCATTGTTCGCCTATGTATACAGCCCAGAAAAATATCTTTTGTTTTAAAGGTGATAATTCTTCGGCTTTGTGAACTATTTTGTCATAAACTTTTTCCAATAAGCGAGGGACCACACTCATTAAATGAGGTTTTATCTCTTTGGCATTATCCCCAATCTTATCTAAACCTTCAGCAAAATAAATCGAAGCACCCATGTATTGGTAAACGTATATCAATAAACGTTCAAAAATATGACAGATAGGTAAAAAGCTTAGAACTCTAGTGCCTGCTCCAGAAATAGGAAGTCTAGGAACACTATCCAATGCATTGCTTACAATATTTTTGTGGGTTAACATTACTCCTTTGGGTTTCCCTGTTGTTCCAGAGGTGTAAATAATGGTCGCCAAATCTTCAGGCAAAACCTCCTTTTTACGGTCTTCAACTTCTTGTTGGTTGCTTTCGTCTTCCCCTAGTTTTAGTAACTCAGAGTAATGTCTGCATCCTTTAATGCGGTTAAAGGAGTAGACTTTTTTTACTTTGGTATTGTGTTTTATGGTATTGACCTTGTCCAAAACTTCTTCATCCGATACGAAACAATAAATAGCTTCACTATGATTAAGTACATATTCATAATCTTCGGGAGAAATGGTAGGGTAGATAGGGATATTTTGTGCGCCTACCTGAAGCACACCAATATCCATAATATTCCATTCCGTTCTATTGGTAGATGAAATAACGGCAATCTTGTCGTTTTTTTGAACGCCTAATTTAAGTAATGCTCTACTAATGGCATTAGCCTTATCTATATAATCCTTGGTTGAGGTTGCTTCCCATTTACCATCGTATTTGGTAATCAGGGCATCTTCAAGGTTGTATTGTTCCAATTGGTAGTATGGAAAATCAAAAAGTCTTGTAATTGCTGTCATTTACTGTTTAAGAAAATTGAAGTCCTGCAAAATATAAAATAAATACAGGTTTTCAAATTGAATTATTTATAGGGCTAAATTTCTAAATTTCTTAATAATTGAGCCATTTCATTCCAAACTTAATAAAAATCTCGACATCTTTGAGTATTGTCCAACTATTGTTAGTGTGTAAATAGGCTTTCATACAAATTATTTTTTTAAATATAGTTTGAAGACCGGTTTTGATATGGTCAATCAGAAAATAGCAACCCTAATTTTATGTTTTCTAATAACTGGTCTCATCCAAGGTCACTTTTCCTCTAAATGTTCTATAGACAAATAAGGTGTATCCCAACACCAAAGGAGTTCCAATGGCTACAATGGTGAGCATAATTTGCATGGATTTGGTAGAGGATGCCGCATTGTAAATATCAATATGGTATTTATCGTCTATGGAGGACATCAACAAATTAGGATATAATTCAATGGCCACCAAAACCAAAGACAGTGCAATGGTCAACGACGAAAAAAAGAAGGCGAGTTTATAACGTTTTTTTGAGGCTAACCTTGGTAGATTGGCAATGCTTAAAAACACCATTAAAGGTACCACGAACAAACTGGGATTACTTTTAAAATCATCGGAAAGATGCGGTATGTAAATAAGGGTGTATAAAGTTGTAATGCCAAAACAAACCATAAAAAATATCATTCCTTTTTTAAGGAGTTTAGTGAGCTGTTCAAACATTTTGCCTTCCGTTTTTAATAATAGATAAATCGCGCCATGGGCCATAAACAATGACAAGGTTGTAAGTCCGGTCATGATGGCATAGGGATTCAAAAATTCCAAAAGGCCATCTCCTTGATAAAGATAATTTTCTCCTATTTGAATGCCTTGTAGCACATTGCCAAGAACCACCCCCAATAAAAAAGCCAACATAATGCTGGAAATGCTATAACAGGTATCCCAAAGGGTTTTCCACCATTTCATGTGTTCTTTTCCTCTAAATTCAATAGCAATAGCTCTAAAAATGATAAACACTAAAAAGAGCATAAAGGGGATGTACAGCGACGAGAAAAAGGTTGCGTACATTAATGGGAAGCCAGCAAAAAGGGCGCCACCCCCAATGACCAACCAAACCTCGTTGCCATCCCAAACAGGGCCAACTGCGTTAAGAGCCACTCTTCGGTCTAATTCTTTTTTGAAGAAGAGATGCCAAGCCCCAGCTCCAAAATCAAAACCGTCCAATATGGCGTAGCCAGAAAACAAACCTCCTACAACCAAAAACCACCAAGTGGGATAATCTATGCCTAAAAATGTGTCCATATTGAGAGAAGTTTAACCAGTTATTGCTTGTGAAATGTCTTTGGTCAACGGACGGTCATCGGTTTCGGATTCGTCGTAGGGACCATGTTTAATTTTCTTGTTGAGAAGGTATAGAAACAGAACTAGGAGTAATGCATATACCACTAAGAAAAGGATCAATGAAAATAAAATTTGACTGTCAGTAACCGATTGAGAGAAGGCTTGGGACGTGCGTAGCAAGCCATAAACCACCCAAGGTTGTCTCCCCATTTCTGCAGCAAACCACCCTACTTGATTGGCTATTTGAGGCAGAAATACTGCAAACACAAATACCCAAAGTAACCAGCGACGTCTAAAAAGTTTGCCTTTCCACCATAAAAAGCAGGCATAAAGGGTCAAGGCAATAAGGGTCATACCAATGGCTACCATAATATGATAGAACTGGAACACAGCATTTACTTGAGGGGGGCGCTCATCTTCGGGAAATGCGTTTAGTCCAGTTACCGGTGTTTTAAAATCGTAATCCAATAAAAAGGAAAGTCCTCCGGGAATTTTTAGTCCGCTTACTTTTTGAGTTTCTTTGTTTACCCATCCAAAAATATAGAGATCTGCCGGAGCCGAGGCTTCAAAATGCCCTTCCAAAGCGGCCAATTTTGCTGGTTGATTTTGGGCAACGCCTTCAGCAGAATGGTGCCCCGTAAATAACTGCCCAAGAGAAAATACCGTAGCCACCACCAAGGCAATTTTAAAGGCTTTTCGGGAAATACGCACATAGCGACGTCTTATTAAATAATAAGCATGGACGCTCAGCACTAAAAAGGAACCAGCCAAAAAGGCTCCCAACCATACATGTAACAAGCGATCCACGCTGGAAGGGTTGAATACCATGGCCCAAAAATCTGTTATTTCGGCCCGGGCCAGCATACCTTCTCCAACAATGTGATATCCTGCAGGGGTTTGTTGCCAGCTATTGGCTACCACAATCCAAACTGCGGAAAACATGGAACCAAAAAACACGCCAATGGTAGCCACCAAATGCACCCAAGGCTTCACGCGGTTCCAACCAAAAAGAAGGACGCCCAAAAAACCACTTTCCAAGGCAAAGGCAAAAATACCCTCGGCAGCCAAGGCACTCCCAAAAATATCGCCTACATATCTGGAATAGACCGCCCAATTGGTGCCGAATTCAAATTCCATGACTATGCCGGTTACTACGCCTATTCCGAAGGTGAGTGCAAAGATTTTGGTCCAAAATTTAGCCAAGATATGGTATTCGTCTTGTTTGGTTTTGATGTAAAGTCCTTCAAAAATTACAAGCAACAATCCTAAACCGATACTAAGGGGAGGATAGATGTAATGGAAGGCAATGGTAAATGCAAACTGGATTCTGGCGAGTATTTCGGTATCCATAGGTGTGATCCGTTTTGTGTTGATTAATCAAAAGTGATCAAAAAAGAGAGAATAGCTCTTAATTGCTTATGCAACATAAATTTAAGAAATTTTGGGATAGGAGAAAGATTGCCTCAGTAGAATATCTAAGCCGTTTTTTGTAAGAGGCCTTTTAATTAAGATTATTTAAGTTTGGTTTTCACATGAACCGTTGGAATTTCCACAATCTCTAAGGTGTTTGAGGCTAAAGTTACCTTACCTTGAGTACCGAGAATGCGTTTGCCAATGTTGTCCTGTAGGAGGTGTTTGGTAGACCGTCTTTTCTTGTAGTCGACAATATATCGTAGATTAAATTGAATCCAGTTGTCGGTTAGTGTAATGGCTAGGGTTGGATTTACTTGGGCATCTTCAATATAATATTTATCAACCACTTGTTGCCAATTGGTCTTAGAGGCTTCCACATATTCCGAAAGTAGGTCTTGGGCCACTTCAGTTACCAATTGTTTCGCTATCGCCACATCAGACCCATATTTAATAGGAAGGTCAAATTCATCCCAAACAAAAGGAAAATCTCTTGAATAATTATAAACAGGCCCTTTAAATACAAAGGCATTGCTCAGTTTTACAATGCGCCCACTATAGTTGTCGCTGGATACCCACTCGCCAATTTCCATCATAGTGGTATAAATACTGTCTATGTCTATGACGTCGCCTTTTATTCCTTGTATTTCAATGCGGTCTCCTGGCTTGTAAACCTGCACAAAAAAGATGTAAAAGGATCCGGCAATACTTAAGATAAGTTCTTGTAAGGTAATGGTAACACCAGCAGTCAAAAGTCCTATGGTCAATCCAAAGTCCTTAATACTTCCGGTAAAATAGGAGACCGTAATTATAGCAATAAAAAGGTAGCCAAGAATTTCGATGCCTTTTTGCGATTTGTACTTTACAGCAGTATCAGGAAGGTTTCTTTTAATGAAGCGTCGAGCCCACCCTATAAGCATAAAAATAATGGTGAGCCAAAGAAAGAACTTTAAGAAACTAGCAATGTTGGGGTGTTCTCCAATCCAGTGTTTGATGTCATTTATTAGTCCCATGGCTTTTAGGCAGACTTTCTTTCTGTCAATTTGTTCATTAAATTAAGCTATGAAAAGCAGAAAAGCAAGGATTGGTGCTATTGATGTTTTACAACACTTGAGTTAAAAGCAAAGTATATACAGCGCTTTTGGGTTTAAACCAAGAGGCGTAGTAAAATTTAGCTTTGTACTAATGGTTTTTGGAGGAAATAGTTCAATTCTGTTTTAAGCCTGCCAGCATTTATCCGTAACTTTAGCGGCTCAAAATTTTTAGCAGATATGGATATAGTAAATTATACCCTTAAAGAATACTTTGACCAAAAGAAATCACCTTGTCTTTCCTTTAATGTATTTGCATTGGATAAGGAGCATGAGGAAGATGAACAGAAATGGCATAGAAGTGATTATTTTCAAGTCTTACTTTTACAGGAGGGAGAAGTTTCTCAAGGAATAGAACATAGAAATTTTGATCTTTTAAAGCATCAAATCTCAGTGGTTTTTCCGCACCAAATCAATGCTTTGCAAATGGGGGACAATGCCAAGGGGATTGTGATACAGTTTGATGAGGTGCTGTTTTGTTCCGATTTGCTGAAAAATGAATTGATATCTTATAATAATGACTTGATGCATAAGCTGAACCATGTGGCCCTTGATGAGGAAACGTTTGCAAAAATCAACCACTATGGGGTTCAAATTTTTGAACTGTTCCAGAGTTTGTCACCAATTAAAAAGGAACAAATCCGCTTTTATATCAAAATTATGCTCCTAGAGATTATTGAGGCAGCCCACCAAAACTATCAAGGTTTCCGAGCTCCGGACGAATTGGATTATTTTGCTCGTTTTAAAACATTAATCGAGGCTAATTTTAAGTCCAAGCGCACAGTGAGCTATTACAAGGACCAGCTGCAAATTACTTCTAAAAAGCTCAATGAAATCTGTAAAAACAAAACAGGGCAAACAGCTTTAAATATCATTCATGAGCGTATCCTTACCGAAATTAAGAGGCTGCTAATCTTTTCAGGAAAAAACCATAAGGAAATAGCTTACGAATTAGGGTTTGATTCGCCATCGGCACTCAATAAGTTTGTTTATGCTAAATTAAAGGAAACCCCAAGCGAACTAAAACAGGAGCTTTCCAAAATTTATAAGTATTAGGCCTGTTTTTATAATCAAATGCAGCTTGTTCTCCGGTAGTTTTGCCTCATCAAAAAATACAAAAGATGAGTAAATTATTTATTGCAGGAGAAGTGCTTCACAGTGCGGGAAGTCTCGAAGAATTAAAAAATATAGCAGGAACCAAGGCGGTCATTGTTACGGGAGGAAGCTCCATGAGAAAGAGTGGTACTTTAGATAGGGCTATTTCTTTTCTTAAGGACGCTGGAATTGTAACTGAAGTGTTTGAAGGTGTAGAAGAAGATCCGTCATCAGCCACATGTATGAAGGGTGCTGAGGTAATGAAAACTTTCCAACCAGATTGGATTATTGGTTTAGGAGGATGTTCGGCCATTGATGCAGCCAAAATGATGTGGGTGTTTTATGAGCATCCAGACGCAGATTTTGATGCCATGACCAAACCGTTTTCAGTACCGACGCTAAGGAACAAAGCAAAATTTATCGCTATTCCTTCAACTAGTGGAACGGGGACTGAAACAACTGGTCTTGCGGTAATCACCGATCGTGAAAAAGGAGTGAAGTACCCTATTGTATCTTATGAGCTAACTCCTGATATAGCCATTGTTGATGGTGAAATTTGCGCAACCATGCCTGCCAATGTTACTTCAAATACAGGGTTGGATGCGCTTACCCACTGCGTTGAGGCGTATGTTTCCAATATCGAAGACAATTATGCCGATGTCTTAGCTAAGGGAGGTTTAGAAATTGTGTTCAATAACTTAGCTGAAGCTGTTAAAAACCCTACCAATATTAAAGCGCGTCAAAACATGCACGATGCATCTTTTATGGGTGGTTTGGCCTTTAACAATGCATGGTTGGGAATTGTACATTCTTTATCACACCAAGTGGGAGCACTATATGGAATTCCTCACGGGGCTTCAAATGCTATTTTCTTGCCAAATGTAATTCGTTATAATGCTAAGGTATCACAACGTTTTCCTGATCTAGCCAAGGTAATTGGAAAGGAAACTGCGGAAGATTTGGCTCAAGCTATCGAAGGATTGCGCAGTGAAGTTGATAACCAAGCTTCAATTAAAGAATTTGGAATTTCTCAAGAAGATTGGGATAAAAACTTGGATTATATAGCCAATAATGCCTTATTGGATCCATGTACAGGCTTTAACCCAAGAAAGCCCACTCTAGATGAGTTAAAAGATATTTACAATGCATGCTACAATGGTGAGGTGGTAAATTTCTAGGCTATTTTGGCACATCGTATTATAAATCCAGTCCTGTCGGGCTGGATTTTTTTGTTTCTTTTTAAGGCAGTAATGCTTGAGAGTATATTTCTAAATAAAAGAGTTATTAAAAGGAAGCAAAAACATCTTAATGGGATCAACGAAGTCGTCTTAAGATTCTAAAAAAGCAAAATACAGGTTAAAAACCTTATTTTTCAAAAGAAGAAATGAAAGGCTTTCTATTTGTGCTCTAATACGTTGAAGGTCCTTGTTGTAACTAGATATAAGTAATTAAAATCTTCCATTGTATGATATAAATCATTTATTGGGCTACTGGTAATGAGTACTTTTATATGTATAAAGAAGCGTTAAATTTTCTTAAAGATTAATATTATGGAAATAATGGAAGCAACAAAAACTAGAGTCTATCGGTTTGGAAATAAATCGGCAGATGGCAATAGTACAATGAAAAACCTTTTAGGAGGTAAGGGGGCCAATTTAGCAGAGATGAGTGCTATTGGTATTCCAGTGCCGCCAGGTTTTACAATCACCACAGAAGTTTGTACGGAGTACAATTTACTGGGTAAGGATACTGTTGTTGATATGATTAAGGAGGAGGTAGAAGCTTCTATTGCTAATATTGAATCTTTAATGGGAAGTGGCTTCGGAGACAAGGAAAACCCATTGTTGGTGTCTGTTCGTTCCGGTGCTAGAGTATCCATGCCAGGGATGATGGATACCGTTTTGAATTTAGGGTTGAATGATGAAGTGGTATTGGGATTGGCCAAAAAAACCAATAACGAACAATTTGCATGGGATTCCTATCGTCGTTTTATCCAAATGTACGGGGGCGTGGTTTTAGGCATGAAACCAGTATCTAAAGAAGATATCGATCCGTTTGAGGAAATCATGGAAAACCTTAAGGAAAAGCGGGGCATTCAATTGGATACAGAGTTTACTGTTCAGGATTTAAAAGATTTGGTATATGACTTTAAAGATGCTGTGAGAAAGCAAACAGGTCACAGTTTCCCAACCAATCCATGGGAACAACTTTGGGGAGCCATTATAGCGGTGTTTAATAGCTGGAATGGTGATAGAGCTGTTTACTACAGAAACATGCATGGATACCCAGCCGATTGGGGTACTGCGGTGAATGTTCAAGCCATGGTGTATGGAAACATGGGGAATAACTCAGGAACAGGGGTGTGCTTTACCCGTGATGCCGGTACTGGTGAAAATGTTTTCAATGGTGAATATTTAATCAATGCGCAAGGAGAAGATGTAGTAGCCGGTGTTAGAACACCACAGCAAATTACCTTATTGGGGTCTAAACGTTGGGCAGAATTAGCTCAAATTACAGAAGAAGAACGCGCAGAAAAATATCCGTCGTTGGAAGAAGTGATGCCAAGTATTTTTGCAGAACTCGATAGCTATCAAGAAACCCTTGAAAAGCACTATAGAGACATGCAGGATATGGAATTTACCATTCAGGAAGGCAAATTATGGATCTTGCAGACCAGAAATGGAAAACGTACTGGAGCAGGAATGGTGAAGATTGCCATGGATTTACTAAAAGAAGGTTTAATTGATGAGAAGGAAGCTTTACTTCATATCGAACCTAATAAATTAGATGAATTACTGCACCCAGTATTCGATCCTAAGGCTTTAAAAAGTGCCCATGTAATTGCACAAGGGTTGCCAGCATCTCCTGGAGCGGCTACCGGAAAAATCGTCTTTTTTGCGGACGAAGCGGCCAAGTTTAAAAACAGTATTTTGGTGAGAATAGAGACCTCTCCTGAGGATTTGGAAGGAATGCACATTGCCAAAGGTATTTTAACGGCTCGCGGCGGGATGACTTCACACGCGGCTGTTGTAGCCCGTGGTATGGGGAAATGCTGTATTTCTGGAGCAGGTGCTTTAAAAATCAATTATAAAGCAAGAACTTTAACCGTGGACGGTCATGAATATCATGAAGGGGATTGGATCTCTCTAAATGGTTCAACAGGTAATATTATTGAAGGAAAAGTAGAAACTGTAGAGCCAGAATTGAGTGGTGAATTTGCAGAATTGATGACCCTTACCGATAAGTATGCCAAAATGAAAGTGCGAACCAATGCCGATACACCAAAAGATGCTAAAATAGCGAGAGGTTTTGGGGCAGAAGGTATCGGACTTACCAGAACGGAGCATATGTTCTTTGAAGTAGATAGAATCAAGGCCATGCGCGAAATGATTTTGGCGGATACCGTAAAAGGTAGAAAACAAGCGTTACAAGATCTGTTGCCAATGCAACGTTCAGATTTTGAAGGTATTTTTGAAGCTATGGAAGGCCTTCCTGTTACCATTCGTTTATTGGATCCACCATTACATGAGTTTGTGCCTCACCAATTGGCAACTCAAAAGGAGTTGGCCGAAGAAATGCACATTTCTTTACAAGCTGTTAAAAATAAAGTAGCCGAACTGGAAGAGTTCAATCCAATGCTTGGACATAGAGGATGTAGATTAGGAAATACCTATCCAGAGATTACCGAAATGCAGACCCGAGCCATCATTGAAGCAGCCTTAAACTTAAAAGAGCGAGGCATTACTTGTCAACCGGAAATTATGGTGCCTTTAATTGGAACCGTTGAGGAGTTTGTAGCACAAGAAAACATCATCAGAACTACAGCCAACAACATTTTTGAAGAGCGTAATGATACTGTTGATTATTTAATTGGTACCATGATAGAAGTGCCTAGAGCAGCCTTGATGGCAGATCAAATTGCGGAGCATGCCGATTTCTTTTCTTTCGGAACCAATGACTTGACTCAGATGACCTTTGGATATTCTCGTGACGATGCTGGTAAGTTCTTACCAATCTACATTGAAAAGGGAATTTTGAAAGTAGATCCTTTTGAAGTCTTAGATCAAGAAGGTGTAGGTCAATTGGTGAAGGTTGGAACTGAAAGAGGTCGCAGCGTAAAACCTAAATTAAAAGTAGGTATTTGTGGTGAACATGGTGGGGAACCAAGTTCTGTTGAATTCTGTTATAATACGGGAATGAACTATGTAAGTTGTTCTCCTTTTAGAGTACCTATTGCAAGATTGGTGGCAGCGCAGGCAGCCATTAAAGCAGCTAGAAATGTTTAAGTAATTTGTTTACTTCATTTATATTGGTTTTAATTAAATGAAAAGCGGTCAAGAGTTTGTTCTTGACCGCTTTTTTTATAAGGGAATATTGTAGTTACTTCGTAACCGAGAGCTTAAATCTTCCTTCTGTAATTTCTATAAAATCTGAACTGTCTTCTGTATTGTACAATTTTGCTGAAAATTCTCCTTCAACTAATTGTTTTTGCGAAACCAAAGTGCCCAATAGGTATTGGTTCTGTGCTTCAGTACTTGTGATACTAAAAGTATTGTTGGGGTCAATTTCTCCGTATGATTCATAATGTACATCTCCCATGGCTATAGGTAAATAATCTACACCTATTTGCATCATTGTACCGGAACTTAAATCATTTTCAGAATATTCATAATTGCCTATGGCAAAGAGATCATTAAATACCTCAGTTGAGGTTTGAGGATTGGAGCATTGGTAGAATCTTATGAAAGATATGCCCATTTGTGGGTCTGTATCTTCATTGTCAAAGTTAGGGAACATTGCAGTTGAATAACTCAATTTAGGGTCTATGCCATAGGCACATGTTGCAGCTTCCAAAGGAATTTCGGATACTTCTTGATATTTTAGTGTGTTGTCATCCATGCTTTGGCCATAGAGGAAAGGTTCTCCATTAATTTTTCCTGAAATAAAATAGTAATAATCTGAACTGTCAAAATTGGAATTTTGATTGTTTTCTGAATCATTGTCATTGCTACATCCTAGAAAAGCACTCACACAAGTAAATAGCATTAATAATTGTTTTCTTTTCATTGTTGGTTTTTGTTTTTAATTGTTAATAAAGTTTAAAATCATATAAAATTTATGGGTTGGGTGGCGAATATAGTAAAGATGTAGGTTATTTCTTGTTTTTTTGTATGATTTATATGGCGATCCGTAATGCTTTTTAATTGGAATTTCAAACAAATTATGCTGATTCAGGTTTTTAATTTTTCGAAATCATGAGTTAACCTGCTGTTGTTGGGCAATTATGTCGCATTTCTAATAGGATCTTATAAAAAAGAGTAAATATTAAAGAAGATTTGCTAGTGTGTGAAATCAAAACTTCAACGAGGTTATTGTTTCGGATTGGTTTTAAATATAGCATGAAAATGTACCGAAATTAAAATGAAAAGCGGTCAAGAGTTTGTTCTTGACCGCTTTTTTTATGACAAATAAAAGTATTCTTATTGATGTTTTTCAATCCACTCTCTGGCGTTAACAAAAGCTTCAACCCAAGGCGATACTTCGTCTTGTCTGTTGCTTGGGTAGTGTGCCCAGTTCCATTGGAATGTAGAACGCTCAATGTGCGGCATCGTTACTAAGTGACGACCTGTTGCATCACATAGCATAGCGGTGTTGTAATCCGATCCGTTTGGATTGTGTGGATATTCCGCGTAAGCGTATTTTCCAACAATGTTGTATTGGTCTTCAGATTTTGGTAAGTTAAATTTACCTTCACCATGAGAAATCCAAACTCCTAAAGTGCTTCCTGCTAAACTTGATAACATTACAGAATTGTTTTCCTGAATAGTTACAGAAGTAAATGAACTTTCGTGTTTATGAGAATCATTATGAACCATTTTACCATGAACATCATGCTCAGGGTTAATCAATTCTAATTCCATCCATAACTGACAACCGTTACAAATACCAACTGAAAGTGTGTCTTCACGTTTGAAGAAGTTTTTAATCACTTCATTCGCTTTTTCGTTGTATTTGATAGCTCCGGCCCAACCTTTAGCAGAACCTAAAACGTCTGAGTTAGAGAATCCACCAACAGCACCTAAGAACTGAATGTCTTCAAGAGTTTCACGACCAGAAATTAAATCGGTCATGTGCACGTCTTTCACATCAAATCCGGCTAAGTACATAGCGTTTGCCATTTCACGCTCAGAGTTACTTCCTTTTTCACGTAAAATCGCTGCTTTTGGTCTTGGCTTACTAGCATCAATTACAGGAAGTTTCCCTGTAAAGTGACTTGGGAAGGTGTACTGTAATGGTTGATTTTTATAGTTGTCGTAACGGTCTTTTGCTAAGCCGTTAGCAGTTTGTTTTTGATCTAATAAGAACGATGTTTTGTACCACATATCACGTAATCGAGATACCGTCATGGTGAATACATCTGTTTCGTTGATGATGCTTAGCGTGTCACTTTCAGTTACTTTACCAATGTTGAAGAATTCAATGTTAGCTTCAGATAAAACAGACTCCACTGAAGTATCTTTCGACTGAATCACTAAACCAGCATTTTCAGCAAACAATACTTTAAATGAATCGTTTTCAGCTAAAGCGGTGATATCTAATTCCGCTCCTAAATTGTTGTCAGCAAAACATAACTCTAACAACGTTGTGATTAAACCACCAGAAGCCACATCGTGTCCTGCAACAATTTGTCCGTCAAGAATTAATTGTTGAATGGTGTTGAATACGGTTTTAACGTAAGCAGCAGATTGAACATTTGGTGTGTCGTTACCAATTTTGTTAACTACCTGAGCAAATGAACTTCCACCTAATTTAAAGTTGTCCTGAGACAGGTTGATGTAATACACATCACCAGCTCCTTTTTGGAATACAGGTTCAACTACTTTATTAATGTCGATACAGTTAGCCGCAGCCGAAATAATTACCGTACCAGGAGCAATAACCTCTTCGTTAGGGTATTTTTGCTTCATTGATAAGGAATCTTTTCCGGTTGGAACGTTGATACCTAAATCTATAGCGAATTCTGAAACCGCTTCAACAGCTTCATATAAACGCGCATCTTCACCTTCATTTTTACAAGGCCACATCCAGTTTGCCGATAAAGACACATTTTGTAATCCGTCTTTTAATGGCGCCCAAATAATGTTAGTTAAAGCTTCAGTAATCGAGTTTCTACTTCCTGCCACTGGATTGATTAATCCAGAAATAGGTGAGTGCCCGATAGAGGTTGCGATACCTTCCTTACCTTTATAATCTAAGGCCATCACACCAACGTTGTTTAATGGAATTTGTAATGGTCCAACACATTGCTGTTTGGCTACTTTTCCACCAACACAACGATCTACTTTATTGGTTAACCAATCTTTAGAGGCTACAGCTTCTAATTGTAATAACTGGTCTAAATAATTGTAGAAGTTTTCTTTGTTGTAAGCAACGTCGGCATAATTGCGAGCTACTTTTTTATCATGCATATATGTTTTTGGTGAGCTACCAAACATATCATCCATGGCTAAATCCATTGGTTTGTGTCCGTTGGTTTTAGATTCAAATGTGAAACGGTGATTACCGGTTACGTCTCCAACCGTGTACATTGGTGAACGCTCACGATCGGCAATCTTTTGTAAGGTTTCAATATGTTTTTCAGCAATCACTAATCCCATACGTTCCTGAGATTCGTTACCGATAATTTCTTTATCAGATAAGGTTGGGTCTCCTACAGGTAATTTATCTAAATCGATGTGTCCACCAGTTTCTTCAACTAATTCAGATAAACAGTTTAAGTGTCCACCCGCACCGTGATCGTGGATAGAAACAATGTAGTTTTCATCACTTTCAACCATACCACGAACCGCATTAGCAGCACGTTTTTGCATTTCAGGATTCGAACGTTGTACCGCGTTTAACTCGATACCAGATTCAAATTCTCCTGTATCAGCCGATGATACCGCAGCACCACCCATACCAATACGGTAGTTTTCACCACCAAGAATTACTACTTTATCGCCAGTTTTAGGAGTATCTTTTAAAGCTTGTTCAGCTTTACCATACCCAATACCTCCGGCTTGCATAATGACTTTATCGAATCCTAATTTTCTGGCATCTTCTTCGTGCTCGAATGTTAATACCGAACCACAAATTAATGGCTGACCGAATTTGTTACCAAAATCTGAAGCACCATTAGACGCTTTAATTAAGATATCCATTGGCGTTTGGTATAACCACTTGCGCTCATCCATAGCTTGTTCCCATGGACGGTTTTCTTCCAAACGCGAGTAAGACGTCATATAAACCGCAGTTCCAGCTAAAGGTAACGAGCCTTTACCACCAGCTAAACGGTCACGAATTTCACCTCCCGATCCTGTTGCAGCACCATTAAATGGCTCTACAGTAGTAGGGAAGTTGTGCGTTTCCGCTTTTAATGAAATAACAGATTCGAAATCTTTAGTTTCGTAAAAATCTGGTTTATCAGCTGTTTTAGGAGCGAATTGCTCAACAACAGGTCCCTTTACAAAAGCAACATTGTCTTTATATGCAGAAACGATATCGTTAGGATTGGTTTCAGAAGTTTTACGAATCATTTTAAATAATGACGTCGGTTTTTCTTCACCATCAATAACAAATGTTCCATTGAAAATTTTGTGACGACAGTGCTCACTGTTTACTTGTGAGAAACCGAATACTTCAGAATCGGTTAATGGGCGACCAATTTTTTCAGAAACACCTTCTAAGTAAGCCACTTCTTCATCACTTAAAGAAAGGCCTTCCTGAATGTTATAAGCTGCAATATCTTCAATATCAAGAATAGGTTCTGGCTTGATATCTATTGTGAATGATTCTTGGTGTAATCCGTTGAATTTTTCAGAAATCATAGGATCATATCCTTTGAAATCTTCAGAAACAGCTTCGAATTCCTCAATTCGAATGATGTCTGAAATCCCCATGTTTTGAGTGATTTCTACCGCATTGGTACTCCAAGGCGTAATCATCGCTGCTCTTGGCCCAACAAAAAAAGCATCCAATGATGCTTGCTCTATTTTAGGCTGGTTGCCAAATAACCATGTTAATTTAGAAATGGTTTCTGTTGATAATTCTTTTGTTGTTTGAACAGCAAAAACCTTACTGTTTACGTTTCCAAAGAAATGAATCATTGTTGATGTATTAGGTTGTAATTTGAAAATGCAAAAATACACTTTTTTAGTCATTTAAGTGGCATTTTTTAGGAAAGCTTATTCCTATTTTCAAAGGGTTAATAAGTAGTGCTTAAAAGTACTTTTCCAAGAGATGACTAACAGAACCATAGTAGCTCTTTCCAAACAAATTGAGGTGCACCAATAAGTAATAGAGTTGGTAAATAGAAATTCTGTCTTGGGTATGGGAAGTTTCGGAATGTTGTTTGTAGTAAGCCTTATAGAATTCTGGGGCAAAACCACCAAATAATTTGCTCATGGCAATGTCTACTTCATGGTGTCCGTAGTAAGGCGCAGGGTCTATAAGATAGGGAGTGCCTTCTTGAGAAATCAGGTAATTCCCGCTCCATAAATCGCCATGTAAAAGTGAGGGGACTACATTTTGGAAGAAGGGAGCAAGTTTTGCTGTCATTTGTTCTTTTGAAGGACATTCTGACTCTAAAAGTAATTGGTTTAGAATAGCGAGTTGTAATTGTGGAAACAGTCGTTCGTTTACGTAGAATTCGATCCAAGTGTTAGTTGGTTTGTTACTTTGATGCAAACTTCCTATATAATTGTCACTAACAAACCCAAACGAGCTGCTAGATACCTTGTGTAAGTTTCCTAATTGTTTTCCAAGCGTTTTAAAATTTTTGGAAGAAGGAGTTTTTGCAGGTATATATTCCATGAGTAGAAGAGAAGTGTCTTCAAGTTTATTGCAATGTAATACGTCTGGAGTGGAAATGGTATTGGTTTCAGCAATGTCCTTCAGTCCCAAGGCTTCCTTTTGAAACATATCGAGAGCTTTGGGACTCTTGTTGGCTTTTAGGAAATAGGAATTGTCCCTGGTTCTTAATAAATAAGCCTGAGAAATATCTCCTCCTGAAATGGATTGAAAGTCCAAAATGGATTCATTTAATTGTTCAGATAGGTAGGTGATGATATTGGTTTCCATGCAATAAAAAAGGTCATCTGTTGATATGATGACCTTAAAATTACAAATTCTTAATGAAAGCTATTGTTTGATAAGCTTTTTGGTGACTGCCTGATTTTGATACTGTAATTTGACCAGATAGATGCCGCTGTTTAGCTTGGAAATGTCCAACTTATTTTCAGTGTTGGAAACCTGTTTTTCAAGAGTCAGTTTACCTAAAACACTATAGATTTGAATTTCCAAATCAAAAGAAGTATCTATATAAAGTGTATTGCCATTTACTGGGTTGGGGTAGAAGTTAGGTTCCAAGTTTGTTTGGTACTCGCTAACTGATAATTCTTCCTGCCAAATAGCACTTACATATTCGGGGTGGTCAATAAAGGGGTTCCGATTGTCCTGATGCTCAAAAATGGCATTGTTTCTATCTATTTCCTTATTGCTTACAGGGTCGTTGATATGCCAACTGTAAAGCAGGTCTAAAGCCCATTGTTCAAATACTTTATCGCTGCTGCCATCCAACATACTGTTGCCGTTGGTGTCGTTCGTTTCCCATGAAGCCACATCTTCTTGGTAACGAACAGCAATATAAAATAGACCACGGGCAATATCCCCTTTATAATCGTCTATAGGTTCAAAAACTTCTCCTACAGGTCCCGAAAGGTCAGTGCTGCCTCTTTGACTACTGTTTAGAGACGTGTAGCTTGCCGTAGAAACTTCGCCAAAAGCCAAATTACCACGTTCAGCATTGACTTTTTTATCCGTTGGTAGAATATGGAAGGCATCGGCAAATATGGGATGGTTTTGGTTGTTGCCAAACCAACTTCGAGGAAAGGTATGTTCACGGTTGTATTTATCACATTCTACAGTACCACCTGTGCCATTGTCTTGGTCGGTGCCAAATTCAAAATCACAATCGCTATAAATATCCCAAACCTTACCATCAGCTCTTACATCAGAAGTTTGGTACAAAGTCCAAAGTTGACTATAGGTTACGGAAGTATCGTGGAAGACTTGGCCGTTACTATCATCAATGTCATCAATAATAGATTTAAGGGCTGTTTTTAGGGAATACCCCTCGAGTCCTTCGGCTGCATCATAATACCCTTCAGGAATCTGAGCAAACAAACGGAAAGTCATGAAAAATAAAAGCAGTAGGTAGTTATGTTTCATAAACGTACGTTTCGGTTATTATTTGTTTTTCTCCAATTGAGCCATGTAAAAACCATCAAATCCAGATTCGTAGGCCAAAATCTTTTTGTCTTTTACCAATTTGAAATCTTTACCGTTTTCCGACTTCAAAAAGGCGGCCACTTGGTTTTGGTTTTCCGATGGTAATACAGAACAGGTGGCATATACCAATTTTCCTCCTGGTTTTACCATTTTGGAATATTGTTGCAATACTTCCTGTTGGGTCACTTTGATATTTTCAATGAATTCAGGTTCCAGTTTCCACTTGGAATCTGGGTTTCTTCTCATTACTCCCAAACCAGAACACGGCGCATCAATTAAAACTCTATCAGCTTTTCCGTAAAGCTTCTTGATAGGCTTGGTAGAATCCAAAACTTTTAAATCCAAATTGTGCACACCGTTGCGTTTTGCTCTAACCTTGAGCTTTTTCAATTTACTTTCGTAAATGTCCATGGCAACTATTTGGCCTTTGTTTTCCATAAGGGAAGCAATGTGCAATGTTTTTCCACCGGCTCCCGCACAGGTATCAACAACTTTCATGCCAGGGGCAACGTCCAAATATGGCGCAACCAATTGAGAAGAAGCATCCTGAACCTCGAACCACCCTTCTTTAAAAGCTTCAGTTTTAAAAACATTGGCACGTTCCTTAAGCCTTAAGGCAGAAGGGTAGTTTGATAAAAACTCAGTCTCTATATTTTCAGACTGAAGACGAAGTTGAAGGTCTTTCTTGTTGGTTTTTAAAGTGTTCACCCTTAAAATTACATCGGCCTGTTCGTTTTGTTTTGAAATTTCTTTGGTCCAAACTGCTTCGCCTAATTCTTGAACCCCGAGCTCGTCCATCCAATCCGGAATGGAGTCGCGGAACTTTCTAATTTTGGAAAGTTCATCAAAACGTCCTTTTATTTTTCGTTGCGGCGTGTTTTCAAAATATTTCCAATCAGGCAATCTAATACCTTTCAAGGTAGCCCAAACAGCAAACAGGCGCCAAATATCATCTCTGTTAAAAGGTTCCTTTACATTGGCGATTTCAGCATACAGGCGCTTCCAACGTACAATATCGTAAGTAGTTTCGGCTACAAAGGCACGGTCACGACTTCCCCAACGCTTGTCGCGTTTCAAAAGCTGTTGGATTACTTTATCGGCATAAAGCCCTTCATTGAATATTTGTAATAAACCATCTACGGTTGCAAAACATAGGTTTCTGTGTAAGCGCATATTGTAATGTTCAAGGCCCTGTTGGCTAATTGGTTTTAATGCAATAGTTTAACAGTTGCCAGATTTAAAAAAATAAAAACATGCAAAGGTAGTTTAAAAGCTACGAATAGTCATAAGAATTTTAAGTAAAACACATTCATTTCGATATGTTGTGGTTGAAATGAAAAAGGAAGCCATTTTGGCTTCCTTTTTATTATGGTTTCCCGCGTTGTTCGCGACGACGTTTTTTGAATTCTTCAAACATTTGATGTTTAAAATCATCTTCGGATTGTTTGAGGAGTAAAATTTTCTTGGCAGATAAAATTTCCTGTAAATCCTTGAGAAATTTAATCTTTAATTGGTGGCGTTGGTCTTCGATAGCTGCAATTTCATTTAGTAGGGTTTTGGCCTCGGGTTCAGTTAAATTTTCCAAATTGGCATTTCTACGTTTAGTATAGGCCTCATGCCTTAGTTGATTGCTGGTTGCTTCGTAGGTATTATATACTGGCCAAAACTCTTGAGCCTCTTTTTTTGTAAGATTTAAACGTTCGGTTAAAAAGGCAATTTTCAAAGTTTTAATTTTTTCTCTGTCAGGTCTTTGGGCTTGTATGCCCAAACTGATACAGAAGAGAAGTAATGTTAAAGTGAATTGTTTCATGGTTCTGATATGAATTCCAAGTCGTCAAGCGACGAGTGTTCTAAAAGGTAATTTTCTATAGTTGAATCGGGGATCTCACTATCATCAAAGCCCTCAAAAAGGACATAGTCTTCACTGTTAAGAACTACTAAGTCTTGAACAGAAAAGTCTTCTTCAGATAGATAGTTTTCTATAGATACGGTCTCTAGGTCGTTAAAGTCTATATTGTTTTTAGAGTTTATAAAAATGCCCAATAGCACTAGGATACTGGCTGCAATTCCTGTAATGTACAATGAGGTTTTCCATGTCCAAAATGGTAGAGTTTTGGGTGTTGAAGCTTTTTCTATGCTAAGTTTTCTTAAAACTTTGGCATCAAAGGTATCAAAGTAATTAGTAGGCACATCAAATCCATGGACATCAATTTGGCTGGACAATTTTGTTTGGTCCCAAAGTGCCTCCTCGACCTTATCAAAATAGCCGTCCGGAATTTTATGCCCCGTACTTTTGTTAAGATGTAATTTGTTGTGTTTCATTGTATATTAGACTAAATAGGTCTTAAAAGGTTTAATGCGAGCTTAGGTATTGTTCTATTTTCTTCACAGCAATATGATAAGATGCTTTGAGGGCACCTTCACTGGTTTCCAATATGTCTGACATTTCTCTATATGTAATATCATCAAAATATTTCATATTGAAAATAAGCTGTTGCTTTTGTGGTAACAAGGCAATAGCCTTCTGTAATTTTAATTGAATTTCATCACCCTCAAAATACACATCGGCTTGTAAATTATCAATGGCCTGTTGCTGAATGTCCTCACTAGATACTTTCAAAAACCTGGCTTTGCGGTTTAAAAACGTGATGGATTCGTTGGTGGCTATCCGGTACATCCACGAAAACAATTGGCTTTCTCCCTTAAAGTTATGGATGTTTTTATAAACTTTTATAAAAGTGTTTTGCAAAACGTCATCAGCATCATCGTGGGAAATGACTATTTTCCTGATGTGCCAATATAAACGCTCCTTATACTGAGACAGCAATTCTTTAAATGCCTGTTCTTTGGTGCGTTCTGTTTTTAATTGAACTATGAGGTCTTGCTCGCTTATCACCTTTTGTTTATTGCTTAGACCCTACAAATTAGGAAAAGTTTAATGGAATTTTAATGAAATATTATTTTTAATTATTTAGTTGGTTATCAGTGCGTTATAATATTATAAAATCGATGAAATGCAATTAAATACGATAAAAAGCGTGTTTTTCTTGGTTTGTATGTGAAAATGTGCTAAGTTTACATCAGCCTAACCTACAAACCTGTTACCAATGTCCCCAAATTTGGTAATATAAAAGAAAAGGATGCAACAACTGTCGCATCCTTTTCTGGCTTTAAAGGGTGTTTGTTTTGTTAATCAAAACTTTGCATTTCTACCAGCTTTTTATAAACTCCTTGTTTGGCAAGAAGATTATCATGAGAGCCTTGCTCTACAATTTGCCCTTTTTGCATCACAATAATTTCATCGGCATTTTGAATGGTAGATAGCCTGTGGGCAATGACAATGGAGGTCCTGTGCATCATCATTTTTTCTAGAGCGTCCTGTACCAAACGTTCACTTTCCGTATCCAATGCTGAAGTGGCTTCGTCCAAAATCATTATTGGAGGGTTCTTTAACACGGCTCGGGCAATACTAAGACGTTGCTTTTGCCCTCCGGAAAGCTTGTTTCCTGAGTCTCCAATATTGGTTTCAATACCTTGAGGAAGAGTGCTTACAAATTCCCATGCATTGGCAATTTTGAGAGCCTTGATAATTTCATCTTCGTTGGCATCTTGTTTGCCAATTAGCATATTGTTTTTGATAGAGTCGTTAAACAAAATGGAATCTTGAGTTACCAATCCAATCAAAGCTCTAAGGGAATGTTTGCTCAGGTCGCGGATGTCATCACCATCTATGGTAATACTTCCCTGGTTGACATCATAAAATCTAGTGACCAAATTGGCAATAGTACTTTTTCCACTTCCAGATTGTCCTACCAAAGCCACGGTTTTTCCTTTTGGAACTGTCATGGAAAAGTCCTTCAAAACCCATTCATCCTCATATTTAAAGGAGATGTTGTTGACGTCTATAGCTGTAGTGAATTCATTTTTAATCTTGGCGTTTGGCTTATCCTGTAAAGGAGATTCTGTATTCAAAATTTCCAACACACGATCGGCAGCAGCATTACCAGCTTTTACTTTATAACTCGCTTTACTAATAGCTTTTGCCGGCGTTAATATTTGATAGGATAAGGCCATATAAGAGATAAACGCACCTCCTGATAGGCTGTTTTCAATAAGAACCATGCTACCTCCATACCATAACAATGCCGCAATAGTCACAATTCCTAGAAACTCACTAGTAGGTGAGGCAAGGTTTTGCCTGTTGAGCAAGGTGTTTGAAAAATGGTAAAAGCGGTTGGTGGAATCCTGGAATTTGTTATTGAATCGCTTTTCGGCATTAAAGCCTTTAATGACTTTAAGGCCGCTTAGGGTTTCTTCTAGAGTTGAGAGAAAAATTCCTTGTTCCGTTTGTACTTTATTGGATTTTCGCTTCAAACTTTTTCCAATTCGGGATATAATCAAGCCTGCAACCGGAATAAACAAAAACACAAAAATGGTGAGTTTTGTGGAAATGGCAAACATCATAATGATGGCAAAAAGAATGGTTAAAGGTTCTTTAACGATAAGCTCCAAAACAGCCAGCAGAGAGTTTTTAACCTCATTTACGTCACCGGAAATACGCGCAATGATGTCTCCTTTTTTCTTTTCAGAATAATATGAAATAGGTAAGGTAATGACTTTGTCGTAAATGGCATTTCTTAGATCTTTAAGCACCCCATTTCTTAGGAAGGTTATGGAATACAAGGCTAGATAATTAAACAGGTTTTTGAGTAAAAACAGGCTGATAATTAAAACAATCATGTACAATAAAGTGCGCTGGGGACCTTCATTGGCATTGGTTGCAGTAACAAAGTAATTTAAGTAATCTTGACCATATGATTTTAGCTCCGTTATGCCTTTGTACACAGGTTTTACCGTAAGCTGTTCCGTTTCTCCAAATAATACACTAATCATGGGCATTAAAGCCACCATGCCTAGTGTACTGAACAATGCATAAAGGATATTGAAGAAAATATTAAGGTACCCATACCTCTTATAAGGAAGGATGAATTGCGACAGTTTTTTTAGGTATTCCATTAATTGAGTTTCATGGCCTTTAAAATGGCATCGATTTTCGATTCCAATTTTTGTTCCACAGCTTTAAATTCTGACACATTGTCCAAAGTTGTATTTACGCTAATGTAAAACTTGATTTTTGGTTCTGTACCACTAGGTCTTAGGGCAATTCGGCTACCGTCTTCGGTTGTGTAGATTAATACATTAGATTTTGGAATGTCGATAGCACTTTCAGTGCCTTGTATTAAATCTTTAGAAATGGATAGTTGGTAATCGTCCACAGTCACTACTTTTGAGCCATTCACTTCTTTCAATGGATTTTCACGAGCATCGACCATCATTTGTTTAATTTCTTCTGCACCAGAAATTCCTTTTTTAGTTAAAGAGATCAATCGTTCCTTAAAGAATCCATATTTCACATAGGCTTCAATTAAACCTAGGTAGAAGGAACCGCCTTGAGCTTTAGTATATGCTGCAATTTCACAAGCTAGTAGGGTAGAGGTCACAGCATCTTTATCGCGCACAAAATCCCCAACCATAAATCCGAAACTTTCTTCACCGCCACCAATAAATTTCAATTCAGGGAAGTCGACGATCATTTTGGCGATCCATTTAAATCCGGTAAGCCCAACTTTATACGAAACCCCAAAGGCGTCGGCTAGGTTTTGCATCATAGGGGTAGAAACAATAGTGGAACCTATAAATTCCTTTCCTTTGATAAGGTCTTTATCATGCCATTGTTTCAATAGAAACTCCGTCATCATGATCATGGTCTGGTTTCCATTGAGCAATACCATATTGCCTTCCAAATCTCTCACGGCAACTCCCAAACGGTCACTATCGGGATCGGTTCCTATTACGATATCCGCATTGACTTTCTCAGCCAATTCCAAGGCCATTTTTAAAGCTTCAGGTTCTTCTGGGTTTGGGGAAGCCACTGTAGGGAAGTCTCCGTTTGGCTCACTTTGAGCTTCAACAATATGAACATTTGTAAAGCCAGCACGTTTTAAAGTTTCCGGGATTGTGGTAATGGACGTTCCATGTAATGGTGTAAATACAATCGTTAAATTGTCTTTGGCTTCCTGACTGGTAAAACTAGCATTGGCAACCGCTGCATCTACAAAGGCATCGTCAATATCTTTTCCAATGTAATGAATCAAATCTTCATTGGCATTGAATTTAACCTCGGAATAATCCAATGCATTAATTTCATTGATGGTTTCGTGATCCTGAGGGGGAACCAATTGGCCGCCATCTTCCCAATATACTTTGTAACCGTTATATTCAGGTGGGTTGTGTGATGCTGTTAAAACAATTCCGCATTGACATCCTAGGTGTTTCACTGCAAAGGAAAGCTCAGGTGTAGGTCGTAAATCTTCAAACAGATATACTGCAATATTATTGGCAGAGAACACATCGGCCACCACTTTTGCCAAAGTTTTACTGTTGTGCCTACAGTCATAAGCAATAACCACTTTAATAGGCTGATTAGGGAAGCATTTGTAAAGGTAGTTGCTCAATCCTTGGGTATTTTTTCCAAGGGTGTATTTGTTGATACGGTTGGTGCCAACGCCCATAATACCGCGCATTCCTCCTGTACCGAATTCCAAATCCTTATAAAAGGATTCCTTAAGTTCGTTTAGGTTGTTGTCCATTATAGATTTAATATGTTGCTGGGTATCGGCATCAAAGGTTGAAGTTAACCAGGTTTGGATGCGTTCCTGTAATTGAGGTTCTAAAGTGTTCATAAGCTAATATTATATCACAAAAATAAGCATTTCATACATTTTATGAGATGCTTTTGAGTTGATGAAATGGTTTTTAGAAAGTTAAATTGCTTTCTTTCTATAGGTTGAGTTCGCTTTTAATTAAATAGCGTTTTTTATCTTCTTTAGTTTGAAGGATGGTTTCTCCTAAAAAGCCAGCGACAAAAAATTGGGCTCCCATAATCATGGTGGTTAGGGAGATGTAAAATTGAGGACGTTCGGTAATCAATCTGCCTTGCGGGTGGATAAAGAGTTTGTCGATACCCAAATAAAGTGCAAAGACAAAACCAATGGCTACCATGATCACCCCTAGAGCGCCAAAAAGGTGCATTGGGCGCCGCGCAAATCTAGAAATGAACCATATGGTAATCAAGTCTAGAAATCCGTGGATAAAGCGGTCCATTCCAAATTTGGTGGTGCCGTATTTTCTAGCTTGGTGCTGCACCACTTTTTCGCCAATTTTCAGAAAACCGGCGTTTTTTGCCAAGACTGGTATGTACCGGTGCATTTCGCCCTTAACATCGATGTTTTTTACAACGTCTTTGTTGTAGGCTTTCAAGCCGCAATTAAAATCATTTAAGCTGACACCAGAGGTTTTTCTTGCCGCCCAATTAAAGAGTTTGGAGGGCATGTTTTTGGTAAGGACAGAATCGTAACGCTTTTTTTTCCATCCAGAAACCATATCAAATTGGTCCTGAACAATCATTTGGTAAAGTTCAGGAATCTCCTCAGGATTGTCTTGCAGGTCGGCATCCATGGTAATGATCACATTTCCTTCAGCTTTGGAAAAGCCTGCATGAAGCGCCTGTGATTTGCCAAAATTCTTCAAAAAACGGATTCCTTTTACATTAGGATCTTTTTTTGAGAGACCAACAATGGTTTGCCAGGATTGGTCTGTACTACCATCGTCGATAAAAAGGATTTCATATGAAAAATGATTGGATTGCATAACGCGTGCAATCCAATTATGAAGTTCTGTTAAAGACTCTTGTTCGTTAAGTAGTGGTATAACTACTGATATATCCATGGAGTGTATTTCAAAATTCTACGTCCAAAAGTAAAGAAATTATTTAAGCTGCGTTAGGATCATTGCGCTTCATGGCCAATGCTACAATAAGTCCGATGATTGAATAGAATACCAATTGAAATGCTACCGATTTTAATTGGTTACCCATTGCAAATTGATTTTCGCCTTCCATTTGTACCATTGCTTTATCAATTTCAGATTGTGGAGCTCCAAAATTTTCCATCATTTGTCGAGAGCTTTCCATAACATTTTCCTTGAGGATTTCAGAAGCTTCCGGATCAATAACATTAAAGAGTACAATACTAACAAGGGTACTAATTATAAACCCTACGGCAATTGTTATGAAATAGGATGAGAAAGCTTCTTTAAACGAGATAAACCCTTTTAATAAGCCTTTAGATCTTGCAGTAGAGACAATTCCAAAGACAAGAATTACCAAGAAAAGGATAATTCCAAGCCACCATTTGGTTAATAATTCTAGATTAATGGCATAAGAGAGTACAGTTACTAGGACAAGTGTTGCGCCAAGGTAAAGCCCATAATTAAGAGCTGAGGACTTGATAGATTTTTCCATTGTAATGATGATTATTTTTAGGTTACACTAGGGTTAGTAATCAAAGATACTAAAACGTTACATAAATTTACTGCAATAAAATTGAAAAAAACATTGTACATAAGTAAAAAATGCTTAAATTTGCAGCTCGAAAAAATGAAACGATAAAATAGCTTTAGCGATGAAAAAAGGTATACATCCAGAAAATTATAGACTTGTAGCGTTTAAAGATATGTCTAACGAGGACGTATTTTTAACAAAGTCAACGGCAGTTACTAACGAAACTTTAGAAGTGGATGGGGTTGAGTATCCATTGGTTAAGTTAGAGATTTCAAGAACGTCTCACCCATTTTATACTGGTAAATCCAAATTGGTTGATACCGCTGGACGTATTGATAAATTCAAAAACAAATACGCTAAATTCAAAAAGTAATTTAAAGCGTCTTAATATACATTCAAAGCCTTTGGGAAACGTCCCAAGGGCTTTTTTGTTTTGGGTAAATATGGTATTTTTGACATGGCTATAGCTCAAGTTTCTTAGGAAATAGAGGCTTGTCCTTATTTTAATCTTTAACTCATTCCAAATGAACTATATTCTTTTTGATGGTCCCTCTCGTAACAATTTGTTGCCATTTACCTATACGCGTCCAGTGGCCGATATTCGGGTTGGAATTTTAACCATTCGTGAAAAATGGGAAACATTTTTGGGCTATACCACCACAACTTTGACAGAAGAATATCTTTCGGAGAAATTTCCTATGGTTGAAATAGAGGAGAACGTCATGATCAACGCGTCCTATTTGCCCAATGCGGAGTTGATTGAGATGGTGAAAAGCTTGAAAGAGAACCAAGCCATTTTTAAAGATGAAGATGTGTTGGCATTTTTTACCACAGATACCCAGGAAGAAGTGGATTTTGAAATCTATGAAGCCATTGAGTTTGAAGATGACGTTTTGAAAATAGAACATACTTGGGATATTTTTGCTAAAAACGGAGAAGCTATTTCCGAAGATTTTGAATTGTTGACCAAAGGAAAGGAATCTCAGCCAATCCCGTCTTCAAACAATACCATTCATGCCAATAGAATTTTTATTGAGGAAGGTGCCAAATTGGAATTTGTAACCCTAAATGCTACCAATGGGCCAATTTATATTGGAAAGGATGCCGAGATTATGGAAGGTTCTATCATCCGCGGGCCATTTGCCTTATGTGAAGGTGCCACCGTAAAAATGGGCGCTAAGATTTACGGACCTACCACAGTTGGACCCTATAGCAAAGTTGGAGGGGAAATCAATAATTCGGTGCTATTTGCCTATTCCAATAAGGGACATGATGGATTTTTAGGGAATTCGGTGTTAGGAGAATGGTGTAATCTAGGCGCCGATACCAATAATTCCAATCTAAAAAATAACTATGCCGAAGTCCGTCTTTGGAATTATGAAACTGAAGGCTTTGCTAGAACAGGCTTACAGTTTTGTGGGTTGATGATGGGGGATCATAGTAAGTCTGGTATCAATACCATGTTTAATACGGGAACGGTTGTTGGGGTGAGTGCCAATGTTTTTGGTAGTGGTTACCCAAGAAATTTCATTCCAAGTTTTGCTTGGGGAGGAAGTTCGGGGTTTACAACTTTTTTGACCAAAAAGGCTTTTGAGGTGGCTAAAGTAGTGATGTCAAGACGTAATATTGAATTTACGGAGCAAGATGCGGCCATTATGGAACACGTATTTGAATTGACCCAGAAGTACCGAAAATCATTTTAATTCTTTTTAACTGTTCTTAAATCCAATTGGTTTACAGGGTTAATGCCTAATCCTGAAACATTCTTTTGTGTAAACCTAATGACTTCGTCATAATATAATGGAATAATGGGCGCTTGTTGCATTACCAAGCTGTCCATTTGGGTGTAAAGTATTTTACGTTTTTCAATATCGTTGATGGCAAAGGACGCATTGTAAAGGCTGTCAAAAGCAGTGCTTTTAAAGTGTGTGTAGTTGGAGCCGTTTGGAGATAAGGTTTTGCTGTAGAATAAACTCAGATAATTTTCAGCATCTAGATAGTCGGCGACCCATGAGGCTCTAAATAGGCCTAATTTCCCGTTGTTTCTGGCGTCCCTTAAGGTTGCAGAGGGCAACACATCCACATTAGCCAAAATACCAATCTTGCCTAATTCCCTTTGAATGTATTCGCAAAAGTTTAAATAGTTACTAGTTGTGGATATGGTGATTTCCGGGGTTTGGATGTTGGTCTCTTTTTTGAACTGCTCTACCAATTGTTTGGCTTTTTCTGGTTGATATGAGAAACCGATATCTCCTTTGTAGCCAGGAAGTCCTTTGGGAATCATCCCGCCGTGTGCTGGCACGCCCACCCCATTTCGTAAGTAGATCATCATTTTGGTTCTGTCGAAACCATAGTTTACAGCTTTTCTTAAAGTTTCAGATTGTATTTCTGGAATGTCTGCATCAAGATAAAAGCCTAAATACTCCGTGTTTAAATAAGGGCCTCTAAGCATATTGACTTTTTGGGCGTAATTGGACCTTAATTCGCCTTTGGCAGTGAGTATTTCGTCTTTGTACGAGGCATCCAGACTGTTTAAGAAATCGAGTTTGCCCTGTGCAAACTGTAAAAACTCACTTTGTTTGTCTGGAAGAAAAGTTGCGGAAACAGCTTCTAGATAAGGGAGTTGGTTTCCGTTGTCATCATATTCAAAATAGGCATCATTACGCCTTAAAACCAATTTGATATTTTCCTCCCAGCGTTTAAATGAAAAGGGGCCTGTACCAATAGGGTGAGACCTGAACTCGTTACCATAATGATCTACGACTTCATGTGGCACCACAGAACAGTATTTCATGGTCGTAAGTCCCAAAAAAGCGGGAAATCTAGTATGAAGTTGAACTTGGAAAGTAGTATCGTTAATGGCTGTAAAGTCATTGACCTTATTTAAAACCCAACTTCCAGGTGACGCTATTGATTTATCCCGAAGTCTATTGAAACTATAAACAAAGTCTTTGGCAATAACAGTTCTTGTAGAATCCTTGCCAAAAAGAGGGCTTTTATGAAAGTAGATATCGTTTCTTAGAGTAAAAGTGTAGGTCAAACCATCTTCTGAAATGTGCCAGGTTTCAGCAATACATGGTGTAATATTTAAACTGTCATCTGTTTGTACCAGGCCATTGAAGAGTTGATTTGCCAGCCAATTTTCTCCCACATTTCTCGAAAATGCCGGATCTAATGAGCCAATAATATTACTTTCATTATAGCGGAAAACTAAATGGGTGTTGCTCTCTTTGTTCTGGCAATCAAACAATAGGGGTAAAAGGAATAAACAATAAATAGGATGAAACTTCATTTGCGAATACTGATAATGCGTATTTGGTTTTGTGGTAAATCTCAAAATTTAAAAGTATGAAAAAAAACTACAAGGGCTTTTCTTGTCTTGAAGGTATGCTACATATTACTTTGTCTTGACTTTTTGTTCAAACTTTACGCCTAGTTATATCATTGAAATTTTATGGATTTGTTTAAATTATTTGAGAAGATAAAAGATTTTTAGGTATTGAAACTTAAAGTGGTTTAGTGCAATAAAGCTTTTGTTTTCAAAGACTTAAAAAAGAGTGCTCTAGGTTAGATTAAGCGCTCTTTTTTTGTATTTTTGCACTCCTTTTCAATAGTTTAGGATAATGAACAAAAAAGTCGCTTTTTACACCTTAGGATGCAAGCTTAATTTTTCGGAAACCTCCACCATCGCCAGAAGTTTTTCGGACGAAGGATTTGATCGCGTTGATTTTTCGGAAAAGGCAGATATCTATGTAATCAACACGTGTTCGGTTACAGAAAATGCCGATAAGCGTTTTAAAAGTATTGTAAAGCAAACTCAAAAAGTAAATCCAGATGCGTTTGTTGCAGCTGTAGGGTGTTATGCCCAATTAAAACCTCAGGAACTGGCCGATGTAGATGGGGTAGATTTAGTTTTGGGAGCGACGGAAAAATTTAAAATCACGGACTATTTGAATGACTTGAGCAAAAATGATTTTGGAGAAGTACATTCCTGTGAAATTGAGGAGGCCGATTTTTATGTAGGGAGTTATTCCATTGGTGATAGAACACGAGCGTTCCTTAAAGTACAGGATGGATGTGATTATAAGTGTACCTATTGTACCATTCCTTTGGCTCGTGGTATTTCCAGAAGTGATACCATGGACAACGTTCTGAAAAATGCTAAGGAAATTTCTGATAAAAATATAAAGGAAATTGTTTTAACTGGTGTAAATATTGGTGATTATGGTAAAGGGGAATTTGGAAACAAGCGTCATGAACATACATTTTTAGATTTGGTAACCCAATTGGATCAAGTTGACGGAATTGAGCGCTTGCGCATATCTTCCATTGAGCCAAATCTTCTAAAAAATGAAACCATTGAACTGGTGTCAAAATCCAGAGCCTTTGTGCCTCATTTTCATGTGCCATTGCAAAGTGGGAGCAATGATATTCTTAAAAAGATGAAACGTCGCTATATGCGAGAGTTGTATGTGGATAGGGTTGATAAAATCAAAGAGGTGATGCCGCATGCCTGTATTGGTGTGGATGTTATTGTGGGGTTCCCAGGGGAGACAGACGAACACTTTTTGGAAACATACAATTTTTTGAATGAATTGGATATTTCGTATCTACACGTTTTTACCTATTCTGAACGTGACAACACAGAAGCCGCTTTAATGGAAGGTGTGGTGCCTAAAAATGTGAGAAGTAAGCGAAGTAAAATGTTAAGAGGGCTTTCGGTTAAAAAGAGACGCGCTTTTTATGAAAGTCAAATAGGCACGAACAGAACAGTTTTGTTTGAAAGCGAAAACAAGGAAGGTTATATTCATGGTTTTACAGAAAACTATGTGAAAGTGAAGGCGCCTTGGAATCCAGAGTTGGTTAATACGCTTCATGAGGTAAATTTAACTGCCATAGGAGAGGATGGGATTGTGCGGTTTGAGTTTGTGAAGGCTTTGGTTGTTTAAGTTGAAGCTTCATTTTAACTGTTTTTCTCACTGTTCATCCATTTTTTTAATCTCGGAAGTTTTTCAGCGGTAATTTAGAAATTTTAAACTGTTTTTAACTGGATGAAACGATTAGTAGCTGGGCTTTCTATGATTTGTGCAATAATAGGCTTTGAGGGGTGTTCTGATAATAACGCTTCTAAGAATGCCTTGGTTGGTGAATGGAAATTGACTTCTTGGAGTGCGGATGTATCAATGGACTTGAATAATGATGGTGTTGAAAATGTCAATCTTCTCAAAGAAACGACTTGTGCAAATAATGAGCTTTTGAAGTTCGAAAGTAATGGCATTGTGGCCTCTGAAAACACATTCAACCCAACAGTCATGATTTCAGAGCTGGATGGGGAAGAAGAGGTTTCCTATGAGGTAGAAGTTGAATGTGCCGAAGGAGTTATAGGTTTTGCAACAGATTATGTCTATAATACTGCAAATGGCAATGTTCAGATAGGAGAAAATACTGCGGCAACAATTGGAGAAAACACACTGACCATAGTGTATGAAAATGCGATAGAAATATATAATACAAATCTATCTGAAGTGGTGGCGACAAAAGATTTGACTAAAGTGTACACCAAACAGTAAAGAAGAAACTCACAAACAAAAAACCGAAGCCTTGTATTAAGACTTCGGTTTTTTTATTATATCCTGATACCTACCGGTAGCATTTTTTTATATTGTCTGTGTCTTCTTATGAACTTTGCTATTTCTGGACTAGTTGGAACTACACTAATATTTCGGTCCTGAATGTCCGCGAAAACCAACTTTAAAAAATCCTCAGCAAACTTATCAGACTCCACAGTTTCTGGAATAATAAGCTTGGTTAGAAAAATTTTACGGTCTTGAAGCGAATACTCAATTTTAGCAAGTTCGTTGTCGATTTTTAGTTCGTATTGACGTAAAAAATCGTTGTCAATTAATTCAGCTGCATCAATCATAGTTAATTATTTATTTTAAGGGTCAGTGGGGAAACAAAAAAACATTTCTGTAGTTTTGCAGTGCAAATTTACAAAATTTATTACATATATTAAAGCCCTGTAAAGGTTAAGTGTTTAGTAGATAAAACTTTAGGTTTTTTAGGGGCGTTTTTGGTTTGCAACCAGGTTTTATTGTTGAACTCTTGAGATTGGAATTACAAGGAATGAGCGAGGAGATTATACACGTTTACATGATGCCGGGCATGGCAGCAAATCCAACAATTTTTGAACATATTAAATTGCCTGAAGAACAATTTGAAATCCACTGGCTAGAATGGATAATGCCAGAAGATGATGAAAGCCTATCTCATTATGCGCAGCGCATGGCTGCTAAAATTAAACATACAAATGTGGTGCTTTTAGGCGTTTCTTTTGGTGGTATTTTGGTTCAGGAAATGAGTAAGTTTATACCGGTAAGGAAATTAATTGTGGTTTCCAGCGTTAAGGGTAGCTATGAGTTACCTAAACGCATGAAAATGGCAAAATTTACAAATGCTTACAAATTATTGCCTACACAATTGGTCAAACATGTTGAGACCTTAAGTAAATATGCGGTGGGTAAAACAATGTCCAAACGAGTAGAGTTGTATAAAAAGTATCTATCGGTTACGGATAAGCAGTATTGGGATTGGGCGATTAAACAAGTAATATCTTGGGACCAGAAGGAAGCCCACCCTAATGCTATTTATATCCATGGCGACAAAGATGGGATATTTCCACATTCCTGTGGGGGTAATTGTATTGTAGTGAAAGGAGGTACCCACATAATGATTGTGAACAGATATCGTTGGTTTAATGAACATTTGCCTCAACTAATTTTGAGTTAACGAGCAAAGAATGAGGGATTTTTAATAAATTTATATAAAAACAGGATTATGAAGACTTTGAAAAATATTTTAGCAGGTTTAGGTTTAATTTGTGTGTCTGGGCTATTTATTTTCGCAACACAAAAATCAAATTCAGATAACCTTTTAACAGAGCCTACTCATTACATCAACGACTATAATGTCTATGCCTTGAGTGTGCCGGAAAACTTAAATTTTGCTGGTGAATTGGTACCTTTGGAGAATCCCGATATCTATGAACGGATGGATAGGGAGCTATTAGTGAATACCTATTGGCAATCTAATGGATTGCTGCTGTTTAAACGCGCACATAAATACTTTCCTGTAATTGAACCTATTTTAAAAAAGAATGGTGTTCCGGACGATTTTAAATATTTGGCAGTAATTGAAAGTGGCTTGACCAATGCTGTGTCTCCGGCTGGAGCCAGAGGTGTTTGGCAAATTATGCAAGCGACCGGGAGAGAAAACGGATTGGAAGTAAATGATAATGTTGACGAGCGTTATCACCTTGAAATGGCAACGGAGGTGGCCTGTAAGTACCTTTTGGAGGCGAAAGAACAATTTGGTACATGGACCCTAGCGGCAGCAGCTTATAATGCGGGTATCAATGGGGTTTCCAGAAGATTGGAAGAGCAAGGCGTGACTGATTATTACGATTTGCTTTTGGGAGAGGAAACTGGGCGCTATTTGTTTAGGATAGTGGCATTGAAAGAAATTTTAAACCACCCAAGTAAATATGGCTTCAACTTTAAGCAAACAGATCTTTATACTCAAGTTCCAACTTATAAGGTAAAAGTGGATACTGCAGTAACTGATTTTTCAAAATTCGCAAAGGATTTTGGAATCAATTACAAGATCTTGAAAATTCACAACCCTTGGCTTAGGGAACCACATTTAAATAACAAGTCTAGAAAAGAATATTTTATAGAAATCCCTAAGGATGGCTATTACCAGACGTCGAAACCTTAATGATAGAATTTGTAAAAAGTAATTTTTGGACAATAATTTTAGTATTTAACTATCTTTTGGCAGCTTCAGCAGCTGCCACAATTTTGTCTAAAAATATCAATCCTACTAAAACCATCTCATATATTTTGACTTTGGTTTTTTTTCCATTTTTGGGATTGATTGTGTATTACTTTTTTGGACAGGAGTATCGTAAGAATAAAATATTCAACAGAAAACATATTCTCAACCAAAAGATTATCAAATCGCTTCAAAGGGATTTTGAGTTGGATTTCAGGCAAATGGCCAAGCTAGATGATTTTTTGGGGGATAAGATAAAATTGGTCAATCTTTTAAAGAAGAGTGAAAATTCACCATTAACCCTGCATAACGATGTAGAACTCCTTATTAATGGAGATGAGACCTTTGACTGCTTGTTGGAAGATTTAAAAAGAGCAAAGGATCATATCCATTTAGAATATTACATTTTTATTGATGATGATATTGGTTCAGAAATTATTGATATTCTATGTAAAAAAGCTTTGGAAGGTGTAGCGGTGCGGTTTAGTTTTGATTCTGTTGGAAGTAAACTGTCCAATGCCACCCGAAACAAATTGAGTAATAGTGGGGTGGAATTCCATCCCTTTATGCCTGTGCTTTTCAAGAAGTTTACAAGTAAGATGAACTATAGGGATCACCGGAAAATAGCAATTATTGATGGTAAAGTGGGGTATCTTGGGGGAATTAATATTGCAGACAATTATTTGAACAAAAGGAAGAAGAATAAACATTTCTGGAGGGATACTCACGTTAAAATAACAGGAGCGGCTGTAAAGCCCTTACAGGTACATTTTTTGACAAATTGGGAGTTTGTATCGGGACAATCGTTTAAGGTATCGAAAAATCTATTTCCGGAATCGATAGCGACTCCTGGACATGTTGCCGTTCAGATTGCTGCCAGTGGGCCAGATACAGATTGGGCCAATATTATGGAAGCTATTTTTACAGCTATAAATACGGCTGATAAATACGTGTATATCACAACGCCGTATTTTATTCCCAACGAACAAATTATTACAGCTTTACAGGTAGCAGCCAAAAGTGGTGTGGATGTAAGGCTTTTGATTCCCAAGATATCTGATTCTTGGACCGCCAAATATGCCAGTAACTCTTATTTGGAAAGCTTGTTGGAGGCCGATGTTAAGGTATATCGTTATACAAAAGGGATTATCCACGCCAAAACAATTACCGTAGATGGTGTGTTTTCATCCATAGGGACTTCTAACATGGATTACAGGAGTTTTAATATCAATTTTGAAATTAATGCACTTATCTATAATAACGAATTTAGTACGCTGTTGGAAAATCAATTTATGAAAGATTTAAAGGATGCGGAACGGGTTGATTTTGAAAGATGGAAATCCAGGCCATTTCATCAAAGGGTAAAGGAATCTTACTGCAGGCTATGGTCTCCGCTTCTGTAAATGATGGTTATTGTCTATCTGTTAAGAGGCTTTTCTTGAATTCTTCAAATAGGAAAATAAGTTCTTTGATATGGTTTTCGGTGTAGGCATAGGCTTGTTTGGTCTGGTCCATATCAAAAGAAAATAAAGAGAATTTTTTATCCAAAGCCATGAGCTGTTTGGTGCTGGAAACAAAGAAACAGGCAGGTGCCCCAAACGAGTGTTTATAGGTTTTTATAATACTGTTGGATAGGTTTTCGGTTTCGTCAATGTAGGTGATGGTTACATATCTATTGTAGTTGCCTGTAATTTTCTTTACATTTTTTTTAGTACCCCAATACAGTACAATAATTTCAACTTGGTCTCTGTAGGCTTCTGCAATGGTGTTAATGGCTTCTATTTCTTTTTCAACGGGGAAATCCCAAGTAGTTTTGGTAATTAAGAGGAAAGGATTTTTAATATCATCTGTTTCCAAGTTTCCGCCAGAAACCTTTGGTAGCTTAAGGTTGGGGATAAAAGTATTTAGTAGATGGTTTGCCAAAAGAGAGTCAAAGAGTATTTCAGCCAATTCATAATCCTTGTTTTCAAATGCTAGATTACTCTTTTTTACATAGGGTTTCAAATGTTGGGAAAGGGCGTCGTTGAAGTAGACTTTATTATCCTGGGAGTAGGCTAAAAAAGTAGAGGCAAACAGTAATATTGTAAACATTCTAAGCATATGTAACAATATTTTATTAATGAGCAGTTACCTAAAGTTACAAAACCATACAATAAATCCAAAGGTTATTCGTTTAAACTTATTGTTATTTAACGATTTATAAATTATTAAGAACAAAAAAAGCACTGTAAATACAGTGCTTTATTACTTTTATAAGGTTTGGATGTAAAATCCTAACGCCTTCTTCCGTGTCGCATGGAGCCGTAGTGTTGGTTCGGCATTTGAGCTTTCTTCATGCTGTCTTTCATCATTTTTATCTGGTCTGTCAACATACCGCGTTTGTCCAATTTTTGCGCTTCACCAAGAAGAATTTTAGCTTCCTGGGGTCTTCGTTTACTAAATGCAATACCTGCCAAATTCAATTTGGCCATAGCCAGATCATGATCCATTGCCAACCCAAGGGATACTGCCTTTTTGAAAAATTTCTCAGCTTCGTTCATATTGGTTTGAGAAACCATGATCCCGTGCAGATAATTGTAATAACCTTCTTGTTTTTTTACTAAGGCACTGGATGGATTTTTAATTTTACTTAGCCATTTCTTAGCGCCTTCAAAATCTTGTTTTCTTAATTTAAGAAAGGCTAATAGTATGAACTCATTCTTAAAGTAAAAGAATACAAACACCAAGGAAAGTAGGATAAGCATAATGCCATTTCCTATATAACTTTCAGTGAATTGATAGATGGCATAACCAAATATTAAGGCAGCTATGACTAGTTTGATATTTTTGTTGTACATTACCTAATAAAATTTAAGTCTGCAAAGTTAATAAAAAGTATTGAAAATATTTTTTGCTTTTGGTTTGCTAGAGTAAAAAGTCTTTGTATATTTGCACGCAGTTTTTAGAACGGCTATAAAACTTAGTTACAGTAATAAGCAAAGAAGATTTTAAAGATATAAGACAATGAGTAAAAGAACGTTTCAACCGTCAAAAAGAAAGAGAAGAAACAAACACGGTTTCAGAGAAAGAATGGCTTCTGCTAATGGCAGAAAGGTACTTGCTCGTAGAAGAGCTAAAGGAAGAAAGAAATTGTCTGTATCGTCTGAACCAAGACATAAGAAATAATGATTGACAATTGTTAATATATTAAGGTGTTGCTTAGGTAACGCCTTTTTTTATATCATTTTGATAACTATTTTTGTAAATAATTTATTCTCTCATAAAAATGCCAAAAAATAAAAACATAAATTCTGTACTTCTCATAGGATCGGGACCAATCATTATTGGTCAAGCATGTGAATTTGATTATTCTGGATCGCAGGCGCTTAGATCTCTAAGAGAGGATGGAATAGAAACGATTTTGATTAATTCGAACCCGGCAACCATTATGACCGATCCTGCCATGGCGGATCACGTGTACCTATTGCCGTTAACTACAAAATCAATTATTAAGATTTTGGAGGAGCACCCTCAAATTGATGCCGTATTGCCAACCATGGGAGGGCAGACTGCATTGAACTTATGTATTGAGGCCGATGAAAAAGGAATTTGGGAAGAATACAACGTGGAATTGATCGGGGTGGATATCGATGCCATCAATATCACGGAGGATAGAGAGCAGTTTAGAGATTTAATGACTAAAATTGGAGTGCCAATGGCACCCCAAGCTACGGCAACTTCATTTTTAAAAGGAAAGGAAATAGCGCAAGAGTTTGGATTCCCATTATGTATTCGCTCGTCGTTTACATTAGGTGGAGCAGGAGCCGCTATTGTCCATGATGAAGCAGATTTTGATGAGTTGTTAAGTCGCGGACTTGAAATTTCACCTATCCATGAGGTGATGATTGACAAAGCCTTATTAGGTTGGAAAGAGTACGAGTTGGAGTTGTTGCGCGATAAAAATGACAATGTTGTTATTATCTGTACTATTGAAAATATGGATCCAATGGGAATCCATACAGGAGATTCTATCACGGTAGCTCCAGCCATGACATTATCAGATACGGCATTCCAACGCATGAGAGATATGGCTATCCATATGATGCGAAGTATTGGAGATTTTGCTGGAGGATGTAATGTACAGTTTGCTGTAAGTCCAGATGATAAAGAGGATATTATTGCAATCGAGATTAACCCTCGTGTATCTCGCTCATCGGCTTTGGCTAGTAAAGCAACTGGATATCCTATCGCTAAAGTAGCTTCTAAGTTGGCAATTGGTTATACCTTAGATGAATTGAGTAACCAGATTACAAAGTCAACTTCAGCATTATTCGAACCTACTTTGGATTATGTAGTGGTTAAGATTCCGCGTTGGAACTTTGATAAATTTGAAGGAAGCGACCGTACCTTAGGATTACAGATGAAAGCTGTAGGAGAGGTAATGGCCATTGGACGTTCATTCCAAGAAGCACTTCATAAAGCGACCCAATCATTGGAAATCAAGAGAAATGGTTTGGGAGCCGATGGAAAAGGCTATAAAAACTACGACCAAATCATCGACAAGCTTACACATGCTAGTTGGGACCGTGTATTTGTAATTTACGATGCTATTCAGTTGGGTATCCCATTGAGTAGAATTCACGAAATTACTAAAATTGACATGTGGTTCTTAAAGCAATATGAAGAGCTTTACCACCTAGAAAAAGAAATCTCTAATTACAGTATTGATACCATTGAAAGAGACTTGCTTCTTGAGGCTAAGCAAAAAGGATATGGAGACCGCCAAATAGCACACATGTTGAACTGTTTGGAGAGTCAGGTACACAGCCGTAGAGAAGAACTTAATATCAAACGAGTGTACAAGTTGGTTGATACTTGTGCTGCAGAGTTTAAAGCGCAAACACCTTATTACTACTCAACTTTTGAGAATAGTGTAGAAACTGCCGATGGAAACGTTTATTCAGAAAATGAAAGTGTAGTTTCGGATAAGAAGAAAATTATCGTATTAGGATCTGGACCAAACAGAATTGGACAAGGGATTGAGTTTGATTACTGTTGTGTGCATGGTGTTTTGGCAAGTGCCGAGTGTGGTTACGAAACCATCATGATCAACTGCAACCCTGAAACGGTTTCAACAGATTTCGATATTGCAGACAAATTATATTTTGAGCCAGTATTCTGGGAGCATATTTACGACATCATTAAGCATGAAAAACCAGAAGGTGTAATTGTTCAGCTAGGCGGTCAAACGGCCTTGAAATTGGCAGAGAAATTAGACCGTTACGGTATCAAAATTATAGGAACAAGCTTCCAGTCTTTAGATTTAGCTGAAGATAGAGGTAGTTTCTCAACCTTATTGAAAGAAAACAACATTCCTTATCCACAATTTGACGTGGCTACCACAGCAGATGAGGCCTTGGCAATTTCTGATGTATTGGATTTTCCAATCTTGGTGAGACCGTCTTATGTATTGGGTGGACAGGGAATGAAGATTGTTATCAACAGAAATGAGTTGGAAGAGCATGTAGTGGATTTATTACGCACCATGCCAGATAACAAGCTGTTGTTGGATCACTATCTAGATGGAGCAATCGAAGCTGAAGCAGATGCCATTTGCGACGGTGAAAATGTATACATCATTGGTATCATGGAGCATATTGAACCCTGTGGAATCCACTCTGGGGATAGTAACGCTACCTTGCCACCATTCAACCTTGGTGAGTTTGTAATGCAGCAAATCAAGGATCATACTAAAAAGATTGCTTTGGCATTGAACACGGTTGGATTGATCAACATTCAGTTTGCTATTAAAGATGATACAGTATACATCATTGAGGCTAACCCAAGAGCTTCTCGTACGGTGCCATTTATTGCCAAGGCTTATGGCGAGCCTTATGTGAATTTTGCTACCAAAGTGATGCTTGGAGAGAAAAAGGTAACAGATTTTGATTTCAATCCTCAATTGGAAGGATATGCGATCAAGCAGCCGGTATTCTCTTTCAACAAGTTCCCGAAAGTGAATAAAAAATTAGGGCCAGAGATGAAGAGTACAGGAGAAAGCATCTTGTTTATAGATAGTTTAAAGGATGATGAATTCTACAATCTATATTCAAGAAGAAAGATGTACTTAAGTAAATAATTCATCATTTTTCGATGAAAGGTAAGTGAGGGTATTTAAAAAATTAGTAATTTAGTGTTAACATAGGATGAGATTATGAGGATAAAATTACTAGGTTTTAAAATATTATGTCTCACACTACTAACGTTTTATTGTGTTGAAGCACATAATGGAAGCAATTTTGAAATGACTGTGTCTAATGAGTTAATGTCTGAAAGTACAGTTTTATTAAACACGCTTCAGGATGACAATTTGGAGTTTACAATTTCCCCAAATCCAGCATCCACAAAATTGAATATTCGCTTGCCAAAGGGCTTGCAAAATGCCCAAGTGAGTATTTTTGATGTGCTAGGAAAAAAGGTGTACAGCCAAGAATTGAATTCCTTAACAGCTTCAATAGATGTATCAAAATGGAATAGTGGTGTGTATCTTGTTAAGGTGTCAACAGACACTTTTAAACAGACCAGAAGGTTTGTTAAACAATAAAAGATAATCACTTTATATAAATATAAAAGCCACCTGAAAAGGTGGCTTTTTTGTTTTGAATCTTCTACATAATTTATTCATTTTCAGAATCGGCACGTTTAATAATTGCTTCGGGAAGTGCTTTTTTGGCTTTTGCTCCCAATTTTTTCAATTTTTCAACACTTGTAATTAAATTACCACGTCCATCAACTAATTTGTTCATCGCGGCTGAGTAGTCTTTTTTGGCGTCGTCCAATTTTTTTCCAACACCAGTTAAATCCTTTACCAAACCTTCAAATTTGTCATATAGCGCACCTGCCTGTCTGGCAATTTCAATAGCGTTTTGCTGTTGTTTTTCATTGTTCCACATCGTGTCTATCGTTCTCAACGTGGCCAATAAAGTAGAAGGTGTTACAATAACGATGTTCTTTTCAAAGGCTTTATTGTAAAGTGTATTGTCATCATTTATGGCAACGGCAAAGGCAGGTTCAATAGGAATAAATAACAGCACGAAATCAGGAGATTCCATGTCGTATAAATCGTGATAGTTTTTCTCTGAAAGCTGATCTACGTGGCGTCTGATAGAATTTACGTGGGCTTTTAAAAATTGTGGGCGGTGTTCCTCATCTGCATTTACAAAACGCTCATAATCTGTTAAAGATACCTTACTGTCAATAATCATGCGTTTGTTGTCCGGTAGATGCAATACCACATCTGGTAACACCCTTTTGCCGTCTTCCATTGTGAAATTTTGCTGGACAAAATATTCCCGATCCTTTTCCAAACCTGATTTTTCAAGGACGCGTTCCAAAACCAATTCTCCCCAGTTTCCTTGCATTTTACTGTCGCCTTTTAAGGCCTTTGTAAGGTTGGTAGCTTCTTTGGTCATTTGTTGGTTAAGGTCCTTTAAGCCCAACAACTGTTCTTTTAAGGCAGAATGCATACTTATGCTTTCTTTTTGGCTGTCCTCCACCTTTTTCTCGAACACTTGAATTTTTTCTTGGAGTGGATTCAAGATATTCTTGATGTTTTCCTTATTCTGAATGGTGAACTTTTCCGATTTTTCATCAAGGATTTTAGTAGCCAATAACTCAAAATCTTTTCGGAGTTGTTGTTGGCGTTCTTCAAGTTCTTCTTCACGTTTTTGGTTGAGCTGTTGAAGGTTTTCGTACTCTGAGTTCCGTCTTGCCAATTCCGTATTCAAAAACTCTTTTTCACGACGAATGTCCTCACGTTCGGCTTCAATTTTTGAAACCATCCCCTTAAGTTCATTGAGTTGCATACCATATTGCTCAGATTGCTTTTGGAGTTCAGTGTCTGAAGAAAGTTTGAAATCCTGTAATTGTTGTGCAAGGTTGGCATTGCGTTCCTCCAAGGTGCTTTTTTCCCCTTTGCTTTTCAGTTTGGTGAAGGTCATACCAATATAAGTGCCAACTCCAGCCGATCCAGTCATGGCTAGAATAAGTATTAGATTGTCGCTCATTTAAAATTGAAGTTTGTCCAAAGATAAATGTTTAGTTGGAAGAATATATCTTGAGAAAGAAGAAATCATCATGCTCCACCTAAAGTACTGAACTGGTAATTCTGATATCCGCCTCACTCCAAGCTTGATTGAATTCATTTAAAATGGCTTGGGCCTCTTCAATTTTATCTTGTGCTAGCAGACTTTTATGAAGCCCGATCAAGGACCAACCATTTTGACGTAAATTTTCAAGGTCTTGTTTGTAGACTTTTTCGGCTTCTTCATATTGTTCGGCCTTTAATAAAACGGCTCCTAGGTTTTGGCGTGGCGGGATATGCCATTCGGAAGGTTCATTGTAGACTAAATTATCTTCTATTTCTACAGCTTTTTCTAGATGACTGATAGCTGAGTCTAAGTTGCCTTTTTCTGCTTCCAATTCGCCTGCTACAACCTCGTAAGCGAGTTTTGCTATGGTGGTTCCAGAATCAAACCCCGTAGCTAGATTGGTTTCCATGTCTGGATCCTTGATCAGGACGGAAATGGCCTCCAATTCCTCTTCAGCTTCAATAATATTGTGTTTTCTTATGAAAGCAATCCCTCTTGTATAGTGCCAAATTAGAGAAAGGTGTTTTATTTCAGAGTTTGGTTTTGGAGTGGTTAAAATATCATTCCATTTTCCAAACCTTGTGTAGGCTAGCAGGGGTGTTGACGCGAAATTTTGAAGGAAATGAAGGTCTTTCATTTCCCCAACAGGAACTTTTTCGGCTGTTTTTTTTGCGGCATCAATGGCGATTTCACTTGCTCCTAACAAACTGGAAGCGGACCATAGAAAGTGAATGTTATGTGGATAATACCCTAAAGGGTACATACCTTGGGCATAACATTGAGAAATATAATCCTCGTCCGCTATAATTGCTTTTTGATTGGCTATTACAGCATCCTTATATCGGCCAACTCTAATGTAAATATGTGAGGGCATATGGACAAGGTGTCCCGCCGAGGGCATTAGTGTACCTAATTTTTCGGCGCTGGGAACCGCTAGATCCGGTTTTGGTAATTCTACCATATGAATATAATAATGGTGCGCTCCAGGATTATTGGGGTCTAGCTCTATGGCTTTTTCTAATGCGGCTTTGGCCTCAGGGATGTTGGCCGAAGGTTTACCAGATTTATCCCAGTAGTTCCATGGAACCGTATTCATAACTGAAGCTGCGTAAAGAGTTTGTATATCAGAATCGGAGGTGTAGGTGTTGGCTACCTTGGACATGGCTTCCATGTAAGCAAGATTAAGATCTTGGATATCCGTTGTGAGATTTGTTGAATAGCGATGGTTTAGGGCATTGATCAAGTCTTGTTCTTTTTGCGTGCTGTTAACAGATAATTCTAAGGCTTTGGCAATGGCTTCATTGGCTTTGGTTTTTCTGTCATCATCAGGAGCTGGATCGTTAATATTAGGGCCTAAAACGTAAGCTTGTCCCCAATAGGCCATGGCCAAATCAGGATCAAGGCGAGAGGCCTCCATAAAAGATCTGTGTGCTTCAGCATGATTAAAACCATAGGTAAGACGTAGCCCTTGATTGAAAAATTTTTGGGCCATATCATTTTGGGTGCTTACGGTGTAGGTATGATTTCCTAGGTTTTCGAAAAGTGGGGATATTTGACTGCTAAAATCTATGTCTTCCAACATAAAATTAGCAGGCGTACAACTAATGGCATTAAGGCCAACTTGGTCAGGGTACTTGTATGCTTCTTCTGTATTGTTGAAATGAATAAACGTTACAATGATGGTAAGTGAGGACAATACCAGCAAAATTAATTTAGTTTTCATGACTATTGAGGATAAAAATTAGATGCAAAGAACTTATCCAAACAAATAGGTGAAAATTTTTAAGGTAGATTTAAAACGTTGGTTTATAGTTTACTAAATGTAGTGAAATTATGACGATAATGAAAGGTTTTTTATTTCTTCACTTTAAAACTGCCCGTGTCAAAATCAAAAACAATTAAATCTTTAGGAAAGAGTTCGTTAAAGATACCTTTAGAAATTAGGTTTTTTGGAGTGTCCAAAGTAACCTCAGAATTGGTCATGACAATCATGGAGTCACACAGCTGAATAGCTAAGTCTATTTCATGAGAAGAAAACAGAATGGTCTTTTTGGTTTCTTTTACCAATCTTTGCAATAGCTTCAGAATATAGGCTTTGTGGTACATGTCCAAATGTGTGGTGGGCTCATCCAGAATGATTAAATCGGTGTCTTGGGCAAGGGCCCTGGCAATCATGGCTTTTTGGAATTGTCCATCACTGAGTTCAAAACACTTTTTGTCTTTTAGGTCCGCTATATTAATTTGAGAGAGACTTTTATTGACTATAGAAATATCGGTTTCATTTAAGTTGCCAATCCAATCGGTATAGGGGTGTCGCCCTAGGGCTACCAATTCAAAAACAGAAAGATTTTTGGAAGCAATTTTTTCAGTAAGCACTAAACTTAAGGTTTTTGCTAAATCTACAGGGCTGTAATGAGACAGATTTTTTCCGTTGAGCAGAATTTGCCCAGTTAAGGGCTTTTGAACTTTGGTGAGGGTTCTTAATAGGGTTGATTTCCCGATACCATTGGCACCAACCAAGCCAATAAGCTGGCCTTGCTTCAATTCCAAATTGACTCCAGACCTTACTACATGCTGAGACTTTTTGGAACTGTACCCAATAGAAAGATTTTCTGTAGAAAGAATGGTATGTTGCGTATCTAAAGCCACTTATTGTGTATTGTTAAAACATCATTTTTCGTTTTCTCACCAACAGCCAAATGACTACAGGAGCTCCAATTAAAGAGGTGATAGCATTAATTGGAAGCGTAAAATCACTATGGGGCAATTGAGCAATGCTATCGCAGATAAGCATGACGATAGCTCCCAGCAAAAATACGGCAGGCAATAATATTTTATGGTTCGAAGTGTTGAAAACCTGACGAACCATATGTGGAATGGCTAGTCCGATAAATGCTATAGGGCCTGCAAAGGCTGTAATGGTCCCTGCCAAAAGACTTGTAGCAAAAATGATGACCAGTCTACTTTGTTTAATATTTAGTCCTAAACTTTTGGCGTAGTTTTCGCCTAATAGTAAAGTGTTTAAGGCTTTAATTGAAGTAACGCTTAATAGTAACCCCAAAGCGTAAATACAGAAGAACACCAATAGTTCATGCCACGAAAGATTTCCTAAACTACCGAAGCCCCAAAAGATATACTGTTGTAATTTTTCTGCAGAACTAAAATAGGACAGTACACTTACAACTGCCGAGGTAATGCTCCCAAACATCAATCCTATTATTAATATAGCCATAGTATCCCGGACTTTTATGGACATAGCCAATACAGCTAAAAGCACCAGTAAACTACCTAAACTTGCCGCTATAACAATACTCCATTTAGACATTAAAAACGTGGAGAGGAAGCCTCCAAAAGTCCCTGCGCCTAATATAACAAGGGCGACTCCCAAACTCGCCCCAGAGCTAATACCTAATACAAAGGGGCCTGCCAAAGGATTTCTAAATAGAGTTTGCATCAATAAGCCGGAAATACCTAAACCAGATCCCACCAGAATAGCAGTAATGGCTTTGGGTAGCCTAAAGTTGAGGATGATGTATTGCCAAGATTGATTTTCGATTGTCCCAAAAAGGCTATTGAAAATCTCCTTTAGCGGAATAGAAACCGACCCTAAAGAAATGTTTACAAGAAAAGAAATAGCTAGTAACAATACCAACAGCGTAAATGAAATGTTATATGTTTTGAGCGTGTTATTCAAGAGGTTTGAAAAAATGTGGTTGATAGTCTTCTAGCAAATCTGGGTGACATATTTTTACAAGGTCTTTCAAAACAAGGTCGGGTCTTGCCGTACCCAATTCGTAATAGGTGACACCACCGGTTGGACCAGTTGTATTTACGAAAGAGTATACTTTTTTATTGATGAAGGCATCAAATTCCGTGTAATGGGGATTGGCCTCCTGTAAAGCTTCAAAGGAATTGTAGTAGGAAGGGCTCAACCAAATATCGGCCGATTTTCCTTTTGCAAATACAGATTCAAAACTTAAGGAAAGACTACCGCTACTTTGGGTGTCCTTCCATAAATAATTAACATTGGCGTCATTCAGTAACTGCGCTTCCGGACTTGTTCCGCTTGGCAAATACCAAACATCCTTGTACATGGCACCACTTAAAACACTTGGTTGCTGTTTAACGTTGGCAGCAAGTTCTTTCGCCTTGAGGTAGTCTGATTCTATTTGGTTGAATATGGAATCAGCAGCTTTCTGTTTATTGTAGAGCACTCCAAAAAACTTAATCCATTCAGCTTTAGCTAAGGGAGAACTTTCAACCCAGTCACCATTGTAAATAACAGGAATACCAGCTTTTTTGATAGTTTCAAAGGTTTTGTTGTTTCCGTCAATGCCAAAGCCAATCACCACATCTGGCTGTAGCTCCAATAAGATTTCGGTGTTTAGGTTTTCGTTTTTTCCCAGTTCCCTAATGCTGCCTTCATCAATAAGTTTTCGAGTTTTAGGGGAAGAAATGTATTCCGTACCAGGAAATCCAATTAGCGAAGTTTCTTCTTCCAGTAACTCCAAAGCGGGAATATGAGTAGTAGAGGTCACTACCATACGCTCAATAGGTAAAGGGATGATAGCATCAAATAAATTAGCATCAAACGTGATGCTGGGCAATACATTTCTGTGGACTAAAGCATATCTGTATTGTTTACTGGCGTTGGGCCATGGATCTGTAATGGTGAGTACCTTGAAGTTTTCGTTGTGTACAATTGAAAACCCTTTGGCATATTTGAATTGCGAGCGGCTTCCATCCATTTTTTGGTTGGGAATGGTTTGTTTGTCGTGTTTACAGCCAAACAGGCCCAAACAAAATAGTATTAGAAACAGAGGTCTCACAGGTATCAATTTTTTCACATGTCAAAAATAGGATTATTTGTGCTTTATAGTAAAACATTCGGGGAATTGTTTACTTTTGCAGAGAATTTTGGTTCCGTTAAACTTAATTGTACGGATTAAAAGGGAATCTGGTGTAAGTCCAGAGCTGTTCCCGCAACTGTAAGCATAGTGTCCAACATATTTGGACATCTCTTTTAGAAAAGAGTTACTGTTCACTTCATTAACCACTGGTGAAAACTGGGAAGGTAAAACAGTAAAATGCAAGTCAGGAGACCTGCCAATTTCATAACTAGATATAAAACTTTTCGGGAAAAAGAGTTTTAACACTATGAAACAGGCTTTAATATACATCACGGTTCTCCTAGCAGGGTTTAGTTCTTATGCTCAGTCTACATTGGACTCTTTGCAACAATTGGATGAAATAGTTGTAAAGACGGATACCTATTTAAAAACATTTTCCAACACTCAATCGGTGTCAACTCTTAAGGACAGTGTTTTGGTGCGAAGTGCTTCCTCGTTAACAGACGTTCTCAATTTGAATAGTTTTGTTTACTTCAAGGAAAATGGGCTGGGAATGGTGTCTTCGGCGGCCTTTAGGGGAACTACGGCGCAGCAAACGGCAGTAGTTTGGAATGGCATCAATATCAATTCCCAGTTTAATGGTCAGACAGATTTTAATACCATCAACATTAGAAATTTTGATGAGATTGATGTGAGGAGTGGAGGGGGAAGTGTCCTATACGGAAGTGGTGCTATTGGAGGGTCAATTCATCTTAACAATGTATTGCATTTTGATGAGGGCTTTAACAATAGTTTGTTAGCCCGTTACGGAAGCTTTGAAACTGTGGATGTCGCTTATCAATCAGGATATTCCAATGACCGAATAAGTGTGAATGCCGTGTTAAGTAGAACAAGTTCTGAAAATGATTACGACTTTGTAGATAGTGAGAAATCCAATTTGAATGGAGAATTTTACAACACTAGTTTTTCGGCTACCATTGGTTATAAATTAAGTTATAGAAGCTTTCTCAAGTTTTATAGTTATGTGTTTGATGGTGATAGACATTTTTCTTTGCAAAACCCCACAGAAACCCCTACAAAATACAAGGATTTCAATACTAGAGATATGTTGGAATGGGATGTATTCTTTGGAAGTTTTAGGTCTAATGTCAAGTTGGCTTATATCACAGAGCGGTTTAAGTATTTTGGTAATATAGCTTCGGATTCCTATACTTTTGGTGAAGCGAAATCCCTTATTGGAAAATACCAATTGGGATATAAAATAGCCAAGGAAACTTATCTCCAAGGCGTGTTGGATGTGACGCATACCAATGGCGAAGGCTCCAGCATTCATGAAAATGAACGCACCATTACAGGTGGAAGTTTGTTGTGGAAACAGGCTATTAAAAAGTTCTTTTACGAAGCAACGATAAGAAAGGAAGTCACTCAAAATTACGACAGTCCATTGTTGTTTAGCCTAGGACTTCAATATAAATTCAACAAAGTATACACACTTAATCTTAATGCTTCCAAAAACTACAGAATTCCTACTTACAATGACTTGTTTTGGGCAGGAAGTGCTAACCCAAATTTAAATCCAGAAACGTCTTATCAATTTGAGATTGGTAATGATATTTCCTTTAAAAATGGGACGTTTTCTCTTGTAGGGTTTTATAACGATATAACCGATATGATTAGATGGCTTCCAAATGGTTCAAACTGGAAGCCTAGTAATACAGATCATGTTTTGACTTATGGTTTAGAATCAAGTTTGGAATATCAAAGGAGCTTTAAAGAGCATGAAATGTCATTGAACGTCGGGTATGCTTACACAAAATCCGAAGATCAAGCTACCAAAAAACAGTTAACCTATGTGCCTTACCATAAAGCTTTTGGTGGATTGGGATATCATTATAAAAGACTCAATGCTTACTGGCAAAGCGTATTTACAGGAGAGGTTTTCATGCTTTCAGATAACAATCCAAGGTATGTTTTAGACCGTTATTGGTTACATAATGCTGGTGTAGAATATGGCTTAGGTAAAGCCCCATCTTGGACAATGGGAATTCAAATTAAAAATATTTTGAACAAAAACTACCAAAGTGTAGCCAACCGCTACATGCCTGGTACCAATTATAACCTTTATTTAAACTTTAATTTTTAAACAATGAAAAATATATTTAAGTTTTTAGCTCTGTTTTTGTCTATGGGGCTATTTTTAACATCTTGTAGCAGCGATGAAGATGACTCCGTTAACTTGCCTGTAGAAGAAGGACAGTATGAAAATGGCATCCTAGTATTGGCCGAAGGGGGGAGTCTTTCTGGTTCGGTTTCCTTTGTGGCAGATGATTACAGTTATTATGAAAACAGCATTTTTTATGGTGTCAATTCAGAGGAATTAGGCACTTATGTACAATCAATGGGATTCCACGACGGTAAAGGGTATATTGTAACGGATAACAATACCATTAATGTGATAGATAGATATACATTTGAAAAAGACGTGACCATTACTTCGGGATTATCATTGCCACGTTATATAGCCTTCGCCAATGGGAAGGGGTATGTTACCAATTGGGGAGACGGATTTATTGGTGATGATGATTTTGTAGCAGTTATCGATTTAGCTACTAATTCTGTAGAAACCACGATTCCTGTGGGGGAAGGCCCAGAGCAAATTATTGCTGTTGGAGATAAATTATTTGTGACCCATAAAGGAGGTTATTCTACCAATAACATTGTTTCGGTGATAAATACTACCGACAATGCTGTAGAAACTATTGAAGTGTATGACAACCCAGATGAAATTGTGCTTAGTACTTCAGGGGATTTGATTGTGTTGTCCGAAGGTGCTACAATTTATGATGAAAGTTGGGCCGTAGTAGGGTATACTCAAGGTGCGATAACTAGAATAGATCCTTCAAGCAATACAGTAGTTTCCGAAATTCCTTTTGAAGAAGGAAACAGTCCAAACTTGATGAGCTATGCCAATGGGGCTATTTATTTTCAAATGGGAGGACAAATTTTTGAGATGTCGGAATATGATACTGCATTACCTACAACCGCAATTGTAGATATAACCGCAATGTCTCCATACGGATTTAATGTGAAAGATGGAATCGGGTATATAGCCGATGCCAAAGATTTCGATTCGTTGGGTGATCTATTGATTTACGATTTGGCAACAGGTAATTTAATCAATACAATAGAAGTGGGTCTTGCAGCTTCTAAGGTTTACTTTAACTAAAAGGAATAAAATAGATAAAAAAAATGGCCGCTCATTAGCGGCCATTTTTTATTTAAAAGGAGAGTGATCGTGGTCTAAATACATAAAGTCATTAAAAGGATCTTTGTCTATTTCAGCCTTAATTGGTTTTAGTAATGGTTTTTGTGTGGAAGGAGCCAATCTTCCCGAGCTTCCAAAAATATCCGCTAAAGCGGCTGCCAAAAGGGGTTCGTTAACATCTCCCAAGGTGCCTAGGTTCAAGGCACTTTCCACGACTTCAATATCTGGAACCAATCCGCTGGAAGGTACCGCCTCATCAAGGGAATTGATAGATTGTGCGACCAAAGGTTGAAGAGCATAAGTATGGTTAGGGTTTCTGTTTTGTGCTGTAAAGTTTGGAGAATCATATACCGTAATAGAGGCTTGGCTTTTTCCAACCGTTTCATCCCCAACTACAACAACATTAATGTAAGGTTTTAAACTGTTAATGACCAATTCGCTTGCCGATGCCGTACGAGCAGAGGTTATTACGTATACTTTGCTTAGATTTAGTTGATTAATGCCAATGCCGCTGAAACTATCTTTAAATTCGTATGTGGAATTTTGAGATTGAAGGTCACTGTTATAAATAAGTTTGGAAAAGTTTTGGCCTGTAAATTGACCAGTTATCATACTTCCTAAAAGTGATGCTGTATTTACAGACCCACCAGGGTTGTAACGAAAATCCAAGATTAAGTGCTGTACATTGCTTGCCTGAAATTCTGCAAAGGCATTGTTGAGGTGGCTATCGTAATTATTGTTGAATCGATTGTACATTAAGTAGCCCACATTTTCTCCATTCACTTCCAAAATATTGGAAATATAAACGGGGTTTTCATTATAAACAACTTTGGTAAGGCTTGTGCTTTGCCCATTAGACGCTACAAAGTCGTCTTCAGTCTCGGGGGTGCCATTATCATTATAGTCTACAAATCCCAAAGTGTAACTTTGTTGGTTTAAAAGCTCATTGTAATTATCAATATTCATAAGGGTACCGTCAACCGAGTTAAAGATTTGTCCTCTTTGTAAACCTGCTGCAGACGCTTCACTGTCATTTAAAACCATTCTGATGATTCCGATAACATTCGAAGAATTTTCGGGAAATTCATAAAGTGAAAACTGAAGGCCATTACTGTACGAAACCCCGTCAAAACTTTGTTCCAAGGCAATATAGTCGTCTACAATAACACTGAACCTGTCAACGGTTTCGCGTTGGAATATTAAACTTTCAAACAATTCTTCAGGGGAGAAGAAGCTGTTGAGGTAGTTGCCGTATTCTTCATTGGAGGAAAATCGGTCGTTGGCTAAATCTGGGATTTCATCCTTGTATAAATACCAAAAGTTCATGCCTTTCCACACAAAATCATTGACATTGCTAGACAAGACAATATTATCGTCTCTATCGTCAAAACAGCTGCTTACTGTAAAAAGTACCAAAGCCAAAAGGCTAAATTTTAAAATCTTCATAGGCTATTTTTAAGATGTCGCTTAATTGTATACATCACAAATAAGCTTCAAAGTAGGTTAATACGCTCTAAATTTACTTACATTAAAGTAAATTAAAAAATATAAATTGTTCCTAAACCATAAGTGTACAACCCATAGACACAGGTGTTTGTTGCGTAATTGAAAAAATATTTTTTACCGTGTAACAAAATTTATAGTATATCGTCGTAATGATAGAAAGCGATAGTAAACCGTTTTCGACTGACCAAACCAAATAATGACACAGAGTGATTTTGTACATATTGTAATGCCTTTAAAGGATAAGGTTTTTAGACTGGCAAAGCGTTTGTTGGTGTCTAAAGAAGAGGCTGAGGATGCTACTCAAGAGATTTTTGTGAAGTTGTGGAACAACAAACAGAAAATGGCCGAGTATAAAAATATAGAAGCATTTTCTATGACCATGACCAAAAACTTTTGCTTGGATCGCTTAAAATCTAAACAAGCACAAAACCTGAAGATTGTACATAGCAATTACCAAGATCATAATGTGGCGTTGCAAAGGGAAGTTGAAGTTAGGGATAGCATGAGTTGGGTGTCCAAAATCATGGCGGAATTACCCGAACAACAACAAATTATCATACAGCTTAGAGATATTGAGGGGTATGAATTTAGTGAGATTGCCAAAGTAGTAGACATGAATGAAACCGCCATTAGAGTGGCGTTGTCTAGGGCAAGGAAAACAATAAGAGAAAAATTAACACATACGCACAGTTATGGTATTAAATAGTATAGAGCGGTTGCTGGAAAAGTACGATAATGGAGAGACTAGCTTGAGAGAAGAGGAGCAGTTAAAGGCCTATTTTGCTCAAGAAGATGTGCCTCCACATTTAGAGTCTTACAAAGTAATGTTCCAGTATTTTGACGCTACAAAACAAGAGCAGTTTACCAAGGACGTTCCATTAAAACCTAAGAAATATCAATTGTATAGATGGATTTCGGTCGCGGCAGTAGCAGTTCTTATGGTATCGGTGTATATGCTTACCGATACAAAACAAGGGTTGGATAGCCTTAGCCATGAGGAGCTAATGGCCTACAACCAAACAATGGAAGCTCTTAACCTGGTATCTACAAAATTTAACAAAGGTGCCAGTAGTTTAAATGCCTTGACATTGGTCTCTGATAATTTGGAGAAGGGTGTTGAGTCTATGAACTATGTAGGAGAGTTTTCAGAAACAACAAATAAGATTTTTAACCTGAGTAATTAAGAAAAGAAACAAGATTATGAAAAGATTAGCGCGTTTTAGCACATACGTAAACCAAATACATACTATGGGCAAGAGTTTAGTAATAATGGTGGCTTTGGCATTGTTGCCAGTGCTGTCATTCGGACAAAGTATTTTTGATAAATACGAAGACCAAGACGGAGTTACTTCTGTTATTGTCAACCAAAAAATGTTTAGCATGTTGGCAAGTGTCAATGTGGATTTGGATGACCCAGAAGCACAACAATTTATGGATATGGCCAAAAGAATTACAGGTTTAAAGGTGTTTACTACAGATAATATGGCGGTGTCCAAAGATATGAATGCAACCGTGAACAGTTATCTTAAAAGCTCTAGTTTGCAGGAGTTAATGAGAATTAAAGATGGTGATCAGACGGTAAAATTTTATGTGAAGGAAGGAAAGGATGAAAACCACGTAAAGGAATTGTTGATGTTCATCAACGGACTTAAAGAATACACTAAAGATGCAGACATCACTATTAATGGTGAGAAACGTGAAGTTGAAACGGTACTATTGTCCTTAACAGGAGACATTGATTTGCGTCAAATTTCAAAATTGACCAATAGTATGAATGTCCCTGGAGGTGAGCATTTGGAAAAAGCTGGTAAGAAAAATTAAGATTATGATACCATCAATCAAAAATAGCATCTGGTTGGTAGCTTTGGTTATAGCTTTATTAAGCTGTAGCCAAGGACCAACCTTGCAAACCTATTACGTAGATAGCGAACTGAAACCAGGATTTACTTCTATAGATGTCCCTACTAGCTTTTTGAATATCGAAGAAACCTCTTTAACCGAGGAACAGAAAGAAGCTTATGAGTCGGTTGATAAATTGAATATGCTGGCCTTTGTAGTATCCGACTCCAATAGAACGGAATACGAAACTGAGGTAGCAAAGGTAAAGACCATCTTAAAGGATCCTAAATACGAAGAACTTATTAGAGGAGGAAATTCTACCGACGGACATTTTGTAGTAAAGTATCTTGGAGAGGAAACCAATATCGATGAATTGGTGCTTTTTGGAGATTCCAACGACAAAGGATTTGCCATTATTAGAGTTTTGGGAGATAACATGAACATTAACAAAATCATGAAATTGTCTACAGTGTTGGAAAATGCAGATTTGGAAGATGCCGAAATCAGTAAGTTTGCCGAAATGTTCAAGTAGAAGAACAAAAAATCACACATAAAAAAATCACCTTGATTCCAAGGTGATTTTTTTATTTATAGATGTAATACTATTTTATTTTGATTGTTTATCAGAAAGAAGCATCACACAGAAATAGGCGATGAAAGATCCAAAACTGATAAACAATAATAGTTTGATCATGAAATTGTCCAAAATGTCAAAAAGCCCCGAGATAAAAAATCCAGCAGCAATCACAGCTGTAAAAATTACGGATAGGACATTTTTGTTCATAATCTCTTAAGTCAAATTAAATACCAGTATAATTAGATGGTGTGATTACTTTTAATTCGTCCTTGATTTCTTCAGACACCTCTAAGGTATCAATAAAATTTGAAATAGACGTTTGAGTAATCCTTTCATTGGTTCTGGTAAGGCCTTTTAAAGCTTCGTAAGGATTAGGATAGCCTTCTCTTCTCAAAATAGTTTGAATAGCTTCAGCAACTACCGCCCAGTTGTTTTCCAGGTCTTGCGCAAACTTAGCATCGTTCAACAATAGTTTGTTCAATCCTTTCAACGTAGCTTTAAATCCAATGATGGTATGTCCAAAAGGAACCCCAACATTACGTAAAACGGTACTGTCAGTCAAGTCTCTTTGTAGACGAGAAATAGGTAATTTAGCCGCCAAGTGCTCAAAAATAGCATTGGCAATTCCTAAGTTTCCTTCAGAGTTTTCAAAATCAATTGGGTTAACTTTATGTGGCATTGCGCTACTTCCAACTTCTCCTTTTTTGATTTTTTGCTTGAAATAGTCCATAGATACATACGTCCAGATATCTCTGTCCAAATCAATCAAGATGTTGTTGATTCTTTTCAAGGTGTCAAAAAGAGCTGCCATGTGATCGTAATGCTCAATTTGAGTCGTTGGGAAGGAGTGATACAATCCTAATTTCTTCTGTACAAACTGCCCTCCAAATTCTTTCCAGTCAATATTTGGGTAAGCTACTTTGTGGGCATTGTAGTTTCCTGTAGCACCACCAAATTTAGCCGCACTTGGGATATCGTTCAATAAAGCCAATTGTTCTTCAAGACGTACTACAAATACGTTAATTTCCTTACCTAAACGCGTAGGTGATGCTGGCTGACCGTGAGTTCTTGCCAACATCGGGATGTCTGCCCATTCCTCTACAAGTTCCTTTAATTTGTTTACAACACTAAAATATTCAGGAACGTAAACGTCGTTCATGGCTTCCTTGATGCTTAAAGGAATAGCCGTGTTGTTGATATCTTGAGACGTTAAGCCAAAGTGGATAAACTCCTTGTATTTGGCAATGTCAAGAGCATCAAACTGTTCTTTGATAAAATATTCAACAGCCTTAACGTCGTGATTGGTAATGCTTTCAATGTCTTTAATTTTAAGAGCATCTTCCGATGAGAAATTTAGGTAAATAGCTCTTAACTTATCAAATAGCGTGATGTCAAAATCGGCAAGTTGGGGTAGAGGAATTTCGCAAAGCGCGATAAAATATTCAATTTCTACCTGAACGCGATATTTAATAAGCGCTTCTTCAGAAAAATATGGAGCAAGCGCTTCTGCTTTACTTCGGTATCTCCCATCAATTGGAGAGATGGCATTTAATGGTGATAAAGACATGATGTATGTTTTTTTAGAAGTTGCAAAGATAATCTTTTTAGGTGTAAGACCGAAGTGCAGATTATGAAGTTTTTGGAAGAATTGGGGCGACTTTTCTTTACAAAATCTAAGATTTTATTTTTTTGAGAATATGCCGTGCTCGGGCTTTATATCCTGCACTTTGCAATTGAAAATCACGCTCCAAGATCATGGCAAGTTCCGGATGGATCCAATCGTAATCTTTGCCTAACAGAAAAAGGGTATGCATGGCATAGGCCTTTGGAGCAATTTTTTGATCATTGATCATGTAGTCAAAGCAGACTTCAATAATGCGTTCCCTATGGGTTGGGGACAATTCGGTTTGGATCCGGTTTGGAGTTTTGTCGTAATAGGCTTTAATCAGGTATTCACATACTTTGGCCACAGGCCTTACAGCCGAATCCAAATGCACTTTACCCATATCTTCCGTAAACCTATCTAGGAATGGAATCAAAGCCTCCAAATCTTCTCCTCCTACAAACTCCAATACCCAAGCGGCCCTACAGGAAACCTTGTCATCTACCATAAACAAAATATCCAATAATTTAGGAATAAGTGTAGGGGTAGAGATTACCAAATTGGCATAGTACAAGCGCTTTTCGCGGGAATGGTTGACAAAATTTAATTCGTCGTAGAGTTGAGCTGAAGTCACTATTTATTGCTATTTTTAAATCCTAAAAATAACTAAAATGAAAATATTCAAGAAAATCTTATTGGTACTTTTAGTCCTTGTTGTTGTGGCTCAGTTTTTTGGTCCTGAAAAGAATGAGGGAGACCTTGCTTCTTTGGAGCCTTTTTTAACTGAAACCAATCCTCCGGAAGATGTAAAAGTCATTTTAAAGGAAAGTTGTTATGACTGTCATAGTGATGTAACTAAGTATCCTTGGTATAACAATATTACGCCAGTGAATTTTTGGATGGGAGAGCATGTAGAAGATGGTAAGAAACATTTGAATTTCTCTGCTTGGAATGACTATTCTGTGAAGAAAAAGGACCATAAATTGGATGAATTGATAGAAGAAGTTGAAGAAGGCAAAATGCCATTACCATCCTATACTTGGACTCATGGTGAAGCCAACCTTACCGAGGCCCAAATAATAGCACTTAACTCTTGGGCCAAGCAATTGCGCAACCAATACCAAGCTCAAATTACCAGCAACGATTAATGAAACAACTGCTTATTATCGGCTTCGTGTGGCCCGAACCCAAAAGTTCGGCGGCAGGAAGCCGCATGATGCAATTAATTTTTAGTTTTCTTCAACAGAATTACCAAATCACCTTTGCCACGGCAACGGCTAAAACCGATAATGCTTTTGATTTAGAAAGCATTGGTGTTACAGTAAAAGCCATAGAGCTGAACAGCTCAAGTTTTGACACTTTTGTCAAGGAATTGCATCCCGATATTGTGTTGTTCGATCGGTTTTTGGCTGAGGAACAATTCGGTTGGCGGGTAGCAGAGCACTGCCCAAACGCTCTACGTATTTTGGATACTGAAGATTTGCATTGTCTACGCCGCGGAAGGCATCAAGCTTTAAAAGAAGCTAAGGAATTTGACAATGGTTATCTGTTCAACGACACAGCAAAAAGGGAAATAGCCAGTATCTATCGCTGTGATTTAAGTTTGATCATTTCAGAAGTAGAAATGGACTTGCTTACTGAAACATTCAAAATAGACCCTTCATTATTGTATTATTTACCGTTTCTTCTGGATGAAATCCCAGAGGATACTTTAAGAAATTTACCTTCGTTTGAAGAGCGGCAAGATTTTGTAAGTATTGGCAATTTCCTGCATGAGCCTAATTACAATATGGTGTTGTATTTAAAAACTGCTATTTGGCCATTGATAAGAAAGCAATTGTCTAATGCAGAATTACATGTCTATGGTGCCTATCCCTCCCAAAAAGTGTTTCAGTTATATAATGAAAAAGAAGGCTTTTTAATTAAGGGAGCAGCTGCCGAAGTCGATGAGGTCATGCAAAGTGCCAAAGTGTGTTTGGTTCCTCTGCAATTTGGCGCGGGACTTAAGGGGAAATTAATAGATGCTATGATCAATGGTACACCTTGTGTGATGAGCCCAATTGCAGCCGAGGGGATGTTTGGCCAATTGTCACCGAATGGTTTTATTGCGGTAACACCTCAAGAATTTGCAGACCAAGCAGTGTGTTTGTACAATGATAAAGTGGTCTGGGAGCAGAGCCAAGAACAAGGTTTTCAATGTCTTGAAAAGCGATTTATGAAATCCCAATTTGAAATACTTTTTATGAACCGGATAGAGGAACTATTAAAAACTTTGCCTCTTCACAGACAACAAAACTTTATTGGCTACATGTTATTACACCACAGTATGCAAAGTACCAAGTTTATGAGCAAGTGGATAGAAGCTAAAAATGCATAGATTTTTTACAACATTTAGACTTTTACATATTTTTTAATGGTTTTTGCTTAAATCTTATTTTAGAGAGGGGATAATTGCTGAATTTTTAATGTAAATTTACAGTAAATTTTTACAAAGCATTTGTGATCCCAAAAATACATATATTCCTATTTCTAGTTATTCTACCTATTTTTTGTGCTGCCCAAGGTAATGTGCCTCCTTCCATTGAAGCTGTAGGAGATCAGGATTACTGTCCTTTATCACAAATAAATATTGTTACCAGTTTTGATATTGTAGATCCGGACGATACCAGCGTTGAGGCACTCTACATTCAAATATCTACGGGCTATCAGCAAGGTATTGATAATTTGGTGTTAACAGGAAGTCACCCAAACATTTCTACAAGTTGGGATGCCAATCAAGGAAAATTGACCTTGAGTGGAGTGGGAACTTCAGAGCCAACTTATACCGATTTAATTGCGGCTGTTAGTGATGTGATGTATCAAAGCAACACGGCCAATGTGTCTGGGGAAAAGTACTTTTCATTTACCGTTGGAGATGCCAACTATTTACCCTCTACGGGGCATTATTATGAATACGTTCCAAATTTAGGAATCACGTGGACAGTGGCAAAAGCTGCTGCGGAAAGTAGCACATATTATGGGCTTCAAGGGTATTTGGCCACCATAACATCTGCCGAAGAAGCGCAATTATCTGGAGAACAAGCTGCAGGGGCAGGTTGGATAGGGGGTAGTGATGTAGAGTCCGAAGGGACTTGGAAATGGATGACAGGGCCAGAAGAAGGTATGGTATTTTGGAATGGCGGCGTGAATGGATCTACACCCAACTATGCTTTTTGGAACACAGGAGAGCCCAATAATTTGAACAATGAAGATTATGCCCATGTCACAGCTCCGGGGGTTGGTGTTCCTGGATCTTGGAATGATTTACCTAATGCGGGTGATCCTGCTGGAGCGGGAGATTATCAGCCTAAAGGATATATAGTGGAATATGGAGGCATGCCGGGCGATCCAGAAGTTGATATTTCAGCCAGTACCAAAATTACCATTCCTGAAATTGTGAATGTTGTTGGGGCTGCGGTTTGTGGTTCGGGTTCCGTGGAATTAGAAGCCGTTTCTTCAGGTGGGACGGTGTTATGGTTTGATGATCCCAATGGGACTTCTATTGCTTCTGGATTGACCTTTGTTACTCCAGAAATTTCAGAAACGACTACTTATTATGTGCTAGCTTCCATAAACGGTTGCCCAAATGGGGTAAAAGAACCTGTTGTTGCATCGGTGGTTGAAATTCCTACCATAACAGATTATAATGATGCCATTATTTGTGGAGTATCTGGGAGTGGCGTACTTAGCGCAACCCCTTCTCAAGGAACGGTTTTTTGGTATGATGCCATGGTTGGTGGTAATGTAGTTGGGACAGGAAGTACTTTTACAACACCAGAACTTAGTGATACCACAACATTTTATGCTGAAGCCCAAAATAACGGATGTACAAGTGTAAATAGAGTTCCCGTAACCTTGACGGTTCAGGATACACCATCACCTATAGCAGATGCGGAACAAGTTTTCTGTAGCCTTGAAAATGCTACCATTGCAAATTTGCTGGTTGAAGGAACAGCCGTTGCTTGGTATGCTTCGGATACAGGCGGAACGCCTTTGGCGACTTCCCAAAACTTAGAGAATGGCACGAGCTATTATGCCTCCCAAACTATTGATGGTTGCGAAAGTTCTATTCGTACTATGGTGACGGTAGTTCTTTTTGAAACGCCTCAGGTACCAAATGATATATCGGTTTTGGAAGTTTGTGATTCCAATTTGGATGGTGATGATACTAATGGTGTGTCAAGTTTCGATTTAACCCAAAATGAATCTGTGATTTTGGATGGAGCCCCAGCTTCAGAGTATGGTTTCTCATATTTTTTGGATGCGGCATTTTCTCAGGAAATCTTAACTCCTGAAAATTTTGAAAATACAGTTGCTAATACTCAAGCTATTTATGTTCGCGTTACCAATTTGCAGGAGGGTGGCTGTTATTCGGAAGGAAGTTTTGATATTCAAGTAAATGCTTTGCCAGACGTTGTTTCAAGTTTGGTGTTTAAAAATTGCGATGAAGATGGATTGGCGGATGGCTATACTAATTTCAACCTGAATGAAATTAATGAAGTTTTGGTTAACGGAAGTTCAGAAGTTTTTGAAATTTCGTATCACTTGACTTTTGACAATGCCAATGATGGCATTGAGGCAGTTAATCCCGTGCCATTCAATAATTCTGTTTCGGAAGAAGTGTTTGCAAGGGTGGTTTCAGAAAATGGGTGTTTTCGGGTTTCAACCATTACATTAGAGGTGTCCACAACTTCGTTTCAGGACGGTTATATGGAAACTTTAGAGTATTGTGATGACGATGGTGATGGCTTTTATGAATTCGATTTAAGCCAGATGTCACAGGTATTTTTGGACCAATTTCCAGCAGGACAAAATTTAAGTGTTCATTACTATCGAAATCTAGCAGATGCCCAACTGGAGCAAAATGAAATCGATGCCTCCATACCTTATACCAACGAAACTCCTGATGCCCAATTATTGTATGTAAGGGTTGAAAGCGATGACAATGGTGACTGTTTTGGGATTGGACCTCACTTGATGTTGGAAGTCTATACTTTGCCTCAATTTGATACCGACGATGAAGTCATTTACTGTTTGGAAGGAGATCCTGTTACCTTGATGGTGACAAACCCAAATGGTAGTTACACCTATGAGTGGACAGATAGCAGTGGTACAGTTATTTCTAATACACCTTCGGTTTCTGTTGCTTCGGGAGGAATGTACTCGGTAGTTGCGACTTCGGAATATGGTTGTCAATCAGAACCGAGTGTGGTAACAGTCATAGAATCTTCGGTTGCAGAATTGGATGAGGAAGATATAACGATTCAGGATTTTTCAAATAATAATACCGTTTCTATAAATCCCAATGGTTTGGGGATAGGGGATTATGAATACGCCTTGGATGATGAGTTGTCTGGTTTCCATGACGACCCTTATTTTGATGGTGTTGCTGCAGGAGAGCATATCTTGTATGTTAGGGATAAGAATGGTTGCGGCATCGCCCAATTGGAGATTTTTGTGGTAGGTTATGCGAAGTTTTTTAGTCCGAATGGAGATACTTATAACGATGTCTGGAATATCAAAGGATTTAATGAAGCCTATTCTGAAAAATCTACCGTTAATATTTTTGACCGCTACGGAAAGCTTATGGCCGTAATCAAGCCTTCAGGAACGGGCTGGGATGGCACCTTTAACGGCCTAGCTTTGCCAGCTTCCGATTATTGGTTTGAAGCTCAATTGATACGTTTAAATGGGCAAACTAGAACCTTAAGAGGGCATTTTAGCCTTTTAAGATAGGTTTAGTTGTAATAGCCGGATGCTTCTAGATAATCCTTGATATCGTTGGATAGTTCCAGTGCACGATTTTGCACTTCCACCACATAGGTTTTGATGCGCTTTTTTCTGAAAAGACTGGTACGGAGTAAATTTCTCCCTTTCACAGATTTTAATTGCGCTTCTAGAACAGCTTTTTGAATAGAGTCATTGTGGAGAAATGGTAAATCTTCATCAAGGTATCGGTTTTCAAATTCATCATTGTAATACCAAAACTCAGCTTCTTCTAAAGTGTATTTTTCATCCCAAACAACATGGGTAAGATATCTGTTCTTGATAGTGGTATAATAGGTGTTGATATTGTTGTAAAGCTCTTTATTGTCAATAAGTTTGGAAATGTTTGTGGAGTTGTATTTTTGGTAGGTTCTGTCTATAATAGGTTTGGTAAGGTAAATGGGCATCACTAATTTGATAATGGTATCCATTTCAAGATGTTCATGCGAAATCTGCTTTAAAAGTGTTCTTTTTCTATTGCTCATATCATCCAGAAATTGGATGTGGTCCTCTAGGTTTTCCAAATCCAATGCAATGTCAACTGTCAAGTCGTTTAGGTAATCCAAGGTATGTTGTTTTTCAATTCGGTCTTGATTCCAGTTGTTTACTTGAAGCGCAATAAGAATCCCTAAAACGACAAGAAGAATTTCTCCCAAGGCATATTTTAAATACTGTCCCAATTGATTTTTATCCAGAAGTGTTCTTCTGATGTTTTTAAAGAATTTCAGCATAGTTGGTTAATGAAATGATAGACATTAGCAACTAATTTAATCAAAATTGAATAAAGCTGAGGAAATGAGTTTTGAGACCAATAATTTGCAAAAAAAAATACTACCGTTTATAAGAAGATATAAGCAGCAGTATTTTTTTGATTTAAACAAACGAGTTTATTTTTTCAAGAGTTTAATTGTATTGAGCTCAAAATTGTTATTGAAAAGACCTAAAAAATAAATTCCAGAATTTAAGTTATCTAAATTTTCTATTGTGTATTCACTGGTTAAATTCTCTAGGGTGAACTCATTTATCATTTTTCCATTTAAGTTGTAAAGTATTATTTTATTGAACTGCTGCTTCTTTGCCCCTTTTATATTGAGATGGTCTGAAATGGGATTAGGGAAAATGGAAACATTATTTTCCAATAAATCGTTTATAGAGAGAGTTTCAGAACTCTCCTTAGCACCTATGTCAATTATTGTAGAATTATAAATGTTCTCTATGTCGGGATCGCCCGCATTAATGGCGCTAGAGGAATTATTTAATTTACAAAAATCTGGGTTTAGAGGATCCATAGAAATCAAATCAGCTGAAGAGAAGATATTGTAATAGGTGTCTGATGGGGTTCCATTGTCATTGGTGGTCACAATGGTCCCAATTCCTATAGGTAAATTGCTTACATCATTACCATTATTGTACAAAAGGTTGTAGGTTACAGAGTTCGGAACAGGAGTTCCTTCTGAAATGATTCCGCTTACACTGTTGTTTATAATTATATTGGAGTTTATTATAGGGTTTGGGTTAAATGCATCTGAATTATAAATGCTTACTCCTTTTAAATTTGAAAAAATAGTGTTGTTTCTTATGGTAGGTTGGTTACCATTAACAGAAATCCCTTTAGTTGAATCGAAAATAATATTGTTGTGGATAGTAATGCTTGTATAAGTTGATATACCATTTATACAATCTGAAATGATATTGTTACGAACTACAGTTTGGTAATTTGCCCAACCTGTATAAATCCCAATCGCATTGTCATAGATACGGTTACCATCGATAATTGCAATGGGGTTAGTTGAATCATTGAAAAACACACCTCTATCACAATCCGATATTTCATTGTTTAAAATGTTCACATTTGTTGCATCATTGCCAATACTTATTCCTTTTTCATCACTATGTCTTATAATGCAGTTTTCTATAGTGGCTTCAGCTTCTATATTTACTATTCCTTTATTCTCAGAATTCTCTTCTTTTCCATATTCAATGATACAGTATTTCAAAATAGTTGAGTTTGAACTTGAATTAATGTTTATGCTATTCCAATCAGTATTTGAAGGATTGGAATTTTGAGAAGTAAACCTAATGTAATTTTCCTCAGTCCCAATAGCATTTAAGGTGCCGTTAACCAAAATTGAATAGTAACCACTGAATTTAATTAGTGTTCCAGGTTCAATGGTTAGAGTTGCTCCAGAGGGTACTTTAATATTTCCGTTAACAATATAGGTGTTGTTACTTGTCCAAACGCCAGATACGTTTGTTGGAAATAAGCCAATTATTCCAATATTGACTATAGAGTTGGAGTTTAGAACAACGCTTGGAAGTGTTGTGTTTTCGGCGATGAACTGGTCGCTCAAGGTGTATGTTTGATAGCCTTCTTTTTCAAAGGTGACATCATAAATTCCATTCTCAATGGTTGCGTTGAATGTACCATCTGAGTTTGATGTTGTTTCACCATAAACAGCACTAGGCGAAATAGGGGCAAATTTAATGGTAATACCACTATGATCGGAGCTGTCATCGAGCAAAACGCTTCCTGTAATTACAGAAGCATTTGCAAAAGTGGATAAAAAGAAAATTAAATAAAGTAGATTTTTTTGCATGAGAGTACAGTTATGGTTGATATCGAGGAGAAAAGTAGTTTTAATGTGAGAAATTTCCAAATTTTATTTCAATAGGAAATAGGTTAAGGTTATTAAATTTTATAAAATCATTTATAATTGAAACTAATTCTACCTTGACGATAAAACTAATTTCTTTAACAATGAAATTTGCCCAAGATGATAATAGCTGTGTTCTATGATGGCTTCAATATTACGTTCATAGGTTCCGTAGGCCTCTTTTACAAAAACTTTATCTAGATCCTTAGAGGAGAGTTTTTCAACCTCAAGAGCAAAGGTTTCGGCATCTTCAATGATTATTTTCAGTCGTTGTTCCCAATCTTTTTGAGAAGTTATAGGAGGGAAATCAAAACTGAATTTGTCCTTTATTAAAAGGTCTCCTCCTTGTAAAACATTTAGAGTGCCAGCAATGTAGTAGTGGATGTGTTGGGCAAGAGTACCTATAGTGTTGAGTTGCCCAGCAGGTGTGATGGCCATTTGCCAATTGACATCGGAGAGTAGTGATTTTAAATTGGTGTTCGCAATCCAATCCCCAGAAAGGATCACCTCCCTAAACCGATTGGCAATTTGTTTTGAGCGTTTCATAAAAGTAAAGGTTACCATCAGGTTTTTTAAGTCCAATTCGAAAAAAAAATAGGACATTTAAAAATACAAAATTGATGGTAACCCTTAGTTATTTTCTAATGAAATAGAGAAGTCAATTCTTCTGCAGATATTTCATAGGACGGATGGAAATCTTCAGACTCCATATAGTTAACAATGGATTGGTATAATTGACGTGCTTCTGGTCTGTCTGCAATTTTGTTCAATTGGGACATGCAAACCAATAACTTTCCTGTACCAACCTTAAATTCGAAAATGAGGCCTAATTTGTGGTTACGTTCCAAATTGTCAATTACCTGAACAATAGGACGATAATCATTAGCTGTATTATCCAATATTAGAGAATTACTGTTTTTGATCATTGAAAACCATTGCCAATTGGTATGAAAATCGGTAGGGAAAGCATTAAATATTGGATGTTTTGGATCCATAAGTAATCCTAGTGTTCCTGGCGAAACAGGTTTGTTGTTGGATTCGCTAATGCTCTTGAACATGCCGTAGTTCCAAAATTCGGGAGGGAAGTGTCCTGGAAAACTGTTCTTTTCAATAGATGATGTTTTTGGGAAATACAAAACCGTACCGCCGTTTTTTAGGTTGTTTAAAGCAGATGTATTCAAATCTTCAACAATGGAAATAGAAGTTGGAATTTCAATATCCTCTTTGGAAGGATACACCCAAATAGGATAGGAGTTGCTGTATTCCGTATTGGCAATGGACACCAAAACGTTCAATCTTTCAGGTTTTTCAATGTTTGACAAGTCAAAACTTAATTTTCCTAAATTGGATAACCCGTCATTGGAAATGGATGTTGCGCTAACATTGCCTTGGTTCATGACAAAGCCATTTTCTTTTTCAACTTTCCATTGCACGCCTTCAGTAATCGCCTTGTTGGAATAGTTAACAACATCTAATTGAGCTGTGAAATGTTCACTGTTGGTCCATGTGTATTTAGGGAATTCAAGTAGCAGAACCACATCGTTGCAGGACTGTTTCCATGTTTCAGGAGTTACCACATCTTTACTGTCCATAAAAGCATCCAAAATACCAACCAAAGCTGTTCCTTGACCAGGGAAATCTTGAAGGTCTAAAAGTTGGAACCCTGCCATATCTTTTGTGCGAAGCGCGGCTTCCATTTCTGCCTTATAGCAAATAGCGGACCAAGCACCTGAAGCCTTTTGAAAGGCACTATCCAAATCTAGCATACCAGCTTTTTCAAGTCTGTTTTTAAACTCGATAAGGTTCCAAGCCTTTAAAATACCGGTGTATTTTTCAATTTCTTTGTAATCAGGATAGATTTGGTATTGCCCGATTTCATGACTGATAATTGGAAGCTCCAAACGAGATACCGAATAATCAAAATTGAAATTTGTTGATGGTGTTTGGGTGTTCAAAATTCCGCCATCCTTGGCATCGGCAAAGGCGTGTGTTAATCTTGTGTGAGCTTTGTTGGCATCGCCATCAAAAGGAGTTCTGGCCCCTACAAAAAACTCGGCATAGTCACGAGGAGGGACATAGCCTATATTATTGTTAGAACCTATGGTGTACATTGGGCGACCGTCGTAACCTTTTAAAGACACCATTAGTTTTTCAACATTGTCATGCCCGCTCCAAATTTCATTTCCAGGGGAAAACATGACAAACGATGGGTGGTTGGCATAGGCTTTCAACATCGCTTCTCCTTCGGCTTTCAATTGGGCAGCAATAGTATCAGACTCCAAACCTCCCCAAAATGGAAGTTCGGCCTGAAGATACATACCTTCTAGGTCAGCCGCAGTAAAGGCTGCTTCTGGAGGACAGTAGGTGTGGAAACGGTAATGGTTGATGCCGTAAGATTTAGCAATCTTATAGATTTTTCGCCAAGATTCCACATCCATGGGTGTGTGTCCTATATTTGGAAACACGGCAGCATCGTGCTTTCCTCTTAAAAAGGTTTGGCGTCCATTGATGGCAAAATGTCTTCCGTCAACTTTAAAATTGCGCATTCCAAAAATCACTGATTGGGCATCTTTGGTGTTTTTATTGGAAATAATGGCTGTTACTTTGTAAAGCGGTTGTTCATACTCATCCCATAGCGCTATGTCGTTTTCAAATACATAACTCACGGTGTTTTTAGATTTATTGGCAAGTATGAATTGTTGAGGTTTCAATTGTGTAGTTACGCCATTGATGGTGTTCTCCACTAAAAGTTCTAGGGAAACTTGATCTGAGCCATTTTCTACCTCAATGGCAACATCTATTGCTTTCTTTTCAATATTTGGAAATACCTGTAGGTTGGAAATGTAGGTAGGCGCAGAGGCTTCTAAGTACATTTTCCCAATAACCCCATTCCAATTGGTTTGGGTATCATCGGTGTAGATATGCACATTTCCGTAAGGCGTTAATTTTAAATCGTTATTGATTTGAAGCGTGATATAATGTTCCCCGGGACTTAAAAAGGAGGACACATCAAACTGTTGAGGTGCTTGCAATAATTGTGAAGATCCAACAAGCGTACTATCAATCCAAACATTTGAAGGTTTTGTGCGTTCCAAATACAATATGATATGCTGCTCCTTGAAATTTTCCGGAATGATCACCTTTTTTCTATACCAAGCGGCACCTTCATAAATAAAAGGACGGTTGAGGTGCATAGTGGTGGTATCTGTGTTAACAAAGCCTTTTTTATTGGAATCTGTAGTTCCCGGTAAAGTTACGTTGTCATTCAAATCCGTCAAGAACCATTTTTCGGAAGTGCCAACATTGGCTGTGTCCAAAGCAAATTGCCATGAACCTTCCAGATTTAATGTATGTCTGTATTGTGTTGGAGTGGGGGTGTTTTGGCAGTTAAAGCAAATCACACTGAGTATAATGAGATAGGCGTATTTCATTTGGAAATTGTTCTGAGGGCTTTTGGTTGAAGTTGATTAAAAGGTTGGTAATGCAGATTGACTAAGCATTTTTCCATTTAATGTTACAACCAATGCTAGGCTTTTGGTTGTCTGAAATAGGAGAATTGTTAAGTAGTGCATTTAAGGCGTCTCTAAGGTCCTTTCCTGTTACCGGAATATCATTTCCAGGTCTTGAATCATCTAGTTGCCCTCGGTACACAAGCTTTAAATCATCATCAAATAAATAGAAGTCTGGGGTACAGGCGGCATCGTAGTCTTTAGCTACTTTTTGGGTTTGGTCATAAAGGTAAGGGAAGATAAAACCTTCATTTATGGCCATTTCTTTCATGAGGTTAGGGTTGTCTTCAGGATAATTTTCAACATCATTACTAGAGATGGCTACCCAATTTATTCCTTTGGAGGTAAAGTCTTTGGCTATTTTGGACAATTCAGTATTCACATGCTTGACAAAGGGGCAGTGATTACAGATAAACATAATTACGGTTCCTTTTAGACCTTTAAGGTCATCCAAGGATTGGTTGGTGCCGCTTACGGTGTCGTAAAGTGTAAATTGTGGTGCTTTTGTGCCCAAGGGCAACATGTTTGAAGGTGTTCTAGCCATAACAATTAAATTAAACTCAAAATTACTTAAAAATTAGCCAACCTAAAAGAATACTTGGGAGGCATTTGTATAAGGATCTCATAAACAGGATGGGGGCATTTTTAAAATAGTTTGTACTTTTGGCGGATGAACAACAGCATAACTTTTGAGGACTTTTCTAAAGTGGATCTTCGTGTAGGAACCATTATTGAAGTAAATGATTTCCCTAAGGCACATCGGCCAGCCTATCAGTTAACTATTGATTTTGGTACTTTGGGAATTAAGAAGTCCTCCGCCCAAATTACGAGCTTATATACCAAGGCGGAATTACTGAACAAACAAGTTGTGGCTGTTGTCAATTTCCCTAAGAAACAAATAGCCAATTTTATTAGCGAATGTTTGTTGTTGGGAGCAGTAGATGGAAAAGATGTGGTGTTGTTGAATCCAGAGCAGCATGTAGATAATGGAACTTCTGTAGCTTAAGAATATGCAAGAATTAGATACTGTCCAAATTCAGTTCAACAATGATGATTTATGGGTGCTTAACGTTGCTTTGGCTGTGGTGATGTTTGGAGTGGCTTTGGGAATATCGGTTGAAGATTTTAAAAATGTAATGAAACAGCCTAGATTGATTTTTGTAGGGCTGCTTTCGCAATTTATTGTCTTACCATTATTAACTTTTTTAGTGATTTTGGTTATAAATCCTCAACCAAGTATTGCCTTAGGTATGATGATGGTAGCGGCTTGTCCTGGCGGTAATATATCAAATTTCATGACACATTTGGCTAATGGAAATTCGGCATTGTCAGTAAGTTTAACGGCTTTGGGAACCTTGTTGGCTATTGTTATGACTCCTTTAAATTTTCAGCTTTATGGCAACCTGTATCCGCCAACAGCCCAAATATTGAGAACAGTGGAAGTGGCTCCATTGGAATTGCTGAAACTGGTAGTGTTGCTTTTGGGAATTCCATTAATATTGGGCATGACATTGCGGTATAAAAATGTAAGGTTGGCTGAGCGCTTGTCGAAATTGTTGAAACCGCTTTCTATTATAGTTTTTGTAGCTATTGTGATTATAGCTTTTTCAAATAACCTAGATGTGTTTAATAATTACATTTCTCATGTAGTTTATATTGGAACTGGTCATAATTTGTTGGCAATTAGCACAGGGTTTATTGCCGCAAAATTATTTGGATTGACCAAACGTGATCAAAAAACGATAGCAATAGAAACGGGCATCCAAAATTCAGGGTTGGGATTACTCTTGATTTTTACCTTTTTTAATGGACTGGGAGGTATGGCTATTATGGCTGCCTTTTGGGGTATTTGGCATATTGTGTCTGGGTTGGCTTTGGCCTTGTATTGGTCTAAAACGTCTTCTAAAATTAGTGTGGTTTGAATAAGATTTGGTTGTTTTTGGTAAGAAGCTATGTGCAACTAGGTCTCTTTTTTTATTACCGAAAAGTTTTGGTAGCAAAGCAGCAGCCTTTTTCCAAAAATGAGGCCGTAATCTTTTTGGGGAATCACCAAAATGCACTTATGGATGCTTTGGTTATAGCTGCCAAAAATGGTCGTTTTGTCTATTTTTTGACACGAGCAAGTGTTTTTAGCAACCCTTTGGTCGCTAAAATTTTAAGGAGTCTCAGAATGTTGCCTGTCTATAGGGTAAGGGACGGTTGGAAAACAATTTCAAAAAACGATGAAGTTTTTAAAACCTGCTCCAAACTATTGCAAGACAAAAAGGCGATAGCTGTTTTCCCAGAAGGAAACCACAATTTAAAACGAACTGTCAGACCCTTAAGTAAGGGCTTTACCAGAATTGTTTTTGAAACCTTGGCGAAGTACCCTGACACAAGGCTGTCGTTGATTCCTGTGGGGATCAACTATGAAGACGCTATAGGCTATGCTAATGGCGTCTTATTAAATTTTGGAACCACCATAAAGGTTACGTCCCAAGACATTATAAAAAGTCCTAATATGGCGCAACAACTTAAAACAAGGGTTCATGAAGAGTTGTGTGCATTGACTACTCATATTGATTCAAAAGCTTATGACGATACGTTGCAAAGATTGGAGGCAGACAAAGTTGATTTTCTCAATCCTATTGCTGTCAATAAATATGTAGATACTGGTTTTAATGGAGCTCATTTGAAAACTGCAACACAAGGTGGATGGACAAAGCGATTTTTTGTATCCCTTTTGAAATGTGTTTTGTTGCCCCCTTATTTGGTTTGGAAGCAAATATTGTTGCCTAGGATAAAGGAACGTGAATTTGTGTCTACCTTTCGGTTTGCTGTGGTGTTAACTCTTGTGCCGTTTTACTTAATTCTATCTACGACAATAATTGCAGGTATATTTGGACTGCCTGTTGCCGGGATATATTTATTAGGTATTCTTATAGTCGCTTTATTGGCAGTGAAACTTTAGGGAATGGTAGTGAATCTATAAAAAAAAAAACCGCTACAAATTGCAGCGGTTTCTCCTTGTGTTATGTTACATAAAATAATTAAATATCTTCAAAGTTTACATCGGTAAAACTTCCAGTAGAGGCCGTAGTCTCGTAGCTTGTTTCTCCTTCTTCAATATCGTCGTTAGAATAATAATCGTCTTTTTTGAAGTTTTTTTGGTGACGCTCGCTAATTACTTCATCTCCTTTTTCTTCGATGATATAATCTGTCATTTCAGCTAAGATTTCGTTAAATTCAGCAAAATCTTCTTTGTATAAGTAAATTTTATGTTTTTTGTAGTGAAAAGACCCATCCTCATTGGTGAATTTTTTACTTTCTGTAATAGTTAGGTAGTAATCTCCAGCTTTGGTTGCTCTTACGTCAAAAAAATATGTTCGTCTTCCTGCTCTTAATACTTTAGAAAAAATTTCCTCTTTTTCCATCATTCCTTGGTCACTCATAAGATTTTAATATTAAAAAATTAGTTCCTATTAATGTCTCAAAAATCTAAAAAAAAAGCAAAGAAACCAACAATTTGTCATATTTCTTTTTCGCTGAGCTGTTTTAAATAAAGGTCTTTGTAGTAACCTTTTGAATTTAAGAGAGTTTCATGATTTCCTCTTTGAATGATCTCGCCATTATCCAAGACAATGATGTGATCTGCGTTCTTTGCAGAGGAAATCCTGTGGCTTACAATTACGGTTGTTTTGTCTTTGGATACCTTGTTAAGGTTCTTGAGGATTTTCTCTTCGGTTTCTGTGTCGACAGCTGAAAGACAGTCATCAAACAATAAAATTTTAGGTGACTTTATAATGGCCCTTGCAATGGATATCCGTTGTTTTTGTCCTCCAGATAAGGTAATCCCGCGCTCTCCCAAAATAGTATCATAGCCTTTTGAGAATCCAGTAATATTTTTGTGGACATCTGAGTTTTTGGCGGCATTAATAACCTCTTCATCCGTGGCGTCCTCTTTTCCAAACTTAATGTTGTTTTTGATGGTATCCGAAAACAGGAAGGCGTCCTGCGGTACATAACCAATGCTGTCTCTTAAATCGGTTAAGTTTACACGATCAATTGGCGTTTCGTCTATAAGAATAGTACCTGTATCAATATCGTAAAGTCGCCCAATAAGGTCTAGAATAGTAGATTTACCGGAGCCTGTTTTTCCCAAAATGGCAAGAGATTCTCCTTTTTTCAATGTAAAACTAATGCCCTTTAATGCTTGAATATTGGTGTCTGGATAGGTAAACGATACATTTTTAAATTCAATATTTCCTTGAATCACACTGTGAGCATCGGTGTTGTTCTTTATACTAGGTTCTATTTTTAAAAATTCATTGATGCGTTTTTGGGAGGCTTCAGCTCTTTGTACCACAGAGGTTACCCAACCTACGGTGGCAACAGGCCAAGTAAGTAGGTTTACATAGATTATAAATTTGGCAATAACCCCTAAACTTTCTATTTCTCCATCAATATATTGTTTCCCACCTATATATATAACGATAATGTTACTTAGCCCAATTAGTAAGATCATTAACGGAAAAAACAGGGCTTGTACTTTGGTTAGGTCAATGTTCTTTTGTCGGTTTTCAGCAGAGAGCTTATCAAAATCTTCATACACCTGCTGTTCGATGCCGTAGGATTTTATAACCCCAACACCACTAAATGATTCTTGGGCAAAGGTATTAAGTTTGGAGAGCCAAACTTGAACAATGGTACTGCGCTTGTGAATGGCTTTACTTAAAATATAAATGAAATAAGAAAGCACAGGAAGAGGAATAATGGTATACAAAGTCAACATAGGGGCTGACTTGAACATTAAAAAGAGAGCAATAATAAATAAGGTGATGGTATTGATACTGTACATTATGGCTGGGCCTGCATACTCTCGTGCTTTTCCAACATCTTCGCTAATACGATTCATTAAATCTCCGGTACGGTTGGATTTATAGAAATCCAAGGAGAGACGCTGGTACTGATTGTACACTTCATTCTTTAAATCGTATTCAATATATCTGGATACGTTGATGATGGTCTGTCTCATTAAAAAAGTAAAGACTCCTCCCACTATGGCAGCTCCCACTATGTATAAAATATTAATGAATAGCTCCTTTTTTACTAAAGCAATATCTGTAATAGCACCCTTTCTATATTGGTCGATAACGTCAACAGATGACCCTACCAATTCAGGAGTAAACAATAAAAAAATACGGGCTACTATGGTAATGACAATACCTGCGAGAAGTTTGTAACGATACTTGTAAAAATATTTGTTGAGATGTTGTAATTCTTTCATTGAAAAAAAGGAACTGTTAAGCTTTTTTTAAGATACTTTAATTTTATGATTATTTTTTGCTAATATTTCAATAATGGATTAATTTTGCACGCGTTTTTAGAGGTGCTAAAAACGTATTTAATTAATTCAAATTACATGATTTCAGACGTTATAAGTTCTTCAGAACTTTCGAAAGTCGATCCGGTTTTTGGTCAATTGTCTTTTGACAACCATGAGCAAGTGGTTTTTTGCAACGACAAAGATACTGGTTTAAAAGCAATAATTGGTATTCATAACACAGTTTTAGGTCCTGCTCTGGGAGGTACAAGAATGTGGAACTACAACAACGAATGGGAAGCCTTAAACGACGTATTGCGTTTGTCTAGAGGGATGACCTATAAATCTGCAATTACGGGCCTAAACCTTGGTGGAGGGAAAGCTGTAATTATTGGAGATGCTAAGACCCAAAAAACTCCAGAACTTATGAAAAAGTTTGGTGAGTTTGTACATTCTTTGAGCGGTAAGTATATTACGGCAGAGGATGTTGGAATGGCAACTTCAGATATGGATTTGGTGAGGGAAGTAACGCCTTATGTAACGGGTATTTCAGAAAGCAAGGGTGGCGCTGGTAACCCATCGCCAATTACAGCTTATGGAGTGTTTATGGGAATGAAAGCAGCGGCCAAGTTTAAATTTGGTTCGGATGTGCTGGAGGACAAAACTGTGTTTGTACAGGGGATTGGTAATGTAGGGGAAGCCTTGGTTGAGCATTTGGTTAACGAAGGTGCGAAAGTAACCATTACCGATATAAGTCCTGAACGTTTGGAAATGGTAAGTTCAAAATACGGAGCTACCATCTATAAAGGAAAAGACATCTACAGCGAAGCTATGGATATCTATGCGCCTTGTGCTTTGGGAGCTACTATTAATGATGATACCATTAACCGTATTCAAGCAAAAATTATTGCTGGAGCAGCCAATAACCAATTGGCAGAAGAGCGTACTCATGGTAAAATCTTACAGGAGCGCGGTATTGTTTACGCTCCAGATTTCTTGATTAACGCAGGTGGAATCATTAATGTGTATGCTGAATTGGAGAATTACGGCAGACCAGAAATTATCCGCAAAACTGAAAATATCTACAATACAACATTGGAAATTCTTGAAAAGGCTCAAGCTACTCAAATTACAACCCACGAGGCAGCTTTGAAAACTGCTCAAGAGCGTATTGAAACGCGCAAGAAGGAAAACGCAAAATAATTGCGGATAGATTCCTTTTTTTAGTTTCAGCAATGAATAAATAATAGTATTTTTGCGAGGCGAAAGAAATAACACTTTCGCCTCTTTAATTTTTTATAAAAGGTTCTTATATATGCTTAATAGAAGACATATCCGTATTAAGGCGATGCAAACCATTTATGCTTTTAATGGTACAGAAAGTGACGACATCAAGAAGGATGAAAGATTTTTGCTTCAAAGTTTGGATAGTATGTACGATTTGTACTTGGTCATCCTAGCATTATTGATAGAAACTCACAAAAGAGCCGAAGACCACTTAAACAAGAGTCAGAAAAAATTCCTGGCAACACAGGAAGAAAAGAACCCCAATGCCAAATTTGTAAACAACTCCGTTCTACAGGCATTGAGAAACAATCATGAGCTTTTAGATGAAATTGAATCCAGAAAGTTGAATTTCTGGTATTTGGATTTTGAGTACGTAGAAATCATATTCAAAGCTATTGTTGAAAGTGATTTGTATAAGGAATACATGGCTTCAACAAATTCAAGCTTTAAAGAAGACAAGGAGTTGGTTGCTACCATCTTTTCTGAAATTATTGCGCCTAACGACAAACTGTACGACTATTTTGAGGATAAAAAGATTACTTGGGTAGATGATTTGCCCATAGTCAATACTAGTATTCTTAAATTATTGAAGAAAGTTAAAAAGGATAGTCCAGAGAGTTATTTTACGCCAGATTTGTACAAAGATTTGGATGATCGGGATTTTGCAGTAGACCTATTGAAGAAGACGCTTTTGAATGTGTCTAAGTACAATGAGGACATCTCCAAAAAAACTAAAAATTGGGATACCGAGCGTATTGCAAGCCTTGATGCGGTACTATTGCAAATGGCCATTTGCGAGTTTCAAAAGTTTCCATCGATCCCAGTAAAGGTAACCATTAATGAATATCTGGAAATAGCCAAGGAGTACTCCACACCAAAGAGTAGTATCTTTATAAATGGTATTTTAGACAAGATTATCAAGGAGTACACGGCTGAGGGCAAATTAAATAAAATTGGACGCGGATTGATGTAGTTAGAAATAATTACTACATTTACGCCTCGAAAAAGGAACAATTAAATATTAATAATTAAATTTTATCCCAATGAAAAAAGTGATATTAAGTTTAAGCGCTCTTTGTTTAGTAGCTTTTACTTCATGTAAAGAAGATGCAGCAAGTAAAGTAAAAAGTGAAAATGTAGCAGTAGCTGCAGAAAGAGATGCTGTTGCTGGAGACCTACCTGTAATCTCTTTTGAGGAAACAGAGCACGACTTTGGAACCATTAAAAACGGAACCCCAGTTGAAACTAAATTCGTTTATACAAATACTGGTAAAGCTCCTTTGGTAGTAAGCAACATCAAGAGTACTTGTGGATGTACAGTACCTCAGGATTGGAGTAAAGAGCCTTTGGCTCCAGGAGAATCTGCTGAGTTTACAGTGAAATTCAACGGTAAAGGTAAAAACCAAATCTCTAAAACGATTACCTTAACAACCAATACGGAAAAAGGTAAGGAAATGGTTAAAATTAAAGCATTTATCGAAGCTGATCCTGCAGACGCTGCAGCTAAGCCAGCAGCAGCACACTAAAATATGGGAAACTTAACTGATTTTTTACCTTTTATAGCCATGTTTGCGGTGGTGTACTTCTTTATGATTGCACCGCAAATGAAAAGAGCTAAACAGGAAAAAAAGTTTGCTAACGAGCTAAAAAGGGGAGACAAAGTGATTACCAAAAGCGGTTTGCACGGTAAGATTGTCGAACTGAACGATAAAGACAATAGCTGCGTTATTGAAACCTTGGCGGGCAAAATAAAATTTGAACGTTCTGCCATTTCAATGGAAATGAGCAAAAAGATTCAAGACAAAGTAGCCACGAAATAGGTTGTCTTTTAAGCATAAAAAAAGCCACTTCATTTGAAGTGGCTTTTTTTATGCTGACTAGATTGTAAGTTTATTAGCAATTCTTGTATTTGTCGTATAAGCCTTTGCCCTGTAAAATCATAGGAGTGATCTTTTCCAACCGACTTAGTTTTGTCGCATCTCTTTTAGCAGAGGCAATGTATTCGCAATATTCTCGCTGCTTACCGGGTGATAAGGTTTCAAAATGTTGCTTTAGTTCTGTACTGTCCTCAAGAAGCTCTTTGAGTTCCTTTGGGACTTCAACAGTTTTCCCTTTTCTCTCGGGTTTGAGCTCTTTTCCCAATTTTTGGTTTTCTATAGCTTCTTTTACATAAGAAAGCACTACATTTTTATCTATGTCCTCAATGCTTTCAAAGCGCATTTGTCTTAAAGCCTTAGTTTTTTCTTGAGCATTGACCAACAGTTGTTTCTCATCTTTTAAAAATACACCGTTGAAAAACCATATGCCGAAATGATTTTTAAAAGCTCCCAATCCAATAACATTTTTACCATTGATGGCATACACAGGAGCATTCCATTTCAGGGATTCTTCTACTTCGGTGGAAGTGATGATATCCCTTAAAAGGCCCAGAGCTTCGGGGAAATTAGAGTTTTCAATATAAGCTTCAACAGAAGTTGCCTTTGCCATAATACTTTAGAATTTAGAAAAGAAAAACGGGAACTTTTGGGGTTCCCGTTTACTAAATTAGGCAATTTTATTCAATCTTATTTTTTCAATGCAGTAAGTTCGGCAATTTTACAGATCACTTCGGTAGCCTTGATCATGCTTTCCACAGGGACATATTCGTAACGTCCATGGAAGTTATGGCCTCCAGCAAAGATGTTTGGACAAGGTAAGCCCATATAGCTTAATTGCGACCCGTCTGTACCACCTCGGATAGGTTTGATGATAGGTTTAATGTTCAGTTCTTTCATAGCCTCTTCCGCAATATCTACAATGTGCATTACAGGCTCTACTTTTTCCTTCATGTTGAAGTATTGATCCTTGATTTCAATTTCAATGACTTCTCTTCCGTATTCAGAATTGATTTCGTTGGCCAATTTCTGCATCACTTCTTTACGAGCTTCAAAATGTCCTTTGTCGTGGTCACGAATGATGTATTTCAAAACGGTTTCCTCAACTTTCCCTTCCATGCCATGCAAGTGGAAAAACCCTTGGTAACCTTCTGTATGTTCTGGAGTTTCGAGTCTTGGCAAGGAATTGATGAAGTCGGTAGCAATATACATGGAGTTTACCAATTTTCCTTTGGCGTAACCCGGGTGCACAATCTTTCCTTTTACCTTTACAGTGGCTCCTGCCGCGTTGAAGTTTTCGTATTCCAATTCACCAATTTGGCTCCCGTCCATGGTGTAAGCCCATTCAGCTCCAAATTTTTCAACGTCAAATTTATGAGCGCCTCTACCAATTTCTTCATCAGGTGTAAAGCCCACGCGAATAGGACCGTGTTTTATTTCTGGGTGTTGGATAAGGTATTCCATAGCCGAAACAATTTCGGTAATACCCGCCTTGTCATCAGCGCCTAAAAGGGTGTTTCCGTCGGTGGTAATCAAGGTTTGACCTTTGTATTGCAATAAGTCATCAAAGTAGGAAGGAGACAGGATAATGTCCTTTTCAGCATTTAAAACAATATCCTTACCATCGTAGTTTTCTATAATTTGTGGTTTTACATTGGCGCCAGTAAAGTCAGGTGATGTGTCAAAATGCGATACAAATCCAATAGTTGGCACTTCATGGTCTACGTTGCTAGGCAAGGTTGCCATAATGTAGGCGTTCTCATCAATAGTCACATCGGTCATCCCAATATCCTTCAGTTCTTGGGCTAGGGCATTGGCCAAATCCCATTGTTTTGCGGTACTTGGAGTCGTTTCAGATGCAGGATCCGATTCTGTGTCAACAGTTACATAACTTATAAATCTGTCTATAAGGTGTTGTTTGTTTATCATGAGAGGGTATTTTAATGAAAATCAATGTTAATAAAGTCTTCAAAAATACTACTAATTTCTAAAATGAATAGTAAGGTTATTTGTCATTTGCGTAGTATTTTTGCAGTCCAAGCTTGTAATTATGTATAAACTTATCGTTAGACCGTTATTTTTTCTTTTTGACCCGGAAAAAATTCACCATTTCACATTTTCCTTAATTCGAATTCTTCATAAAATTCCTTTGGTACCAAGCATATTTAGAGGCTTGTATCTTGTTGAAGATAAACGATTGGAACGCGAACTCTTTGGTTTGAAATTTAAAAATCCTGTTGGTTTGGCGGCCGGTTTTGATAAGGATGCCAAATTATATAAAGAGCTAGGTGATTTAGGATTTGGATTTATTGAAATAGGCACCTTAACGCCAAAAGCGCAACCTGGAAACCCTAAGAAACGTTTGTTCCGTTTGAAGGCAGATTCTGCTATCATCAATAGAATGGGCTTTAACAATGGAGGTGTTGAAGAAGCTGTAGAACGCTTGAAAAAGAATAAAGGCGTGCTGATAGGAGGGAACATTGGAAAGAATAAAGTGACTCCTAATGAAACCGCGGTGGAGGATTATAAAATCTGTTTTAATGCGCTGTTTGATTATGTGGATTACTTTGTGGTAAATGTAAGTTCTCCAAATACACCAAACTTAAGAGCGTTACAGGATAAGGAGCCTTTGACGCATCTTTTAAAAACTTTGAAAGACCTCAATGCTGAAAAGTCGAGTCCAAAACCAATTCTACTTAAAATTGCTCCAGATTTAACCGATGAGCAATTACTAGACATTATCGATATTGTGAAGGATACCAAAATTGAAGGTGTTATTGCAACAAATACGACCATTTCAAGAGAAGGGTTGAAATCTGAAAGCAAAGAAGAAACTGGAGGCTTAAGTGGAAAACCATTGACTCAAAGATCTACAGAAGTGATTCGTTTTCTTTCTGAAAAAAGCAATAAGGCATTCCCAATTATTGGAGTAGGAGGTATCCATTCTGCAGAAGATGCTCTTGAAAAACTTGATGCAGGTGCTAGTTTGGTACAGTTGTATACAGGCTTCATTTATGAGGGGCCAAAACTGATTTCCAAAATCAACAAAGCGATTTTAAATCACGCTTAATGAATGTTGATATTCTGATATCGTTTGTAGTGGCAACGTCGGCCTTGGCAATTTCGCCAGGACCGGATAATATTTATGTGCTGCTGCAAAGCATTGCCCATGGCAAAAAATATGGTTTGGCTACTGTAGCTGGATTGATTTCGGGATGTATAGTACATACCACTTTGGTGGCTTTTGGAGTGTCTACCTTGATTAAGGAAAACGACTATGTGTATTTAGCCATCAAACTTTTTGGTGCGGGCTATTTATTGTATTTGGCCTATAAGGTGTATAAAAGCAGTTCGGCATTGGAATTGAACTCCCGTGGCATTCCTAAAAAGAGCGTGTCGCAATTGTACAAACAAGGGGTGATTATGAATGTTCTCAACCCCAAAGTATCCCTATTCTTTTTAGCACTTTTTCCTGGTTTTTTGTTTAGTGATAGTCTGTCAACCGTTTGGCAATTTTATGTGTTGGGATTTATTTTCATGGGCGTTTCCTTGGTGATTTTTGCCGGTATAGCTATTCTTTCAGGAGCTATTTCAAATTATCTTATTCATCATAAAAATACAGGTTTGGTGTTGAAATGGCTTCAGATTATTGTCTTTGTGGGAATCGCCATTTTCATTTTAATCTAGTTTATAAGAAAACGTTTTAGTAGACGGTGAACTTTACTATCTTTGACTTTTATGAGCGACTACGTTAAAATTATAGAATGCCCTAGAGATGCCATGCAGGGCATTAAGGATTTTATTCCAACCGAAAAGAAAGTTCAATATATCCAGTCGTTGCTTAGGGTAGGCTTTGATACCATCGATTTTGGCAGTTTTGTCTCTCCCAAAGCCATTCCACAAATGGCAGATACCGCCGAAGTGTTATCGCGTTTAGATTTAAGCAATACCAACAGTAAACTATTGGCCATTATCGCCAATACCCGAGGTGCAATGGATGCCTGCCAACATCCAGAAATCCAATATTTGGGCTATCCGTTTTCCATTTCAGAAAATTTCCAAATGCGTAATACACATAAAACCATTGCGGAGTCCGTAGTGACCTTACAGGAGATCCTTGATATTGCTAATAACGCAGGCAAGGAGGTTGTGGTTTATATTAGTATGGGCTTTGGAAATCCTTACGGAGATCCTTGGAATGTGGATATTGTAGGCGAATGGACGGAAGCTTTATCAAAAATGGGAGTGAATATTTTATCGTTGAGCGATACTGTTGGAAGCTCCAATCCAGAAAGTATTGAGTATTTGTTTTCCAGTTTAATTCCGCAATATCCCAACATAGAATTTGGAGCTCATTTACATACCACACCCACCACTTGGTTCGAAAAGGTTGATGCAGCTTTTAAATCGGGATGCAGACGTTTTGATGGCGCTATTCAGGGTTTTGGTGGTTGCCCAATGGCGAAAGACGAGCTTACAGGAAATATGCCTACAGAAAAATTACTGTCTTATTTTACGGCTAAAAAGCAGTCCAACCTTAATGCGATGAGTTTTGAAAGCGCACATAACGAGGCTACAAAGATTTTCAAAAATTATCATTAAATAGTTTTAGTGGAGGCTTGCTAAGTTTTGGATAAAATTATTTTATTTAAAATTAATCCAGATAAAGTTTGCAACTTTCAAAGTGATGACTACTTTTGCGAGACGAAACAACTTATTTTAAACAAGTCTAAATTAAGATGAAAAAAGTAGTATTAACTTTAAGTGCACTAACTGCAATTTGTTTAACCTCTTGTAGCAGTGACGATGATAGCTCCGTAAACAATAATCAAGTAATAGCGCCTATTACCTATGAATTTGAAAGAGGAGGGAATTCAACCGTTAGTTTTTCTGGTCAGACTACACGAATTGCCATGGCGCAAGAGCTAAGAGGCGCTTTGTTAGACAACACGCTTTCGGCATCTCAGTTGATGGGAATGTTTGCCCACGAAGAAGGGAATGAAGATTTCTCAGATGCAACATTAAATGCCTCTAACAAGAACATACGAAGTAAAACAGCTGCATCTTCAGATTATTTTTCGGCAAATACGGTAGCTGCAGAGGCTATTAAATCTGATTTGGATGCATGGATTACAGAACAAGCCGATGTTGTTTTTGCAAATTGGGCGGTGACAGCCGAAGCTGGTGTTGCAGGGCAAATCCAAGAACCAGGAGGAGGAACAACCCGTTACGTAAATGCTAAGGGATTGGAACTAAACCAAGCTGTAGCAAAATCTTTGATAGGTGGGTTGATGACCGATCAAATGTTGAACAACTATTTGAGTGTAAATGAACTTGATGCAGGGGATAACATGGAAAATAATACGGCAGAGGTTTTAGAAGATGGACAATTATATACTTCTATGGAACATAAATGGGATGAGGCTTATGGATACTTGTACGGTGCCGAAGTAGATCCATCTATGCCAGTTTTGAATGCGGATAGTTATCTGAATACATATTTAAGTCAAGTGGATAGCGATGCTGATTTTGCAGGAATTGCAGAAGCCGTTTACGAGGCATTTAAATTAGGACGTGCAGCCATTGTAGCCCACGACTATGATCTACGTGATGAGCAGGCTGAAATTATCAGAGCTTCAATTTCTAAGGTTAGTGCCGTAAGAGCAGTACATTATTTTATTGGAGGTAAGGAAGCTATGGAAGCCAATAATATGGCTAAGGCATTTCATGAACTTTCAGAAGGGTTTGGTTTTATGTACAGTCTTCAATTTACACGCAAACCGGGAACTAATGCCCCATATTTTTCTAAGTCAGAAATAGACGGATATGTTAGTACATTAATGGCTGGAAATGGGTTTTGGGACGTTTCTGGAGAAACCTTGGAAACAATGGCGCAAGAAATTGCTAGCAGATTTGGGTTTACCGTTGAGGAAGCTGCAAATTAAAAAATATAAAATTTAAGTAATTAAGTGGTTGTTGCATTAGGTTTGCGGCAACCACTTTTTTATATTTGCAAAGTTTATTTAGAGTAAATAAAAATAACCATGAAATATCTTTTTAGTTTAGCTATAGTTGCATTGCTTTTCACCGGATGTGATTCTGATTCTGGATCCAGTAGTTCTAATGGTGACGGATATGACAGAAGTCTTATACTTTCTAATTTAGCAGATAATATAATCATACCGGCTTATACAGAGTTCGGTAATGACATTTCTGCTCTTAAAACTTCTGCTAGTACTTTTGTGGAAAATGCAAATCAAGCTAATTTAGAAGCTTTAAGATCCAATTTGTTTGAAGCCTATAAGACATGGCAATATGTAGGTATGTATGATTTGGGGAAGGCCTACGAACTGCAATTGGGATATCAAATGAATGTATTTCCTACCTCTGTTGCTGAAATAGAAGCCAATATTATTGCTGGTACTTATGATTTGGGACATAGTAATAACCATGATGCTGTTGGATTCCCTGCGTTGGATTATTTACTCTATGGGATTGGAGAGAATGATATGGATATTCTAGCCAAGTATACTACCGATCCTTTGGCTGAAAACTACCGAAACTACTTGATGGATTTGGTCAATAGAATGGATGCTTTAACACAGCCTGTAGTTGCAGATTGGCCAAATTTCCGAAGTGAGTTTGTTAGTAGCAGTGGCAATACGGTTAATAGTTCGTTGAACAAATTGATGAACGATTATATTGCTTTTTACGAAACTGCCTTAAGAAAAAATAAAATTGGATACCCTGCCGGTGTTTGGACAACAAGTACGTACCCAGAGAAGGTAGAAGCCTATTATAGTGGAGCGTATTCCAAAGAATTGTCTTTACATGCATTAAAAGCTGTAGAGGATGTTTTTAATGGCAAACATTACAATGGAAGTGCTGTTGGGGAGAGCTTCAAAACGTATTTAGACTATTTGAACCAGATAAAGGACGGTACCGATTTAAGCGAACTTATCAATAATCAATTTGATTTATCTAGGGATAAAATCAATGTTTTGGATCCGAATTTTTATTCTCAGATAACCACAAATAATACGATGATGTTAGCAGCCTATGACGAACTTCAAAAGAATGTTATTTTGATGAAGGTTGATATGCTTCAAAGCTTTAATATATCGGTGGATTATGTAGATAGCGATGGGGATTAATCCTTGATGCTGTAACAAACAAACGCTAGGATTCTTGCCATATCAGGTAAGAATCTTTTTTATATATGACTTCTGCCTTAAAAAAATATTTGTCGTCCTATGCCAATGTAGCTCCTTTGGTGGTATTTCGTATTGGGTTTGGCCTTATGATGTTTGCAAGTATTATACGGTTTTGGAGTAAAGGGTGGATTGAAAAACTTTATATTGATCCTCAATATCATTTTTCGTATTACGGTTTTGAATGGGTGAAACCCTTAGGTGGTTTTACCTATTTATTATTTGTAATATGTGCTATAGCGGCTTTTTGTATAGCAATAGGCTATAAGTATCGATGGATGGTAGCGGCTTTCTTTTTAAGCTTTACCTATATTGAATTAATGGACAAAACTACCTATTTAAACCACTATTATTTTATTAGCGTGTTAAGTTTTATAATGATTTTTCTACCAGCTAATGCTGCGTTTTCTGTGGATAGTGTATTCAAAGGAAAATCATATAAGACCATTCCTAAATGGACTATTGACAGTATTAAGTTAATGCTGGGGGTGGTTTACTTTTATGCCGGTATAGCAAAGCTAAATTCTGATTGGTTATTAAGGGCCATGCCTTTAAAAATATGGCTGCCTTCAAAATATAGTTTACCTTTTATAGGAGAAAATTTAATGCAGCAGGAGTGGTTTCATTATGCCATGAGTTGGGGAGGTATGCTATATGATGTGAGTATTCCGTTTTTATTGCTTTACAGGAAAACAAGATGGTTTGCCTTTGCAATGGTGGTGTTTTTTCATGTCTTTACAAGAGTTTTATTTCCTATAGGGATGTTTCCATATATCATGATTGTAAGCACCTTAATTTTCTTTGATGCTGGTTTTCATAATAGAATTATTGCAGGCCTAAAAAAAGTGCTCTCATTTCAGAAAAAGCCTAACATCCAAGAAAAATACCTCTATAAATTTCAAAAACCAGCTTTGCTAGTATTGAGTATCTTTTTCGTGGTACAATTGGTGTTTCCTTTTAGATACTTGCTTTATCCTGGTGAATTATTTTGGACAGAGGAAGGTTATAGACTGTCATGGCGGGTAATGTTAATGGAAAAACAAGGGCACACCACGTTTAAAATTGTTGATGGTAAAACAGGCCAATTTAAATATGTAGATAATTCTCAGTTTTTAACAACATTTCAAGAGAAACAAATGAGCTTTCAGCCAGATTTTATTCTGGAGTTTGCTCACTTTTTAGGGGATTACTACCGAGAAAATGAAAATTTCCAGGAAGTACAGGTGTATGCCGACAGTTATGTGGCTTTAAACGGGAGGTTGAGTCAACAATTTATAGACCCGACAATAGATTTATATAAGGAACGGGAATCGTTTAAACATAAACATTGGATTTTACCATTTAATGATGAAATTAAAGGACTTTAGCATGTTATTCAATTGGATAGTTAAATTATTTACTAAAGAAGTTATCACTATTTTTTGTGTTGTTTTATGTGTGTTGCAGTCAGTAGCACAGCATAAGGTGTCTGGCATGGTAACGGACAGTCTTACAAAAGCTCCTGTTGGTGAAGTTGAAATTTACGATAAGTTGAGAGGGCTTATAACAACAACGGATGCTAAGGGACATTTTGAATTTCAAACAAATAAAAGTAAGCTTACTTTGGTATTTTTTTCATTGTACCATGATGTTTTGGAAAAGGAACTTGCCATTACAAAAGATGTTGAGATGGCTATCGAATTATCCGTGACCGTAGAAGAATTGACGGCTGTGCAAATCAATTCTAGGCGTGCCAAAGCCTTTGCTTTAGAGCGTTTGGAAGACGTGGAGGGAACGGCAATTTATGCTGGGAAAAAGACGGAAGTAGTATTGGTTGACCAATCCATGGCAAATCTAGCAACCAATAATGCGCGACAAATCTATAGTGAAGTGGCGGGGTTGAATATTTATCAAAATGACGATGCTGGTTTGCAGTTAAATATTGGAGGGCGTGGTCTAGATCCTAATCGTACTTCTAATTTCAATACGCGTCAAAATGGTTATGATATCAGTGCCGATGTTTTGGGGTATCCCGAAAGTTATTATACCCCGGCAGCAGAAGGTTTAAAGGAAATACAGGTTGTAAGAGGAGCAGCATCCTTACAATACGGAACCCAATTTGGCGGATTGGTAAATTTTGTAATGAAGGAACCTAATGCCAATAAACCTTTTGAATTGATAACCAGAAACACCTTGGGCAGCTTTGGGCTCTATACCAACTTTACAAGCATTGGGGGGACCAAAGATAAGCTTAGTTATTATGGATATTTTAATTATAAAAAAGGTGATGGGTTTAGGCCAAATTCGGAGTTTGAATCAAAGAATGCCTATATGCATTTAGGCTATCAGCTTACTGATAAAACAAAATTGACTGGAGAGCTTACCCATCTGCACTATTTGGCACAACAGGGAGGTGGGCTTTCAGATGGTATGTTTGCTGAGGATGCTTACCAAAGCAATCGTGAAAGAAATTGGTTTCAGGTTGATTGGTGGTTATACAACCTAACCTTGTCTCACCAATTTTCGGAAAACACCAATTATACTTTTAGTGCTTTCGGGCTTAATGCCTCTCGTTATGCGCTTGGATTTAGGGAAAATAGAGTAAGCCAAGCCGATAATTTACAGGAACGAGATCTTATTAAAAGTGAGTTTAACAATTTTGGATTTGAAACCAGATTGTTACATAAATATTTGTTGGGTGATACCAAGAGCACGTTTTTGATTGGGGGTAAATTTTATAAGGCCAATAATTCTAGTGAGCAGGGGCCGGGATCGGATGGTTTTGGACCGGATTTTGACTTTTATTTGGATGATTATCCTACCTATCAAAATCAATCAGCTTATACGTACCCTAACTTGAATGTGGCAGCATTTGGTGAGAATATTTTCTATTTCAACGAAAAATTTTCTATTACTCCGGGGTTCAGGTTTGAATATATCAATACCGGAAGTGAAGGCTTTTATAAGGAATTTAGTGTGGATGGGGCCGGAAATATTGATGAAGAGATTACGCATTTTCAAGATGAAACCAGAGAGCGCTCGTTTGTGCTTTTAGGGTTAGGAGCTAGCTACAAACCTGTTAAAGGAGCGGAACTTTATGCTAATATTTCTCAAAACTACCGGTCTGTAACCTTTGCGGATATCAGTATTTTCAATCCTTCATTTAGTATTTCTCCAGATATTTCAGATGAGAAGGGATTTACAACAGATGTGGGCTTACGAGGACGCTTTAAGGATATTGTATCTTATGATGTTGGTGGATTTGCAATTTCTTATCGCGATAGGATTGGGATCGTTTTAAAAGAGCGGGAAGATGGTAAACTGGTAAGTGAACGAGGTAATGTGGGGAATGCTCTTATTTTTGGGATGGAGTCCTTGATTGATGTCAATCTAAATAATTGGTTGATTGATAATAATGATTTGGTTTTAAGTTGCTTTTTCAATGGCGCTTTTATTAGTTCGGAATATACGTCTTCTGAAGAAACAGGTGTAGTGGGCAATGAAGTAGAGTTTATTCCCGCTGCAAATATCAAAACTGGACTTAATTTTGGATATAAGAATTTCCTTTCTAGAATACAATATACATATCTGGGAGCTCAATTTACAGATGCTACCAATGCCGAAACTGACGAGCAAAATGAGAGTGGTGTATCGGGAATGATTCCTTCTTATGATATTTTGGATGTCTCTCTATCATATTCCTACAAAAGATTTAAGCTAGAAGCAGGTGTAAATAATGTGCTTGATAATGTTTATTTCACTAGGCGTGCCACTGGGTATCCTGGTCCGGGTATTATTCCATCTGCGCCAAGAAATTGGTATACCTCATTGCAAATACGGTTGTAGTCAATTATATAATTTCATTTAGGCTTTTTCAAATACGTGTTTGTTGGTTCCCAAACCAGAGTTAAATGCTGTTTTTGGAGGGGGAGCAATAAGCCCCTTTCTTAAAGTTTGCTTAAGATATTGATTTTGTAACAATTGTTACTTGTTAATTGAAATAAAGCACATTACTTTACGTTGTTAATGTGATTAAACATACACAATTAAGTTATTATGCGTAAGTTATTAGTGCTTCTACTATTTATTTTGGGAGTAAATAGTGTGTTTTCGCAAGAATGGCAAACCAACTTCGAGGAAGCCAAATCCCAAGCAGCTAAAGAGCATAAATCCATTGTATTGATTTTCTCAGGTTCCGATTGGTGTGCACCGTGTATCAAATTGGAGAAGCAGATTTTGGAAACAGAACAGTTCAAATCGTTCGCCAATGAAAGGGCTGTGCTTGTTAGGGCTGATTTTCCACGGAAAAAGCAAAATCAATTGGATGAAAACCTTCAAAATCAAAATAAGCACTTAGCAGAAATGTACAACCAACAGGGATATTTTCCACTTGTGGTTGTAATGTCTCCCGAAGGGAAAGTTTTGGGTCAGGCAGGGTATGAAAAAACCAGTCCAGAGGCTTATGTAGCAAAGCTAAAGGGCTTTATGAAATGATAGGCTGAAATGAAACGTCTCTTCTTGATCCTATTTTTTTTATGGGGAATCTCAGCTTCCGCACAGTCCGTTTTTAAGCGGACCCTAAAACTAATGGGAAGTCGTTTTGATATCTCTGTTGTAGCAGAAAATCAACAACAGGCCGATGGTTATATTGATATTGCGGTTGAAGAAATTACCAGAATTGAAAAGTTGATATCATCGTGGGATGCCAATTCCCAAACCTCAATGATCAATGCCAATGCGGGCATACAGCCTGTTATAGTTGATAGAGAGTTATTCAATTTAATTAAACGAGCTGTGGGATTGTCCAAACTCACCCAGGGAGCTTTTGATATTTCATATGCGTCCATGGACAAAATTTGGAAGTTTGATGGCAGTATGGAAATGATGCCAACAGAGGAGGAAATTAAGCAGTCTGTGTCTAAAGTTGGCTATCAGCATATCGATTTGAATGAAAATGCTGGTTCGGTTTTTTTGGATACTAAAGGAATGAAAATTGGCTTTGGGGCCATTGGCAAGGGGTATGCCGCAGATCAAGCAAAAGAGCGTTTGAAGGCTTTAGGGGTGCAAGCAGGTATCATTAATGCTTCTGGCGACATGAATACATGGGGACGGCAACCCAATGGCGAACTTTGGAATATTGCCATTACAAACCCTCTTAACAAAGATAATGTGTTTGCCATGCTGCCAGTAGACAACCAGGCCATTGTAACTTCCGGTAATTATGAAAAGTTTGTAAAGTTTAACGGGGTACGTTATGCTCATATTATCGACCCTAGAACCGGTTACCCTAGTACGGGAATTATCAGCGTAAGTGTTATGGCAGCAAAAGCTGAACTCGCCGATGCTCTTGCTACCTCGGTATTTGTCATGGGCAAGGAGGTAGGTTTGGATTTTATCAACCAATTAAATGGTGTAGAATGCATCATTATAGATGAACAAGGAAATATAAATTACTCCAATTTAATAAAACCAAAACAATGATTAAGTACGTGTCATTAATGGGATTTTTAATAATCTCATTAAGTTCTTGCACGGCGGTAAAAGAATATGAAAAGGTCAATATTAATGACCCGGAAATGGTCTTGTCCGCTCGAAAAGCAGAACGCTTCGAAACCAATTTTCAATTGTATAGAGAAGGTTCCTCCGGTGCCAATGGAGGTAAAACGGGAGGAGGCTGCGGATGCAATTAGGTATGAAAAAGATAAGTTTACTGCTGTTACTGTTGGCAGTAGCTGTTGGCTATTCGCAAAACAAACCTGCAGATTCCTTACAAAATTCTACAGTAACAGCCTATAAAAAGCGCGTATTGGAAACTACGGAAGTAGATTTTTTAATGAGTTATTATGCACAGGATGGTAAGCATGCTGCGGTTTCTGGTGGGATTGGTGATGAAAACTTAACCGATATCACACCAACCATTGTGGTAGCCATTCCTTTGAACAGCGACGATGTTTTGACCGTGGACGCTGGGATTTCTGCATACACTTCGGCATCTTCCAGTAACATTAATCCGTTCGATTCTAACAAACCGGCGAGCCCGTTTTCTGATTCTTCGGGGGCATCTAGGTCTGATACTTGGGTGAATGGAAATTTTAGTTATGCCCATTCTTCGGACGACAGAAATCAAATAATAGGAGCGACTCTGAGTGTGGCTTCAGAATACGATTATTTCTCCATAGGTTTTGGTGGAAATTATACGCGTTTGTTTAACGAAAAAAATACAGAACTTGGAGTAAAGGCCAATGTGTTTTTGGATACTTGGAACCCTCAATACCCTATTGAGTTAAGAAATGGTTTTTCGCACTCGGGTATTGAAGGACCAGGAACTTATGATCCATTTAAATATGAAAAATTTAATGACTTGGGCCGAAACTCCTATAGTTTGTCATTGAGCTTTTCGCAAATCCTGACAGAAAATTTACAGGCCTCCATTTTTATGGATCTTGTGTTGCAGCAAGGATTGCTTTCTACACCGCATCAAAGGGTATATTTTATGGATCAACCAGATTTCTTTATAGCAGATTTTCAGTTGGCTGATGATGTAGAGCGTTTACCAGATAGTCGATTTAAAATTCCGATTGGGGGTAGGTTAAATTATTTTATAAATGAAAGATTGACACTTAGAACTTATTATCGGTTTTATTCAGACGACTGGGGGATTACGTCACATACAGCTAGTATAGAAGTGCCTTACAAGATCAGTGATAAATTTACGATATACCCAATTTATAGATATTATACCCAAACGGCAGCCGATTACTTCGCTCCTTATGAAGCGCATTTGTCAAATGAAGACTATTACACTTCAGATTATGATCTCTCAAAATTTGATAGTAATCAATTTGGTGCAGGTTTTAATTACACTGATATTTTTACAAGCTTCCATATTTGGAAAGCTGGCTTGAAAAGTATCGATTTCAGGTATGCTCATTACAAGCGTAGCGACGGGCTGTCAGCCAATATATTCTCCACTGCATTTAAGTTTTTGATTGATTAGAATTTAAGTATCTTTATGTTTTATCAAAGCTCAAGTTGATTCAACAAAAGACCTTAAAGAACGGCCTTATATTTTTGTTTTTAACCCTTGGCCAATTTGCCTTGGCCAAGGAATGGATATGTTTTAAAGACTTTCAAAAGACAACAGGAAACCTTGAGTTGCCAACTTCTGATTGGTTGAAATCTGATAGGAAACACAATACCCTTAAATGGGAACAAGCAAACGCATACAATTTAGAGCATGGTCTCTTTGGGGAATACACCAGTATTCAACAAAGAACAGATTTTTATCAATGGCTTTACGAAGCGTTGGACAAAAAGGGACATGAAGTTGTATGGCCAAAAATGGCCCATTTCATATCTAATAAATTAAGGCTTGTTAAAGGATTTCCGTATTGCATATTCATGAAAGGCAGCATCAAGAAATATGCTTATTTAGGAAGTGAGGCTGCTTTTAATGGAGCCCTCGAAACTTTGGGAGCACTTTACTATTCCAAAGTCATATTTAAAGGAGAAAATGCCTTGGATTGGGATAAGCAACTTCTATACAAGGAACAACATATATGGCTAGAAAATATCTATAAAAAAGTAGATGCTTCAACCTTGAAAACCATTGAACGTATGGCTAAGGGAAAAGGATTTTATGCTTTGATTGTACCCAGGGAAATTCGTTTTCAAGGCGATATTTCATTGGAAGAAAAGCGCTACGAATATGCCTTGCATACTTTGAGGGATTATTGCAAGGAGCATTATCCATAATTTAACTTCATTTAAAAGTTTAATGTCATTAAAAGTCGTATATTTGCACGCAATTATAACCGTAATTGCATCATGATAGCACATCAAAACAAAATTCTAGGAGAAGGATTAACCTATGACGACGTCCTTCTAGTGCCAGCCTTCTCAGAAGTCTTACCAAGAGAAGTAAGTATTCAAACAAAATTTACGAAAAACATTACGCTTAATGTTCCTATTGTATCGGCTGCAATGGATACCGTAACCGAAAGTAAAATGGCTATTGCCATGGCTCGTGAAGGAGGAATTGGTGTTTTGCACAAAAATATGACTATCGCGCAACAAGCTGCTAAAGTAAAGCGTGTAAAACGTGCTGAAAATGGGATGATAATCGACCCTGTGACCCTTCCGTTGACAGCGAAAGTTGCAGATGCAAAACAATACATGAAAGAACACAGTATTGGAGGAATTCCAATCGTGGATGAGAGTGGAACTTTAAAAGGTATTGTAACCAATAGAGATTTACGTTTTGAGCATAAAAACAGTCGTCCTATTTCTGAAGTAATGACCAGTGAAAACTTGGTGACAGCGGGAGTGGGAACGTCGTTGAAAGATGCTGAAATTATTTTGCAACAACATAAAATTGAAAAGCTACTTATTGTAGATGACAATTATAAATTGGCTGGGTTGATTACCTTTAGAGATATCACTAAGCTTACCCAAAAACCAAATGCCAACAAAGACGAATACGGTCGTTTGCGTGTTGCTGCTGCTATTGGTGTAACTGGAGATGCAGTTGAAAGAGCAGAGGCTTTGGTAAATGCAGGTGTTGATGCGGTTATTATTGATACAGCACACGGTCATACCAAAGGAGTGGTAGCGGTATTGAAAGAAGTGAAAAAGAAATTCCCTCAGTTGGAAGTGGTAGTAGGAAATATTGCTACGGCCGAAGCTGCAAAATATTTGGTAGAGGCTGGAGCAGATGCTGTTAAAGTGGGTATTGGTCCTGGATCTATTTGTACTACACGTGTAGTTGCTGGTGTTGGGTTTCCACAGTTTTCTGCGGTTTTGGAAGTTTCTGCGGCCATTAAAGGTACCGGAGTTCCTGTAATTGCGGATGGGGGTATCCGTTATACAGGAGATATTCCTAAAGCGATTGCTGCTGGTGCTGATAGTGTGATGTTAGGATCTTTATTGGCAGGAACTAAAGAATCTCCGGGTGAAACCATTATTTACGAAGGAAGAAAATTTAAGTCTTACCGAGGAATGGGGTCTGTTGAAGCGATGAAAGAAGGAAGTAAAGACCGTTATTTCCAAGATGTAGAAGATGATATCAAAAAATTGGTGCCAGAAGGTATCGTAGGACGTGTACCTTATAAAGGAGAATTGGTAGAGAGCATCCATCAATTTATTGGCGGTTTACGAGCTGGAATGGGTTACTGTGGCGCTAAGGACATTGAAACTTTGAAGGAAAAGGGACAATTTGTGAAAATTACTTCTTCCGGAATCAATGAGAGCCACCCTCATGATGTAACAATAACAAAAGAAGCTCCTAACTATTCTAGATAGTAAGGGCTGCAATAAAACAAAAAGCGCGATGGATTCCATCGCGCTTTTTGTTTATAGAGGTTATTGGAGAATTATTTTTTAGGTTTAATAATCATCCGGAACGATTGATCCTTATTAATGTAATATCCAATCCAATCGTAAAGCGCCCGCATTCTGTTTCTAAAATTTACCAACGACATGATGTGCACAAAAATCCAAATACACCATGCCAAAAAACCTTTAAAGAAAAACTTTTGGTCTGGGCCGTCTGTAACAGCTTTGTTACGTCCAATTATGGCCATTGTGCCCAAATCTTTATAGGCGAAAGGCTTCCATTGGTGGGTTGAACATAAATTTTCACCAAGGTTCTTGGCTTGCTGAATAGCGGTTTGCGCCAATTGAGGATGGCCTTTTGGGTAATTGGGGTCTCCTGAAACCAAAGCAGAATCTCCTATAGCATAGATATTGTCATAACCATCGACCAAATTAAAGGCATTGGTTTTTAAACGTCTTCCCGGGCCATAGTTTTCAGGTGTAAAACCGTCAAAGGTTTTGGCTGAAATTCCTGCAGCCCAAATTAGGTTGCGGCTGTGTATTTCGGTACCATCCGATAGGGATATCACATCATCCTTAAAGTCTTTAACCAGAGTATTGAGTTTGATGGTAACTCCAAGTTCTTCCAGCTTTTTATAGCTGTATTTTTGGGTTTTTTCAGACATCACGGCTAAAACAGCATCTTGACCGTCAATTAGGTAGATTTCGCCTAGGTCATTCATGCTTAATTCAGGATAATCTTTGGTTAATATATGGGCACGCATTTCAGCAAAAATTCCGGAAAGTTCCACTCCGGTAGGACCTGCACCAGCAATGACAAAGGATAGCAGTTTTTTGCGATCTTCTCTTTTTTCAAGACGCGTGGCACGTTCCAATCGGGTAAAAATAACATTTCGCAAGGCCAAGGCATCGCTGATGGTTTTCATTGGTAAGCTGTATTCTTCAATATTTTTGTTTCCAAAGAAATTGGTTTCAGCTCCCGTGGCCATGACCAAAAGATCATAATAAAGCTCTCCGTTGCTTACAATGATTTTGTTTTCTTGAGGCACTACCTTTTCAAGGGCTCCCAATCTGAATTTTACATTGGGTTTTGAGCGTAATATTTTCCTGAAGGGGTAACTAATGGCGGACGGCTCCATAAAGCCAGCAGCGACTTGATAGAGTAAAGGAGGAAAGAAATTGTAATTGTTGGTATCCACCAAAATTACATTATAGTTGGAGTTGCCTAGTTGGTTGATAAGTTCTAAACCAGCAAAGCCACCTCCAACAATGATGATGGTTTTTCTATTGGACATGATGTAATGGATAATCTGAATCTACCTACAAAGATATTGGCTACGGTCAAACTACAGATGATTTAATAATATAAAAATAACATGGAATTACGCTTTTTTTCAAAATGCAATTATTTTGTAGTATGAGATGATTATTGTAGAGTATTTTGCTTAAAAAGTTGCGGTTTATGGATCTTTTAAAATATGTTTTAAACCTAACAGTAAGTTGTGCTCCAAGGTGTCAATATGGCCATCGACACTAAAGAGTTCTTTAATTTCACTAATTAATATTTCTAATTCTTCGGGGTTGTAATTAAGGGAAGATAGGGAGGATCTAATTTTTTGAATGCTTTGATAATCGTTGTCTTTGTCAAACTCATGATGGATTTTCTCAAGGTCCAAATCTTTGATTTTTGATTTTATGTATGCTTTTTCAGCTTTGGACTCATTAAAATCGGCATGGGAACAAAAAATCATGATATATGCCTTTAATTCGTCTTTACTCCAATTGGTAACAAACTCATTCATAGGAATGGAAATTAATGGTTTGAAAGTGTCAAACAGTGATACATAAAGTTACGGAATAAAATTGTAGAATTAAATTTTAGGAATTAAAAAAGCCCTATACTTGATGTGCAGGGCTTTTAAAGGTTCTAGAGTGTCCGGAGTTTATTCAGTACAATCAAATTTTATGTTGGAAACATCTCCTTTTTTAGAGTCTCCGTTTACTTTAAAGTCGGTAAAAATATTTGCGAAATTCGCATTGTTTTGATCACAGTCGGCATCAAAAACAATGGCAAACGTAGTTTCTGCACAGGCTTCCAAATCGCCAACCCAAGTTAAAACCGTTGGGGATCCTTGACCATTTCCAGGATTAACCGAATATTCCTTATCGTCCAAAGGTGTAAAATCTACAATGTGAGGACAAGTAAATTGAACGACTGCATCTTCTAAAGCATCAACACTTGAATAAGTGAACAGGTAGCTGTTTTCCCCTATAGCTTCATAGCTAAAGCTTTCTTCACAAGGGCAAATGCCTATTAAAGAATAAGTAGCATCTAATGTAAGATCATCAGAAAGACCTTCTTGTTTAATGCTAAACGATATTTCATCACAAGCTTCCCAATCCATTGGTAAATTGTATATCAGAGATACAATTTCTCCACCTTCCAGATTATCTTGAATTACCGGGGAAATATTGACTACTTGTGGTTCACCATTAATATTGACATTAGTAATTTCAACTTCAATTGAGGAATTGAAATTAGCATTTCCGATATACTGATAGTAAACATCAATTATAAATTGTGTCTCGGTATTATAAGCTTCATAGCTTACTTCCTTTTTTTTATATCCGTTGCCGTTGCCTTGTTCGTGAAAGTCAGAGTCTGCCATTACAAAGTAATCACCACTACCGGCAACAATACAAGAAGTTTCGCAGTCTACATAAGCTTCACGCATGGCAGAAGCAGCCATAGCTGTCTTGTTTACAGAAGTAAGCTTTTCCAAGCTTAAGGATTGTGTGTTTTCAGGGATTTGGTTATCCTGTAATTCTTCAGATTGACAGGAAAACATTAGGATAGAAACCAACATACAGCACCCTAAGAACTGGTTGATTTTGGGCATGTTTTTCATGATTCATTTAGTTAAGGTTACTATCAAACACTATTGTTTGATAGGGTTTTGCTAACAAATGAATTGAATTTTGAAATCCTGAAGATTTATTTTTGGTGAACTACTTAAAAAGTAGAGGAGTTACAAGTAGATTCAAAAATCATCGACGAAATGCATTTCTTACAATAGTCAGAAAAAGCAAAATTTAGTTACGATATAATTCCGACAATCAATTATTCCAATAATTAAGGTTTTCCCTTAATACCTTTGATTTTGAAAGGTAATGGGCCGCCCAGAAGGAAATCCAAATAGCGTATATTAAAAACGCATAAATTCCTATTTGAAGATTTTGAATGGCTAGTATTAAACTAACAATAAACCCAAGGGCTAAATTAAGCCTAACGGCATTTTTAATGCGCATGTTAAAAACACCGGTTAAAAAATTCCACTTGGTTAGCTCATTGGTAATTACTGGTTTCTTTGGATTGGAGAAATCGATGGATACTTGTTGGGAAGGTTCCATTTTTACGATTATTTGGTCGTCCCGTCGAAGATAATCGTAGTCGAATTTCTTTAAGAAATCCTCTGTATGCTGCAGTTTCATATAGTTTGTCGTTAAACGGTAGTTGGCTGCTTGAATTGCTAACAGCCTCATGGTGGTTAACTTGAACGATAAATTTACGACTTAAAGCGATGAAGCTTCCAATTTCAATGTTAAGAGAATGTAAAGTTTTAGAATTCTATTATTGAATACATGACTGTAAATAGTTACAATTATAAAAACTCAATATTTCGGAAATATTCTTCTTGGTGAATTCTTCGTTTTCTACTTTTTCTAAAAGCTCAGGACAATCATTGAAGTAGTTTTTCATAGATCTTTTAAAACTCTTGGAAAATGGGAGTCCTCTTGTATACAATGTTTCAATTTGATCGCTATTTCCATGCCCAACATAATAACTATATCGAGGGAAATTGACAACTAAACCACACGTGTTTTGTCCAATAGGTACTAAATTTCCATTAGGAAGCCTTAAGTTGTAATTGATTTTATAGTTTGAAAATGGATTTATAAAGTCAAGTCCTTTAGGCTCTGAGTCATCAAATGATATTAGTCTATTGTTGCCATTATTATCTATAAATGAGCCTTCATAAACCCTTACATATAGGCTTAGACTGTCTATGGAAACAATTTCAACTATGTCTTCAAATTTAGAGCCGTCAACATGTTTGTACCTGAATTTTCTAAAATAGTTGTTTTCTAAAATATCAACACCTATAAGGTCCTTGGATTTGTAGCCCTTCCATTTTAAAGTGTCATTTTTGAATTTTACAGTAACGATAGAGTGAATGCCGCTTATTTCTGCTTCTCCTGATATACGCGTACTATCCTTTAAAATTAATATGGCAGGACCTTTTTGTGCAGAAGCAACGCTATTGAAGCAAACAAATGCTAAGCATAAAATTAAAAATCTCATTGTGGTTGGTTTTGTTGATTTTAAAATGTTTTTATTCTAGCGAGGTTTCGAGCAACATATCTATTGTACCAGCCGTGACTGAGTGGTAATTACCCCGTGTTTCTTTGTAAATGGATAATGCTTCCTCAACTTTGTCTGCTTTTTTATAGGCTTTAAATAAGGTTTCTACATACCATCTTCTTCCAACATGGGTTAGGAATGATGCAATATTTTTATCGACCTCGTTGCCTCTGTAATCGTGAATGATTGATTGTTCGAACCAAACCATGGCAATATGGGAGTTGCCAGAATTTGTAAAGTCAAAAGCCTTATCCAAAAGCGCCATTTGTTCTGGCGTGATGGTTTCTGGGAAATTACGAATGAAATGCACCCACTCTTGAGTGGTCCAATTACTGGTCAAGGTGGTGTCTACTTCATTCAATGTTAGAAATTGCTCCAAAGTGCGTTCCGCAGTATCAAATTTATCTGAAGCAATTACAGCAGCATTGGAAGGAATGCCTGGTTTGTAAATCCATTCTTTAGTGTTGAATGTAATGTTGTTTGGTTGTAGCAGCTGTGTGTTCAGGTAATTGACAAAATCTTCAGTAGTCAAAGTGCTAAAAGCATTGGTTGTAAAATAGCTCTTTAAAAACACATCAAACTTATCGCGGCCAACAGTTTCTTCCAAAGTTCTTAAAAATAGGTACCCCTTGTCATAGGCAATACTGTTCATGCCATCATCAGGGTTTTCATTTTTCAAGTCCAATTTTAATTGTGTGCTTTTAGGCGTATCCTTAAGATCTTCTATTTCATCTTCCAAATCCTGACGGCCAATCAAGGCCAACATATCGGCACGTTCTTTCCCGTAAAGAGCTTCCATAATTCTGATTTCAAAATAGACGGTAAAGCCTTCATTCAACCAGAAATCGTTCCAAGTTGAGTTGGTAACCAAATTACCCGACCAAGAATGCGCCAATTCGTGTGCAATCACCGAAGTTAAACTTTTGTCACCGGCAATTAAAGTAGGCGTAGCAAATGTAAGTCGAGGGTTTTCCATGCCTCCAAAAGGAAAACTAGGCGGCAGTACAATGACATCAAATTGCTCCCAGGCATAAGTGCCATAAAGTGCTTCGGCAGCCTTGAGCATATTGTCCATTTCAGAAAATTCATTTTGAACTTTATCAATCATAGACGTTTCGGCATATACACCTGTACGGTTGCTAATAGCTCTATATTCTAAATTTCCTACGGAAAGCGCTATCAAGTAAGGGGAGATTGGTTGTTTCATTTGAAAATGATACAATCCTTCAGTGTTTTTTTCTTTAGGGTTCTCGGCACTCATCACAGCCATAAGCTCAGTGGGCACTTTTACAGTAGCGTTGTAAGTGATGCGTATTTGAGGACTATCTTGAATAGGAATCCAAGTACGGGTTAAAATGGCTTGCCCTTGGGTAAACAAGAACGGATGTGTTTTATCTGCCGTTTGTTGTGGAGCTAACCATTGCAAGGCTTCGGTACGATCTGTGGTTTCGTAGAAAACCGTGACTGTTTTAGTGTCCTGTTTAATATCTATATGAAGTGCTTGCCCCAGAAATTCATCAAAATCGCCTAAATGGAATGAAGTTGCTTTACCGTCAGCTTCCACACTTTTAATATTTAAAAACTTACTGTCCAAAACAATTTCAGAAGCATTACTATTGGTAATGTCATATGTGGCTGATCCTTTTATAGTTTGAGAATCAAAATCAACTTCAATGTCTAAATCTAAATGGTTGATGTAAGCCTTGTTGGGAACGGCGAAGGAATGGGGTTCCTCCACAAAGGTTTTGGGTATTGCATTTTCTTTTTCACTAGCACAGTTAAAGCATGACAATGCTATGGTTAATAGAAGAATAAGGGGGTATTTCATGTTAAAAGATTATAGGTTTTGGTACACTTGGCCACGATGTGGTTTAAGTGCATCACGAACAGGTTTCATCTGGGATTCATCCACCACTAAAAATGCGATGGAATGCATTTCGGATAGGGTTTCCACACCCGTAATCTCGAGATCCAGATTTTCCATGCGAATATACTCTTTTAAATGGATTTCATGGTGTTGGGCGGTTTTTAGGGCGGCTGGCCCACGGAAGTCCCAGATTAATTTTAATTTACGCATTGGCTACAGAAGTTCCTTTTTCTGCAAAGTTCTTAAAATCTACCATGTATTGCAACGATTGTTTCTTAAAAGCACTGGGCATGAATTTGGTCATTAATTTCATGGTAAAGCTTAAGGGGACAAATTCATTGTCCGAAGTCCAAACGGTTTGACCGTCTTCTGTTTGTTTAAAGTAGTTTTCTTGGATATTATGCATGCCATGGGTTGTGTAGGTGGCGTGCAATTCGTAGGGTAAATTAGCGTGTGTAATAGTTTCCACAAGTTCCATTACGCGCTTTCCCAATTTATAGACCAGTTTCATTTTGGATCCAAGTTCTCCCGGTGTGCCCGAAATATGTTCGGCAGCAATGAGGCCTTTTTGCCAATGCTTCATATTTTCCGTATTGTTGAATTTATGTAGGAATTCATCCAGTGGTAGGGCCACAGTAATTTTAGTGGAGTACTTCATTGTTAGCAGTTTATTCGAAATTAAAGATACTATGTTATTTTGATATTCCATTCGTTTTTTTGTTTACACAATGAAATGTTCGGTTTTAACATGACTGATAGCTTCTTTTTATACGAATTGCTTTATAAGGACGTTTCATAAAAGCAGCTTGTCAAATATGTTAATTATGTTATTTTTGCTGCAATTGACCAATTGTTTTTTCTATGAAATCAAAACTAAAGTTTTTAGTCCTTTTATTATTTGTTTCTGGGTTTGTATGTGCGCAAACTACGAGTGATGATGTGTTGTTTACTGTGGATGGAGACCCCGTAAAGGCTTCTGAGTTTATTAGGGTTTATAACAAGAATCTTGATTTGGTAAAGGATGAATCACAAAAAGATGTAGATGAATATTTAAAGCTTTTTGTGAATTATCAATTGAAAATTAAAGAGGCAAAACGTTTGGGACTAGATGATAATGCCCAATACAAAAGGGAATTTGCCAATTACAAAAAGCAACTGACCAAAAACTTCCTGACTGATAATAAGGTGACCGATGCCTTGGTGAAGGAAGCCTACGATAGGATGTCATATGATATTAAGGCTTCTCATATTTTATTTCGTGTAGAAGAAGCTGAACGAGATACTCTTAAGGTGTACAACGATTTATTGGAGTTGCGTGAAAGAGCTAAAAAAGAAGGTTTTGAAAGCGTGTTTAAAGAGTTGAACACCAAATACAAGGCCCCTGGTTCAAGAGAAATTAATTACAAAGGACATGAAACTTATGCTGAGGAGTTGGGGTATTTTTCGGCCTTCAAAATGGTTTATAATTTTGAAACGGTAGCTTACAATACTGAGGTGGGGGAGATTTCTATGCCATTTAGAACGCGTTTTGGATATCATATTGTGATGGTTGAGGACAAGCGTCCTTCTAGAGGAGAAGTTACCGTAGAGCACATCATGGTGTCTAAAGTTCAAAAGGATTCTTCTTTAAATCCAGAAGTAAGAATTAATGAGCTCTACAAAAAAATCATGCAAGGCGAGTCTTTTGAGGCTGTGGCAAAACAGTTTTCAGATGATAAAAGCTCGGCGGCTAAAGGCGGTTTGTTGCCATCATTTAAAGGTGGGCAATTAAGCTCTTCGGAATTTGAAGAAGTGGCCTTTGGCTTGACGGAAAATGGACAGATTTCGGAACCGTTTAAAACAGAATTTGGATGGCATATCGTGAAATTGATTGACAAAACGGGAAACCCAGAGTTTGATACCATTAAGTTGGAATTGGAACAACGTGTAAAGCGTGATTCAAGATCGGCATTAATCAATACGGCTCTTACCAATAACTTAAAACAACGTTATAGTGTTAAGGATAACCAAGAGGCCTTGACTTATTTTGAAGGGTTGATTAACGCCAGTTATTTTCAAAACAACTGGACTTTACCGGGGGATTTTATCAAAGACAAAACGTTCATCACCATAGGGAAACAAGATTACACCTATGGAGCGTTTGGGGATTATTTAGTATCTTCTCAAAGAAAATATTTTGGAAAGCAATTGACCAATACCGAAGTTGTTGCGGCCGAGTATGAAGCCTTTTTGGAAGCCAAACTTATAGAATACCGAGAGCGTAATCTAGAATTTGAAGACGAGGAATTCGCTTTTATTTTAGGTGAATATAGAGATGGGTTATTGTTGTTTGACCTAATGGAAAAGGAAGTTTGGAATACCGCTTCTAAAGATACCGTTGGATTGAAAAGCTACTACGAATCGCACAAGGCAGATTACGTTTGGCCGGTTAGGGCAGATGCCGTGGTTGCTTCGGCGGCCAAGAAAAGAGATATTTCTAAGGTGGAGGATTTGCTGGAAGACAACAAATCGGTTGAAGAAATCAGTGATAAGTTGAATACCGAAAGCGAACAAAAGGTTATTTTTACTAAAGGAATAATGGATACAACGCATCAAGCATTGCCTGAAGATTTTGAATTTAAAAAAGGCGTGTCTTCGATTTATAAATTCAATGATTCCTATCATGTTGCAATGGTAGAAGAGGTATATCCTAGTGGGCCTAAAACCTTCGAGGAAGCAAGAGGGAGTGTTGTAAGCGACTATCAAAATTATATTGAAAAAAACTGGTTGAACACTTTGCATGAGCGCTATAATGTTGAAATAAACCAAGACGTGTTGGCTAAGGTGAAATCTCAAATCCTGAATTAATTGAATAAAAACAGCCTAATCATATTATTACTGTTGCTTACGGTTTTCTCATGCGATTTGTTTAAAAAGACAGACGATAGAGTGCCTATTGCTCGAGTAAATGAATCTTATTTATATCAGGAAGATATTGAAGGTTTGGTGGCAGAGGGAACCCCAAAAGAAGATAGTACGCTTTTAGTAAATGGATTTATCAACCGGTGGGCAACGCAACTTTTATTGGTGGATGGAGCACAAACCAACCTACCAGAGAAGATGCAGCAGGATTTCAATAAACTAGTATCGCAATATAAAAAAGACCTTTTTACCAAGGCTTATTTGGATGCTTTAGTTAAAAAGAATATTGATACCACGGTTAGCAAGGAAGAGGCTCAAAAGGTGTATGATCTCAACAAAGAGACTTTTAAGCTTAATGAAGAGTTGCTTAAGCTGAGATATATTAAAATTGCTCAAAACGCCATAAACAGGGAGGACATAGAGAAGCGTTTTAAGCGCTATGACGAAGAGGATAAAACCTATTTAGATTCAATTTCAATTCAATTTAAATCCTATACTTTGAACGATTCCGTTTGGGTAAAAGTTTCCCAAGTAATCGACAAGGTTCCCGTGTTACATGCTGAGAATAAAAAAGAACTGTTAAAAAAATCTAATTTTTTACAGCTCAAAGATTCATTAGACCTATATTTGATGCAAATAAATGATGTCCTTTTGCAAAATGATTATGCGCCCTTGGAATACGTCAAGCCAACCATTAATCAAATAGTAATGAACAAAAGGAAATTGGAACTCATTAAACAGCTGGAAAAAGATATTACCAAAGATGCTATTAAAAACAAACAATTTGAAATCTTCAATTAATTTAAAATTTATGATGGCCACTTTAGCGCTTATGTCGTTTGGAGTGGTTCCTGCCCAGGAAATTATAGAAGAGCCTGAAGTAGAAAAGGAGGCGCAGATCATCGATCCTAATGCCCGTAAAAAGGTTGATGGGGTTGTAGCTGTGGTTGGAGATTTTGTGGTTTTAGACTCAGATATCGATAAGGAATTTATTCAGTTGCAGGCCAGGGGAGTCTCTACCGCAGAAATTACAAGATGCCAGTTGTTTGGAAAACTGTTGGAGGACAAATTATATACCCACCACGCGATTCAGGATAGTATTACGGTGAATGAATTGGAAATTCGTTCCAATATCGATCAACAGATTAATGCCTTCTTGGAGCAGACTAATGGCTCTATGGATGAGCTGTTGAAATTTTATAATAAAGATAGTGAGGAAAGCCTAAGAGAGGAGATGTTCATCATCAACAAAAATGGAAAGTTGGCATTTGAGATGCAAAACAAGATTGTTGAGGATATTGAAGTGACTCCGGAAGAGGTTAGAGAATATTTTAACAATATACCTAAGGACGAACGTCCTATGTTTGGAACAGAGCTGAAAGTAGCTCAAATTGTAGTTATTCCGGAAGTGTCCCAAGAAGAAAAGCAAAAGGTAATTGATAGGCTAAAGGAATTTAAGGCCGATGTTATTGAAAATGGCGCTAGTTTTACTACCAAAGCAGTATTTTATTCAGATGATGTTGCATCAAGGAAGAATGGTGGTAAATACGAATTGAACAAGAAGCACCCGCAAATGGTAAAGGAGTTTAGGGAGGTAGCTTTTTCATTACAAGAAGGCGAGATTTCGGAGCCCTTTGAAACCGATTTCGGATATCATATCATTTATCTAGAAAAGATTAAAGGCCAAATTTATGAGGTAAGACATATTTTATTGCGTCCTGAAATCACTCAAGAAGCTGTTAAGGAGGCTAAAGATAAAATTGAGCTGATTAGAAAACGCATTGTAGATGGTGATGTGTCGTTTGCTGATGCCGCAAAGGAGTTTAGTGATGAGAAGGAAACCAAACAAGATGGCGGGCAATTGATTAATCCTAGAACTCAAGATCATAATTTCGAGTTGACTAAAATGGATCCAGAATTATACTCTCAAATCCAGCATTTAAAGGATGGAGAGGTGAGTTTAGTATTGCAAGATGAAGACCGAGTAAACCGTATTAAATTTAAAATTTTGACGGTAACAGATAGAATAGATGAGCATGAAGCAGATTTTGCCAGAGATTATTTGAAGATTAAAAGCCTAGCAGAACAAGAAAAGCAATTAAAAGCCATTGATAAGTGGACCGAAGAGAAAATCCAGGAAACCTATATCAAAATTAATGGTGAATATAGAGATTGCGAGTTTAACAGTAATTGGTTAAAAAAAGAAAAATAATATGTCTGACGTAACAGCTGTAGAACAGTTTGTAAAAAAACACAAAGCCCTAAAAAGTGAAGTTGCTAAAGTAATTGTTGGTCAAGATGAAGTGGTAAATCAAATTTTGATTTCCATTTTTTCGGGTGGTCATTCCCTCCTAGTGGGAGTGCCAGGATTGGCAAAAACCTTAATGGTAAATACCATTGCACAAGCTCTTGGGTTAGATTTCAAACGTATACAGTTTACACCAGATTTGATGCCAAGTGATATTTTAGGAAGTGAAATTTTGGATGAAAATCGTCATTTCAAGTTTATCAAAGGACCTATTTTTGCCAATATTATCTTAGCGGACGAAATTAACAGGACGCCTCCAAAAACGCAGGCAGCCTTATTGGAAGCTATGCAAGAGCGGGCGGTGACGGTTGCTGGCCACCATTACAAATTAAGTTTGCCTTATTTCGTGCTTGCCACGCAAAATCCAATCGAACAGGAAGGAACTTATCCTTTGCCAGAAGCCCAATTGGATCGTTTTATGTTTGCCATTAACTTAAAATATCCTTCATTTAAAGAAGAGGTAGAGGTTGTGAAGTCAACAACTTCGGATACTAAATCAGAGGTGAATGCTTTGTTCACAGCAGAGGAAATTATCAAATTCCAAAGTGTTATCAGACGTATTCCTGTAGCGGACAATGTTATTGAATATGCCGTTGGAATGGTTGCAAAAACAAGACCAAATGAACCGTCAGCATCAGACTTAGTAAAAGAGTTTGTTGATTGGGGAGCTGGTCCCAGAGCCTCTCAGAACTTGATTTTGGCAGCAAAATCACACGCCGCTATTCAGGGGAAATTTTCACCAGACATTGAAAATGTACAGGCTGTTGCCAATGGCATCTTAAGACACCGTATTATAAAAAACTACAAAGCAGAGGCGGAAGGTGTTACTGACGAGCAAATTATTGAGAGTTTGTTTTAATTTTGCAGAAGGATACGATAAACTTCCCATAGTCCGTTATTTGGTTTCCTTTTAATTTAATCTTCAATAATTTTAAAATTAGAGTTTAAAGCTAAGTTGGTGTATGTTACCTATGTTTTATATTCTTAATTTCGAAAAGCCCTTTATGGACCTAAGAGACCGCCCAATCATTAAGACTTTATTTCAAGAATCTCTCGGCAACCAGCGGTTTTGAAGCAGAGTTAAATCTAGTGTCATATCAATTAATTATAGCACTATATGCATTTAATATAATTGAATATTGTATTCACTATTTTATTTTTAAAACTTTGTATTAATTCTTTACTTTTGCGAGGCTAAAGAAAAAAAATATTTTAAAAACGGCTTTGGTTTAGATAGAGTGTCTGTAGTTTTTGGACGCTATTTTTTTATCACTTATAAGCCATTAAATTATAATATCTTAAATATGAATATATACAACGATTACATCAAGGAAATCGAAGAGCGTAAAGCTCAGGGACTTCACCCTAAACCTATTGATGATGCAGCTTTATTAAGCGAAATCATTGAGCAAATTAAAGATTTGAACAATGAAAGCCGCAAAGATTCTCTAAATTTCTTTATTTACAATACTTTGCCTGGAACAACCAGTGCCGCAGGAGTAAAGGCTAAATTTTTAAAAGAAATTATCCTTGGTGAGTCAGTTGTTGAAGAGATTAGCCCTGCTTTTGCTTTTGAGCAGTTGTCACACATGAAGGGAGGCCCTTCTGTAGAAGTGCTTCTTGATTTGGCTTTAGGAAGCGATGAGGCCATTGCTGCAGAAGCTGCCAAAGTATTAAAAACACAGGTGTTCCTTTATGAAGCAGATACTGCTCGTTTGGAAGAAGCATTCAAATCAGGTAATGCTATTGCAAGGCAATTGATTGAAAGTTATGCTAAGGCTGAGTTTTTTACAGAACTTCCGGAAGTAGAAGAAAAAATAGAGATTGTAACATTTATTGCAGGTGTAGGGGATATTTCTACAGATTTATTGTCTCCTGGAGCCGATGCCCATTCTCGTTCAGACCGTGAGTTGCATGGACAGTCTATATTTGAGCATAACAAAGAAATGCAAAACGATCTTAAGGCCTTACAAGAACAACACCCGGATAAGCGTGTGATGTTAGTTGCTGAAAAAGGAACTATGGGAGTAGGGTCTTCAAGAATGTCTGGAGTAAACAATGTGGCTTTATGGACAGGTATACAAGCTAGCCCATATGTACCATTTATCAATATTGCTCCTGTTATTGCTGGAACAAACGGAATTTCTCCAATTTTCCTTACTACTGTGGGAGTAACAGGAGGTATTGGAATTGATCTTAAGAATTGGGTTAAGAAAAAAGATGCTGAAGGAAATGTTGTATTGGATGGAAATGGAGATCCCGTTTTGGAACAAGCCTATTCAGTAGAAACTGGTACCGTTCTAACCATTAATACAAAAGAGAAGAAATTATATAATGGAGATCAAGAGTTAATTGATATTTCTGCATCCTTAACGCCACAAAAGATGGAGTTCATTAAGGCAGGGGGATCTTACGCTGTTGTATTTGGGAAAAAATTACAGACGTTTGCCGCTAAAGTATTAGGAATTGAGATTCCTCAAGTTTATGCACCGTCAAAAGAAATTTCTGTGGATGGTCAAGGTCTAACGGCAGTAGAAAAAATATTCAACCAAAATGCAGTAGGAACAACTCCAGGAAAAACATTACATGCAGGTTCTGATGTTCGTGTTGAAGTAAATATTGTAGGATCTCAAGATACTACGGGGTTAATGACATCTCAAGAGTTGGAAATGATGGCGGCTACGGTAATTTCACCAATAGTGGATGGTGGGTATCAGTCTGGTTGTCATACAGCTTCCGTTTGGGATGACAAGTCCAAAGCGAATATTCCTAAATTGATGAGATTTATGAATGACTTTGGCCTAATTACAGGACGCGATCCTAAAGGAGTCTACCATGCAATGACCGATGTAATTCATAAAGTTTTAAATGATATTACAGTAAGTGATTGGGATATCATCATTGGTGGAGATTCTCACACACGTATGTCTAAGGGAGTTGCATTTGGTGCCGATTCTGGTACTGTAGCATTAGCCTTGGCTACAGGTGAAGCGACTATGCCAATACCGCAATCTGTTAAAGTGACCTTTAAAGGAAACATGAGAAGCTTCATGGATTTCCGAGATGTAGTGCATGCTACGCAACAACAAATGTTGAAGCAGTTTGGAGGTGAAAACGTATTCCAAGGACGTGTAATTGAAGTGCACATTGGAACATTGACTTCAGACCAAGCCTTTACATTTACAGATTGGACTGCAGAAATGAAGGCCAAGGCGTCTATCTGTATTTCTGAAGATGAAACTTTAATCGAATCTTTAGAGATTGCAAGAGATCGTATCCAAATCATGATTGAAAAAGGTATGGATAATGAAACGCAAGTACTGCAAGGTTTGGTAGATAAAGCAAATGCAAGAATCCAAGAGGTTAAAACTGGAATTAAGCCAGCTTTAAGACCAGATGCCAACGCGAAATATTATGCAGAGGTTGTCATTGATTTGGACGAGATTGCAGAACCAATGATTGCCGATCCAGATGTCAACAACGAAGATGTATCTAAACGATATACCCACGATACCATCAGACCATTGTCTTATTATGGAGGTACAAAGCAGGTAGATCTAGGGTTTGTAGGGTCTTGTATGGTTCATAAAGGAGATATGAAGATATTGGCTCAAATGTTGAAAAACATCGAAGCACAGCAAGGTAAAGTAGAGTTTAAAGCTCCTTTAGTTGTAGCACCTCCAACCTATAATATTGTTGATGAGTTGAAAGCTGAAGGTGATTGGGAAGTATTACAAAAGTACTCTGGATTTGAGTTTGATGATAATGCACCAAAAGGTTTAGCACGTACTAAGTACGAAAACATGCTGTACTTGGAGCGTCCAGGTTGTAACCTGTGTATGGGTAACCAGGAAAAAGCGGAGCCAGGAGATACAGTAATGGCAACATCTACACGTTTATTCCAAGGAAGAGTTGTAAAAGATTCTGGAGAGAAAAAAGGAGAATCTTTATTGTCTTCCACTCCAGTAGTAGTGTTATCTACTATTTTAGGTAGAACTCCTACTATGGAAGAATATGAGGCAGCTGTTGAAGGTATAGTTTTAACTAGATTTTCACCGTCTCAAAAGCAATTGGTATTAGCTTAAAAGTTGATTTAATATATGTGAAAGTCCGAGTTTTAACTCGGACTTTTTTTTTCTGTCGTTTTAAATCCTTGAATTGGAAACCTTGACATTTTAAGTTTTTCAAACGAGTACATATTTTGTATATTGTAAACACCAAAAAAAGGAATAGAAATAAACAATAAAAAACTTATGGCATTTGATATAGACATGATAAAGGAGGTTTATGCTAACATGGCAGAACGTGTAGATAAAGCGCGTGAAGTTGTAGGTAAACCATTGACACTCTCTGAAAAGATTTTATACTCACATCTTTGGGATGGAACTCCAGAGAAGGCTTTTGTTAGGGGAAAGGATTATGTGGATTTTGCTCCAGATAGAATTGCATGTCAGGATGCAACCGCACAAATGGCATTGTTGCAATTTATGCAAGCTGGAAAACCTAAGGTTGCCGTACCAACTACAGTACACTGTGATCACTTAATTCAAGCAAAACAAGGGGCGAAAGAAGATTTAAGACAAGCCAATGAAACTAGTAAGGAAGTGTTTGATTTTTTGGCGTCTGTATCCAATAAATATGGAATTGGATTTTGGAAACCGGGAGCAGGGATTATTCACCAAGTAGTTTTGGAGAACTATGCTTTTCCAGGCGGAATGATGATTGGTACCGATTCTCATACTGTAAATGCAGGAGGCTTGGGAATGGTAGCTATTGGAGTAGGAGGGGCTGATGCCGTAGATGTAATGGCCGGTATGGCTTGGGAGCTTAAGTTTCCAAAGTTGATAGGTGTAAAATTAACAGGAAAACTATCTGGTTGGACGGCACCTAAAGATGTAATTCTTAAAGTTGCTGAAATTTTAACGGTAAAAGGTGGTACTGGAGCCATAGTGGAATATTTTGGCCCGGGAGCAACAGCGATGTCTTGTACCGGTAAAGGTACCATTTGTAACATGGGAGCAGAAATTGGAGCAACCACCTCTACATTTGGTTATGATGAATCCATGGAACGTTATTTACGCGCTACGGAAAGAGCTGATGTTGCCGATGCTGCCAATGAAATCAAAGATTATTTGACAGCAGATGCTGAAGTATACCAAAATCCAGAGCAATATTTTGATCAGGTTATAGAAATTAATCTTTCAGAATTATCTCCACTTTTAAATGGTCCGTTTACGCCAGACTTGTCTACACCTGCTGGTAAGGAAATGACGGAAAAGGCAAAGGCCAATGAATGGCCATTGGCTGTTGAGTGGGGCTTGATTGGATCATGTACGAACTCGTCCTATGAAGATTTGTCGAGGGCTTCTTCAATAGCACAGCAAGCTTTGGATAAAAATTTAAAAACCAAAGCAGAATTTGGGATAAATCCAGGTTCTGAACAGGTGCGTTATACTGCCGAACGTGATGGTATTCTTCAAGTGTTTGAAAAATTAGACGCTAAAATTTTTACCAATGCCTGTGGTCCCTGTATCGGGCAATGGGCACGATATAGTGACCCTAAAAATGCTCCTAAAAACAGTATTGTGCATTCCTTCAACAGAAACTTTGCAAAGCGTGCCGATGGTAACCCTAACACGCATGCCTTTGTGGCATCCCCCGAATTAACAGCGGCAATAGCTATTGCGGGACGTTTGGACTTTAACCCTCTCACCGATAAGTTAATCAACGAAAATGGTGAAGAAGTAATGTTTGATGAGCCTACAGGATGGGAATTACCGCCAAAAGGTTTTGAAGTTAAAGAAAATGGATATGTAGATCCTGTTGAAGATGGAAGTGGGTTAGAGGTTTCTGTAAGTCCTACTTCGGAGCGTTTACAATTGTTGGAGCCATTTACTCCAATTGGAGATACTATAACGGGAGCTAAATTATTAATCAAGGCTTTTGGTAAGTGTACCACAGACCATATCTCTATGGCAGGACCTTGGTTACGTTTTAGAGGTCATCTAGATAATATTTCCAACAACTGCTTAATTGGTGCTGTGAATGCGTACAACCAACAAACAAACTTTGTGAAGAACCAATTGACAGGTGAGTATGGTGGCGTACCAGATGTACAACGCGAGTATAAGGCAGCAGGGATTAAAACAGTAGTGGTTGGAGATCATAATTACGGAGAAGGGTCTTCCAGAGAGCATGCAGCTATGGAGCCGAGGCACTTAGGAGTAGCGGCAGTATTGGTGAAGTCTTTTGCACGTATTCATGAAACAAACCTTAAAAAACAAGGGATGTTAGCTTTAACCTTTGCAAATGAAAATGATTATGATTTGGTACAAGAGGATGATACTTTCAATTTCTTAGATCTGAATGAATTTGCTCCAGATAAGCCTTTAAGCATTGAGTTGGTACATAATGATGGATCTAAAGATGTCATTACAGTTAACCATAGTTATAATGAAGCGCAAATTGCATGGTATAATGAGGGATCTGCATTGAACCTTATCAAAAAGCAAAATGCCGCATAAAAATATGATAATGCATTATTAAGAAAAGGCTCCTAGTATTATGGGAGCCTTTTTCTTGATGATATAAAAACTTTTGTAGTTATTTTTGAATATGAAGCTGAATAAATCCCAAAAACAAAATATTGTTTTTTTAGTGATACTTGTACTGCTTTTAGTACCACAAACTAGGTTTCCAATTCAATTGCTTATAAATAAAGGCCTGGCTTTATTTGGTCCTTCGATTGAGGATGTTGAAGATAGGGAGGTCCTGAGTAGCTACAATTGGAAGTTAATGGATAGTAATGACAAAATCGTAAATTTTGAGGACTATCAAGGTAAGGTGGTGTTAATCAATTTTTGGGCCACTTGGTGTCCTCCTTGTATTGCTGAAATGGACAGTCTGGAGGAACTTTATGAAATTTATAAAGATGAAGTTGTGTTTGTATTTGTTAGTAATGAAGAACAGCCTGTAGTAGAACAATTTTTAATTAAAAAGAATTACGGTTTTAGGGCATATAGGCCGCTTCAAGCGCCTCCAAAAGAGTTAGAGGTATCTACTATACCGAGAACATTTTTAATAGATAAGAACGGCGCTATTGCTATAGATAAAACAGGTGCGGCCAATTGGAGTAGTGATGCGGTAAAAGAACAAATAGAAAAATTGTTGAATATTAAGTAAGGATGGTATAAAACAAAAAAAGTTAAGCCTTTTCGCTTAACTTTTTTCTTTGTGACCCGGCTGGGGCTCGAACCCAGGACCCTAACATTAAAAGTGTTATGCTCTACCAGCTGAGCTACCGAGTCATTATGTTTTTGAGGTTTAAAACGTCCCTTCTCAGAGGCGTTGCATTCTGTGCGCACGAGAAGATTCGAACTTCCACATCCTAATGGATACTAGCCCCTCAAGCTAGCGCGTCTACCGGTTCCGCCACGTGCGCATACGGTCAACTTAATAAAAAAAGTTAAGCTATTTCGCTTAACTTTTTACTTGTGACCCGGCTGGGGCTCGAACCCAGGACCCTAACATTAAAAGTGTTATGCTCTACCAACTGAGCTACCGAGTCTTTTTGTAATGCGGGTGCAAAGATAGGATGATTTATTTGTTTTCCAAACCATTTTCAAAATAATTTTTTGTTTTTTTGCCTTAGAGATTCATATGCTTTTAGCAATCAATATATAACATGGAAAAAAAAATATTTTTAGTTGGGTACATGGGGTCAGGTAAAACCTCGGTTGGGGCCAAATTGGCGAAAATTTTAAAATGTGATTTTTTAGATTTGGATGTCTTTATTGAGGAAAAGGAGGGAATGACTGTTAGGGAACTATTCAAATTAAAAGGAGAGATTTATTTTAGAAGAGCCGAATCAAAATACCTTCAAGAAATTATTGACCAAAAAGAGATCAAGGTTATTTCGTTAGGAGGGGGGACGCCTTGTTATGGAAATAATATGGGAAGAATTTTATCGGCTTCCAATGCTAAAAGTGTGTATTTAAAGGCATCCATTCCTACTTTAACCAAACGTTTATTTGAGGAGCGTATAAATAGGCCATTGATTGCACACTTGGATTCTGAAGAACTTTTAGTGGAGTTTATAGGAAAACATCTTTTTGAACGTTCACCTTATTATAGTCAAAGTGAGGTAACTGTTCTAACGGATGGCAAGAGCTTAGATGATATTATAAGTGAAATTTTGAGCGTGGAGCAATGAAGCTTCTTGCTTATTGCAAGAAGGCTTCAAAGGTGTCTCCGTCTAGAATTACTTCTACATGTTCTTTAATAGAAGTAGAAAGTGAAATACCTTTAAAATCGGCTTTCACAGGGTATTTTTTATGATTTCGGTTCACCAATACGGCTGTTTTAAATTGCTTTAAGGGAACATTTAAAAAATGCTTAACGCCATAGATTAGGGTGCTGCCAGAGTTTAATACATCGTCAACCAATACAATAGATTTGTTTGTGTAGTCCTCTTGCTTTAATGAGGTTTTAACTTCTTCCAAAGGATGTTTTTTATCAACAATCACTTTGCACAATATGGTATTGATATCGGAAATGTTATCTAGAGAGGCTTTGAGTTTTTGTGCCAAAAGATACCCGTTGCTATCTATTCCGGCTAAAATGACCTCTTTTTCTGAAACGTTACTTTCATAAATTTGATAAGCAATACGACGGATTTTATGTTGGATTTCTTGGTGGTTTAGTATAGTGTTTTTTGTAACAGTCATCGCTAATGTTGTTTTGTCAAAGATAAAGGAGAAAATTCAATAATGTTCTATTCAGTCATCATTTTCACCATAATAGCCTTCAAGATCACGACGGTCTTTTTTGGTAGGTCGGCCGGTTCCTTTTTTTCTATAGTAATCTTGAGAGTATTTTAAAAGTTCCTTGGCTTCAAACTCTTCTTTTGGAGTTAAATCGGTTCGGTATATATCGACAAGTTTTGCACCAACACGATTAGGAGGCACGTCGTTGACCTTAATTTTATAATTGATTTGATCTTTGCGTAATTCTATTGTGTCCGATATAAAAACTTCCCTGCTTGGTTTGGCTACTTGTTCATTTATTTTTACATGGCCCTTTTTGCAGGCTTCTGTTGCAATACTCCTTGTTTTATAGTATCTCACACACCAAAGAAATTTGTCAACTCTCATATTAAAATTATAAAATCTACGTTAATCTTTTTGTACAAAAGTATTATAATATTGTATCTTGCGCACTTAAAATTACGCATTATTGTTGTGTTCTGCCTAACAGTGTGCAATATAGAAAAGGAAAATTAGTTAACTACGTATTAAGCTTTCAAAACTACAGGTTTGAAGGATTAAGGTTAAAAAAAAGCATATGAAATTAAAAAATTACCATGTAATATTGCTGGGAGTGATTTTGTCCTTTGTGTCTTGTAATAAGGATGATGACGGAACGACCTCGATTCCAGAAAGAGACCGAGAGGAACAACAATTGACCGATAAGGATTCTTTAATGGGGTATTTTGAAACTCATTATTATAACGCTTCTACTTTTGCAACTCCTGGTAATTTTTCATTGTCAGATTTGATAATAACCGAATTACCAACGGATGAAGATGGGAATTATTTAGAGCTACCGGATCCAGAGAACAATACTTTGTTAATTGATGCTGTAGAAACCCATTTAACCACCTACCAGGAAACCGAATACGAATACTATATTTTAAGGTTGAATCAAGGAGGAGGTGATATGCCTCACTTTTCAGACAGCGTATTGGCCAACTATTCTGGGAATACAATGGATGGAGAAGTATTTGATAGTACTGTAAATGCCGATTCGGATTTTGATTTACTTAGTGTAATACCTGGGTGGAGGGAAGTGTTGCCTCAATTTAGTGCCGCAACTTCATTTGTTGAAAATGGAGATGGAACGGTAACGTATGAAGGCTATGGTTTTGGAGCCATGTTTTTGCCTTCAGGTTTAGGATATTTTTCTTCGGCACAAAGCGGAATACCTTCATATTCCAATTTAATATTCAAGTTTGAATTGTATCAAACGGAAGTTAATGATCATGACAGTGATGGGGTGCCATCGTATTTGGAAGATTTGGATGGAGATAAGGATTTATATAATGATGATACCGACGGTGATGAAGTTCCAAACTTTTTGGATGTGGATGATGATGGTGATGATGTATTAACAAAGCATGAGGATTTAAATAATGATGGTGACCCAACTAACGATTTAAATAGTGAAGGAGTTCCTCTTTATTTAGATGAAAACTCCACTGAATCTAATCAAGATTAGATTTAGTTTATTTTATATTAAAAAAAGAGCCGCTATTAATAACTAGCGGCTCTTTTTTTGTGTCTATTTTAAGGATTATTTCAGGCTATTAAGAGCTATTTGCTTTGTGTAGGTACCCTTTGAACTTTCAATAACAATTAAATATGTTTGATTTACTGTTTTTGTAAATGGAATGTCGGCTTCATTTGTATTTATATTTAATTTATTTAAGATTCTTTGTCCAGCCATATTGTAGATAGAAACATGTTCTATTGTGTTGCCTTGAGAAGTCTTGATTTGTAATTTTTGTGAATATTGCGAATAGGTTATTTGGGCGGGTTCAATTTGGTTGTTTTTTAATCCTAAAGTGCCATTTGAACTATTTACGAACGTAATTTCATTAATATTATTGGAAAAGGTAATGTAGTATCTGTCCAAATGATCTCCACTAGTTAATTGTTTTGAATAATTAGCATCGTTAATTTGTGTAAAAGTATTTAGTATAGAGTCGTAAATGTATACATTAATTTCGGTATCAAAATTTTCTAGATTGTTCAAAGCTATTTCTATTTCACCTGAATTATCCAAAAACATGGCAAGTGGATAGGACTTTGTGGCATTAAAAGCACCAACACCTTGAACCTCATAATTTTGATTGTTAATTCGCCAGTTTAAGTCATCTGGTAAATTCTCGATATTGGGAGCGTCGTAACCATAATCAATGCCATCCGTTGCAGAATTGTCTGAGGTAAATGCCAATAATAAATGTCGAGTGTATCCAAGAGGCGTTACAAAATCAATGCGTACTCTTTGAATTGTACTGTTAGTAGATTGCGTGGTGTTATTGTCTGCTATTGCAAAATTAAAAGCACATAGCACTGAGATTAGCGAAAGTAGAGTGGTTAGTTTTTTCATTTTATTGGGGTAAAATAATTATGCTTTGTTTTGTACGATAATATGTGGAGACATGTAGAATAACTGTATTTAAAATAAAAAAATTGGATAGAATGTATGTTTAATACCGTATTATAGGGAATAAAAAAAGCAGCCCTTTAGGCTGCTTTTTTGTAGGTAAATTGTTTTTAATTGAGTTTAATAACAATTTTTTTGTTGATTGCTCCCTTGTCTGTAACTACTTTAATAATGTAGTTACCATCAGCAATCTTTTTTACAGGAATTTTAAATTCACTTGAAATAGTTGTGTTTGTAGCATTCCAAGATTTTACTTTCTGGCCAATAATGTTAGTAAGATATACTTGTTTTACATTCAGGTGCTCTTGTGTTTTGATGTAAATCTCTTCACTACTGTTGAGGTAGTTTATAACGATGTTTTGTAGGTTCTTGTTATTTACAGTAAGAGTGTCATCTGCTTCAAATGTAATGTAGAATCTATTTTCATAGGTTCCTGTATCCAATTGTATTTCAAAAGCATTTTGATTTATCTGTGTATAAATGCCTGTTACGGAGTCAAAAACAAACACATTAGTTTCTTGTTCAAAGTTCTCTTGCTCACGTAACACTATTTTGAGGTTTCCACTTTGAGCCATTACCACATTTAAAGGGTATTGTTTGGAGGAATCAAAAGCGCCTACTCCTTGGATGATATAATTCTCTCCGGAAATGTTCCATGAAACGTCGGTGCTAAAGGAGTCCTTGTTCTTGGCGTCATACCCAAAATCAAAATTATCACTAGCCTCATTATTGTCAACAAACCCAAGCAATAAATTTCTCACTATATTATTGGGTGTTGAGGCGCTCAATCGGATCCGTTTAATTTCATTTTGAGACTCTTCCTGTTCTTGGTTTTGATCGGTGTTGGCGGTTCTCATGAATGTGGATGTTCCAGAGCCGGTTTCTCTTTTGAACACTCTTTGGTCATTTTCAAATTTAATTTGCCCTCCTGTTCCTGGTTGAGATGCGTGTACTACAAATCCTTGACCAACAGGTATGTATTGACCGGGTGTTACATTTGAAAATCCTTCGCCACTGCCTTGATAGCCGTCTTCAGTAATTGGTGGGGCCGAAGGAATTTCTCCCCCCGTTAAATTGTAGACAGCGAAGCCGCCTTCATATTCGGAAACATTATGCGAATTGTTGGAGGCATAATGAACCCAAAAATAGAGGGCGCCATCAAAAGCACTTGAAGTTTCAGGGTTTGCAGCGGAGTTGTAATCGGAATTGGCAATACTGTTTGGAATATTGTCCTTGATAAATTCATCAGCATCAAGAGCACTTGGATAGGGATTTCCAATTAGAAATTCTTCCCCATTGCTAAATTCTGTAGAGCTGTTTTGAATAGTACCATTGTGAGGTTTACCTTTGAATACATAATTCTGATAGGCTCCACTAGCTCCACTTCCTTTCATGGTATAACCATTACCGGTAGGTATACTGCCATAACTAGCCATATGATTCCATTGTAAATAGGTGTTGGAAACTGCATTGTAAGTATAGATCCAACGATTGGTAATGGATAATGGCGGTCCAGGGTTAGAATTGTGGCCTTCAATCCAATTTATAGTCTGAGGTGAGGCTGCATTGGTACCGTCCATTAAAACATCAGCAACGGTATAATCTGTATTGTTTGCTGTTGTATTCTGAGGACTCACAGGGCTACTCCAATAATTATAGTTATAGAGATTACTAGTCCCTTGTTGGTCTCTTTCGATATATCCTCCACTGGAGAGATCCAATTCGCTGTCATTCAATTGGTCTATGTTGTATCGCTTTTGAATCAATTGGGATTCACCTACTAAATCTATTTGTCCGTTTAATTTAAGATAATGGGTGATCCAAAGTCCATGGCCATCGTTGGTTTCGTCCTCAGCCCCGGTTCCCGTTATAGTCAGCTCATTGGAATCCACTAATAAGCCTAAAAGGGTAACGTCTTGAGCATCACTAGTCACATCATGCGTTGTTTCAACAATATTCCAATCAATCATGGTGCCGTTAATACCTGGGCTATTAGGATGATCCCAAACAGGATAATTGGTCCAAGGTGAAGCTGATGTATTATCATTATTCCAATCCCCAGTTTGAACAGTTGTATAAGGGAGTGGAGCGGTTTCTTGTTGGTTGGAGGTAATATTTTTTAAGCGACCATTCGCTCCTAAGGCAAAATTTGGTGATAGGTTACCACAAGCAATATCCATACGGTAATAGCCTTCTAGATTAGACCATAACAACGGATTGTCATCAATCCCATCTTGATTAGCATCTGGACCGTTTATTTTTGTACCTAAAACCACACCTCCAACATCCGAACCTAAAGGCTCGATTTCTTGGTTCATCATTTGTCTAATGTGTTCAATTGACAAGGCTTTGTTCCAAATACGCAATTCATCTATCCAGCCATTAAAGTGATTGGTAGGAACTGTGGAAGAGGCTTGGGCCATGGCCCCTAAAATAGCTTTGTAATTATTGTTTGAAGGCTGACCGCCACCTCCAACTTTTATTAATATACCATCAATATAAAGTCTATATTGATTACCTGCTCGAGTTAATGCTAGATGATACCATCTAGATGTGTCTAGGGTATAGGGAGAAGAATTTAAGAATCCACTTTGATTCCAACGAAATTCTACAATACCAGAATTGTTTATTCGTAAATCGTATCCATGCGCCCCACCAGTGAAGTTAGCGTCTCTTTTAGAGAAGATAGATTGAATTCCTCCTATTGTTTCAGGTTTCACCCATACTTCAATGCTAAAATCACCACTATCTAAATCATAATTATTTTTTCCGAAATCTACATAATCGTCTCCACCATCAAAATCAACCAAATCACAATTTATAATTTCAATGGTCATATCACTCGAACAGCCATTAACCGTCCAAGTTAAGGTATATGTGCCAGCATCTCCTGTAAATATTGCGTCAGGATCATTGATATCAGAAATTGAGAAATTACCACCACAGGTACTACTTTCAGTAATGGCCCATTCCCCTGCAATCTCTGTATCATCTATAGCTCCTTCATCATCACAGGTTAAACAATTGTTGGGGAGTGTAAAGGCTCCCTTAGCGGCATTTTCAGAGGCCGTCAATCTATTGTCATAGGCATTCAGCTGAACGGTATCTTGGCCACATTCTGCAGGGGTAAACGTAATATCTTCACCAGCATATGCATAGGATACTTTTATTTCAACTAAATCGGTACCTTCTTCGTCGTAGGATCTACAACCATTAATCAATGCTGTTGCGCCATAATTATGGCGTCCTGGAACCTCAGGAACAAAGGAAATAGGTACTTGGGTTTGGCCAGTTACAATTGGGGCTTCACTAGGGTCTCCTATACCATCAGTCCATTCCAATTCTGTATCCACAAAGACCTCTTGATAAACAAAAATGTTGTCCATGGCCCAGGCACTTTGGTCAGTAGTACCGGTAAAAGACCATCTAATCCTTACATTGCTCTCGCCTATATAGGCATCAAGAGGAATAGAAGTGTTATCTGTTTGGAAGTTGTATTCAGTTGGAGTTGACCCGGCCACAGATTCTGCAGTTCCTGCTGTGTACCAATCTACGTCACCAGTTCCTGGAGCATGCATTAGTACTAGTGTGGAATAGTTTACACCTCCATCGGTAGATATTTCAATAATGGCATAATCTTGATCAGAAAAATAGTATGCTTGATCAAAATCCAAACTTGCGCCTTCCACATCGGATAAATCCATAATAGGAGTCTCTAGAGTTGTTGGAGTGGCTCCATTATATTGATTAGAACTGAAATCGCCATAAGCTATGGTGTATTTTCCTTCGTTCGAACAGTAAACAATATTGCCGTTTGTTTGATTGTTACAGGTTTTTGCGGACCAATTCCGTGGTTTAGTTGCACTTCCTCCAGCTGTAAATCCACCTGTCTCGCCATCAACCAACCAGCCATCGGGATCTTGGGTATTTAGCTGACCTTGATTGAAATCTCCCGGAGGATAGTCAGGAAATGCCTCTTCCGTCGCTACGTAATTACTTGTTGCTAGTAGATTGACATCATCTCCTAAGCAATAGTTGGTATCGGCATCTAAATTTTCAATTGTGGGAGCAGATCCAGGAGGTAAAGATCTAACATAAAACAGACTAGAATACACGCTGCAATTTTCTACTTGAATTAAAACCCTGTAATAGGTAGACTCCAATTCGCCAATTGCGAAAGTTATTGAATGGTTATCATTTGTATTGGAAATGATATCCCAAACACCTTCGTTTACTGCAAATTGTTCCCATTGTATTATTGTTCCTACTTCACCAACTAAATCTAAATCAATATTAATTTCAACTTCACAGGAGGAGATATCAATTTGGTTGGAAAAAACGGTCCCCTCAAATGTACCTTCTAGCGTACCACCATTAATATTTGGAGGTGTGAGTGTGATATTTTGGGATTGTATGGTGACGTTGCCATTACTATCTATAAATTCCCAATCGATCGTTTCCGTTCCCGAAAAGGAAAATGGAAACACAAAATCAGGGGATAAAGTTCCTTCAATGATTCCATCGCAACCATCTGTAGCAGTAGGGATGGTTAATTCTGAAATGTTTGAAATTTGACACCCAGAAAAAGACAAGTCTGGTAAAGAAGCATTATCAGGTATAGGACCTGCGCTATCGGCAATGGTTATATCTTGTGGTACAATAATGTAGTTACCCGAGTTGTCCTCGAAAGTCCAGTATATGGTTTCTGTTCCTACTGTATCAAAAATTAAACTAACATTAGAGGTGGCTGTTATCTCTCCGTCACAATTATCATTGGTTGTTGGAGGGATTACTTCTATATAACAATCTGCTATAATCGGATCTAAGATAGGTGTTTCTGGTTCTTCTCCATCCAATACTGTTACAGTAAAGGAGCAGGTAGCTGTATTGCCTGCAGCGTCAGTTACTACGAATGTGTTAGTTGTTGTGCCCTTTGGAAAAACACTACCAGATGGCAAACCTTCTGTCTGTATCGTTGTTGGCCCTGTACAGTTGTCTGAACCCATTGGAGTAAAATAGGTTACTTCAGCACCACAAATACCAAAATCATTGGTTGTCACAATATTACTTTGGCATGAGATAGTTGGCGGTGTTGTATCTTCAACGGTTACGATCTGTGTACAGATAGTCGTTAAACCAGCATTATCGGTAACGGTCCATGTTACAATTGTCTCTCCAAGCGGGTATGTTGCAGGGGCATCATTGGTAACACTGGCCACTCCACAATTATCGGAAGTGATAGGGGAGCCAAGGGCTACTCCAGTAGACACACAGGATGCGTTGGCACTTACGGTAACATTCTCTGGACAGGTGATGGATGGGTTTTCATCATCCATTACAGTTATGATTTGTTCACATTGAACTGTATTCCCACTATTATCGGTAGTAATCCATGTGATGGTAGTATCCCCAATAGGGAACAGATAGGTTGTAGGGTTAATAGTAGCCCCTCCTATTTGTGCTATGGTGGAGGCGATACCGCAATTGTCATTAACTGTTGGTATTCCAATAGCTACGGTTGTGTTACAGTTGCCTGTTCCATCGTTACTTGTGTTTTCTGAGATATTCCCTGGGCAGGTTATGATTGGAGACGTGTTGTCCACTACCGTCACTGTGAATGAACAGTTTGTAACAACTGAGTTTCCAGAGGCATCTGTATAAGAATATACTATGGTGTAAGGCGAACCGCTGACATTTACTGTGGTACCCGGAGTTGGTCCTGAAACTAGAGTAGCGGTACCGGTTCCGTCACAGTTGTCGTTAAATGTTGGTGGAGTATAGTTTAATGTTACTCCGCAGTCAGTACCCCCGTCAGAGTCTGTGTAAAGTGTAAGGTTTGTTGGGCAGCCTGCCAGTGTAGGTGCGATGTTGTCCTCAACGGTAACGGTAGCGGTGCATGTTGCCGTATTGTTATTGACGTCCGTTACGGTAAGTGTCACGTTGTTGGTGCCTATGTTGTCACATGTGAAAGCTGTTTGGGAGGCTGATATTGAATCGATCCCACAGGCATCAGACGACCCTCCATCAATGTCTGCGGCTGTAATGGTTGCATTGCCTGAGTCATCAAGCAGAACAGTTATGTTTTGACATACTGCTGTAGGTGCGATGTTGTCCTCAACGGTAACGGTAGCGGTGCATGTTGCCGTATTGTTATTGACGTCCGTTACGGTAAGTGTCACGTTGTTGGTGCCTATGTTGTCACATGTGAAAGCTGTTTGGGAGGCTGATATTGAATCGATCCCACAGGCATCAGACGACCCTCCATCAATGTCTGCGGCTGTAATGGTTGCATTGCCTGAGTCATCAAGCAGAACAGTTATGTTTTGACATACTGCTGTAGGTGCGATGTTGTCCTCAACGGTAACGGTAGCGGTGCATGTTGCCGTATTGTTATTGACGTCCGTTACGGTAAGTGTCACGTTGTTGGTGCCTATGTTGTCACATGTGAAAGCTGTTTGGGAGGCTGATATTGAATCGATCCCACAGGCATCAGACGACCCTCCATCAATGTCTGCGGCTGTAATGGTTGCATTGCCTGAGTCATCAAGCAGAACAGTTATGTTTTGACATACTGCTGTAGGTGCGATGTTGTCCTCAACGGTAACGGTAGCGGTGCATGTTGCCGTATTGTTATTGACGTCCGTTACGGTAAGTGTCACGTTGTTGGTGCCTATGTTGTCACATGTGAAAGCTGTTTGGGAGGCTGATATTGAATCGATCCCACAGGCATCAGACGACCCTCCATCAATGTCTGCGGCTGTAATGGTTGCATTGCCTGAGTCATCAAGCAGAACAGTTATGTTTTGACATACTGCTGTAGGTGCGATGTTGTCCTCAACGGTAACGGTAGCGGTGCATGTTGCCGTATTGTTATTGACGTCCGTTACGGTAAGTGTCACGTTGTTGGTGCCTATGTTGTCACATGTGAAAGCTGTTTGGGAGGCTGATATTGAATCGATCCCACAGGCATCAGACGACCCTCCATCAATGTCTGCGGCTGTAATGGTTGCATTGCCTGAGTCATCAAGCAGAACAGTTATGTTTTGACATACTGCTGTAGGTGCGATGTTGTCCTCAACGGTAACGGTAGCGGTGCATGTTGCCGTATTGTTATTGACGTCCGTTACGGTAAGTGTCACGTTGTTGGTGCCTATGTTGTCACATGTGAAAGCTGTTTGGGAGGCTGATATTGAATCGATCCCACAGGCATCAGACGACCCTCCATCAATGTCTGCGGCTGTAATGGTTGCATTGCCTGAGTCATCAAGCAGAACAGTTATGTTTTGACATACTGCTGTAGGTGCGATGTTGTCCTTAACGGTAACGGTAGCGGTGCATGTTGCCGTATTGTTATTGACGTCCGTTACGGTAAGTGTCACGTTGTTGGTGCCTATGTTGTCACATGTGAAAGCTGTTTGGGAGGCTGATATTGAATCGATCCCACAGGCATCAGACGACCCTCCATCAATGTCTGCGGCTGTAATGGTTGCATTGCCTGAGTCATCAAGCAGAACAGTTATGTTTTGACATACTGCTGTAGGTGCGATGTTGTCCTCAACGGTAACGGTAGCGGTGCATGTTGCCGTATTGTTATTGACGTCCGTTACGGTAAGTGTCACGTTGTTGGTGCCTATGTTGTCACATGTGAAAGCTGTTTGGGAGGCTGATATTGAATCGATCCCACAGGCATCAGACGACCCTCCATCAATGTCTGCGGCTGTAATGGTTGCATTGCCTGAGTCATCAAGCAGAACAGTTATGTTTTGACATACTGCTGTAGGTGCGATGTTGTCCTCAACGGTAACGGTAGCGGTGCATGTTGCCGTATTGTTATTGACGTCCGTTACGGTAAGTGTCACGTTGTTGGTGCCTATGTTGTCACATGTGAAAGCTGTTTGGGAGGCTGATATTGAATCGATCCCACAGGCATCAGACGACCCTCCATCAATGTCTGCGGCTGTAATGGTTGCATTGCCTGAGTCATCAAGCAGAACAGTTATGTTTTGACATACTGCTGTAGGTGCGATGTTGTCCTCAACGGTAACGGTAGCGGTGCATGTTGCCGTATTGTTATTGACGTCCGTTACGGTAAGTGTCACGTTGTTGGTGCCTATGTTGTCACATGTGAAAGCTGTTTGGGAGGCTGATATTGAATCGATCCCACAGGCATCAGACGACCCTCCATCAATGTCTGCGGCTGTAATGGTTGCATTGCCTGAGTCATCAAGCAGAACAGTTATGTTTTGACATACTGCTGTAGGTGCGATGTTGTCCTCAACGGTAACGGTAGCGGTGCATGTTGCCGTATTGTTATTGACGTCCGTTACGGTAAGTGTCACGTTGTTGGTGCCTATGTTGTCACATGTGAAAGCTGTTTGGGAGGCTGATATTGAATCGATCCCACAGGCATCAGACGACCCTCCATCAATGTCTGCGGCTGTAATGGTTGCATTGCCTGAGTCATCAAGCAGAACAGTTATGTTTTGACATACTGCTGTAGGTGCGATGTTGTCCTCAACGGTAACGGTAGCGGTGCATGTTGCCGTATTGTTATTGACGTCCGTTACGGTAAGTGTCACGTTGTTGGTGCCTATGTTGTCACATGTGAAAGCTGTTTGGGAGGCTGATATTGAATCGATCCCACAGGCATCAGACGACCCTCCATCAATGTCTGCGGCTGTAATGGTTGCATTGCCTGAGTCATCAAGCAGAACAGTTATGTTTTGACATACTGCTGTAGGTGCGATGTTGTCCTCAACGGTAACGGTAGCGGTGCATGTTGCCGTATTGTTATTGACGTCCGTTACGGTAAGTGTCACGTTGTTGGTGCCTATGTTGTCACATGTGAAAGCTGTTTGGGAGGCTGATATTGAATCGATCCCACAGGCATCAGACGACCCTCCATCAATGTCTGCGGCTGTAATGGTTGCATTGCCTGAGTCATCAAGCAGAACAGTTATGTTTTGACATACTGCTGTAGGTGCGATGTTGTCCTCAACGGTAACGGTAGCGGTGCATGTTGCCGTATTGTTATTGACGTCCGTTACGGTAAGTGTCACGTTGTTGGTGCCTATGTTGTCACATGTGAAAGCTGTTTGGGAGGCTGATATTGAATCGATCCCACAGGCATCAGACGACCCTCCATCAATGTCTGCGGCTGTAATGGTTGCATTGCCTGAGTCATCAAGCAGAACAGTTATGTTTTGACATACTGCTGTAGGTGCGATGTTGTCCTCAACGGTAACGGTAGCGGTGCATGTTGCCGTATTGTTATTGACGTCCGTTACGGTAAGTGTCACGTTGTTGGTGCCTATGTTGTCACATGTGAAAGCTGTTTGGGAGGCTGATATTGAATCGATCCCACAGGCATCAGACGACCCTCCATCAATGTCTGCGGCTGTAATGGTTGCATTGCCTGAGTCATCAAGCAGAACAGTTATGTTTTGACATACTGCTGTAGGTGCGATGTTGTCCTCAACGGTAACGGTAGCGGTGCATGTTGCCGTATTGTTATTGACGTCCGTTACGGTAAGTGTCACGTTGTTGGTGCCTATGTTGTCACATGTGAAAGCTGTTTGGGAGGCTGATATTGAATCGATCCCACAGGCATCAGACGACCCTCCATCAATGTCTGCGGCTGTAATGGTTGCATTGCCTGAGTCATCAAGCAGAACAGTTATGTTTTGACATACTGCTGTAGGTGCGATGTTGTCCTCAACGGTAACGGTAGCGGTGCATGTTGCCGTATTGTTATTGACGTCCGTTACGGTAAGTGTCACGTTGTTGGTGCCTATGTTGTCACATGTGAAAGCTGTTTGGGAGGCTGATATTGAATCGATCCCACAGGCATCAGACGACCCTCCATCAATGTCTGCGGCTGTAATGGTTGCATTGCCTGAGTCATCAAGCAGAACAGTTATGTTTTGACATACTGCTGTAGGTGCGATGTTGTCCTCAACGGTAACGGTAGCGGTGCATGTTGCCGTATTGTTATTGACGTCCGTTACGGTAAGTGTCACGTTGTTGGTGCCTATGTTGTCACATGTGAAAGCTGTTTGGGAGGCTGATATTGAATCGATCCCACAGGCATCAGACGACCCTCCATCAATGTCTGCGGCTGTAATGGTTGCATTGCCTGAGTCATCAAGCAGAACAGTTATGTTTTGACATACTGCTGTAGGTGCGATGTTGTCCTCAACGGTAACGGTAGCGGTGCATGTTGCCGTATTGTTATTGACGTCCGTTACGGTAAGTGTCACGTTGTTGGTGCCTATGTTGTCACATGTGAAAGCTGTTTGGGAGGCTGATATTGAATCGATCCCACAGGCATCAGACGACCCTCCATCAATGTCTGCGGCTGTAATGGTTGCATTGCCTGAGTCATCAAGCAGAACAGTTATGTTTTGACATACTGCTGTAGGTGCGATGTTGTCCTCAACGGTAACGGTAGCGGTGCATGTTGCCGTATTGTTATTGACGTCCGTTACGGTAAGTGTCACGTTGTTGGTGCCTATGTTGTCACATGTGAAAGCTGTTTGGGAGGCTGATATTGAATCGATCCCACAGGCATCAGACGACCCTCCATCAATGTCTGCGGCTGTAATGGTTGCATTGCCTGAGTCATCAAGCAGAACAGTTATGTTTTGACATACTGCTGTAGGTGCGATGTTGTCCTCAACGGTAACGGTAGCGGTGCATGTTGCCGTATTGTTATTGACGTCCGTTACGGTAAGTGTCACGTTGTTGGTGCCTATGTTGTCACATGTGAAAGCTGTTTGGGAGGCTGATATTGAATCGATCCCACAGGCATCAGACGACCCTCCATCAATGTCTGCGGCTGTAATGGTTGCATTGCCTGAGTCATCAAGCAGAACAGTTATGTTTTGACATACTGCTGTAGGTGCGATGTTGTCCTCAACGGTAACGGTAGCGGTGCATGTTGCCGTATTGTTATTGACGTCCGTTACGGTAAGTGTCACGTTGTTGGTGCCTATGTTGTCACATGTGAAAGCTGTTTGGGAGGCTGATATTGAATCGATCCCACAGGCATCAGACGACCCTCCATCAATGTCTGCGGCTGTAATGGTTGCATTGCCTGAGTCATCAAGCAGAACAGTTATGTTTTGACATACTGCTGTAGGTGCGATGTTGTCCTCAACGGTAACGGTAGCGGTGCATGTTGCCGTATTGTTATTGACGTCCGTTACGGTAAGTGTCACGTTGTTGGTGCCTATGTTGTCACATGTGAAAGCTGTTTGGGAGGCTGATATTGAATCGATCCCACAGGCATCAGACGACCCTCCATCAATGTCTGCGGCTGTAATGGTTGCATTGCCTGAGTCATCAAGCAGAACAGTTATGTTTTGACATACTGCTGTAGGTGCGATGTTGTCCTTAACGGTAACGGTAGAAGTACAATTAATAACTTCGCTTCCGTCACTAATTAATGTTACAGTTAAATCTACGATAATAGGTGTTCCAATATCAGTACAATCAAAAGTGTATTGACTAATTGTTATATCATAAATAAAATCATCTGCATAAGTCCCATCCTCAATATCATCTGGAATAATAGTAGCGTTGCCTGTATTATCCAAATAAACAGTTATATCTTGGCAGGGAGCATCAGCTAATGCTACTCCATAAGTTGATTGGGTAACAGATACTAGAGTATTAGTATCAACTTCGGTATCCATTATTATGGATACATTGTTTAAACTAATATAGTTGTCTATTGGGTTGGTTTTAGCGTAAGAAAAATTGGCGATAACGAGAATGGCCAATTGGACATAGTAGGTGTAGATTTGTTTCATGTAGCAAAGTTGGTTCGTTAGGCTATAACCACATTCATAAAATGTTATAAAGTTGGTTTATTTAAAAATATCTACTTATTATAGAATATATGTGCAAACATACTAGTAAGTAACTTTATGAGTGAAAATTCTCGATAAAGTGTCTTGTTATTTCTATAACAGTCATTTAAATCGAGGTGCAATATAATTAAAAATCGATAAAACGTATAATAAATTCGATAAAATACATTTTAGTGTAGAATAAAGAGGGGATTCATGGATTTAAAAGAGTGTCTTTTGTTGGTGTCTGGTGAAACGTATTGTTTTGAAAAGTTATAAATAAACATCAATAAATTATGAGTTTGAAATAGTTATAACGATAAAACCATTTTCTGTGAATAGACAAGCGGTATAATAATAAGTGAAATGGGCAAAAACTTTGTGGTTTTGCCCATTTTCAATATTCTCAATTTCTTAAGTTGATGGTTTTCTTCTGTTGAACTATCTTTTTTTGTTAGTTATGGTTATTTTCTAATCTAATGTAATGACTACCTTTTTATTGTACGTACCTTGGTTGGTGACTACTTTTATGATATAGTTGCCATCTGCAATCTTTTTGACAGGGATTTTAAATTCACTTGAAATGGTAGTGTTGGTCGCATTCCAAGATTTAATAGTCTGTCCAATGATATTGGTGAGGTAGACTTGTTTGACATTAATGTGTTGTGGTGTCTTTATATAAATGTTCTGAGAGCTATTTAAATAATTGATAGTTATAATTTCTTTATTGACTTCTTCTAGAGACAAGGCATTATTGTCTTGGAAAGTAATGTAAAATCTGTTGGGGTAATTTCCAGGTTCCAATACGATTTGGTAACTAAGATTATTAATTTGTGTGTAAGTATTCAATAATGAGTCATATACGTACACATCTATATTCTCTTCAAAATTTTTCAATTCCAATAAAGATATCTCGATAGTTCCCGTTGTACCAACATCAACGATTAAGGGGTACTGTTTTATTGGGTCAAAGGACCCAACACCTTGTATAATAAAACGCTGGTTCTCAATTGACCAAGAGATGTCTGAAGGGTAGGAGTCAAGGTTTCTGGCATCATACCCAAAATCAAAACTATCGGTAACAGTGGCATCAGAGACAAACCCTAGCAATAATGTTCTAAAAGTACTTTCTGGAGTTTTTGCACTAAGGAATATTTTTTTTATCTGTGAAGATACATTTTCACTTTGTTCTCCCTGATTATTTTCCTGTCTCAAGAAAATAGTTTGGTCAGGGTTGGACTCTCTCATAAAAAACCTTTGGTCATTTTCAAATTTAACATTCCCTCCAGTACCCTCCTCAATAGCAAAAGTTGTAAATCCTTGTCCAACAGGAATGAACTGTCCGGGCTTTAGGTCTGAGCTTCCCAATCCACTGATCCAGAATCCGTCTGTGGTTAGCAATTGGGATGAAACGGGAGGTATGCCCTCATTTAATAAATTATACATTGCAAACCCACCCTCGTATTCATTTAGGTTATGAGAGGCATTTGAATTATAATGTATCCAGAATTGTATAGTACCGTCTATGGCGTTGGAACTACCTAGGTTAGCATTCGGACCAGGGATGTTATCTTTAATAAATTCCAAGGCGTCAATGGAAGAAGGATAAGGGTTACCTAAAAACAACTCATCACCAATAGCTATAGAGTTTTCGATCAAACCGTTATGGGGGATTCCCTTAAAGACATAATTTTGGTAAGCTTCATTGGTTCCGCTGCCTTTCATGGTGTATCCAATACCGGATTCTATGTTGCCGGTACTGCCTACCTGGGACCAAACGGAATAGGTATTTGCTGTTCCATTAAATTTATATATCCAATAGCTACTCATAGTAATAGGAGATGTTGGTGCTGCATCGTCATAGCCCGAAACCCATGTGATATTCAATGGGTTTGAAGAGTCTGTACCATCCATAAGTATGGACTCCAAAGAATAATCGGAATTGATTCCTGAATTTATAGGGCTTACAGGTGAGCTCCAATAATTGTAGTTATACTTATTGTATGTTCCTTGCTGGTCTCTTTCAATAAAACCGCCGCTTGTGGGTTCCAATTCGCTGTCATTTAATTGGTCTTCGTTGTATCTCTTTTGAACCAATTGGGATTCCCCGATTAAATCAATTTGACCATTTAATTTCAGATAATGGGTTACCCAAAGCCCATGGCCATCGTTGGTTTCGTCGTCAGCTCCAGTACCTTTAATGGTCAACTCATTGGAATCTACCAATAAGCCTAAAAGGGTAACGTCTTGAACATCACTGGTTACATTGTGCGTGGTTCTAACGATATTCCAATTAATAGGAACTCCATTGATCCCATCGCTATTAGGGTGGTCCCAAACTTGATAATGTAACCATGGGGAGGCCGTGGTTGTATCCTCATTCCAATTACCATTCTTTGCCGTTCTATAGGGGAGAGGTGCTGTTTCTTGTTGGCTGGTTGTTATATTTCGTAATCGACCACTAGGACCAACACCAAAGCTGGAAGATAAGCTACCACAGGATAAGCCCATACGGTAATAACCTACAAGATTTGACCATAATAATGGATTGTCGTCCACACCATCTTGATCGACATCTGGGCCATCGATTTTTGTACCTAAAATGGCTCCTTCCACATCGATTCCGGAGGCTTGGATCTCCTGATTCATCATTTGTCTGATGTGCTCTGGGGACAGAGCTTTGTTCCAGATGCGTAATTCATCAATCCAACCATGGTAATAATTTGTAGGAACATTGGGAGGTGATTGATCCATAGCCCCAATAAGAGCTTCAATGCTTCCTGCGGTATTATCCGGAGCAGAGCCGCCGGTAGTTTCTAAAGGAATTCCATCAACAAAAAGGGTGTAAAGGGTGCCATTAAAGGTGGTTGCCAAATGGTACCATCTATCAGATCCTACGGTAAGGCCAGCAGAGGTTACTTGTCCAGTTCCTCCAGCATTGGCATAGCTAAATATGACTTCTCCATCAACAATACTTAGGTCATATCCACTTGTAGTGCTTCCCGCTTCTTTCCTTGAGAAGACGGTATTTATTCCATTGGTTGAATTGGGTTTTACCCAAACTTCAATACTGAAATCCGAATTTAATTGGTAATTATTTCTAAAGGTTACGTGGTCATTGATTCCATCAAAGTCTATGGCAGGACAGTCTTTGACTTCAACGGTTATCTCATCGAAACAGCCATTGTCCAAAGTCCATCTAAGAGTAAAAATTCCTGGGTCCGCCGAAAAGATGGCATCAGGATCAAACTCGCTGGAAAAGACAGCAGAACTTCCGCATGATTGGTAAGTAGCGCTTTCAATGGACCATGTTCCACCCATAGCTGTTCCAAGGTAATCGGTATCACCAGCAGCAATGTCGGGTACGACATATAAGTTGGTTTCCCAAGCCCCTTTATTAAAGTTTTCTACAGCTGTTTTTGTGTTGTCATAGGCATTTAACTGAAGCGCATTCTCTCCGCATTCGCTGTTTAATGGTGTGTAATCTTTACCAGCGTAGGCCAAACTGGTATAAAAATCGACAAATGCAGTTCCGTCATCATTTTCGGACCTGCATCCATTTACCAAAGAAGTTACCCCGTAGGTTCTAATTCCTGGTGTTACTGGAGTGATGGTGGCTTCCGTAGAGGTGGAAACTACATTGTCATCCTCATCTGTCCATTCTATTTCTTCATCTACATAAGCAAAGGCAAAACCAACATTGTCAATCGTCCAACCACTTGCCACATCATAGGTAGGGTTGCCACCACAATTGTTGCCATCGGCAATAGGAAAACTGACATCTTCACAAGTACCGGTGCTTCCATAAAAGGTAAATTTCACTCTCAACCCTGATAACCCAGTATAAGCGCCTAAATCTATTGAAGCTGATACAAGTCTTGGGATGGTTGTTGGTCTTTGTCCATTGTTGCAGTTTCCTCCAGATTTTACCACTTCTACTCCAGTTGTATTACCAGAGGTGAAATTATATCCTTCTACCGTATTTAATGTTATTGGATAATCTTCCCCAGCATTAAATGACAATTCAATGGTTCCATAGCCGCCATTACAGAAATAAAAACTAGTATCAAAAGTCATTATGGCTTCGCTGGAAGTCATACCTATGGTACTAAATACAGGGGTTTCCAAGGTTGTTTCATTACCCACACCGTGAGCTATGGCAAATTTGGTATTATCATAGGTGTCATAATTTATCCCGCTAAACAAGGCATTGTTGTTGGAGTTGGTCTCCTTCCAGGTTTCTTCAGAGCCATTATCTCCACTAGCAGGAAAAAAACCATCCATATAATCTACGCGCCAACCTTCAGGTTGGGCATGGTTGAATTCACCGCCTTCTCCAAATTGACCATTAGGCTGATCAAAGAAACTTTCAGCGGTTACTATGACGGACTCGTTTAGACATATGGCAGGTGGATCTGGATTGATTTCGGTGATGATTGGAGGCTCGTCAGGGGGCAAAAAACGTACATAAACCTCGGCAGTATATTGGCCATTAAGATCTGGGTCACTACTGTCAACTTTGATTTTGGCTCTAACAAAGGTGTCGTTGGTTATTCCGGAAATTGTATAGTTCAATGTGTTATTAGAAGGAGGTGTGGTAAGTACTGTCCAATTTTCACCGTAATCATAAGACACTTGCCAATAATCAATATCGGTGGCTACCAAGTTAAACGGAGATAAGCCCTGTAAATTAAAGCTCACTGTGACCCCGTCTAATAATTCTCCTGGACAAGCGGTCACTTCTACTAAGGGGCCAGGTGGTTGGGGAAAGTCTGGAGTAGGATTGGTAATGATTCCAGTCATATAAGTGGATGTGTTTTTTGGAGGTTCAACGGTCACGGTTGTTGTACAAGTGGAGGTTAAACCATTTACATCGGTTACTGTTAAAGTGACAGGTTGGTCATATTGTTGTCCTGCATTGGTGTCTCCAAATGTATTTGGGGATACCGTTATGGAAGCTATGTCGCAATTGTCATAAGAGCCATTATCAATATCGGAAGCATCAATGCTAGCTTCCCAATAAATAGGATCCATTACTACAACAGCGCTTTGGCAAAAAACAGTAGGAGGAGTGTTGTCCTCAATGGTTACGGTTGCTGTACAAGAACTGCTATTTCCTGCTTGATCGGTTACGGTTAATGTGACATCATTACCGCCTACATCAGAACAATTAAAGGAACTTTGGGAAACTGAAAATGAAAGGTTTGAATTGGAACAGTTGTCTGTCGATCCATTGTCAAGATCTGAAGCCAAAATATTAACAACTCCATTGTTTTGAGTGGCACTTAAAGAAACCGTTATATTTTGGCAAATGGCTTGAGGAGGTTCGTTGTCAACAGGTGTAACGCTAAAAGAACACGTCCCTATATTACCAGCGGCATCAGTTGCTGTTAAGGTAATTGTGGTGAAACCATTTATAGGGGTTCCTGGGGCTGGACTTTGGGCAATAGTTACTGTTCCATTACAATTATCTGAAGTAGTGATGAATGCTGCTTCATCTGCGATGTAGTCAGGTAACACAAAATCGCAAACAGTGGGGTCGAAATCAACAGTTTTGTTTGAAGGACAATTAATGATAGGTGCTTCAGTATCTTCCACAGTTACAGTCGCCATACAGGTTGAAACATTGCCTGAGTTATCGGTTACGGTAAGGGTCACGGGATTGGCTCCCAAATCAGCGCATGTAAAGGCTGTTTGTGATGCGGATATAGAAGCAATCCCGCAATTATCCGTTGAACCTCCGTCAATATCAGCGGCTGTAATAAAGGCATTACCCGCTGAATTTAATGGTATGGAAATGTCTTGGCAAATGGCTGAGGGAGCTTCATTGTCTGTTACGGTTACCGTGAAAGAGCAGGTAGCCGTATTACCTGCTATATCTGTCACGACAAAGGTATTTGTTGTAGTTCCCAAGGGGAAAGTATCTCCAGAGGCTAGGCCCTCTGTTTGAGAAATGTTACTTCCGGTGCAGTTATCGTCATAAGTGACACTATAGGTTACAGTCGCTCCACAGATTCCAGTATCTACGTTTTGGGTTATATTGCTTGGACATGTAATTGTGGGATTCTGTGTATCATCTACAAAGACAGTTTGTTCCTGAGTTGTTGTATTTCCATTGCTGTCGTCATAGGTCCATGTGATGGTATAGGTACCCTGTTCCGAGTATGAAGTGGGATCAGTGGTGGTAGCTGTTATGTCCCCCTCACAGTTGTCTGTTGCAGTGGGGGCTGTGACTGTTGCACCACATTCCCCTATTTCGTTTGGTAACGAGGCGAGATCTGGTACTGGGGGAGTAACATCGTCCACGATGACTGTCTGTGACTGTGTTGACTGGTTCCCGTTGCCGTCGTCATAGGTCCAAGTAATGGTGTAGGTACCCTGTGCGGAATATGTCGTTGGGTCTGAAGTGGTAGCAGTTATGGTTCCCTCACAGCTGTCTGTTGCGGTGGGGGCAGTGACTGTTGCACCACATTCCCCTGTTTCGTTTGGTAACGAGGCGAGATCTGGTACTGGGGGAGTAACATCGTCCACGATGACTGTCTGTGACTGTGTTGACTGGTTTCCGTTGCCGTCGTCATAGGTCCATGTAACGGTATAGGTTCCCTGTTCGGAGTAAGAGGTGGGATCGGTCGTGGTAGCAGTTATGGTTCCCTCACAGTTGTCTGTTGCGGTGGGGGCTGTGACTGTTGCACCACATTCCCCTGTTTCGTTTGGTAACGAGGCGAGATCTGGTACTGGGGGAGTAACATCGTCCACGATGACTGTCTGTGACTGTGTTGACTGGTTTCCGTTGCCGTCGTCATAGGTCCAAGTAATGGTGTAGGTACCCTGTGCGGAATATGTCGTTGAGTCTGAAGTGGTGGCAGTAATAGTCCCCTCACAGCTGTCTGTTGCGGTGGGGGCAGTGACTGTTGCACCACATTCCCCTGTTTCGTTTGGCAACGAGGCGAGATCTGGTACTGGGGGAGTAACATCGTCCACGATGACTGTCTGTGACTGTGTTGACTGGTTCCCGTTGCCGTCGTCATAGGTCCATGTAACGGTATAGGTTCCCTGTTCGGAGTAAGAGGTGGGATCGGTCGTGGTAGCAGTTATGGTGCCTTCACAGTTGTCTGTTGCGGTGGGTGCTGTAACGGTTGCACCACATTGCCCTGTTTCGTTTGGCAACGAGGCGAGATCTGGTACTGGGGGAGTAACATCGTCCACGATGACTGTCTGTGACTGTGTTGACTGGTTTCCGTTGCCGTCGTCATAGGTCCATGTAACGGTATAGGTTCCCTGTTCGGAGTAAGAGGTGGGATCGGTCGTGGTAGCAGTTATGGTTCCCTCACAGTTGTCTGTTGCGGTGGGGGCTGTGACTGTTGCACCACATTCCCCTGTTTCGTTTGGTAACGAGGCGAGATCTGGTACTGGGGGAGTAACATCGTCCACGATGACTGTCTGTGACTGTGTTGACTGGTTTCCGTTGCCGTCGTCATAGGTCCAAGTAATGGTGTAGGTACCCTGTGCGGAATATGTCGTTGAGTCTGAAGTGGTGGCAGTAATAGTCCCCTCACAGCTGTCTGTTGCGGTGGGGGCAGTGACTGTTGCACCACATTGCCCTGTTTCGTTTGGCAACGAGGCGAGATCTGGTACTGGGGGAGTAACATCGTCCACGATGACTGTCTGTGACTGTGTTGACTGGTTCCCGTTGCCGTCGTCATAGGTCCATGTAACGGTATAGGTTCCCTGTTCGGAGTAAGAGGTGGGATCGGTCGTGGTAGCAGTTATGGTGCCTTCACAGTTGTCTGTTGCTGTGGGTGCTGTAACGGTTGCACCACATTGCCCTGTTTCATTTGGTAACGAGGCGAGATCTGGTACTGGGGGAGTAACATCGTCCACGATGACGGTCTGTGACTGTGTTGACTGGTTTCCGTTGCCGTCGTCATAGGTCCATGTAACGGTATAGGTTCCCTGTTCGGAGTAAGAGGTGGGATCGGTCGTGGTAGCAGTTATGGCTCCCTCACAGCTGTCTGTTGCGGTGGGGGCAGTGACTGTTGCACCACATTCCCCTGTTTCGTTTGGCAACGAGGCGAGATCTGGTACTGGGGGAGTAACATCGTCCACGATGACTGTCTGTGACTGTGTTGACTGGTTTCCGTTGCCGTCGTCATAGGTCCATGTAACGGTATAGGTTCCCTGTTCGGAGTAAGAGGTGGGATCGGTCGTGGTAGCAGTTATGGTCCCCTCACAGTTGTCTGTTGCGGTGGGGGCAGTGACTGTTGCACCACATTCCCCTGTTTCGTTTGGCAACGAGGCGAGATCTGGTACTGGGGGAGTAACATCGTCCACGATGACTGTCTGTGACTGTGTTGACTGGTTTCCGTTGCCGTCGTCATAGGTCCAAGTAATGGTGTAGGTACCCTGTGCGGAATATGTCGTTGGGTCTGAAGTGGTGGCTGTTACGGTTCCCTCACAGTTGTCTGTTGCTGTTGGTGCTGTGACTGATGCGTCACATTCTCCCGTTGCGTCTGGCAATGAGGTTACATCTGGTAACGGTGCTGTATTATCAACCACGTTCACTTGAGCTTGACATGTTGTGGAATTATTTGTATCAGTAATGATTACTGGAATTGTTGAGCCTGCATCCGTACAGGTAAAACTATCAATGTCTAATATGAAATTGGCGCCAGTGTTGGAAGGATTAAAGTCTTCCGGCACAATGGATACATTCCCAGTATCGTCTAAATATACCTCAATAGCTCCGCAAGATGGATCGGCTGCCAAAAATAGAGATGAGGTTTCAGAAGTGTCCTCGTTGAGGTTTGTATTTAAAATTATAGAAACATCATTAAGACTAATGTATTGATCTAATAAATTGGTTTTCGGGAAGCTGAGATTGGTCATCAATAACAGTACAGCTAGTTGGATAACGCTTGGGTAATGGTATTTCATAGTCACATTGTTGTTAAGAGGGTTATGAAAACTTGGAGCAAACAATACCACAACAACCAAAAAACTATTTTAAAGTATGTTTTGGCTATTGTAGAAACAATGGCTATTAATTATATTGTTAATTGTAAAAGAATTACTTAAAAGTATTTTAAAACCAGTAGGTTATGAAATAAAATCGATGAACAACACCTTTCGACTGTATGTGTTTTTTAGGGTAGGAATTTTATATTAGTTTCGTAAGTTTAATCTGTAATATATTGATTTATAGTTTTCTTGATTGCGGTTGGTTTGGAGGTGAATGAAATCTAAATTATCTTTTATTTTAACTGAAATTTATCTGTAAATGTTGTTTCTTGTTGTACGAAAACACACAATCAAATGAGGGCCGGTAACTTTTCAAAAACTATCTTGTTTTCAAAAGTGAAAATGTATAAAAAATTCCTTTTAGGAATCTTCTTTTTTATGCTGTTGGTTGTGCCTGCAAATTTGATGGCTCAAAACAAAAGTCCTCAAGAAGAAACTTCGCAACAAGAAAAGCCTAAGGTGGCCTTGGTACTTAGTGGAGGTGGGGCTAAAGGGATTGCTCATATTCCGTTAATACAAACTTTAGATAGTTTAGGAATTGTACCAGATTTAATTGTTGGTACCAGCATGGGTAGTGTGGTTGGAGGCCTTTATGCCATGGGATATTCTGGCGATAGTATTGCTAAATTGGCCCAAACCGCGAAATGGAACGATTTGTTGGGCGGTACTGTATCGCTAAAGGATGTTGGGGTTGAAGAGAAAAGTGAATTTCAACGGTATTTGTTGAGTCTAGATATTGTTGACGGCAAGCCTCAAATTAAACCTTCTATTCTAAGAGATCAAAACCTGAGGGAGTTTTTTAGCCTGTTAATGCACCCCGTTTATAATATTGAGAATTTTGATGATTTACCGATTCCATTTCGAGCCATTGCTACGGATTTGGTTAATGGCCAAAAGGTGATTCTTAAAGATGGGCAATTGGGCGTGGCTGTTAGGGCAAGTATGTCCATTCCAAGTGTATTTGCTCCAGTACCTTATCAAGGTACTTTGTTGGTAGATGGCGGGGTGGTGGACAATTTTCCTGTGGATGTAGCCAAGGAAATGGGAGCGGATATTGTAATAGGTAGCGATGTTGGGGGAGGTCTACAACCTATGGAAAAGCTTAATAACATGGCAACGATTCTCTTTCAGACCTCTATGTTAACAAGTAATCTGAAGAATGAAGACAGTAGAGCACAATGTGATATTTTGCTGGATCATACCAAAAACCTAACATATTCTACACAGGATTTTGAGAGGAGTGGAAATATTTATGAAGAAGGGAGAGTTGCAAGAGATTTAAATGTACCTGCCTTAGTCAGCTTAGCCGAAAGATTAAAACAATATCCACAACGTGAGCACAATTTGCCGAAGGTGTCGGATACCATTCATATAGATAGGATTGTATATCAAAATATAAGTGAAGCCAATTTAAATTTGGTTAAGGCAAGAACGCTCTTGGAGGCCAATAAAAGTTATACAACCCAAGAAATTGTCTTGGCTATTGATCGAGCCATGGGCACCGAACTTTTTTACCAAATTAATTACTATTTGGAAGAGAAACTTGGAGTTACAACTTTAAATTTGGTAGTATCCGAAAAAAGTAGACACCAACTAAGTGGCGCTTTGCACTATGATACTAACCATGGGGTTGGCCTTATAGCCAATTATACGGGGCGTAACATTTTGGGCAACGCTTCACGAGTATTGATAGGGCTTGATATAGCCGAACAGCCACGGTTTAGAGTGCAGTATCAAACCAATTTCGGGAAGCTTAAAAACTGGTGGTCTCGTACAGAAGTTTTTGGAGAACGTATTAACCAACACTATTATGGTAACGGTGTTCGAGGAGATGAATTGATCAATAAATATTTGAGGTTAAATACTCAATTCAATAGAAACCTAAATCCCTTTAAGAGTTATATTGGCTTAGATATTGCTTATGAATACTCAAAAATAACCCCTAAAACAGATCCTTCTATTAACAACAATGCCTATGACTTGAGACGCTACAGTTTCAATAACTTGGAGTTGAGTGCCCACTTTTCCTATAACAGTTTCCATCAAGTGTTTTTCCCAAAACGAGGGACTAAAATATTTACAAGAATTGGAAGGTCTTTGGTACATGAGGTAAATGTGTCGTATGTGGATCAATTTGAATACGATGCACATGGAAGTACCGATGGGTTTACGAAAGTTAGTTTTGAGTACGAAAGACGGATTCCTTTAGGACCTAGTACTTCCGTAATTGTTGGACTCGATGCTGGATTTATGTTTTTGGACGTTCCCGATGATGATGATATTTCTTTTTTAGATCATGGACATTCGGGAAAATTTTTCTTAGGAGGAAATTTGGATAAACCGAGACGGGATACTTATAGGTTTCAAGGTATTGATCATGCTGAATTGGTGGTAACACAATTTACCAAATTCAATCTAGGATATCAATGGAATCCGGTTAGGAAAATCTATGTAACCCCTTACGCCAATTGGGCCTATGTTGGGTTTGGGGGCTTTAAGGATTACATGGATAGGGCATTTAAGGAGCAAGATAAATGGATTAATTCAAACGATCCAGGGATTATGTTTTCAACGGGAGTCACTTTATCGTATGCGTCCTTTTTAGGACCTGTTCATCTCGATGTATCCTACATGAATAATTTAAGTAGCTTACAACTCTTTTTTGGCGCTGGGCTCTTGTTAAATATCCCAGATTAACTAAATTGCTGTTTTCCTTTTTATACCTCAAATCAACCATGAAATTATTAAAGAACCCGGCTCTTTTAGGTCTTGTGGTATGTCTTTTCAGTTCCTTTAATATTGCAGAGACTAATGTGTATATTTGCAAAGGTAATTACAGTAAAAAATATTATTACAAGAAATCTTGCAGAGGCCTGTCCAACTGCTCTACGGATATTTACAAGGTAACCTTGGCAGAAGCCAAGGAGTTAAAAAGAACACTTTGTGGTTGGGAAGATTAGTCTCTAAACATAAAACAGAATACATTTTGATAAGGGTTGAGGATATTGTGGGCAATTTTAGCCTATTGGGAAAGAATCAGGATGATACCGAACATTCCTATAAAGGCGTTTTGACATTGGAATTGGATGCCAACAATAGAATAGTGGCCAATTGGTTGATTAATGGCGAACAGGTGCAAACGGGTACTGGGTTTTTCAAGGATCAAATCTTGGTGCTTAACTTTAAGTACAAAGGTGAAGACGGAAATACCTATAAAGGCGTTGCTGTCTATCGCTGTATTTCTGCCGATGTTTTGGATGGATTTTGGTCTGAAAAGCATGGAAACCCCTTGTATTTGGGGGAAGAACATTGCTTTAGAATTAAAGATAAAAAAGAACTCGTTAATTAATCATTGATATGCAATGTCCGTGCGATCCTTCCAAATTATATAGTGAATGCTGCCAAAAGGCTCATGATAACATTCTGTCGGTGTCTACTGCCGAAGCTTTAATGCGTTCCAGGTTCAGTGCTTTTGTTCTGGCTGATATCGATTATTTGCAGAAAAGCCACCATAGCAGTAAACGGCCTTCAAAGCGGGAAAAGAAAGAAATTCAGCAATGGGCAAAGTCCGTAGATTGGATAAAATTGGAAGTCCTGAACACTACTAAAGGAACCGCTTTAGACGATACAGGGACTGTAGAATTTAAAGCCTTTTTTATGGAAGATGGCAACATACAAGTCATCCATGAAAATTCCCGATTCTGTAAAGAACAAGGGCATTGGGTATATCTGGATGCTGTAGAATAAACCTTTTAAGAATTTGGAAACAATAAAACCGTAGAGGTGCTATTCCTTAGAAATAGCACCAAAAGGGTTCTGTTCTTTTAGAGGGAAATATGCCTTTCCTTTTTCGGTGTCAAAAGTGATTTTTTGTCCTTTAAATTCCAAGGTACATTCACCTCCTTCTTTGGAAAATACTTTTACATCAACGGGAATACCTTCTTTCCAACTGACATCTACTACAAAGCCACCACGGGCACAAAGTCCTTTGTAGCTTCCATTGGCCCAAGATTTTGGTAGGGCAGGTAACAAACGAATGCTTCCAGATTGACTTTGCAACAACATTTCAGCAATACCAGCTGTGGTTCCAAAATTGGCATCTATTTGAAACGGAGGGTGCGAAGTGAATAGGTTAGGGTTGGTACTTTTTTGTAATACCATTTCCAATCCGTGAAGGGCATTTTCAGCTTCTCCCAATCTAGCATATTGATTAATCAGCCAAGCGGCGCTCCAACCTGTATGGCCACCACCATTGGCAATTCTAAAATCTAATGATTTCTTCGCTGCAGCAGCTAATTCAGGGGTTTCTTCAACATCTATTTGATAGCCTGGGTGCAAACCAAATAAGTGGGAGATATGGCGGTGTCCTGGCTCTGCTTCCTCGAAAGCTTCATTCCATTCCATCAATCGGCCATCTGTTCCAATTTTAGGTTTTGCCAAACGCTCTTGAGCGGCTGTTACCTGTTGTACAAATTCATTGTCTATATCCAAGGCATTGGAAGCGTCTATAAAGTTTTTAAAGAGTTGCCAAATCACCTGCTGGTCGTGAGACGGTCCCATTGAAATCTGACACTTGCTGCCATCTGGAGCAATAAAGGTGTTCTCAGGAGATACCGATGGGCCAGATACCAAGTCGCCTGTTATTTTGTCTTCAACCAACCAATCCATATAAAATTGGGTAGAAGCCTTTAAAATAGGGTAGGTGTCTTCCAAAAAGGCCTTGTCCAAGGTGAAGTAATAATGCTCCATGATATGTGAGGTCAACCAAGCACCGCCTGTAACATGCATACCCCAGCTGGCACCTTCTCCCGGAGAGGTGTACCCCCAAACATTGGTGATGGGGTGCACCACCCAACCATCAGAATTATAATGTACTTTGGCAGTTTCTGATCCCGAAGTTTGCAATGTTTTTGTTAAGTCGAAAAGCGGTAAGTGCATTTCACCTAAGTTGGTAGTTTCGGCTGGCCAATAGTTCATTTGCACATTTACATCCGTATGGTAATCGCCATTCCAAGGGGTTTGAACTTTGTTGGCCCAAATACCTTGTAAATTAGCCGGAAGAGTTCCTGGTCTAGAGGACGAAATCAATAGGTAGCGCCCATATTGAAACAACAATTCCACTAAATGTAAATCGGTTGTTGAGGTTTTAAAGTTTTGAAGCCTTATATCTGTTGGAATGGTATCCCTTAGGTTGGAAGTTAAACTTAAATCGACTCTTTTGTAGTATTGTTGGTAATCGGCTACATGTCTGTTTAAAAGATCTTCGTAAGACGTTTGCTTTCCTTTTTGAAGGTGGGTTTTGGTAAGGTCTTTATAAGGGCGTCCTTTGTATTTTGGATAGTCCAACACATAATCTGTAGAAGCGGTTAGCAATAAGATAACTTCATTAGCATTTTTAACCACAAGTTCGTTATCTGCAAAACTAAGGTCTCCACTTTTATTGACTGCAGAAAGGCGCACCATATAGTTCAGTCCTTCACCTTCTTTACCGTCTGTCATAGTACCTTCCATAATCAATTGATCATTTTCAGTGTGGATTTGGGAGTGTTCAGGTCTACTCATACTAGTACTGAAGGACAGCTTTCCTGGTTGGTCTGCTGTTAATTTGATGACCATCAATTGGTCTGGATGACTCACAAAAACTTCTCGTTTGTAGTTGACACCATCTTGGGAATATTGAATTCTGGAAACCGCATCTTCAAGATCCAATTCTCTTTGGTAATTTTCGTAAGGTTGTTTGTTTTCAAAATCAATCCATAAATCACCCAAGGTTTGGAAGCAGCCAAAAGGGACATTGGCTCCGCTACCATATCCAGAGCCCACGCCTTTACATATTTGGGTGGCGTTGGTGAGTTCTGTGGCCTCTTTGTATTTGCCTTCGTATAAAAGCTCTCGGATTTTTCCAAGGGCCGGAAAAGCGTCTGGATTGTTATTGTCGTTTTCACTTCCAGACCACATACTTTCTTCATTCAACTGAATACGTTCCTTGTGCACATCGCCAAACACAACAGCTCCAAAAGCACCATTTCCCATAGGCAGACCTTTAAGCCATTCAGCATCGTCGTTCCATCCATTTGGATCGTCGGTTACCGAAGCCTTGGCGGGTTCCTTGTACCATAATTTCATGTTGGAAGTTTGTGGTTCTGCAGTTTGTTGTTCACAGGAAGTGAAGCTTATGGCTAAGCCTAAAAAGGCGATTAGATATAATTTAGATGTCATATGGAATGGTGTATTCTAAAATTTTTAAGGGTTAAGGTCTAAGTGACCTTAATAAAATGTAAAGATAACCAATTACCCTGATATTATAGGATTTTCAGAAGGGTTATCAACCTAGTAAATGTGGTTTTTCTGAGGAATGGATGGCTGCTTTTGAAATTTGATTTACACCGTTGATAGCCTTTTTATGGGAAGGCTAAAGAAAAACTCTGTGCCTTGATTAAGTACGCTTTTAACATGTATGGACACTTGATGTAAATCCATAATGCGCTTTACAATGGCTAAGCCAAGCCCACTTCCTTTTTTGGAATCAGTTAGGAATTTCCCCTTTCTGTAACGTTCAAAAATATGAGGCAATTCTTCAGTGGAAATACCACTCCCGGTATCGGAAATGCTTACTTTGAGTTCGTCGTCATTTCTAGTCAATTCCAAAGTCACCACATCGCCTTGTTCGCAATGGTTGATAGCATTGTCAATAATATTTTGAAGCGCCCTGTCAATTAAGGCGATATCGGCATACACTAAAGGCAAATCCTTTGAATATACCGTATTGATGCTAACTCCTTTTTTTTGGGCAATGATGCGGTATTTGTCGGCAATATCCTGAATGATTTCGGCCATTTGTACAGGTTCATAATCAGGTGTTCGTTGTTCTGCTTCCAGTTTGCTGAGTTCAAATAAATCATCGACCAATTTTTTGAGCTTATCAGAATTTTTGAGCACAATTTCCATATAGCGCTCTTTTTGGGCTTCAGTCAGTTCATCGCCTTTAATCATTAGGGTTTCCACAAAGCCTCTGATGGACGCAATGGGTGTTCTAAGGTCGTGGGAAATATTGGCAATCAATTCTTTTCTAAGGTTATCTACGCTTTGAAGTTCTTCAATATTGGAGGCGATAGTATTGGCCATATCGTTAAAAGTATTGGCCAAAAGGCCCATTTCACCTTGTTTAACGCCTTTAACCCGCGCATCATGATTTCCGGCCTTGAATTCCCTAAACGTTGAGGTGATCTTGTTGAAATTCCGTGTAAGCAAATAAATGGTCAATAAAGAAATGACCAAGGCAGCTAAAAGGGCGTACAACATATTACGTACGCTGAGTTTACGGATGTAACTGGCTTCGTGTTCTTTGATGAGCGCATCATAATCGTTACCTCCAACAATGGTGTAAATGTAACCAACGGTTTGTCCGTCGTGAGTATAGGGAGCAGCAGAAAATATCTTTTTGCCACCGATGGTTTTAGGGTCATCGCCTTTAATGTAGATTTGACCGTCTTTGGCAATAAATTCCTTTACGGGATCTAAATCAATTGAGGTTGCTTTCACCTCTTTGTTCATGGCTACATGTTTGAGGATGTTGCCTTTTAGATCCAAAAGATACACTTCTGTGGCGGGGTTGGTCGCCATTACGTGGTGCATTAAATCGCCCATTTTTGATTCTACTACCGAGTCGCCATCAAAGAGGCCTTGCACTTCTTCAACAATGTATTTGGACACATCCTTATTGAGCCCTTGGGTGATTTCATCATGATAATCTTCCGAAAGCTTTACAGAGGAATTACTTATCAAAAAGGCCAAGCCCAAAAAAAGGAGGGTTAAAACTGCAGCAATTTTGTAAAATAAGGTGTTACTTGTTTTCATGATGTTAATCTTCAGTAAATCTGTACCCAACGCCCCAAGTGGTAAGGATAAATTCTGGTTGACTGGGATCCTTTTCCAATTTTGCCCTTAATCTGTTAATGTGTGAGTTGACGGTGTGCTCATAGCCTTCAAATTCATAGCCCCAAATGCGGTGCAAAAGTTTGGCGCGGCTAAAGGTTTTACCTGGGTGATTAGCCAAAAGGGAGAGCAGTTCATATTCCTTTGGGGTAAGGCTCAAACGTTCGTTGTTGAATTCTACTTTTCGCAGTTCTTGATTAATCATTAGGTTTTTAATCTTGATATCTGGCAATTTTTCCCCTTCATTTTCATAATTATCAAAAGTGGAACGTCTTAAAATTGCTTTCACGCGGGCTTGAACTTCCCTCACACTAAACGGTTTGGTAATGTAATCGTCTGCTCCAGTTTCCAAACCTAAAATTTTGTCAATTTCATCACTTTTGCTGGTCAACATCATAATAGGCGTGTGAATTTTACTCGCCCTTAAATCCCTACAAATATCCATGCCTTTTTTTCCAGGCAGCATTAAATCCAGAATAATTAAATCGTAATCGGTCTGCGTAGCTTCAATATAACCTTCACTACCATGGTAACAACAACGTACTTTGGTTTGATCGTCCTCTAGGTTAATAGCTATCAATTCGGCAATGTGCCTATCGTCTTCGATCACTAATATATTGGTCATGAATTGGATTCTTTTCAAGCAAGTTAGCGAAGAATTTTGGAAAAAGTATCACAATTGTATCACATTCTAAAAAAGGTGAAACAACCAGAAGTGCTTGGTGGATAAAGGTGAATTTAAAGAACCGCTGTATAAAAATGTGACACATCCTTTACAACCTTGTTATAGGATTGTGATACTTGGCGAGTAGGTTTGTGTAGTCAACAATAAAAATCAATTATTATGAGAACAGTATTATGTATGATCGCGTTTATGGCCTCAATGTTTACGGCCTGTACAAATGACACAGAAGCCATTGCTAGTGAGGCAGGGACTTCTGAAGAAGCCGCTAGAAAGGCTAATGAAAACAATGCGTTTACCACTTTTAAGGTAACCATTGCGAATATTGGCGCCGAAACAACCTACCCAACGGTGCTTTCTCCTGGGGTGTTTGTGGTTCAAAAGAAAAACACCATGCCTTTATTCATGGCTTGGGAAGCTGATTATGGTGAAGGTGTAGAGGGCATTGCCGAGGATGGTAACCCAAGCATGTTACATGAAAGTTTAAGCAATGCGGCCAACCCGGATTTACGTTCTTTTGGGGTGTTTAATACCCCTGTGGGAGCTGATATGTCGAGTCCGATTACACCTGGAAATTCTTATGAATTTTATGTAACTGCCAAACACAATGATTATTTGAACTTTGTAACGATGTATGCCCAGTCCAATGATATTTTTATTGCACCAGAGGCTATGGGGATCGCTTTGTTTGATGATAACAAAATGCCCATTAGTGGGGATGTGAGCATGTATTTGTCGCTATGGGATGCAGGAACCGAAGTTAATGAAGAACCAGGAATTGGACCTAACCAGGCACCTAGACAATCGGCTCCGAATACTGGAGAAGATGAAAATGGTGTCGTGAGAATGGTAGATGACGGATTTACCTATCCAGAAATTGCCGATTTTATTCAAGTAACGGTAACTCCTATGGAATAGTGGAAACAAGTTTAGTTGAAAAGAAAAATGCCCTGAATAAGGGCATTTTTTCTTTCAATAGGTTTCTGAAAATATACTAGGCTTTGGCCTTTACATAGTATTTGTCTTTTAGCCAAAAGGCAACTTTTACCAATAAAATCAGAGCTGGTACTTCAACCAAGGGACCAATAACGCCAGCAAAGGCCTGCCCAGAATTTAATCCGAATACGGCAATGGCAACGGCTATGGCCAATTCAAAATTGTTTCCTGCTGCGGTAAAGGCTACTGAGGCAGTTTTGTCATATTCGGCACCCATGGATTTGGTAACGAAAAATCCAATGATGAACATTAATCCGAAATAGATCAATAACGGAATGGCAATAATGAGCACATCCATTGGGATTTCAACAATCAATTCCCCTTTTAGTGAGAACATGATCACAATGGTAAACAACAAGGCAATAAGTGTCATAGGGGAGATTCTAGGTATAAAAGTATTCATATACCATGCTTCACCTTTTAGTTTGACTAAAATCAATCGGCTTAAAATTCCCATTAGGAAAGGAATTCCTAGATAAATAGCTACACTTTCCGCAATGGTTCCAATGGAAATATCTACTATAGCGCCTTCAAATCCAAAATAGGGAGGAAGTATGGTAATAAAAATCCAAGCATAAAAGCTATAGGCAAAGACTTGGAAAATGCTGTTGAGCGCTACCAATCCTGCACCATATTCGCTACTTCCTTCGGCAAGGTCGTTCCAAACCAATACCATGGCAATACAACGCGCCAAACCAATAAGGATCAATCCCACCATATATTCTGGGTAATGCCTAAGGAAAATAATGGCCAAAACGAACATTAATATCGGACCTATAATCCAGTTGAGCACCAATGAAATGGATAGGATTTTCTTGTTTTTGAACACTTGTGGCAACAAGGCGTAGTTCACTTTTGCCAAAGGAGGATACATCATTAAAATCAATCCAATCGCAATGGGAATATTGGTGGTCCCTTGATTGAAAGAGTTGATATAATCTGGAAAGGAAGGGATGAAATACCCCAAGCCAATCCCAAGTGCCATGGCAACGAAAATCCATAGCGTAAGATTACGGTCTAGAAAACTTAATTTTTTTGTAGCCATTAGTTAGTTTGGATTTTTGAGAATACATAAAAGAGTTCGGTGGCGATTTGCGTGCTGCGTTCGCTGTATTTTTCAGCCTGTTGAGGTGTGTTGTCAAAGGCTTTTGGGTCTTTGAACATAATTGGAATGCGTTGTTCTGCACCAGGAACAATAGGGCAGGCTTCGTTGGCTGAATCACAGGTCATAATGGCTGCAAATTCAGATTTTGGATTGAATTCATCATCCATTTTTTTTGAAAAACCAATGATTGGGTGGGCGTTTTCAGCATATTTTATACTGTAAACGGGATTGGTGCCTTCGGATAATCTAGCAATTTCAAATCCTGTGTTCTGAAGGGTTTGCGCAGCCATAGGAAATAAGGCCGTGGCTTCTGTGCCTCCCGAATAACAAAACACTTGTTTGATCCCAAAATGGTAGGCCATGGTTTGTGCCCAAACTTGCGATAAGTGACTTCTTCTTGAATTGTGGGTGCAAATAAAATTGATACAAATATCGTTTTTCTGTGCTACTTTTTGTTGAATATAATCCACAAGAGGCTGAAGGATTTCTTTGCGTTCTTCCGAAATAGAATTCACATCTAGGGTAGAGATGAACTCCTCTATACTTTTAAATAATGACATATTTTGAATGGTCTTTAACAACAACCGTTATTGGGTGTGCAACAAGCGTTTTGAAGGTCTGATAGTTTTACTTTTGGTTTTTGGGCTGGGATACCACAGTTGTCTTTAGCCAAACAATCTGTTTGTTTTGTGGTAAGTTGGAAGTTCGTGCCGTCAAAATCCAACCCAAATTTTTGAATGGTTTCTCCTTGGTATTCCACTTCAATTTCGGCATCATTAAGGCCAAGGGTCTTTTCTGAAAGTTCTATGATGTGCACGAGTTTTTCTGGATGCAATCGGTGATTGTAATCGTTGGCATTCCAAAGCTGGAAGTTGATGACTTCTTCCTGTCTCACCGTTCCACCACAATCGATAAAATGCTTCGTGATTTTGCCTATTTCCGTTACGTGGAAATGTTCAGGAACCAAGGTTCCGTTTGGTAATTGGAACGCTAGTGTGTCCAACTGTTCCAAATGTTTTTTTACTTCTGATAGTTTCATATCTATAGGTTTTTAGCAAAGCTGCAATTAAATATGTTTGAATTTTAGCAACAATCCGTTTTTGGAATGTCCTTGTTGAGGAATTCAGAGAGAAGGGTTTTCATCTCCGTCCAATTTTCTTTGTGAATGCAATAGCATACACTGGTGCCTTCAATATTTCCCTTAATCAAACCAAGTTGTTTGAGTTCTTTTAAATGTTGGGAAATGGTTGGTTGTGCTAGGCCAATTTCTTCAACCAAATCACCACAGGCGCAAGCATCAATTTTGAACAAATGCTCTAGTATGGCCACTCTTGCAGGGTGACCAAACGCTTTTGCCAATAGGGCTATTTGGTTTTGGTAATCGGTAAATATTTCGGTTTTGGTGATGCCCATAAGTTCTTTAATTGTTTCATTGCAATATTACGATTAAGTAAGACGGTAACAAAATTATTTTTCTTAAAATGTATCACTTAATGTTATTTGCTATACAATTCAAACCAAGTAATTTCGGGGCGCATGCCCAATCTTCCAGGGAATCCCAGCCAGCCCAAGCCTTTGTTGACATATAAAAACTGCTCATGGTGCATGTACAGGCCTTCCCAATGTTTGTACTTGTATTTTATGGGACTCCAAGTTTTGTTTTTGTAATTGACACCGAATTGCATACCATGGGTATGACCGGAGAGGGTTAAAGCAATATCCGTATTGTCCAAAACCTCTTCACTCCAATGGGTGGGATTGTGGGACAATAAGATTTTAAAAGGAATGTGCTCTGTGTTTTTCATTGCCTTTCGTAAATCGCCATATTGTTTAAAAGGAGGCGTGCCCCAATTTTGTACCCCAATTATAGCAATGCTTTCGTTGTTGGTTTCTAGATTTTCAGACTCATCCATGAGTAATGTGAAGTCAATCTTTTTAAAGAAATTCTGTATGTCATTGAAATTTTCATGTTTGTCCTTGTCCTTGTCCCATTTGGAATAATCGCCGTAGTCGTGATTGCCCAACACTGCATATTTCCCTTTGGTAGCCTTTAGTTTATTGAGCACTTTATCCCATCCAATCAGTTCCCAAGCATAGTTATTGACAAGGTCACCCGTAAAAACAATTACATCTGGATGAAGGCTGTTGATGAGTCGTACGGCTTTTTCAAGAATGTCGTATTTATAGTTGAAACTGCCGATGTGCAAATCGGATATCTGGACAATTTTTAATCCATGAAAAGCTTCAGGAAGTTTCTTGAAATGTAATTTATGGTGAATGATTTTAAAGCGGTAAACCGCTTTAAAAATTCCGTAGAGAATTACGGCAAAGGGAAGCAAGCCAGCTAAAAGTCCCACAATAGGAATAATGACTGCCGATTCGGTTTCTGAAAATGCTTGATTGGCATAAAATAGAATTGAAATGACAATTACAAAGACAATTTTTGGGATAAATGAGGACACCGTTAGGCCGTACAAAGATGAAATGAGTAAATGCTTTCTCCTTGGATTGATATCGTCCAAAATGACTTTAAGAATGATAATGCCAACCACAAGTCCAATGGTGAAAGTCCAAAACAATATGTTTATTGCAATTTTTAAAGTTGAAGAACTAAAAAGTTTGGTAATGGATTGCAACCAATAAAATGCCAATGCGTCAACAATTAAGATAGCAAGACACAATAGCAAAATTGAAAACAATGAATAACTTTTCATAATGGTTCTATTGTTTGTTTTCTAAACGCCTTTTGTCTCGCAATGCCCAATAAATTCCCTTCACATCAGCTGCCCATGTATCATACATAAAGATAAGGGTGATTTCCTCTACCGTTTCCAGGATGCCAATAGCCAACATGATGTAAAAGAGGGCATACTCCGGACTAAAAAACAGCGACCACAATATAAAAATACTTTGTACCACGGCAGACAGTTTTGCCAAATAGGTATGAAATGCAGTGGCTTTGCCATATTTATAATAGGCAATGAACATTTGTATAATAAAGGGAAAAAACGCAATTAAAATTAAGGTAAGATTGGTTTTTATAAAGCCAGATTCAAAATTTAAAAGTCCAATTAACCCCATAATTAGGGTAATTTGATCGCCAATAGAGTCTAATTGAGAACCTCTAGGACTGGTTATTTTTAATTTTCTTGCCAGTTGGCCGTCAATGGCATCTGTAAGGTAGCTAACCAGCAGAAAACAAGAAAAAATGAATCTTAAATCCAACCAGATTAATATCAAAAGTAGAGGAGAAATGATGATCCGGTAGAATGAAAACCAATCGGCAATATTGAAATTTTTAAACGTAAACATGGATTGTTTAAACCTTTAGCATCTATATAGGATTTAATTTAAAAAGAAATACGTTGCATTGCAAATGCTTTACTGCTCTAATAAGAATAAAGGTACATTTGTACCATAAGTTTTACTATGATATTTCTCAGATTTTAAAGGTTTTATGTGTTAAAAAAGTGAAATAAATAGTCTTGTATTGATAATTATCATTTTATGTTAACTGGTTTATTTATAGCTTAGTAAGGATAATGTGTTGGCATGATAAAATATGTTTTTTGAGTGCTAATGCAAAAACTAACATGCAATGGACGCTTCAGTGTTTTTGACCAAATTTTGGGGATGGTATCTTATCATTTTCTTCTTTGTGTTAAGTTTTAATCCCAAACGGATACGACAAATTTTTAGGGATTTAAGGAATGAAAAATTTCTTATTCTTACCGCCTTTATTGCCATATTGGTAGGATTGGTAAATATTCTGTTCCACAATATTTGGGAGTTGAATGAGAAATTAATCATTACTTTAATAGGATGGTTTTCTTTGTTTATAGGTTTATCGCTATTCATATTTCCTAAGCCTACGGTAGACTGGTTGGAATTTATAAACATAAAATTAGTGCAAGTTTTCTACATGCTCCTTTTTTTGATAGGGTTGTTTTTGTTGAATACAGCCTATCAAATAGTGCCAATTTAATCGTGGGGTTGAACCCATCAAAAAGTGGCGTGAATTAGTTATTTATTGGAGTTCTAAAACATTTAGCCATGAAAAAAATACTCTTACCAACAGATTTTTCCGAAAACTCGTGGAACGCCATAACGTATGCTCTACAATTGTTCAAGAATGAAGAATGTACTTTTTTTCTGTTGAATACCTTTGCGCCTGCTGTTTACCAAGTAGAGTACCTGTTGGTAATGCCCCAACCAGATGAAACACTGAATGTTTATAAAGAAAGCTCTCTGAGAAATTTGGAAATGTTAAAGGAGAGGATGCAAACGGAGTTCAGTAATCCCAAACATTCTATTGAAACCATTTCAATTTTTAACACCTTGGTTCATCAAATAAATGAAGAGATACAAGATAAATCTATTGATTATATTATAATGGGAACAAAAGGGGCTACGGGCGCTAGGGAAATTCTTTTTGGTTCCAATACGGTGTTTGTGTTGAAAAAAGTAAAATGTCCAATCATTGCGGTACCTGAGACCTTTACTTATGAATCTCCTCATGAAATTTTGTTTCCCACTGATTATGGAATTAACTATCAAGATGAACATATACAACCGCTTTTGAATCTTACAGGAAACAATGTGGCAAGAATAAATATTCTGCATGTAGATAAGGGGAGAGGTTTAACCGAGTATCAAGAAAGGAATAAACAACAACTGGAGTCTTATTTTAAGCATTCGGCTTATTTATTTCACAGTGTACAAAATGAAAGTGTTCAGGAGGCCATTGCAAATTTTCAGTTAAAAGTGAGAGTGAATTTATTGGTTATGCTAAACAACAAACACTCTTTTTTTGAAAACCTGTTCTTTAAATCTACTATAAATCAAATAGGTTTTCATTTGAACATTCCCTTTTTTGTTATTCCTACCAAGCTTGGGAAAAAATAACAGGGTTTTAAAGACCTTCGTGTTATGAATAGTTCATCATTCTAAACTGAGATTAATAATCTCTCCAGTTTTTGTATTGATATCGTATTCATAAACGTTTACTTCAGAAGTTTCCATGCCTTTGGTTGAATGTATTAAAGGGCTTAAGGTTGGTCTAACCCTAAAATATGGATTAGGGTTGTCTCCATTCGCTTCTGTAATATTTTCACCTTTTAAAGGAACATAGGAACGAATACGGCAATTACCGCCCAATGTAGATTTTATCCTTGCATTGGCTAGTGTTCCATTTTTCCAATTTATATCCACAGTAAACCCTCCATATGTTTTAAGGCCTTTAATGGAGCCTTCTTTCCATGTGTCAGGTAAAGCCGAAAGTAGGTGGATAGCGCCATCGTGACTTTGCAATAACATTTCGGTAATCCCTGATGTGCAGCCAAAATTACCATCAATTTGAAAAGGTGGGTGGGCATCAAACAAGTTGGGATAAGTGCCTCCTTCGTGACTTCCATCTTCTTGTATGGATGGTTTTAGTTGGTCCTTGATTAATTTCAACGCATGATTTCCGTCCAATAATCGCGCCCAAAGGTTGACTTTCCAGCCCATGGACCATCCTGTAGATTTATCACCACGAGCAAGTAGTGAGGTTTTGGCTGCAGCAAACAAATTAGGCGTTCTAAAAGGCGATATTTGGTTGGATGGAAAAAGTCCATATAAATGGGATACATGGCGGTGTTTGTCGCCTTCCTGGTCCCAATCTTCCATCCATTCTTTAAGTTGCCCCCAATTACCCACTTGCATAGGAGCTAATTTGGGTAGTATTGAACTTAAACTGTCGGCATATGTTTTGTCAATCCCTAGGTTTTTGGAAGCCTCAATAACATTGTTGAAGACATCATTAACCAGCTGATTGTCCATAGTGGTCCCACCTGCAATGGTAGTTTTTTCATGGTGGGAATTTTCCGGAGACATGGAAGGACAAATTACCAACCAATTATTTTTGGGTTCTTCAACCAAGATATCTTTATAAAATAATGAGATCCCTTTTAAAATTTGGTAATTCTCTTTCAAAAAATCTTTATCTCCTGTAAACAGGTAATGGTACCAAAGATGTTGACTCAACCAAGCACCTCCCATTGGCCATAAGCCGTAATAACCCCCATCTACAACTCCGGATATTCGCCATATGTCGGTATTATGGTGGATGTTCCAACCTCTAGCGCCGTAAATTTTTGAGGCTGATTCTACGCCAGTTTTTGAAATATCCCCAATAAGGTCGAACAATGGGCTGTGCATTTCCGAAAGGTTGGTTGGTTCGGCAGGCCAATAGTTCATTTCCGTATTGATGTTGACAGTGTATTTGCTATCCCAGGGCGGTTTTATTTTGTTGTTCCAAAGTCCTTGTAGGTTGGCAGCCTGGGTTCCTGGTTGTGAGCTTGAAATTAAAAGATAGCGTCCAAATTGATAGTACAATGCAACTAATTGAGGATCATTTGAAGTGTTAAACTGCTCCAAACGTACATCTGTTGGGTTGTTGATGGAATCTGTTGTTCCAAGATCAATTTCAACCCTGTCAAAATAGTTTTTGTACACTGTTGAATGTGCCTTTTGTAACTCAACAAATTCTTTTTTATAGGCTGTTTCTAATAATTTAGAAGCTTTTAAATCGGCATCCTCCGTAAGGTCATTGTAGGACTTGAAATTGGTAGCTACCGATAAGTAAATTATTAGTTTGTCGGCATTGGAAATAACCAATGAACTATCCGTTGAAGTGAGCTTTCCTCCTAAAATCTTGGGCTTAATAATGGATGTGAATTTTACACTCCCTTTTTTGTTTTCGTAATCACTACTGATGCCTCGCAACCATAAGGCATTGCTGTTCACTTCTGAATTCTGATTTTCATGAGGGCTATTAACCGAAAGGATACAAGAAATGCTGGAAGGGGTGTTGGAAGATATTTCAACTGCAATAATATCATCTTCAAGGGATGCGATGACTTTTCTTTGGTAATTGATGCCATTGGCTGTGTATTTTACGGTAGATACGGCATTTGAGATGTCTAAATCTCTGTAATAATCGGTAATATTTGTGCTGTCAGGTATGGTTATTTGCAAATTGCCCACTGGCTGATAGCACATGCCATAGTTGTTATTCTTACTTGCTCGACGCGGTAAATAGGTATTTGCCAAATTTTGAGCCTCCTCATATTTGCCTTCAAAAATGAGCTGACGAATTCTGGGTAAGTGTTCCTTAATCTCTGGGAGTATATTGTTTCCGGGCCCCCCGGCCCAAACAGTTTCTTCATTAAACTGAATGACCTCTTGGTTGGTTTTGCCATAAACCATGGCGCCAATTCTTCCGTTCCCAATAGGTAAAGCTTCCTCCCAAAGTTTTGCTGGTTTATCGTACCAAAGTTTAAGATGTTTTTCGGGAGTTGTTGTTTCCGAAGGCTTATCCGCGGAACAGTTTGAAAAAGAAATAGCAAGAAAGCCTACTGAAAGTAATTTGATTATAGTGTTCAATTTTGTCTTAATCATCAAGTTTGGTTTTTCTGGTTGATTAAAGACCAATTAGGTTCATCCAATCGTTCTTAATTTATGTGAAAATACTGAACTTTTTTATCTTAAATTAAGAATGAATTCAAAAGGTGTTTCGACACTCTATGTAATAAAGGGTAACTGGTGAACAGTGAGTGTATTGCGGCTATTTTTTTTCAATAAGCAATCTGGACAGGGCTTCTGGATACCCACGTTGAATGGCCAATTCACCTGCGAAAACATCAATCTCTTTTTTGGAGATGCTGTTCAATAATTGGTTTTGTTCAGGCTTAGTTTTAATAGGAGGGATTATGGATTCCTCTTGAATTTTATGGATGATTTGATTAGCAACTGTTAAGGCAGAAGAGGCTTTGATAATTTCGCTTCTGGCATAAGACTTACTAGGGAAGCTAACTTCTCCAACCCTTAAGCTTGGGTCATCTCCAGAAATTTGCTGGGCCCCATACAGAGGTGGACCGCCAAGAGTTGCAGATTCAAAAGCAGGTACAAATTTTGCTACAAAGTCTATCGCTTTTTTAGTTCTGTCTTTAATTTCATTGTCGTTCCAACCGCGATTTAATTTTTCCTTAATATCATCACTGAATTCAGGTTGGGCACCATTATTTTTTGATTGTACCAATCCATTTTCGAACAAAGTAATGTCTTTGGTCATACCATGAATTTGATAGTAGTTGTCACAATAAGGGGTAAGTTGTGCCATTCCATGAGGGGTGCCGCGTTCTCCATGAAAAATGAGTTCAGGAATTAATCCGGGAATAGCTTGCCATTTAGAAACATAAGCCGCTTTAAATTCAATATGGCGTTTACTGTTTAATCGTAGAGATTCATCAAATTTTCCAGTATTAAAACCACTAGAATTAACCAGATATTTGACTTTATAAACGACATCTTGAGTGTGTATTTCCCAGTTATGATCTAACTTTTGATTACGGACGTCTCTAATCTTAGTGACAGAGGTATTTGTCTTAAGATTGCACTTGTCAGATTTCGTCAAAGCTAATTGCGCTTGGGCAGCCAGCCTAAAAAGATTCCATCCATATTCTTGAACCAGGACCACAGGTGTTTTTAATTTTTTATAATCAATAAACCTAATGGCATTGGTCATCCACTCATCTGGAGTGTTTGGATGCTCTATTGTTGGTTTGTTGGATAAGGCTGTTAAATCTTCATAATTATATACCTTATAATAGTCCTTAGGAGTACCAAGAATTTCATTTTCAGGGTCTTTTTCTATTAATGCTTCGTAATACGTCACGAGCATGTCCAGACGTTCCAAAATGTTCTTTATGTCTTGCTGTTCTGATTTAGGAATACTAATAAATGTTGGTCTTTCATCAATAGATTGCGGAAATAATCGCGCCATCTCTATCGACTGCTTCATGAGAATTTTGCATTGTTCATCAGAGATTTCAGGATATAGATTTCCTCCGGCATGTAAATGACAAAATGGAGGGCCGTTAACTACGCTGCTTTCTTGTTCGAACACTACACTGTCTATGCCATGGTTGGCTAATTCCAATGCTGTAACTACGCCTGAAATTCCACCTCCAATAATCCCAACATTGTAAATTTTACTCATGCTAAAACAGGTTTTGTAGCTCAGAGAAATCATCGAGCACTAAAGTAGGGTTGTTATCTGCAATATTTTCGTTGTAGTTATAGCCGTAAGTTAGACCAATACTTTCCATGTTGGCATTATGAGCGGCTAGGATATCATTTTTGGAATCACCAACCATGATGCTTTTTTCAACAGATGTACCTTGGGTGTCTACCAAATGAAGTAGGGGAGCTGCATTGGGTTTTTTTTGAGGTAACGAATTTTCGCCAATCCAATCTTTGAAGAATTGCTTGATTTCTAATGTATCTAAAATGGGCTCGATAAAATCCAATGGTTTATTGGTGCAGATTACCATGTTATAGCCTTTGTTATCAAGATCGTTTAAGGTTTCCAATACTCCCGGATACATAAATGTGTCTACACAAGTATCTTCTTTGTAGGCTGAAAAATAAATGTCAAAAGCGTCATTTAATAGGACTTCCGAAATGTTTTTATTTTGCATGGAAAGTTCTAGAGATCTCCTTACCAGAGGTTTCGCCCCGTTACCAACAAACGGAGTGACCTGTTCTACGGTTAAAGGCAATAGTTTATAATGAGATAACATTTTGTTTATTGCCAAGGTGAGATCTGGAATGCTATTGATGAGCGTACCATCAAAGTCGAAGATAATGAGTTCTTTGTCTTTATAGTTCACAATGCGAATTTTGAGGCAAAGATGCGGAAGTTTTAATTAAATAGTAAGTGTTTATGGTAATTTTAAGAATATATTGGGTGTAGACGTATTGATGCTCAAGGAATAAATTGTTGCCGAAAGAAGCTATTTGCAGGAAATAGGGTAATGCGTGTTGTATAGTATTGTCAACGGTTTTTTATTGACTACTGCTTTGATCAAACTTTGTTAATTTTTTTCGGTTTTGGTTATGTGTAGTTGCTTGGCTTAGCAGTTAACTTAATGGGTATAGACCAAACTAAAAATCCTCCAGGATTTTCAGAAATAGTGAGAACAAACAATTACTTAGAGTCAATGATGTGGGGAGTAATTTATAATGTTAAAATTTGTCAATTACTATTCAAAAGGCTTCTAAATGCTTCCCATTTAATCGGATCTCCATTTATTTGGAATGTTCTTGAGTTTTTATCAATAGTGGTAATTGCACCAATTCCCGCACCACCTACGGTAAATATCAAAGTTCCAATTCCCGTTAGCACATCATAATCATTTGGTGATCCTCCTGATCCACTTATAAGAAGAATTGCAGCACCAGCACCAATTGATGCACCCATTAATATGTTATTACCTCCAGATCTTTTAGTTTTAATTGAACCTATATTTTCGAAAGAGATGGTTATGGGATTTTTATTCCGTTTTAATGTTAAACTAGATTTGTCAGTCGATAACAACTTTCCTTTTGCAATTTTCTTACCGTTTAAATCGTAAACTCTCAAAAAAGTTTTTGATTTCAATTCTTTCTCTTGAGCGTTTAAACTATAGCACAAGGAAAAAGTCAAAATGAGGATTAGATATTTCATGACAAAAATTTTAAGTATTCATTCCATTTTATTGTTAGATTGTATTATACTAAAATGGGTTGATCTTTTTTGAGTTGATTTTCGGTCGTTCAAAGCGATCCTTTCAAATCGTTAAAGGATTAAAATTACATCATTTTTACGATACAATTTGTAGTTGATGTTGGAATTGAGATGTGCCCTGGCAGGTTTTCTCAGACCCAAGCAGAAATGAGTTCTTAGGTTGTTGTAAATATAGACCGCTTGCTTAATTAGTTTTTGAGTTGGAAAAATTCTTTTTTTGGGACAAATCGTATGCAGTTTAGTATTCACTTTCGTATGCAAAAGCAAGAATCTGTTCAGATGTAAACATAAAATAAGCGGTTTAGTAAAACCTAAACCGCTTATTTGCAAATGATTGATTGTTGTAGCGAGGACGAGATTTGAACTCGTGACCTCTGGGTTATGAACTCCAAGGAAATCGTTTCAAAAACGTATTTACTGGGCTTTCAGAGCTACAATTTTATAAAATCGTATGCAAAACCGTATGCAGGTTTTGGTTTTTGGTTAAAACAATATTTATTCGAATATAGTCAAAAGTATTCAAAATATGAAAGTGATAAAAAGAAAAATTATGGTGGAATTTTGATAGGTTTTTAGGTGAATAATTCACTATTTTAGAATGCGATCTCATACTGTATTTAGCACTTAAAATTGTTCAAAATAGCTTTGAGAAAGTTCTATTGGATATTGGCATATTGTTCCAGATAGAAAATGTAATTAAGGAATTTGAATTCTATTTGAATTCGTGTAATGAGCTAAAATTTCGCTACGCTAAATAGGTAAGGAGGAGGGCAAAGTTCAATGTGTAATAAATATTGTGGCTAGAAATTCAATGGAGTTTTATGTGATAAAAAGCGTGATAATTTTGTGATAAAAAAATATCACAAACAATATTTTTGTTTTTTTTTGGATAGTTGAGTTACACTAATAATCCTATTAATAAGGTATTTTTTAATGCTAATAGAGTGCATTGAATAGTTGCAACTGTTTGTTTTTTGTGATACAAATTGAAGTTTATTTATTGATTATTACTTTAATTATAATTGAGTCCATTTTATTATGCAAGGGGGAGTGGGGAATAAATTAGAAAAACTATGATTTGAGAAACCTACCAATGTGAGGCACCTGAATCTCAAATCATAGTTCATGAATAAGGAAACAGGGTTTCCGTTGAATTTCTAATTTATTGGAGTTGGAAGCATTGGAATACAAGGCAATTTTAAACGATGCTATTTCGCTCAGTTTAAGATTCCGTTGCGAGAAAAAATCGTAGAATTTTTTGGAGTAGGAATCTGTAGTCTCCTTATTGGTCAGAAATCCGCCAAAGCGGATAGTAAAGCAATGCGTTTTGCATAATATAGTCAATTGGTATAATTTTCAAATTCTCCACCTTTAGCACTGAAGAGATACGCTAAATTTTGTAAGACAATTTGTAATACAAATGTAAGACAGTTGTCTTATAAATTTCTTTTTTGTTTTTTGAACTGTTGATTTGACCACGCTTGCGGTCTAAATTAGCCTATTTTTAGAGGTTTTTGGGTGTCTGTGGCTTCAATAACGGTTATTGATGTTATTGTTGGAGTATTGTTATTTGTAAGACAGATTGTGGTTTTTAAGAAATTTAGTGGAGTACTTGTATCAAAAACATTTTCAATAAGGTCACTTTGTTTGATTTGATAGCTGGCTAAAATTAAAGGTTTAATTTTAATTGATTTTCTACTATTCTTTCGAGTTGATTTTTTTTGAAATCGAACCAATCTTGTCTAAAATCAGAATTGTCGATTGAATTCTTAAAATTTTGGAACGGTTTTCTTTTTTGTAAAATATTTTCCAAATGTGATTTGAATAGAGTATCAGGAATTTGGTCAATAAATCGTTCCATTATATTAAACGATTCAAAACTTTCTAAAGGTTCTATTTTTATTAAGTGCCCTTTGTTCCATTTGATATTTTTTAGTTCATCATTAAAACATTCCCTAAATTCTTCTTCGTCCAAAAAATTTGAAAAATTCGGAATTGTTATAATTTCGTTCGTTTTAGGATTGAAATAACATTCGTTTCCACAATCTAATTCTTGCGCAATTTCTTTAATTATTTTCGACCTTGAATTTTCCATTTAGAATCCGATTTTTCTGTTCGTTAAAGTCAAATCTAGTAAATTTTTTTTCTAATCTGATAGGGGTGTTTTAAATTAAAGCAATGAATTATACACGGTGTTACACACTGGCTTTTTCTATTATTTCACTCATTATTTCCTTGGGTTGACGCCAATTCAATTGCTTGAAAGGTGTTAAATTCAATTTCTCAGTTAATTCTCGAATCACAGAAGAATTAAAAATTTCATATTCATATTTCAGGTAGTCAATCTTTGAAATATTGTAATTGATAATTCCAGTCATTTTTTTATCGTTATCAGTCGAGTAGAATTTCAATTCACCCACATTGTCAACAAGAAATTCTGCATCAGTTTTAATTTTTTCAAAATCTAATTGTGCGTAAAAATTTTCAAGGAACAATAAATGAATTTTATCTAATTCAGTAGTGGAAAATCTAGGGATTATTACAGAATAAAAACTTTTTGAATTAACAAAGAGTAAACATTTTTTTCTAGCAATGTATAATACAGAAGCGTTCCATTTTCCAAAAATATTTTCAACAGTTAGAGTTCTGTTATCAATTCTTTTTTTTATTAATTTTTCTAGTTTTTTTGTCGTAAATATTTCAGTCATTGGCTTGTGTGTAACGCCGCCGTTGTGACGTAGTAAGGTTTAAAGATAGGCAAAGGAAAATTATATTACACGTTTGCGAGGATTTTCCGTGAGGAAAATCGGAAGCAATCAATTATACACCGTGTTGCCTACAGTATTTTTAATTTCCATATGATTGCTCGTAATAAGTCAAATAGTTTTGATTAACGACTTTTTTAATTTTTGACAATAATAAAAGTCGGTCATCTTGAGAATATTGTTTTTCATTTATCCAACCTGGTAGTCCATATTCAAAAATCAAAAGAATTGCTTGAACGAACTGGTCTATGTTTTCTGCAAGTCTTAAATGGACTTTATCATATTCCATATCGTACATAATTATTTCGCCAGATTTTTTATCAAGTCCCATGTAGAATGGGTCACTTAAACCGAAAAATACAAAGTCGCTATTCTCATTTAATTTTTCAAGAAAGTCAAATCCGATTGTGCGACCTGATAGGTCGTAATTTGTATGCAAATCATTCAAGAAGTCTCCAGTCAGATTTAAGCCTTTGTTTTTTGATTCAGGGATTAAAATTTCATTCAGATATTCTTGTTCATCCGATATATTAAAACTTCCGAAAAGTTCTTTTAGTTTATCTACAAATTCAATTGCGTTTAGTTTTTCCATATTGTAGGCAACGGCCTGCGGTATGAAACGTTGCGCATTTCGGAGCACAAACCTATCAACCCGCTAAGCCGTTGATTAAATGTTATTTGGTTTAAATATAGCACTATCCGCGCAATGTTTTATGACCGCTTGTTGTAGCCAGTTTTTCTTTCCGTACAATCTCAATTATCTGAAAAATCAAGAATCCTCCAAAGAATACAAGTGCTGAAATACCATCTCTTTGCCAAGTATAATAAATGACCATTCCAAGAGCTATTGGCATCAAGTAGTTCATTACTTTTCCAAAAATCCGAAAATTATTTAGTGATTTATCTGACATTTTTGATTTAATCCGATTCGTTATATTTTGAAAGAAAAGTCCTAGCAAATGAGCTATTGTCACTAATATTATAAATCCCAAGATGATAACTGTAATAAATCTCTCAGTACCAGCTTGAGTAAATACCCTAACTAAAAATCGCACACTAAAAATTAGTACACCTAAAATTATGAGAGGTTTGAAAAACTTAGTCCACAATGTCTTTAAGAATTCTTTTCTGTCCATTTCAAAGCTATTTTATGGTTTTTCCATTGTAATCTATTAAATACCTATTTGATTCAAAATCAATCAGCTCAATTTTGTTCTTATGAATGGTTACCTCCTCTTTTCCATCTGGATTAACCCATATATCACGCCCCCCATAACTCCATTTTATATTTCCATTCCTGTCAATCCGATGTATTTGCAATTCACCTCTTAAAAGAAAATCATCTTCTAAGTCATAAAATTCAAAAATCTCAGCCATATCAGGTCTGATTTTCCAATTGAATTTCATCTTATCTAAATCAAACGAAGCTAAAGTGAATCCCAAACTTATTATCAATTCATCATCAAGCAGTTTAACAGATTGACTGTTGTCATCCATTGTTGATAAATGAAAGTAGCAACCACCATCAATTCCAGAAATCAAGCAATTTTTAAATGGCTCTCCGTTTTGTGTGCAAATCAAAGCTAATTGTGAAGTCCACTTACCTTCATCACCAATCTCTATTTTAAAATCATATGTTTGATTAGCAATAATATTCTGAGGTGAATAGGAACTCTCGTAAATCAAATCAATTTTCCATTTTGCAGATTCAACCGTCAAATTCTGTATGTCAAAGTTATTTGTTTGCACTGTCTCTCCTAAAATGTCTTGTCCTGAAATATGGCTACAACGGTTTGTGTATAGTTTTGTTGCGTGAAAATCCGTAGGATTTTCGTGTTAAGAAACTAAGATAGTAAGTTGCGAGGATTTTCCGTGAGGAAAATCGGAAGCAATGAATTATACACGGTGTTGTGCTTAGTTTTTTTTTCTTAGATTTTCTTAATCAAGTCATCAAACTCAGCTGATAATTTTAGAAATTCTTTAGTCCAATTATTGGCTATAGAAATTTCTTGAATAGTTGATGTCGGAGCAAACTCAACACCAAGTAGAATCTTGTCTATTGGTCTGTCATATTTTAAATTCTCAATTTGTTTTTTTAAATTTTTAATTACTTCTTCAGGAGATAATGGACTCCAAACTGATTCTACGGAGTTTGACAAAAAATCAATTGTCGTTTCTAAAATCTCCTTTAAAAGTTTTTTATCGTCCATTTATCAGTTCAGAGTGATTTTTGGCATTTTTCAAATCAGATTTCCATTTTTCCGTATGCTCGTCAGGTTTTAAATCAGAAATCCGTTCAAGTAGATAATTTCTTAATTGGTCAACAGTCCAATTTTCGTTAGTCATTGTGAAAAGTACTTCGCGTTTCCAAATATTAGGAATAAATCGAAACCAATTTCGCCATTTTTCAGTCAATTCAGCTTTTTCTATGGCTCGATAAATTAGTCCATTACAATCAATAAATAATTTATTTTTATACAATTCATAAAATATTGATTCCCTATCTGTATAGATAAATTTATCGAAAAGTATGTAGTCAGTTAGGTCTTCTGAATTCCACTTCTTTTCGGATATGTTCAATAATGGAAAATTCATTTTCATCAATTAAGCACAACGGTTTGGCTATGATTCCGTTGCGAGGAAAATCCGTAGGATTTTCGGAGTAGGAATCAATAGTAGTGTTAATATACAAAGTTTCGCTTAAACATCTAATTGAGCAATGGATTATAGCCGTTGTTGGCAATAGTTTATTCAGCCATATTAGTAGTTGCAACTTCTCTGTGTAATTTCCATCTACCGTCCTTTTTATCCTTTTTCAAAATAGCTAAAAAAGTATCAGTAATTTCTACCGCTTTGCCCTCTTTGTTAGTATAGTAAACAGAGCTAGTTCCAAAATCGTAAGCCACACTATCACTTACAATTATGGTCTCTTTAGGTCTCATGACCAGACTGTCGTAACTAAATAATTCATTTGGGTTCGACCTTTGAGTTTTATATTGTTCCCATTCTCCGCATACTGGTGTAAATGAAATAATGTCTTTTGTTCCAAACATTTTCAGATCTTGATATCTTTTTTCTTTAATAGCAAGTTCAAAGCCACTTCTTGTTTCTTCGATTGATTTTAATTCTGCTTCAATATCAATTTTATTTTCAACAGTCATTAGATTTTTGTCTAATTTCTTATCTCTATTGTTATTACAGGCAGTAAAAATTATTAGAATTGTCAATAAATATAGAAGTCTCATATATATTAAATTTTGTTTAGTTTAAATTATTGCCAACGGTTTGTGTATAGTTTCGTTGCGTGAAAATCCGCAGGATTTTCGTGTTAAGAAACTAAGATAATAAAGTTGCGAGGATTTTCCGTGAGGAAAATCAGAAGCAATGAATTATACATGGTGTTGTAACACGTTTTTATTTTAAAAATGATTTTTAATTTTTTAGTGAAACTACAGCATTTACGATAAAAATAATAAATGAAATTCCTGTTGCTAAATAAATTATATTAAAATTAATATCAGTAAAACTCATTAATGTAATGGAAATAACAAATGATGTAAAATGAATTTTTGACCAAAATAAATTAGTGTTTATTTTTAAAACGCTAAGAATGAGGTAAAACGTAAAATACAATAAAGGTAAATAAGCAGTAAAAAAATCAATTGGTGAGTTTATGATTTGAAGTTGCCATCCTATGGTCTGATTTAGTTTAATCATTGTGGCAAGTGCATCGCCAAGCAAGGAAGCTAACAAAAAACTAAAGAAAAAGACTAGGAATAGACGTGTTTTTAGTAATACATCAAAATTCATTTAATTAATATTTTGAACTAAAATAAGTTATTAAAGATTGTACTGAGTTTTTTTAATTATTACGGTCTGAATTAAGTCAGATTGAGAGCTGTTCTCTTTAGATTTACTGTCAGATTTATTTTTTTAGAGTGGCTATTAAATGTGTTACAACGGTTTGTGTATAGTTTCGTTGCGTGAAAATCCGCAGGATTTTCGGGTTTAAGAAACTAAGATAGCAAAGTTGCGAGGATTTTCCGCGAGGAAAATCAGAAGCAATGAATTATACACTGTGTTGTGCATAGTGTTTTGTTTTAAAACATTATTGACAAAATGGAGATAATAGCAAGTGCTAAAACGCAATTCCAGGGATTTGCTATGTTTTCGTTCCAATAATTTTTATTCCATATTTTTTGAAGTCTTATCCATTTATTAAGGGATAGAATTGAAATTAATGATGAAAACAAAATTTTAATAAAGGTACCAATCAAATTCAAGATCAGATATGGGATAGCAAAAATTATACCCTCAATTGTTCTTGGAGCTTCCCATATTAGATCGGCGATTGATTCCCATTTATTATTTTTTTTTGTCAATTTATTCTTGTTTATTCATTTTTTATGGTCTATCAAGTATGCGTTGGGGAGGTAATGCTTGTATTATTAAATTGAACGATTTTTTTCTTTAGACATTATGCACAACGGTTTGTGTATAGTTTCGTTGCGTGAAAATCCGCAGGATTTTCGGGTTAAGAAACTAAGATAGCAAAGTTGCGAGGATTTTCCGTGAGGAAAATCAGAAGCAATGAATTATACACGGTGTTGTAACCAGTTTTTTAATTTGGTTTTTCATTTTTCAGTAACGCTGAGTAAATTTTCATTAGTCTTTTTTCATAAATTCCAAAAGATGACTTTGTTATTAAAACACCAATAATTGGAAAAGTCAGCATTAAAATCAATTCAAAACTCAAAATATCTGCTCCATTAGTTAATTTGTAAATAGCAACTCCCCAAAGTCCGACAAACGTTGCTATCAGAAACAAGTTAGTTAATAAGTCAAATTCGTTTTTAATTTCAATGATTGTTTTTCTGTCTGTTTTTTCTTTTAAATCTATAACAGATATAATGTTATAACCTTTCCCGTGAGTGTTTTTCATATATCCATATAATTTTGTCTCGCTCAATTGTGTTACTGTTAATTTTGTAGTTGGTGATTTCAAATCATTCCGAACAATATCAATTGGTTTATCAGATACAAGATTGTGTTTTTTTATAAATAACATTCTTTAGAGATCTGATTTTGAATTGGTTACAACGGTTTGTGTATAGTTTCGTTGCGTGAAAATCCGCAGGATTTTCGGGTTTAAGAAACTAAGATAGCAAAGTTGCGAGGATTTTCCGTGAGGAAAATCGGAAGCAATGAATTATACACTGTGTTAGCCACAGTTATTTTTATTCCATTCCGAATTTTGCGTATAACTTCGGAAATCTATTTTTTAATTCATTTTTATCTTCTTCCCATTCTTCTCCAGTAATTTCAAAATTTTCTTGAATTCCATTAGGCATGTCATTTCCTGTCTTTTTTTCATAAATGTCAGTTGGAATATAACTTAAACCTTCCCAATCTCCATCGTTTGTTTCTTTGAGTTCGGAAAGTGATTCAATATTCTGAACTGCACTTTCAAATACTGATTTTCCTTGTCCAATTAACCAACCTCTAAAATCAGAGAAACAGTCATCAGAGCAACCTCCATTTATTATATATGCAGCAGCCCAAAAATCCCAAGTATAGATTTCCCCTTTTAATGTTCTAAATTTATTGTCGAATTCTAAAACTTCTTTTGCAGTTAGTTTTAATAATTCTCTTTCAAGTAGAGATTGTTGTTTTTCATAATCTCCAGAACTTTCAGATTTTGTAATCTCAATAATTTTCCAAAATTTTTCTGAATCCATAATTTCTTTAGAATCTTGAATTGATTCTGTGATTTCAGTATTTTGAAATTTGATAAACTCTTTAAAACTTTTAGCAAAACCAAAATGATAAATTGCCATTGAATAAACAAAAACCATAACCAATAAAGGGATTTTATTGATAAAAGGTGTGTCTAAAGTTGCTAAACCAACTAATGCTCCTAGAAGTGCTAAAGAAAATAAAATTATTGAAACAATTTTCGCCCAATTCTTTCCTTTATAAACCATTATTAACAGTCCGATTGTCAATGAAAACCTTATTATTTGTTGAATAAGTTTTCCTGATTCAATTCAATTTCAGGTCGAACAGAGTGATAAAAATATATTGTGTGAATTGAAACTAATAAAATACTTATTGAAATCAGTATTGTTCTTTTCTTTCCAAGTTTAGTTAATTCGTTCATTTTTTGGTTTAATTGTGGCTAACGTGTAAGCTAAGGTTAGTGTGGGAGGGAGATAATCGGCAGATTATCAACCGAGCCACTAAGCTTAAGCTTATTTATGGTTTTTAGTTTATCGGAATAAAAGTAACTAAATAAGGTTAAGTGACCTAGCAAGTACAAACAGAACTTAGAATTTAGTCTAAAAACCCACATTAACTTTAGGTATTGTTGTAAAACGTTTTTAATCAGTGGGTATTTCAATAAATTCCGATAATATTTTTCCATTTTTAGAATTTATTTTTATCACTTTCGATTGATTATTTTCTAATTTACTTTTCAAAGTCCAAATCAGTTTCTTTTTCTCAAAATCAATATCCCAAAAATATATTTTATTCAGACCATTCTCATTTCCTATTTGAAGTGCTTTTTTCAAGTCAATTTTTGTATGATTCTGCAAGACTCTTAAGTAAGGCTCTAAAATATCTTGAGTGTCTTTTTTATTCCAAGGTGTTGTGCAATTCAGATTAAATGGAATCAATAATTCCGTCAATTCGAGGTCTTGACAAGTTATTCGATAATTCAGCCAAAACTGTATCGCTGGATATTCAGAATTTTTGAATTCAGCTAAACTTATGCGTTCAAGTCCTTTTTCGGGATTATGAATTTCTACTATCGTTTTTGATTTATCGAATTTAAAGTTTGCTTCTAGGATGTCTTTATCAACTATAAATTTAAGTTTCTCTTCAACTCGATGTTCGGCACAAGAAATTATTCCATCGATGAAGTTTTGTGAGTTAGAAACCCAAAAATTCATTAGTAGTAAGATTGTTAGCAGGATTTTCATTCAAATGTTTTACAACGTTTTGTGTATAGTTTCGTTGCGTGAAAATCCGCAGGATTTTCAGGTTTAAGAAACTAAGATAGCAAAGTTGCGAGGATTTTCCGTGAGGAAAATCAGAAGCAATGAATTATACACGTTGTTGTATGCCGTTTTTTTATTTTCCATTTCTACATTCCTCAACTAATTTTCGAGTTAAGGAATCCATTTTAATTCTGTCTTTATATTCAAATTCGGTTATTGTGTCTTTATAGAGCTCAAAATCTGTATATCTTATAGTCAATGGTGAATCCGAAGAGAATCCAGTTTCAGTTTTCCCAGCGTAATTTCCAGAGCCACCAAGTCTGACTCCTGGAACATTCTTTATTCCTGTAACATAATTCTCGTATTGTTCAATCTTTGTTCGATTTCCATTGTTGTCCACGAGATAGTATTCGTGGTCTATAATTCCTGCTTTAAATTCCGGTTTGATAATCAGAACTCCATTTTGAGGAATCTCTAAAATTTTTCTGTCATTTTCTGTCTTTGGCATTATTCCACATTCTTCTCCGTAAACTATTTTGAATTGTCCGCTGAAGTTTTCAGGAATCAGGTAAGTTTCTGCCTCTGGTTTTGTCAAATAAGACCTTAAGTATGAAAATCCAAAAATTAAGACTATTGAGCAGAATGCGACAAGAGGAAATAATAGTAATCTAATTAGATTTTTCTTAATTGATTTATTCTTTTCTTCCTTTGGCAATTTCCAATCAAGATATAGAAGTTGAAAAATCATTCCAATTGTCCATAAATAGAAAATCGGAATGCTAAAGGCGTTAATCCAAGGATCTATTATCAAGTAAAGAACCCAAACCCAAGCGTAAGAGAATATTCCAGACACAATTATAATTCCGATTGCACGTAATATTTTGTTTTCGGTTGGTATTAAACCTAAAAGGTTATTTCCGATTACCGAAATTCCAATTGCAAGTGGAACTGTCCAAAATAGGTAAGACCAAATGTCGCCATCTCCAAACCAATCTTGTGAAAAAAGCACAATTAATGCTGTCACAATTCCAGTGACAATGTGAATTAATCCGCTATATAATTTGATTGGTTTTCGCATTTTTGTATTATACTGAAATAGGTTGACCTTTTTTTGGTTGATTTTCGGTTGTTCAAAACGATGTTTTCAAATCGTTAGAGGATTTAAAATTACATTATTTTTTCGATACGATTTGTAGTTGATGTTTGGATTGAGATGTACTTCGGCAGGTTTTCTCAGATCCAGGCTGAAATGAGCTCTTAGGTTGTTGTAAATATAGACCGCTTGCTGTGTCATTTTTTTGGCTAGTTCCGTGTTTTTAATGGTTTGTTTCAGCCCATATTCATGTTTTAGGGTTCTGTTAATACGTTCTGCAACGGCGTTTTCATAAGGATCGTATTGTTCTGTCATACTCATGGTAATGCCGTTTTGTTCAGCAAACTGCGAGTATTTGGGATTGCAGTACTGGAACCCTCTGTCAGAATGATGGATGAGCTTTTGGTTGCGATATTTTCTGTTTTTAATGGCCATGGCGAGTGCATCTTTGCAAAGAGATGTTCTCATATGGCTGTCTAGTTTATACCCCATAATTTGCTTGGAATAGGCATCGGTTACCAATGCTAGGTAGTTGTGTCCGTTTTCGGTTTTAATGTATGTTATGTCGCTTACCCAAAGCTGTTCTGGTTGGGTGGGGACGTGGTCCTTAACAAGGTTTTTATATTTTTTGAACATGTGGTTGGAGTTTGTTGTAGTGATGTAATTTTTGGCTTTAGGTATTAGTAGTCTGTTAAGCCTTAGAAACCTATAGAATTTATCTCTGCCAATCTTAATATTGGCATTTATAAAATCTTGTTTCAGCTCACTGTAGAGCTTGATTCCACCAGTTTTAGAGCCTACTTTTTTACGGTAACCCTTAACTAAAGAAATTAGTTTTTGTTGGTCTATTTCTTGTTTTTGTTGTGTTTTGAGTCTTTTGTAGAAGGCTTGCTTAGATATCCCAAAACATCCATAGAGCCATTTTCTTTTAAACGGTCTTTTTTCTTTTTCTCTATCTCTTTTGCCAATGTTTTGGGTAATGACTTTTTTGACATGTCGACACCTGTAATAAGTTCCATATCAGCGATAATGTCCTGTTGGAAGTCCTTTTGGAACTCCAGTTCTTCAATACGCTCTTTCAGCTTTTTAATTTCGTCGTTTTTGCTCATACCAGTGTTTCGTTGCACTAAGGTACTGTATTTTCTTAACCAATAGGCTATGGTGGTTCTGGGAACCTCATATTTTTTGGAAGCTTGGTTGTTGGATAGCTGTCCGCTAATGATTTGGTCAACGACCAGAAGTTTGGTCTCTAGATTGACTTTTTGGTAGCTTTTTTTTCGCCAGTGTTGTTTTTCGTGTTTCATAAGTGACTGTAATTGTTTGTTCAATTTTTAGTCAACCTATTTCAGGAAAATTCATTTCTCAAATGGCATACAACGGTTTGTGTATAGTTTCGTTGCGTGAAAATCCGCAGGATTTTCAGGGTTAAGAAACTAAGATAGTAAAGTTGCGAGGATTTTCCGAGAGGAAAATCAGAAGCAATGAATTATACACTGTGTTGGCAAAACGTTTTTTATATTTTAATAATTTTGAATGTTGTATCCTTATTTATTCTTAGAAAATAATAGCCATTTTTAAAATTGCTTATATCAATCTTTTGGTCTGAAAGCATTATTTTTTTGTACAATTCATTTCCTGATAAATCATAAATAAGTATTAATGAATTTTCCTTAAAACCTTGCAGATGAATATAATCTGAGGTTGGATTTGGAAAGATATTAAGCTTCTTGAAGTCTATGTCTTGCACTGAAAGCATTGTATTTTCAGATTTTGAAATTTTTCCAGCGAGATTTTCAGCGATGTACATATCTGTACCGTTAGTAATGGTTTGAACGGGACCATTCAATCCAGTTATAAAATCTTCTATCAAAATTGGGTTACTTGAAACATCTACGCTAGCAATTCTATTATTATCTCTCTCAGCGATATAAAGTATATTGCCATTGAACATCAATCCTAAAGGAGTATTGAGATTTGTAATGAAATCAGTAGCTAAATAATTGGTATTGCTAACATCTATTTGTACGATTTTATTTGCGTATGGATCAGAAAAATAAAGAAAGTTATCTTTTATCTCCAAAGAAGCTGTATATGCTTGATTTGATATTATTTCAATAGGAACAGGGTTATCGTCTAAAACATCAATAAAAGATACTTTACCATTATTTGGAAGTGTATCGACACCAGATCCCGAGCTGAAATACAAAAAGTCTCCAAACGATTTTAAACTCCAAGGTTTGTAAACGTCTAGCACATCAATTATTGTTGGCGATTGTGAGTTGACATTAATCTTAGAAATTTTGTCGCTTTGAAAATTCGCGAAATATAGTTCATTACCAATAATTTCAATATCTGTTATGACATCACCTATATTGATTATTTCCTCAATAATTATTGGGTCTGAAAGCACATTAATTTTGGAAATAATCCCATCACTTGTTTGAGAGAAATATAGTTCGTTTCCATAAAAAGCCAAACCACCTGGAAAGTTTAATCCTGTAACAACATCAGTGACCTGTCCTTGTGAATAATTCGTTACGAAAATTAAGAATAGTAAAAACTTAATGCGAATTTGGTTCATAATATAGCTTTAAATGTTTGCCAACGGTGGGTATATGTTTAGCTTTAGCGTTGTTTTGCCGTCATAAATGTATGGATAATATTCCTACATCCCTATATTTATGAAAGGCAAAATGGAACATATACCGTGTTGTGAGCTTTAGTTTTAAACCACGTGCTGCTGAGCAATTTTTTTAAGTTTAAAAATCTCATTTCATTAATTTTTTTCGGACCAATGAAATGAGCTAAATGTCCGTAGGCCAGTTTCACACCCCTTGCTGAATTCCGATGTTTTTACAGGTCCAATGAATTATGTAACTGGCATGGATCGTTTGACCTGGGCGCTTTTTAATCTTTTAATTCTTTTAGTTCTGTAGGGCGTTGCGCTGGTCCGGCCAGGTACGGGATTTCACCCCTTTGGGGGATTGTTTCTGTGGTCGGAATCCAGTACCTTGGCATTCAAGTTTTGTACGACACCGCTCGTTTGAAAATACATTTTCACGGCGCTTCCCGCCGAAAACTTGGAAGCGGATGGGCCCCTGGCCATCCCCTTGGACCAACCCAACGCCAAGCTGTCCACTTCAATTAAAATCAAGCGCAAAAACATCGAATTGAAAATCAAAAGGTGAAGCTGGTCTATTGCTTACAACGGTTGGGCTATGATTCCGTTGCGAGGAAAATCCGTAGGATTTTCGGAGTAGGAATCGAGCCAAGTTAAATATACAGGTTTTTGGTTTAGCATATAGCGAGCAATGGATTATAGCCGGTGTTGGCAACTGGCTTTTTTATACTTTTACTAATTCGGCCATTTATAATCTTCATCATTCTCAAAAGGGACTCCAAGTTCTAAATCAGTTATAATTCCATATTCTACGTGTAAAGTCAGCCAGTTTTCTTCGTTAAAATGAGTTGTGAAAAAATCATAATCGTCGATTTCCCAATCAGATGTTAAATCCGCAAAAATCTCTTTTTTTACAAAGTTTAATTCCGCTCCAATTATTTTATTTCCGTTGAATTTTAGTTCAGGATTTATAGTTCTTAAATATCCAAATCGGTCATTTTCATTTTGATAAAAAGTCAGACGTAATTTTTTAGAATTCCATTCCAAAATCAGCTCATTGTCATCGTCTTCATTAGTCAAAATTCGGTCTGGTTTATTTAAAATTCTGATGACTTCTTTTCGTGTCATTCCAAATTTTAAATTATCAACTCCGATTTTTGGTTTCAGTTCCATAGTTTGTTTTTAGCTTGTTGCCAACGGTTTGTATAACCGTCAGTTACGGGTTAATATGCGTTAATTTTTCGGTTTAGAACTGGCGTTAGCAATTCCGAGTGGATTCGGACGTAGTCGAATCCGCCGTAATTGCGGTTATACATTGTTGTAGTGCGTTTTTTAATTTATTATTATGGGAATCACAACGTCGTCTTTGTCAAAAGTTTTTATCTGAATCGCTCCATTTTTTCCCTCTCGTTTTCCCCAAATGGCAATTGCTTGATTAATTCCTAAATTATTTATTTCTTTTACTTTTTTTGAAATTAAACGTCGATAAACATATCTGTAATCGTGAGTTGGTATCCCGTCTACCATATAAAATATTTCTTTATTTGGGTCAATATTTTTCACGAACTCAAAGTCAATTGCTAATTCAGGATTAAAGTCCGCCACATTATTCAGTCCGATTATTTTTTGGTAATTCGATTCGTATTTGATTTCCGATAAAGGCTTTTCGATAACTTCTATCGATTTATTATTTTTTCGTTCAGAAATAAATTCAGTCGGATTTGTCAAAACCCATTCATTATTGACAACAATTAAGGTTTTGTCATTGATTTTTATTCTCTCCATTTGAGTTTTACAACTTAAAAACAAAGTTGAAATCAGAAGTAAAATTATTGTCGTTTTTCTCATTTCTCAAATGCACTACAACGGTTTGTGTATAGTTTCGTTGCGTGAAAATCCGCAGGATTTTCGGGTTAAGAAACTAAGTTAGCAAAATTGCGAGGATTTTCCGTGAGGAAAATCAGAAGCAATGAATTATACACGGTGTTGTACAACGTTTTTTATTTTATTATTTGTTCGATTAATCCGTCGTCGATTTTCTCGGTGTTTAATTTTATATATCGATAAGATTTGACTATAGAACTGTCAATTTCTAAAATCAAAACTTTGTTTTTGTTCGAGTAAGCAATTCCATTTTTGAAAGTCAGATAATCGGTTCCAAATTCCGATTCTAATTCTGTTTTTGAGAGTCCAATTAGATTAGCTTTTCCCAAATCAGAATCTTTATTATTTATCTTTAATTCAATTAATATTTCAGTTTTGTCTTCATAGTTGTGTTGGTTTTTTCCGTATTTAAAGACAACTATTTCATTAATTTCTAATTGTCTATTTACAGTAGAAATGAAGTTATAACTATAAAAAATAGAATCATTAATTTTTGGTTGAAAGTAGTATTCCAAACCATTTGTCACACTCGTAGTGACATCTCTTTTTGTTTTATTTTTAAATTCTTGTAAGTCAATAGGATTTTCAAGAAAAGTGGTCAAATTTAGGTTTTTTAAATATTTTTCTTGTTCCTCTTTGTCAGGGTAGGGAAGTAATTCAAACCTATTTGTTTTAATTTTATCTGAATTATTTTCAGTTGCATTTTTACAACTAATACTAACCAAAAATATTACGATTAAAATTCCAAATTTCATTTTTTGGCAAATGTTGTACAACGGTGTCGTATAAGAATAGTTGCGGGTTTACGTGCGAGGATTTTCCGCAGGAAAATCAGACGTAGTAAACTTGCAACTACCTTTGGTTACGCCCAGAACTGAGCAATTATTTTTATACATTGTTGTGCCTAGTTGTTTTTTAATTCAGCTCGATGTTTGTCCGATAGACAAGGTTCTGCGAATTCAATAATTCCGTCATTTTCATATTCGTCTAATATTTTTCTTATTCCCGAATAATTAACTTGTTTTACAATTTCCATTGAAAAGTAAGTGTCATTAAGTCCTTCGCTTTCACAATCCAATTCTTTAAATCGGTTTCTAATAATTTCTTTGTCAAATCCTTTTTTGGTTATGACTACTAAAACTATAGAATTTCCAGAATGTTTGGTTGTTTTTTTATAAGTCAGCATTTTTTCCGATTCGTCAAATTCCGCGTAAAATTCGTCATCGGTTGCGACTTGTGGTCCGTAGAAAGGAATATTGTCCAATTTATAAATTCCTTTATCCTTGTCAATTATTTCTGCCCACATAGTTTCTACAGTCAGTTCGTCAAGAACATTGCTGTGATATTTGAATAAAATTTTCTCGTATTTTTCTTTAGTTTCTGTCATTCTGCAATTAGGCACAACGGTTTGTGTATAGTTTCGTTGCGTGAAAATCCGCAGGATTTTCGTGTTAAGAAACTAAGATAATAAAGTTGCGAGGATTTTCCTTGAGGAAAATCAGAAGCAATGAATTATACACTGTGTTGTGTACCGTTTTTATTTACATTTTTCAATTCTTGCTCTAACAATAGAGTCAAATTTTCTTTCTTTTTTAAAATCATATTGAACTGTGGAATCACGAATTACTTGAAATTCTGAATAATGGACAGTCAAAGGTGATTCAGATGAAATTCCGCCATTTGGCATTTCCCCTGGAAAATTACCCGAAGCTCCAAATCCAATTCCAGGAACATTTTTAGTTCCTTTTTTATAGTTTTCGTATCGTTCAAGTTTAACTCTTTCCCCATTTTTGTCAATCGAATAGTATTCGTGGTCAATTATTCCACTTTTGAATTCATAGTCGACAAACAAAATTCCGTCATTTGGAATTTCTAAAATTCTTCTTCCATTTTCTACTTTTGGTTTAATTCCGCATTTTAATCCATAAATTATTTTAATCTTTCCGTTGAAATTTTCAGGAACAAGATAAGTTTCAGGTTCTATTGTATTGATTTTGGTCCAAATCGGCCAAAATGCAACAATTCCGACAATACTTCCCAAAATCCATATAGTTTTAATTTTCAGTTTTCTCTTAGATAATAGAATTAGGATTATACCAACTATGAAAATAGGTAATCCAATAATTGCAAAAAAAGCTGCGAATGTCAATCCGAATGCTCCGATTAACAAAAGTGCGATTCCAAAGTAGAAAAGTATGTCGTTAGTTTTCTGGTTCATTCGAATGGTACACAACGGTTTGTGTATAGTTTCGTTGCGTGAAAATCCGCAGGATTTTCGTGTTAAGAAACTAAGATAGCAAAGTTGCGAGGATTTTCCGTGAGGAAAATCAGAAGCAATGAATTATACACTGTGTTGTGTGTAGTTTTTATCTTTTAGCTTGTTTATTTTTTGGAATATTTATTACTCCACACCCATCAACGAGATATTCATTATTCATTTCTTTTAATCTCATTGTAATTGTAAATCCTTCCCAACTTTTGGCTTCTACAGTTAAAAAGTTTGAAGTTGAGTCAAATTCGGTAAGTTTAAAACCATCGTCAGGGTAATCTTGAGCGTCGAAAATTGGGTCAAACCCAAGTCCATATTCAGGATCTTTTTCTTCAGCGTCTTGAATCATTTTGGTCAGTTCTGATTTAAATTTTTGACTGACATTTGGATAGCTATTTACCCACTCAATAATTCCTATTTGCTCTTTCATTTTGTTGCAGTTTGAAACATAGTCATTAATAAATTTTGTAGCTACATATGTAATCGAATCTGAGATTTCTGGAGTGTTTGGAATTTCTTTAAGTGGTTTATTTTCTATGGTTTTAATTTCTTCTATATTATCAATTTTATTTTCAATTTCTTCTTTGTTTTTTATAATACTGATTTTATCCTTTGAGTTATTACAACTTAGAGCAATGAAAACCAGTAAGATTAAGCTCGACTTTTTCATCAATTTTAAATGTTGGTTTGATTTTACTAATTACACACAACATAGGGATAAACCCCATGGGGTTTATCACCATTATATTTATTACATCAAATCTACATATAATTCTTACATATCGAGTGGATTTGTAATAGAATTAAACGTATTGCTGGCTACATGGGTGTAAATCTCCGTGGTTTTTGTAGAATTGTGTCCCAATAGGAGTTGAATGTATCGAAGGTCGGTGCCTGCCTCTAAAAGATGTGTTGCAAAACTATGTCTTAGAGTGTGGGCGGTTACTCGTTTTTTTATTCCAGCCTTTTTTGAGGCTTTGTCTATTATTCTTCCAACGCTTGTGGTACTGTATTTTTCCTTGTTTTGTCCCTCGAAAAGGTATGTTTCTGGTCTATATTCAACATAATACGTCCTCAGATCATCAAGTGTTGACTGTGCCAATAGAGTATATCTGTCCTTGTTGCCCTTGGCATCGTTAACCTTTACAAGCATTCTAGAGCTGTCAATATCTTTGGGTTTTAGGTTGAGCATTTCTCCGAGCCTTAGGCCAGCGGAATACAGCAGGGAAAGGATGCATTTGTGTTTAAGGTTGGTGGTCGCTTCCAGTAGATTTTTTACTTCTGTTTTGGACAGGACAATTGGCAATTTCGTTTGTTTTCTAGGGCGTTCAATATCATAAAATCTGTTTGGCATGCCTAATACCATTTCATAATAGAATTTGATGCTGTTGATGGTTTGGTTGATATAGGAGTTTGACCATTTAAGGCTTACCAAATACATGAGATAGTTTCTAACGTCAAGCTCATCCAGTTTGTCAATATCCTTGGCAGGGTAGTGGTTGATAAACTTTTCAAAGCATGAAACGTATGTTTTTACAGTGTTGTTGGCATAATGCTTGAGTTCAAGTTTATCAAGGTAGGAGTCGGGGCATACCTTGTAACCATCTGGTTTTTCCCTGTTCCTGAACCATTTCACATCAAATTCCTCATCGAGCATTTTTGCGTTTGTTTTTTCGAAAAAATAATTGGTATTGATCCAAGCTACACCACGGAAAAGGTTGAAGATGGCATTGAGATTTCTTTTGTGGTTCGGTACGTAGTACATTCCAAAATCATTGCTCCATTCAATGCCGTCCAGTTCTTTTATCATACTGTTCAGAACTTTGTCGGAACTGAACTTGAGCCCAATGTACTTTTTGTTGTCAATCAAAAGGTGTTTGAGTGAGATATGTTTTCTGACTTCCATATTTTTTGGTTTGGTTATAGTAATATTACTGAAAATAAATAACTTAGTCGTATGTCAAACGTATATGATACATTTGTATTCGTTTGTACACGTTTGTAAACGTTTGTACATGGATAAATTGAAACCAACCGTTAAATGTTTGAAATGCCGAAAGAAACTAAAAGGGCGTTCCGACAAGAAATTCTGCAATGACCATTGCAAAAGTGCCTACCATTACAGAAAGAGCCTTGAAGGAGAACTTAAGTTTTACAATGATGTATTACGTGTCCTTCGCAACAACAGGAAAATATTGAAACTCTACAATAGGGCAGGGAAGTCCACTGTAAGATGTGAGGTTTTGTTGAAAGAAGGCTTCAATCCAAATTTTTTCACCCATTACTGGAAGAATGGCAAAGGGGATGTGTACCTGTTCGTTTTCGAGTTCGGTTTTTTGAAAAGGAGCGAACATGGAAATGACAAATATGTGCTTGTAAAATGGCAGGAATATATGGAGCATTGAATATTATGAGAAAAACAATGCTCCGTATTGTTTGTCAAGTAAGAAAGAATACCACATTTCCCGTTTGAACATCATAAAATGCAGTTCTGCCCATATGATCCTTTGGAACATTGTTAACTGGCAGGTATCTGTTAGTTATTAGGTTTTTTAGGTCCTCGATGTCTTTTTTTGTTGCAGGTTCACTTGCTTTAGGCGTGAATATTTTCTTTACTGTGTCATAGGCCATATTTCCTGCGATGTTATTTGCCACGCCACCCCACGACATTTGCTCTGTTTTTGTTTTTTGGTCTTCCTTTGGCGGAGCTAGATCAGTTTCTTTAGCTGTTGGAGTTAAATTAGGGACTCCCTGTTTCTGTTGCCAATTACGGCTTCTACAGGAATTGCTACAGAATTTTTGTTGGCCTTTTCTTTTGGGTATGTAGTCATCGCCACAATAGTGGCAAATTTCGGTTTCCTTCATTTATGCGTAAATTAAACGTTTAATTTACGCATAAATGTAAGAAAGTTTACAGATCCAACCTAAAAATACCTTTTAAAATACTTCTTTCGGCTTCCTCATTGCTGATAAGCGGCTGTTTTTTAACGGGCTTGTCAGTAATTGTTTTTGCCTTTATTTTTTGAGGGGTATCGGTCAAAGGTTCTTTTGGGGTTTGATTGTGGACTCCTTCAAAACTAAAACCGTTATCGTTTAATTTTTGGAGCTCATCAAAAGAATCCCCAATGATGGATTTTATATTCGGCTTGACATTTTGGGCCTGGAAATTCGGTTTGCGGAAGTGTTGGACAAAGAGATTTCTATGTTCGGTGTAATTTGTATGCTGTAGCCTGAAAAGGGGAGTGGCTTCATTCAAATTATCGAGGTACTGGGCCATGTTGTCATTGAGCCAACCAGTGACATAACAGATGGCCTCCAACTGTTCCAGATATTTTTTTGCCACATAGTCAAATTCAATTGCTTCCGATTCCCCTTTTTTATGTAGCAATTGGAAAAAATTTTTTTCCAATGTCCCTGCTTTCATCATCATTTTGCCACTGTCCCGTTTGCTGTCCAGTTCAATTGGACCCGCATAGTTGTCGAACAGCAGGGCTTTGTTTAAGAAGTCCTTTTCTTTTAGGGCTTCAATTTTCATAAGTTCCTCCGCCAAAATTGAATCTTTCGGAATGAAGAACAGAAAATCGATCCAGAGATTTTTAAGGAGATCCAAATAGAAATCGTGTAGGGGTGTTCTATCCATTGGTTTGTTTTAGCATTTCAGAATAATCTTCGGGCAGTTCGGCATCGATATCCCTCAAATATTTTTCCAGTGCCGCCATGGATGAATGCCCAGTTATGAGCATGAGCTTGCTTTTGGCTTCAAATGGAGAGGATTCCTTCACAAGTGCCCTGTAGAGTTTGGTAATATAGGTGTGCCTGAAACTGTAGAGTCCATAATCGGTTCCCAAATTGAAATGGTCCTTAACCACTTTTTTGAACCGTTTTGAGAAGTAGTCCCTTTTGTTGATGAGTGCCGTGTCCCAATCCCCACCCAATTTATCGGGAGTGAACAGTACGGACTCGCTGTCCATTTTTGAGAGGTTAGGCAGTTCGTTCCAAAGAATCTCAGGGATTATCTTGGTCTTCAATGGACTGTTCTTTGCCTTAAACTGAATGGTCCTATTGTTTACATTGATATCTTTTACTTTTAACCTACAGACTTCAATAGGTCTCAAAAAGTTATAGGAGATAAACTTTATATATAATAGGAGTATGGGGTCTTTCTCTTCCAGATATTCAAAAATGGCTTCTTGGGTTTCGTTGGAATAGGTCTTGTTCCTCTCGGGGGTGGACTTAAGAACAGGTATTTTCTTTATGAAATTTGATTCTATAATGTCATTGTCCTCCAAGACCTGCACAAGACTGCTCAAATCCGTTCGGTAATTGTTCCTGTTTCTTGCACTGGTGTTGGTCAACATATCGTTTAGAAATGCAGAGACCACTTTTTTGTTCAACTGTTCAATGTTCTTGACCTCGGGAGCATTGTTTTCGATCCACTTCAGAAAAGTATCAACCCTGCCCTCGTATCCCTTTACGGTTGTTTTGCTGAGCAATTTCCTTTTGATGTTCAGTGAAAAGTCAAAGGCTTCCCTAAGGGATGTTTGGGGGATTTCAACCTCGGGAACTTCCGTTTCAATCGGCTCTACTTCCTTTTTGGGAGTGTTGTCCAGTGCGGTCTTTGCAGGGGGAGTGATTTCCTCTTCTTTTTTGCCGTTAAGTTTTTGGTAGAGTTCCGTATTGTCAGCAAAAGGGTTGTAGCCCTGTTTTAGAAGTTTCAGGATGGTCTTTCTGTAAATGGTCAGTACTTCGAGGCGCTCTTCTTTGGTTTTATATTTATTGGTCTCTCCATAAAAGGGAGTAATCCGTTTTAGTTTTCCTGATTTTGGGTCTCGGAAGGAGAAATATACATACCATCTTTTGGAAATATCTCCCTTTGCGGTGTAGATTTTTGGGTTGGAAAAATTCTTTTTTTGGGACAAATCGTATGCAGTTTCGTATTCACTTTCGTATGCAAAAGCAATAATCTGTTCAGACGTAAACATAAAAAAAGCGGTTTAGTAAAACCTAAACCGCTCATTTGCAAATGATTGCTTCTTGTAGCGAGGACGAGATTTGAACTCGTGACCTCTGGGTTATGAAGGAATTTTTATATCCCCAAAACGCCCGTTTTATGGGGTTTCCAGCCCATTGTATGAGAAATCGTGTTCCAAAAACGTGTTCAGTTTCTGTTCACTTTTTTGTTAATAGTTTACTGATATAAAACTAGTTAAAAAAGTGAAGAATCAAAGCCTCATCCATAAAAAAAATGAACACGTTGAAGTAGGTGTAAAATGAAAAGAAAATGGGTTTTCATAAGCAATAAAAAAGTGCCTCAAAAGGCACTTTTTTATGAATCGATTTCCAACTGTTTGTATCTTGTTTCGAGCAAAGTTGTATAGGCTTCTTTCATTGTTTTTGATAGGAATGAGCTTTCTATCCATTTAAAAGCTTTTGGTTTGTTTTTGTGCATGCGTTTGAAGGAACCGCTAATTTGTTTTTCGGTCAGTCCTAATCCTTTGCCCAACAATTCAAAATGTTCCCGTTTTAACTTCTTTTTCTTTCCAGAAAGCGTAAGTGCCAATTCTTCGGTATCTTCAGGAAGCAGGATGGTAACATTCAATAGGTCGTAAGCGGGAGCCAATACCCATCCAGAAAGGCTTTCCATCATTGAAAAATTCTTTAAGTGCATATCATTGTTTCCTGTTAGGAAAACAAACAAAGCCAGTTCAAAATAAAAGATTTTGTCAAGCAGTGTGTTTTCTGAATAGGAGTCAAGGGCCTTTCCAACTCTTTCCATGGAGCTTTTATATTTGTCGAAAGCCTCTGTGATCTGGAACATATCAATCATGTGGAGTTTTTCGCCACTTTCGGTTCTGTCAATACGTTTGGTGATATAGGATAGTTCCCCTGAAGCCAATCGAATTAATGAGGACGGAACTACACGAATTCCAAAAGCTTCCGCAATACGCATGGTGACATGTTCATTTTCTGGCATTTCAGGAAACTTATCGGAAGGAGGCTTAAAAATGTATTGCCCACCCAAAGCTCCAACCACCGTTAACCTCGTATCGGGATGGTCTTGGGCTTCTTTTATCAGGGACATGGATAATTTCGCCTGAACACCAGGGACAGCAACACTGCGTTCTACAATGTTTTTTGCCAGTTGATCCATTTGATCAAGTGAATAATCAATTTTTGGAGGCATAGGACTGGCAAAAAATTCCAAGGAGCATTTTTTATGGAAGTCCGTATTGGGCTCTGTTGGCTTATAGCAGTATAAACATTTGTGTTCCATGTAGCTATTCTTTAGGTAAAACACTTACGGCTCCAATGCAATTGGCACAACAGGCCAATAAAAGTCCCATACGGTCATTTCGGTTGATCTTCCAATTTTTGGAGGCAATATCCAGTAACCAACCTTCAGGAATGAGGCCTTCAAAGAAAGGGAAAAGGCGTTTTTCCGTATAAGGTTTTGAGCTTACGGGCATGGTAAAAGTGATGAATTTGTCTGGATAGTCTTTGACGTATTCTGGAACATATTGAAACACGTATTCGCCATCGTCGGTTTCAGTTAATACACCTGCCAGAATCTCCTTGTAATATACGTTCCCCTGTCTCATTTATTCAGTTCTTTACTGTTAACAGGAGCCAATTCATGACCAAACATGGCTAGGACCAAATTCACTTTGTCCATGTTTAGATTGGTTTTGCCTTGTTCTATTTTTCGTATCACCGTTAAAGCCACGCCTGTACGGTCAGCAAATTCTTCCTGTGTAAGGTTGACCTCTTTTCTACGTTCCTTAACAAATTCAGATAATCTTTTCATTATATGCAATTGAATATAATATTGTGTAAATATAGTAAATTATATGTAATTGAATATAATTTGTGTTGTTTTTAATGTTTTGTATGTAAAAGCATATAAATTTATGGTGTAGAAATAAAAAACGGTTTAGAGTAATGCTAAACCGTTTTTATGCGATTAAGAAATAGATAATAACCCCTATTACGTTTCCTAACTTTTAACTTGATTAGCTTTGTATTCTACCAAGCTAGATAATAAAGTAGTATTAAAAACGTCAACAACACTTCTCATGGTAAGGCCAATGCCATTAATAGATTTTAAATATTCTGTAAGAAGTTCTGCGTTGTTAAAAGGTAAGCATAGGTATTCCTTTTTATCATTTTTTAATTTTATTACAATGATAGATAGAGCTTTTTTCTCTTGAGTTTCAGTATGAATAAGGTATTGATACTTTAACTTAAAGCCATTGTATTCAAAATCTTTAATCGTTTTGAATTCATAGCCTTCTTTTATGCCAAGCCCTAGTTCTATTGCTTGAGGATACCCTTTAGTAAGATAATTATATTCCTCTTGAGAAGTAATCACTCCTTTCTTTGCAGTTTCTTGAGGTTCTTGAGTAGTCTCCTGTGAAAAAGTTGAAAGGGACATTGTGAAAAGCATTATGCAAAAAGCAATTTTTTTCATGTGTAATTTTTGTTGGTTCTTAATTTGTTTTATGGTTTTGTAGTTAACAGAATCAATTAGAATGAATATCCAATTCTAAGGGCTCCACGATGTTGCCAGTTGTCTACGTATTTATTGTCGATAAATCCTTGACCTTTGATCTCGATATTCCATGCAGTACCAATAATTGGCTCAACAATTAAGTTTCCAAACTTAAATTTGTAACCTAACTCAGGGCTGAAAAGTGATAAGTAGCTAAAGCGTCCGTCTACACCGTTTTCATCAAACCATACGGCTCCAAAGTTGAAATTATTGCCAATGTAGAATCCTTTAGCGTTTTCTTTGTTGAAATATGTTTTACTTCCAAGCCAAAACGTGTATCCATTACCTGTAGCAGATCCAACAGGAGTAGAATAGTCCATCATACTGTAACCTAAAAATGCGGTTGCAGTTTTAATTGGTTTATCTGAATCTTCATTGTTGGAAATGATTTCAAGTTCTATACCTACATTTTGAAAATCTTGTGTGAACATAAATTCTCCCGATAGATCAAATTGAAATTTCTTGTCTTTGTCACCTTCTTCTTGGGAAAAACCTAAGGTAGAAACCATAAGGGCAATAGCTAATGTCTTGAATGTTTTTTTCATAAAATTTGGGTTTATTGGTTAGTAAACAATTGGTTGATTTAATCCAGAAACTAGGATTAAAGGACGACGAAAATAGGAAAAATGATCTAAAAAATTAACAAGAAATTACATGTTAACTTTAATGAATAGGAAACCAGTACGTTAGGTTTAAGTGTCATAATGGTAGTTAAGTTTATGTTTGAAAAAAGGAGATAAGTATTTTTTTTATTTGATTTCGACCTATATAATTTTTCATATTTTTAGCATTCTCAATAAAACCAATTTAACTCATTCAGTTCAGTCCTAATGGCAAATAGCACCCATGCTCATTTAAGGTACAATATTCTAGATTATTGTTTTCGCAATAAAGCGTTTAGCTTTGAAGAGTTATTAAGATATGTAAATGAAGGAATCACTATTTATTATCCCGGAGAAGGCATATCCGTTAGAACATTACGTGACGATCTTAAGGTTTTTAGGGATAAAGTCAACGGTTTTGGAGCACCATTACCAGAAAAGGTAAGAGTTTTAAAGTATTCAGACCCCAATTTTTCAATTGCTCAAAGGCCTTTATTAGAATATGAGCAATATTTAATAGATGCTGCTCAACAATTGTTGGAAAGGTTTGAGAATGATCCTAAATATGATAGGCTAGCAGAAGCTTTAATTAAGTTTCAGGATGAAGAGGAACAGCAAGATCAAGATGCAACTCAGGTGTTGTTTTATGACCATAATGAGGAGTATAAGGGTATAAAGTACTTAAAGCCTTTGTATCTAGCTATTAAAAAAAAGCAAGTGATCCAAGTTGTCTATAAGGGCTTCCAGGATGAAGAAACTACATCTTTTGAATTTCACCCTCAAATTCTAAAACAATATAACAGGAGATGGTTTGTTTTTGGGTTTAATGGCACAAAGGAGACTAAAGAATGGAGTATTCCTTTAGATGAAAGGCTTATTAGTTTTGATTTCGTTGACGGTGTTAATTACATCGAATCAGATACTGATTGGGATATATTCTTCAGAACTATGGTGGGAGTCGTTAGACCTAAAGATGCAAAAGTAGAAAGGGTCGTTGTAAAGTTTTATAATGGTAGAGAAAGCTATTTCAAGACAAAACCATTTCAGCCCGATTACGAGGAATTCTTTGAAGAAGAAAAACAAGACCAAGTTTGGTTTGAGACTATAATAAACAAAGAGTTAGTTCAGCAATTGTTGTCTTATGGTCAAGATGTTGAAGTGCTTGAACCTGAGGGTTTAAAAGAACAGTTAAGTGAACAATCAAAAACCATGCAGCAATATTACTGTAAATAAGTGTGCAAATACTTCGCATACATTGGTTGTTAATTTGCAGAGTAAAATTAAAATGGAAATACAATAATTATGACCTTACACGAAGCTATAGAACAAGTACTGCAAAATGCAGAAAAGCCTCTTTTATCAAGAGATATAGCTGAAATTATAAACAGTCAAAAACTTTACAAACGTAAAGATGGGCTTCCTGTATCTGCTTCTCAAGTAACTACTAGAGCTAATAACTACTCAAAATTGTTTACAAAGGAGGCGGGTAAAATTAAATTGGTTAAAGATGATATTATTAGCTTAAAATTTCAGCATTATCGTAATAGGCTGGTACATGAATCCAATGCGATAAGAACTTATGGTAGGGCAAACAAAATCGATCTACTTGTTCGTGCACTAGAAGAACTATTACACGAGGATAATTACGATTACATGTATAAAATTATTTCAGAACCAGAAATAAATTATACAAATAGAAACAATCATCCTAGAGAGAAACTGCTTGTAGCTCACAAGCTATGTGACTGGTTTTTTAAGCAATCAAATAATAGGTCGTTAAGATTAAGTGAAAAATTAATTACTGTGTTATCAGGCCTAAACTGGTTTCAAAATAAAGACAATGCTATCGAAACCTATTTTGAAGGCTATAATGACTTTATATTAAAAATTGCTGCCGATAATAAAGAGGCAACTTTTTCAATTAAAGAAGAATACAATCCTAACCTTTTTAATGAATTTGAATATGATAATCAGATTAACAAGGTAGTCTCAAAATTAATTGATCGAGGTAATTTTGCCTATATGAGGTCTCAAACAACAACTACGGGTATTTTCATCCCACCATTTAGAAGAAGTGCGGCTAGAAATTCAAAAGGGGAGTTTGATCTTATGTTATCTAAATTACAGAATAATCATGTTGATTTAGATAAGGCAATATTAATAGTACCTTCAGGTGTTTTAAGTAGTCAAGCATTCTTTAGGAAGGAAGCAAGAGAGCAAATTATAAACTCAGGGGCTTTAGATACTGTGGTGGCATTTCCTAATGGAATGTTGGAAAATACAGCAATGAATGTGTCCATGCTTATTTTCGATTTTAATATTAGAGATAATCAAGTGTTCTTTTTAGATGCTTCTAATAAATTAGTAGAAGATGTCTCAGAGTTGGTTAAAACAATGAATGATAAAAGATACGTTAAAGATGTCTCTAGAACTGTAACCAATCAAGACCTCTTCAATTATGATTTGGACCCTAAGCGATATGTGATTGATATTGACGATATAAAGGTTAAACCTGGTCATAAATTATATCATGTTGGGCAATTATTAGAACAGCGCAAATTTGGCTCTATGTTTCGTAATAAAAGTAGTTTATATGTTGGAGGTGAGTATAAGCTAATCAAAATGGGAGACATCGATAAAAATGGTCTTTATTTTGAACCAAAAGATAATATGCTCGGTATAGACCATGACGAAGTTGAAAATATCGATAAACACTTAGTTAGAGGTGGTGTAGTGTTGAGTGCCTTTAACAATAAAATTAAAGCATCGGTTTTGCCAAATGATGTGTCTTTTGCATTGGGGCAAAATGTATATTGGTTAAAATTTTATGATAATGAGGTTTTAGATGAATACGCCGCTAGAGAATTAACCCAATCATACGTAACCAAACAAGTCGAGTATTATTCTAAAGGCGCTACAATAGCTAGATTGAGTATGAGGGATTTAATGGAAATTCAAATCCAGATTCCAAATCTAGAAGAGCAAAAAAACATTCTGTTTAAAGAATTTAGAAAATCAGAAAAACAGGTTCAGGGAGACAATATTACTAACCAAGAACAAGATTTTATTAAAACGCTTAAGCACACGCTTAAGCAACCCTTATCAGGTTTAGGCAATGATTTTGTATCATTAAAATCATTTTTAAATAAAAAAATAAAAGCTAAAGATACAATTGGGAGTAACGAAACTATTGTACCGGTATTTGATACAGATACACCAGAGCAAATAGAAATCCACACCTTAAAAAACACACTGGACAGAATGGAACGTGCTGTGACCGATATGGATTATATTTTAGAGCAAGCTATAAAGATAATTTCTATTTCAGAGCCAATAAAAGAGAGTATTCAGCTGAAGAAATTCTTGCAAAACATAGCTTCAGAATATCCAAATATTCAATTTAAAATAACGGGGAAAGAAGTAGAGTTTTTGGCAGACCGTAAACAATTAAGAATTCTTATGCATAATTTTATTACTAATGCCATAAAACATGGGTTTAAAGATAGTTTAGAAAAACCAACAATATGGTTAGAGATAAAGGCTAAAGATACGATTTCATTTCAGTTGTCAATTCGCAATAACGGTGTGCCATTGCCACCAGAATTTACAATTCAGGATTTCCTAGCAAAAGGAAGCTCAATTAGGTCAGACGTAGGTAGCGGATTTGGTGGATTTTTAATAGGTTTAATATTAAAAAAACATAAAGCAACTATAGAGCTGATAAAAAATGAGGGCTTGGGTATAATGCCATATAATGTAGAATTTTTAATAACATTACTAAAATAAAAATAATGTCAAAACCTTTAAGAGTATTATTAGTTGACGATAAAAAAGATTATTGTGAATCCTTATCAGGAGTCGCGCGTCATAATAACATTCAGTTAGAGTATAAATTGGATTGGGAAACAGGCTTTGAATTTTTAAAGAACGACCTAAGTATTGAATTTGTTATCCTGGATGGAAAAGGCAAAATTGAAGCAGATCAGGAAACGGAAAAGGATAATTTTGTGATAAGAGCAATGAGAGATATAGACACATATTCAATACAAATAGGTAAACACATTCCTTACTGTGTAAATACAGGTTTCATTGACCGATTTGAAGCTCTAGAAGGTAATGTCAAAATTTTTGAAAAGAAAGATAGCGAACGAGACTTGATGTTTAAATATATAGCAGAACAGATCGCTATTTCAAATTATAGAACTGCAAGAATAGACTTTGAAGAAGCTTTTGTCGCATTCGATAAGGGAATTATTTCGAGAGATTTTGAAAGTGTCCTTGTTTCAATCATCATTGCATATAAAGATAGAGATTACCGTAAAGTTAACTTGAATGCGCAACGTGACTTTTTAGAGGGTATTTTTATTTCTCTAAATAGAGAAATACCTTGTATCCCACAGGCTTTATTTAAAGGAAATGGTTTGCCAAATCATGAATCCTGTACAAGATTTATGGAAGATAGAGATGCAAATGGTCATAAACTTAATAAGGGTGTATCTCAGGAAATTAAATCCGCTTTTAGAAAACTAAAGGAGTCAACTAATGGCTATTCTCATTTGTCGGATGAAGATATTGTGAAAACACCTTTTTGTGCCAATACCTTTTTAATCATGGAAATTCTAGAATGGCTACCAGAATTTGTTGAAACCAACTATAAAAATCACATATAATTTAAATGATCACAGGACAATTAAAATCCCAAATAGACCAAATATGGAATACCTTCTGGACAGGTGGTATCACCAACACCATTACTATTGTAGAACAGTTAACCTATCTCATCTTTATCAAAGATTTAGATGAAACCGAAACTCGTAACGAGCGTATGGCTAAGCGATTAAATAAAGAATTTAATCCCATTTTTGGTTCTGACCAACAAAACTTTCGATGGAAGAACTTAAAGGAAATGGACGTTAATGCCCGTCATGCCATATTTTCTAATAGTGTAGATGGTATATTTCCTTTTATACGTTCATTAGGAAGTAAAAAAAGTCTGTTCAGTACTTATATGAGTGGTGCTACCTTTGGGATTTCCAAACCTGCTGTTTTAGATCAGGTAATGGAAAAGTTGGAGCGTATTGATATGACCAATCAAGATACCAAAGGAGATATATACGAATATCTTTTGTCTAAATTGGAAGGTGGTGGTACCGCAGGGCAGTTTAGAACGCCACGCCACATTATTAAGCTTATGGTAGAGTTGATGCAACCAACTTTGGAGGATGTAATCTGTGATCCTTCAATAGGGACCGCTGGGTTTTTGGTGGCAGCTAAGGAATATATTGATAAGCATAACGATGTGACCCAATTGGATAAATACCGGGATCATATCAATAAAACGATGTTTAATGGGACTGAGTTCGATGCTACGATGTTACGTATAGCCTCTATGAACCTATACTTACATGGTGTGGAAGAGCCAAATATTATAGATGTTGATGCCGTGAGCAAGGATAACGAGATAAGCAATGCTCATACGCTTATCTTGGCAAATCCCCCGTTTACAGGTAAGATTGATAAAGCCAGTATAGCCCCTAGCCTTGTAAACGTAACCAACACCACGAAAACCGAGTTGCTGTTTTTGGCTCTTATGTTACGTCAGTTAAAAACTGGAGGAAGAGCAGCAGTGATTGTGCCGGATGGTGTAATGTTTGGTAGTGGTAAGGCCCATAAAAGCATTCGCCAGGAAATAGTGGAAAACAATAAATTGGAAGCCGTTATTTCTATGCCTAGTGGGGTATTTAAACCTTATACAGGGGTAAGCACTGCCATAATGATATTCACCAAAACAGGAAGTGGTGGTACTGATAATGTTTGGTTTTACGATATGCAGGCCGATGGAAAAAGTCTTGATGATAAAAGAAACTTATTGGTAGATGAGGAGTTATTTAACGATTTTTCTTTTGCAGAAGATTTAACACTTGGAAAGTTGGCAGAACTAGCCAAGGCTCACAACAATTTTAATTTACCACAAGTGTTGGATCACTTTCGCTATTTGAAAAGTGAGTATTTTGGTAAAATGCATGATAAAAGAGGGGAATTGCTGCATTTACACGATTTACCAAGCAATTTAGGCTTCGATAAGTTTTTGGATGGTACTTGCACCCATAATTTTGCAGACCGTACTTCTCAAAGTTTTTTGGTGCCGTTTAAGGAAATTAAAGATAACGCCTGGGATCTCTCTATTAATCGTTATAAGGACATCGTTTATGAGGAAGTTGAGTACGATGAACCTAAAATAATTTTAGAGAGGATTAAGAAGTTAGGAGAGGAAAGGGGTGAATTAATGAATAAAATGGGGAACTCATTATAATATGATTTTAGAGAAGAAAATCGCAGATGTTTTTACTTTTATTAGAAATGGTGTTTCAATAAAGCAAGATTCTTCATCAGGCGGGGTGCCTATTACTAGAATTGAAACAATTGCCAGTGAAAAAATTGATGAGAAAAGAGTAGGGTATGCAGATTTAGATTATGGAAATTTGGGTAAGTATGAAGGGTATCTTTTGAAAGAGGGGGATATATTAATGTCTCACATAAACAGTCCAAAACATTTGGGTAAATCTGCTATTTACGAAGGAAGCCCTAGGCACTTAATTCATGGTATGAATTTACTTTGTTTGAGAGCTAAACTAGAAGTGTGTTATCCAAAATATATGTCTTATTATTTTGCTTCTCAAAATTTTAAAAGTGACTTGATGAAGATATCTAATCAATCTGTTAATCAGGCTAGCTTTTCGGCTGGGAATTTAAAAAAATTGAAAATCCCCCTCCCAGACCTCGAAACCCAAAAACGCATCGCTCAAATTCTCGAGGATGCCGCTGCACTTCGTGACAAAACTAAAGAGCTACTAGGAGAGTATGATAAACTCGCGCAATCCATTTTTTTGGATATGTTTGGTGATCCGGTTGTTAATCCTAAAGGTTGGGAAAAAGAGCAAATTCAAAGTCTTGGTAAAACCATAACAGGTAATACTCCATCTAGGAAGATTAAAGAATATTATGGAGATTTTATTGAGTGGGTTAAAACGGATAATATTAACACTCCTGAAATGTATTTAACCAGTGCAATGGAATACTTGTCTGAAAGCGGATTGAGAGTAGGAAGAAGTGTCAATAAAGGGGCTATCTTGGTTACTTGTATAGCTGGTAGTAGAAAAGTAATAGGTAATGTTGCTGTTGCAAATAGAAGGGTGGCCTTTAATCAGCAAATAAATGCTTTCGAACCCAAAAACAAAATTTCTATGTTTTGGTACTACCAATTCGTTTTAGCGAAACCTTACGTGCAAAATTTTTCAACTAATGGGATGAAGGGGATAATTACTAAAGGAAAATTTCAACTAATAAAATTTATAAACCCTCCCATAGATCTCCAAAACCAATTTGCGGATAAAATAGCCTTGATAGAGCAACAAAAGGAATTGGCCAAACAAGAGCTTAAGGAAGCAGAAGATTTGTTTAACTGCTTATTACAAAAAGCGTTTAAAGGGGAGTTAGTGTAATTAAAATGGTATTTGGAGAGGCATGAAAATAAATAAACAATTAGTTGGAGTTGCGGGAGAATATTTTGTTGCGGCAGAATTATCGAGAAGAGGCTATTTGGCGGCAATTACCTTAAGGAATTCAGATGGAGTGGATATTTTAACGAGTAATATAGATGGATCAAAATCTTTCGCCATTCAAGTTAAAACGACTCAAGATAAAAAGAAATGGGTATTAAATAAGAAAATAGAGGATGAGGTTACTAAAGATAAATATTTTGTGTTTGTTACGTTGTATTCAGATCCTTCTAAATACCCGGATTACATTATAATTAAAGGCTCAGATTTAGGGAAGTTCATTAAGGAGGGGCATCAAAATTGGTTGAAAAATCCTGGTAAAAAAGGGCAGCAAAGAAAAGATACTTCAATTAGAGAATTTAATCCTTCATATATAGATCAGTCTAAGTTGATGAGTTGGGACGGATTTGTTGATTTAATAGAGGGTTAATCGTCTAAAAAGGTTAAGATTAATAATAAACACATTAGTTAAAAATTATGGAGAAAAGTGAAAATTTACATGATAAGTTCAATGAAATTATCACAATTCTGTTGAGGTCTAATTATCCGGACGTTCAAATTGAAGATGACGGACAGGGTAATGTACGTAATAATGTGTTTGTGATACCGTCAAGAGCGATTACGGTTAAAGTTTTTAATGATACATTTTATTGTCAATTAGATCCTAAAATAACAAGAAGAATGTCGCTTTTTAATCGAAACACATCTTGGTATATTGACCATTTAAAGTTCATTCTTAAATTAACGGCCAGTACGGGAAAAACATATGCATATCCTAGGATCAAGTTGCAAAAAAGTATGGAACCTGTTGACATTATGGCCTCTGCATGCTATATGTTTGCATGTGTTAATTATGCAATTAACTTCTTTTCAATGGCATTAAATGAGCACTATAATAATCAACTTCAAAGTTTGGCAGTACAAGAGGTGAAAACTTATGAGAAGTTGAGTGGTGATTTAACCCAAGTATATATATCCTATAAGAAAAAGGAAAAGTAATCATATGGAAGCCAAAAGAATTTGCATACCTGAATATGATTCCGAAAATAGATTTGTACTTGCTAAAGAAGGTATCAATAATTTGTTAGTAATATGCCTTAATCCAAGTACGGCAGATGCTACGACTGATGATGGAACCACTAGGAATATTGATCAAATAGCCTCAGTTAATGGTTTTGATGGTTGGTTATTGTTCAATCTGTCGCCAGAACGTACATCAAGACCGGAGGAATTAAGTGTTGAACCTTATAAGCCAGACCATGAGATGAATATCAATCTTTTGGAAGGGTATTTTTTAGCCAATCAATTAAAAATTAATAATGTTTTATTGGCTTGGGGGAATAATATTACGGCCTTATTAGACCTTCCATATTTAAGGGAGAACGCTGTGCATATACTCAATATATTAAAAAAATACAGGTTGGACTATTGGTGTATTAAGCATACACATAAGGGACATCCGTTTCATCCCGCTTCTCAAGGCCTTAATAGATATGTGGGCCCTGTCGGAGATATTATATTGAAACCTTTTGATGTGCAAAGTTATTTGAAGGTATTAACTAAAGATAGCTAGTTTTAAGAGGGTAACAAGACTAAACAAATGATGTTTACTCAAGTTGATTCTGGATTATAAGACAAATACAAGTAGTTTAAATTTATATGAATTATAAGAAAGAACCTTATCCAAAATGTCTAAAACAGTTGCTGTTGGAAGCACATGAATTGGCAATAGAGTTAAAAGATAAGCTATCTCATGATTCTACGCCAATTCTTAAAGATTTGTATAGGGTTGCCAATGATAAGGTTTGGAGACAAACAAACTTATTCGAAGAGTTAGGCTATTTCCCAAATAATGTCTCGGGGAAATCCGGATCGGAGAACGAGTTTAAGGGAATATATGTTTTTGGAGAACAGCAAGGTGATAAAGTGGTTCCGGTATATGTTGGAATAAGCCGTACTATCTTCAGAAGGTTGCGGCAACATGGATGGGGAAAATTGCATAACGAATGCACATTAGCTTATTTACTCTCTAACCATGAAGATCCCAACATAACTAGAGCTAGTGTTACAAATGAATTTTTGAACACCTCCAAGGAACAACTTAGAAACTATAAGGTTGTATTACATCCTGTAGAAGAAGATTATAACCTTTATTTTTTAGAAGTTGCTTTGGCGGGAATTTTTAAGGCCAAATGGAATAGTTTTAGAACACATTAGTATATTAGAGCTATGAATACAAATTTCCAGTTTCTTCAAAGCGAGTTTACTACCTTTTATGAAAGGGCTGTAAATGCAGAAAAATTAGTTATTACGGATCCTCGAGCGTCGCTCTTTTATGCCCGTATGGCCCTTGAAGTTGCTGTAAACTGGATGTATGTTAATGATGATGAACTGGAACTGCCTAATGATAAGACTTTAAATAGCTTATTGGTCCAGTCGAGTTTTAGAAATCAATTTAACCATAAACTTTACAATGAGCTACATCTTATTAAAAAAATTGGAAATTTAGCTGCGCATAATAAAACTGTTACTGATGTAGATTCCCATAATACCATAGAATACTTATTCTATTTTGCAAAGTGGTTTGCAAGATCATATGCACAAGGCTCTTTTGAAGATCCTGGACTATTTAACTTCGAAGTTATTCCAGAAAAAGGAGGTGTAACACTTACCAAAAGAGAAATAGAAGCCCTTGAAAAATCCCTTGATGATAAGTTGTCTTCTTTTCAGCAAGAAATTAAAAAACAGGAGGAAGAGAAGCAAGCACTGGCTGCCGAAAATGAATTGTTAAAGCGTCAATTGCATTTAAAACAGCAAGCGTTTGGGCAAAATAAGAAGCTTGCTAATGTTCAGGATGAGGTAGTACACCCTCGAAATGAATATGAAACGAGAAAGTACATTATTGATGTAAACTTGCGTGAAGCTGGTTGGGATTTAAAAGGGGTTAACGATAAGGAATTTGGAGTTAAGTATATGCCAATTTCCACAAACCCTTCAGGTCTTGGTTCTGTAGATTATGTGCTTTGGGATGACGATGGTCTGCCTTTGGCTTTGGTTGAAGCTAAAAAAACAATGGAAAGTGTTACCAAAGGAGAAAATCAAGCACAATTATATGCCGACTCTTTAGAGAAAATGTTTGGTCGCCGACCAGTAATGTACTACAGCAATGGGTACGAAATCTATCTTTGGGACGACCAGTTTTATAAACAATCAAGGCCAGTACATGGCTTTTACACAAAAGGAGAGCTACAGACTTTAATGTTTCGTCGTTCACATCGACAGGATATTAGAATTGCTCCCATTGATACCGATATTGCAGGGCGTACTTATCAAATGCGTTCAATAAAAAGTATAGCAGAACATATTGCAGGGACGGATAAGAAAAATGGAAAATTAATAGGGACCTACCGTGGGGCCTTATTGGTATTGGCAACAGGAACGGGGAAAACTAGAACATCTATAGCATTCTCAAAAATGATGCTAGAATGCAATTGGGCTAAGCGCATTTTATTTTTGGCTGATCGAATAAGTTTGGTAGATCAGGCCAAGCGCAACTTCGTAAAGCACCTTCCTGAGCATGCTAGCGTTAATTTATTGGAAGAAAAGGATAATCCCGATGCCCGTATAGCTTTTTCTACTTATAAAACCATGATGGGATTAATAGATGGTAGTAGGGATGGTGAAACTCGGTTTTATGGAGTTGGTCATTTTGATCTGGTTATTATTGATGAAGCACACCGTTCTATTTACAAAAAGTATCAGGCTATTTTTGAGTATTTTGATGCAATTTTTTTGGGTTTAACGGCTACTCCTAAAAATAGTATTGATAAGAATACCTATCATGTTTTTGGTTTGGCTGATAAAACTCCTACGGATGCTTATACATTCGAGGAAGCGGTTAACAATATTCCAAGGTATCTAAACCCATATAATTCTATAGAGGTTCCAACAAAATTTTTGAAGGAAGGAATAAGATATAGCGAGCTTTCTGACGAAGAAAAGGAACAATTTGAAGAAGAAATATTAGATGGGGAAGAAGCTACAGGAAATGAGTGGGTTTCTTCATCCGAATTGAATTCCTGGCTTTTCAATAAGCCTACGGCTATTAAAACCTTACGTTTTATATTAAAGCATGGTATTAAAAAACGAGGGGGAGATGAATTAGGGAAGACCATCATTTTTGCCAAAAACAGAAAACATGCACAATTCTTGAAGGATACCTTTTTGGAATTGGATAAAGAGCTTTATGGTAATGACTATGTCAAAGTAATTACGCATAGTGAACCCAAAGCCAAAGAATTTATAAATCGCTTTTGTGATGAAGAAAAGGATCGTTTGCCGCAAATTGCAATTTCGGTAGATATGATGGATACTGGTATAGATGCTCCCAGTTGCGTGAATTTGGTTTTCTACAAACCGGTGAAGTCCTATACTAAATTTTGGCAAATGATTGGTAGAGGGTCGCGTTTACGGCCTGATTTGTTTGGTCCAGGTCAGGATAAATCACATTTCATGATTTTTGACTTGTGTGGTAATTTTGAGTTCTTTGAGCAAAACCCAGAAGGTATTGAAACCACATCTCAAAAAGGCTTAACAGAAATAATATTTGGATTGAGGTTACATCTTGCGGAATACTTAAGAAGTGACCAATTTAAGGATAATGACCAATTGAAATCATTTAGAACTGAACTATTGGACGGTTTATATAATGATATCGCTACCTTGGATTTGGAGCGTTTTGATGTGAAAATGAATTTGCAGATTGTTCATGAGTTTGGCAATGATAATAGAGAGCTTTGGAATCATTTGAGTAAACGAGATGTCAAACGTATTGAAGATCAGTTGGCGCCTTTAGTGAAACCACAAAAAGGTGATACGGATATGGCAAGATATTATGATAAACTACTGTATAATTTAATTGCCAAACGACTGGAAACCCCGAATAATGAAACTTATGTGAATGGTTTTATGGCCCCTATTACTAAAGTGGCCACTACATCTCAAAAATTACTGAAGAAAACTACAATACCTGAAGTTAAATCCAAAGAAGAGCTAATAAAACTACCATTACAGGAAAGCTTTTGGAAGATTGAAGGAATCGCTCACTTGGAAAAATTAAGAAAGGGGGTAAGAGAGTTGGTTAAGTACATGGACCCTGTAGACCAAAGATATGTAACTACCGATTTTGCTGATTATATTATTGAGGATGAGATTAAGGAAGGAGGTATGGTGAATGGGGCGGTTAAGAATAATGGGGCTCCATTCCAAAATAATGTGCATAGATTGGAAAAGATCGTTAGAGATAATGAAAACCATATAACTATAAATCGAATTCGTAAGGGGGAAGCTATTACTAAAGAGGAGTTATTAGCATTAGAACATATGCTTTTCGAGGAAGGTATTGATAAAAATGCCCTTGAAAAGGAATTAGGAACTCAATTTAATATGGTTCAATTCATTATTTCTTTAATGGGGTTAAGCTCTGAAAAAGTTGATGCTGCTTTTGCGCAATTCATTAACGACTACCAACTTAATGCAATTCAAATTCAATTTTTGGATACCATAAAAAAATTCTTAACAACTAATGGTAGGATAGAACCTAGCAAACTATATGAGGCACCCTTTAAAAACTACCATACCATGGGAATCGATGGGGTGTTTACTACTCAACAAGCAGATGCCATTTTCAAAATTGTAGAAGATTTTAATCAGGCTAATTAGAATAGGTCACTATGAGCTTTTAAGCCAAACTCTTACTTTATATTGCGGGTATCTATAATTGCAGCATAATTTTTAATACTGGTATTATGAATAGCCCTAAACAAGTTAAGGACTCAGTCAATCCACTTCCTCTTTTAAATTTTAAGGTAGTATTCTTTGTGATCCACTTTACGATCCAGGTTATATTATTAGTTTTTCAATTCAGTCTGCTAGAATAATCGGCCTTTTTACTGAATTGTATGAACCCGTTCTACAATACTGTTTTTTTATCTCTTTTGTGTAAAAAAACAAACTGTGCAATTATATTGCATAGTTTTGTTGTAATATTGCCTCAGGTATCAATTATTTAATGATATGAAATTATGACAGACCTTAAAAATATCCAGAATTACAGTTTGGCGAAGTAAGAAAGCTCTTAATCTATTATTGAGACATCGATATAACCTATTGTGACATATTATCATTTTTGTTAAAATTTTAACAATTTAGGAATGGTAATTGTCAAACAGTTAAGTGAAACAAAGAGAGTAGTGTAATGCAAAGGACATTGCCCCATATTTTGGACATGTGAAAAAAGCGGTTTTAGCCTGTCCTCAAAATATCCCGATTCCCTTTCACGGTTTATGTGATAGTGTCCGTAATCACTATTAGAATTGATTAATACCATTTAACAATGAAAAATTACCATTTAGTACATGATAATGGTGTGTACAAGCTTAAACAGGAGAATGCACAACGTGCTTCTAAAATTATTGATACCAATAAGCAAGAGGCTATTAAGGTGTCCAAAGAATTTATTCAAAATCAAGGAGGAGGATCCTTGAAAATCCACAAAAACAATGGAGGTTTTCAAGAAGAGCGTACTTATCCAAGATCTATTGACCCAAAACAATCTAAAGGATAAAGTATGGAGAAAGATTACTTAAAATATTACCACCCCAATGTGTTAATAGGCATGGTAATAATAGTGTTTGTGTTAATATATTTTACCAAAGAATCACTTGGGTTATCAATTTCCATATTTAGTGTTTTAACGCTTTTTATTGTTTTGATTACTAGGTATTTGTGGAATGTTAGGCCTTTTTCCTGGATGTTTTGGTTTGATGATTTTTCTGGTCGCTATGAAGGTAAGATTGTTTATCAATATTTGGATGGGAATGGATTGCTGCAAACCGGAGAGTTGGATCATATAAAAATTGTATCCCAAAGTGGAAGTAAAATAAATATCACCTCATTTACCAAAAAGGCAGACGGTAGCTTATCATCTCCTTCAGTAAATAAAGGTATGTATGTTGAAACTACCCCAGATGACCAACATTTCAAGATGATTTATAACTATTTAAATGATGGTAGCCAGGATCAAGGATTTCCTCCACATTATGGTACCGAAGTAGTTAAGTTCATCAAGGATGGTAATGAAAAAATGCTCTCTGGCGGGTATTTTACGAATAGAACTCCTTTTCAGACTAAAGGGGAGTTTAAGGATTTAAAATGGGTTAGTAACAATAAAAAACATGATTTTTAATTATGGCAGTATTACATAAAGAGTTTATCAAATTTGATAAAGAAATTACATTAAATAGTAGTCGTAAGGAATCCTTGGCTAATAGCAGAAAAGAAATTAGGAGAAAAATTAGAAAATGGTTCAAGGATAATAAACCAGATGAAATCCAACCTAAGTTTCATGGTCAAGGTTCATACGAAATGAATACAACTATTAATCCTATTGTTGAATATGATTCCGATGGCAATATCTTAAGAAAATATGACTTGGACTATGGTGTTTATTTTATAGAGAAGGATGGCGAAGGTAAAAAGCAATCTATTGATATCTGGCATAATTGGGTTTATAATTCTGTAGAAGACCATACCAATAAAAAACCGATTAAAAAGACTACTTGTATTAGAGTTGTTTTTAGTGACGGAAGACATATTGATTTACCAATTTATTATAAGCAGGGAGATACTATAGAGCTTGCACATAAATCTAAGGGTTGGCTTTTAAGTGATCCAAAGGCTTTTTATGAGTGGTTTAATGAAGAGAAGAAATCTAAGCCTAGATTGGAGGCCATAGTAAGATGCCTGAAAGCATGGAAGAATTACAAGGAAAATAATAATTCGTCACTTAAACTGCCCAGTGGATTTGAATTGACAATTTTAGCTGTTAATCATTATGTTGATGCGGATAATCTTGATGAGGCCTTTAGGGAAACTGTTATAGCAATCGATTCAGAGCTAAATAAGACTAATGGGTTCAAATGCCTTAGGCCCACCACACCGAAGGGAGAGAATGTGTTTGCAGGTTATAGTGATACGCGTAAAACAGGTTTTCTTAATGCGTTGCATAGTTTGAAGGTTGATTGTGAAAAGGCATCTAATGAGGACAATTTTGAAAATGCCTCAGAAATTTTACGAGCGAACCAATTTGGTTCAAGATTTCCCAAAGGAGAAAACAAAAGGGAATCGGAAAGAAACCACGCATTAGCTAATTCAATGGCTGCAGCTAAAATTACTCCTAAACCATATGCAGATTAGCGATCAAATAGATGATGTTTTGTGTAGACATCGGGGGTTATATTATAACTCAAAGAATAATACTTTAGAAGGAGAGTTGTTCTTGCCTGATGGAGATGGCTACAGCATTTATATGGAGCTTGATCTTTATCCTAGGTTTTTTCCAACGGTATATGAAACTGGTGGTAGAATACCACATAAAATGGATCGACACATTTACCCTGATTCAGGCTCTTGTTGTTTTACAACAAGAGCTAAGTCTCAGGTATTATTGAAAACCTCCATTAAATCTTTACTGGAATTTATAGATGAAATAGTGGTTAGGTATTTTGAAAATAATTCCTACTATGAAATAAATAAGAAGTATTTTTCAGACGAATATTCTCATGGAGATAATGGTATAATTGAGGGGTATAAAGATATTTTAGGGATAAACGATACTATTAAGGCAGCTAGGTTAATATTGCAGGCTGCTAAAGCTCCAAAATTAAAAATACATCAAGATTGTTATTGTGGGTCAGGTAAACGACTAAGAAAGTGTAAAAACGGATCTCATTTAAATCAGTTGCGTCAGTTATATTTAATTGATAAAGATGTATTGAAAAATGATATGCTTGCCTTTAAAGATGCTATTGATACATATATGACTGAAAATCAGGATTAGTAAAAGTTTGTCAATGGAAAGTTGGCTATAGTAGATGTTTAAATAGTTGGCAGTCTCGGAAATTGCTTTTTGTTCAAAATCTTTTAAATATCCGATAATCCATGATCATATTTATAGGAGTCCCGCATGTGTTCCGGAGCTTCTATATGGGCGAATACCTTTTCAATAGGGGTGATAACCATTTCATCTTCCATTGGGATAGCCAAGCCATAGGAGGTGGCTAGAATGGGGAAGAGTTTGTCTTGAATATGGGGGTTTCTTAGTGACTGTATATTTAAAAGGTTCTTGTTGATTAATTTTATTTCCGCAAATGTTTCTAGCGGTATTTGCATGCTTTTATAGATAGCTCCACCACCACAAAAGACTAAAGGTCTGTTATCAAGGGCCTCAATTAGTTTGGCAATTGGAATTTGATGTTTGTCCTTACTGCACTCAAATGATTTGATGATCTCCTCCAGCATTTTTTTTACTTGTTCTTGAAGTTGATGGTGATAGTCCTTGATAAATGTTTCAAAAACAGCATGATCTCCTTTTTTTTCTTGAAATAGATCTTGTACATCGGCCAAAGTGATGTCCTTGTATTGTTTGATATAGTTTTCGAAAATAAAGTTCAGGCCTTTAGAAAAGGAAAGCACGTAATGTATGTCCGGTAGGTCATCTTGTATTGTAAAAAAAGCAACGTCTGTGGTACCACCTCCAATATCAACCAATAAATTCATTCCTGTTTCAATGCGTTTTTGGTGAGTAATTGAAGAAAGTCCTGCAAAGGCTTCCGGCATGACATTTAATCCATAAATAAGAAGGTCATTATCAGAAAATAAAGGGTTTAGTTCTGTCGCTTCTAATATGCTTAAGTAGTTTTGTGATAGGAAATTGTCCTTTGTTTTGTAACGGTCAACCAATTTGTAGGCTCCAATAAGGATACTGTAGGCTTTCCTTTCTTGGATTTCCAAAATAGTTTTGTTAATACCACTTGGGATCCCCATTTGTACATAAAATTCTGTGCCGAGTTTTTCTTGAAGTGTTAATAAAATAAAGGTGAGATACCAAACAGAAATAACATCAGCACTTAAGTCATGTTGCCATTTATAGGAGTTGGTAAAAGAGGCTAGTTTAAAGTATCGGTAGATTTTTTGGGATTGAGGATTGAGTCGCCATTGTTTGAGTTCCGCTTCATATTTTATCTCTATTGCTTTAAGTTTTTGCTCATATGCTGTTATGTTCCTTTGGTTTTCTATTTTGATTTTCTTCCATTGTGTTAAGCTTTTGGTATAGTCCTTTTGCATTTTCTTGTTGTGTCTATCCAAAAGGTTGCGATTTTTGTTTAGTTCCCGTTTGAGATGCTTTTCATTTGTTTTGGCAATTTCTTGTTCTAGTTGAATAATTCTATCAGTGGTGTCTTGATATAGGGGTGGAGATGGTTTTGGAGGGGTTTTGCTAAGGTTTGGTTGCATCAAAACTTCCTTAACGGGTTTGGGAATCTCCGTTTTACATCGGTCCGGATCTACAAACCCATAGCTTACAGTGTCGTCTTGATTGATTTGTACAATAGATGGCAAAAGTACGGTCGTTATTCCGTGCCTGTTCTGATGTTCTACAAACTCATAGCGTTTTTGTACTGGGTTACTAGCATCTTCAATGCATAATTTAGTTTGATGGGTACCAAAATCAAGTCCAACGGTATAGCTCATATCAATAGATAGTTATGTGGTTTAGCGATAATAATTTTGGAGTTTTGTACAATAGTTCACTGGCATTAATTTCCTCTAAGGCTTGTTCCTTTTCTACCTCAAGATTTTGAAGGTTTTTTCTTTGGGCAGGTAAGATGCTTTCAATGTTTTTCCGCTCTTGTTCATCCAATATAAATGCCAGTTTGTTCTCAGAATTCTTTATGATGTTTTTCTGTCTGTTGATACGGTTGTCATAGAATTCAGTCTTACGCTGTGTTTGCATGATTTTGTGCGTTTCCATTCTCATTTTTTGTTCATCTCTAGCGGCTGTGTCAATAAGGTCAATTTCCTCGGCTAGGATGTATTCTAAATCTGTGATTAAATGTTTAGGAATTTGGTTATTGCTTACCTGTGCCGTTGCATGTAATTGGGCCTCTCCTAAGACTTGTTCGGAGAGGTTTTTATCTTTTATGACCTCATTTTCTTGAATGTTAAATAATATGGGGACTAAATGCTCTGTTTTTTGTGCGCCCTTGAACCATTTTTTTATGATGGTCGTGGAATAAACGGCTAAAAAGTAATCGCCGGTTTGGAGCGCATTTTTAAGAAGCTGCTTGTCAAGGGAAAGTTGAAACGTATTGTCTGGGGTTTGACTTTCGGCATCAAAAAAATGCATCGCTGCGATGACTATTGGATGATAGGCATTAATGCGTATGAGCTCCTTGTTGTTGTATCCTGTTTCTTGAGAAAATGTAAAGGTTAAGGTAGTTTTGTCTTGGATGGCATTTGTAAATCTTTTAAAGGCTATAATAGTATCGGTGTCATGGGTTTGATGTGCTGTTAGGAAATTGATGAGGGCCTTTGGAGAGCTTTTTGGTAAAGTGAGTGTATATAAAAGTTGGTCCTCGTCAACCAAAGTCAATTCACAAGTTGTGAGTTTTGTTCTTATTAAAGTCTTTACATAATTAACCAATTCTTTTTCTGTAACATACCTATGGTTGTTTTGGATGCTCTCAATTTCATTTTTAAAATAGATATCATTAGTTAAACTGTCTGTTAATCCTTCACTTATCTTTTCTAGATTCCTTTGTTCGGTTATAATGGCACGCTCAATAGCATCAATTTTTTCTTTGCGTTGTTTTTCAGAAATTTCTTTACAATACAACTCTTTCTCTAAGGATGAAAACCACTCTCGAATATTTCTTACACCTATATTTCCTAGTCGGTCCAGATCTTTGTCCAAGATGGCTTCTAAATCTCCTATGCAGCCTCTGAAAATCCCAATACGGTCCAGTAATCTAGTATAAATGTCCTCTTGGATGGAGTTTTTAACAACTAAATTGTAAATATTCACAATAGGTGAATTTTGTCCAAAGCGGTCTATACGTCCAATACGTTGCTCAACTACCATTGGGTTCCATGGTAAATCATAGTTTACAAGAGCGTCGCAGAACTGCATATCCAAACCTTCACTTCCAACTTCAGAGGACAGTAATATTTGGAGCGTATCGTCGTTTTTGAATTGGTTTATTTCCGAGATTCTGTCGTCAACATCTCCATGGATCATGACTGTTTTGATACCTTCTTTCCTAAGTCTTAAATGAAGATATTTCAAGGTGTTCTTAAAAAGGGCAAAAACAATTAGTTTTTTATGTTCTTTATAGACTACATGGTTAATTATTTCTAGCAATTGTTCAAATTTTGCATCCTTGGCGTTTTCGAATGTATCGATGCCCTTATCTAAATTTTTGCGACCATTTAAATAGGCATATACACTACTGGCAACCTGTCTTTTTTTCTGTATCAATCCAAGAGCTCCGCCCTGTGTCATCTTAGCCACTCCGTGGTCATCTATATAGGTGTTTTCATCTATATATTCTTCTATAATGGCATCAAATTCATAGCGCTCTTGGGGGTATAATTCAACAATTTTGGTTTGGGGTTCTCTAACAGCTTGAGACCAATCTTGTGTGACCTCTTTTTTTCGAGTACGGGAAAACACTTTGTTCAATTCGCTCATGTCAGAAATATCAAATTGTAATTGTACTCTGGTTTTTGGCAAATCGTTTTTTGTTTTCAAGTCGGTTATTATTTTTTGGTAAAGAGGGATGTCCTTAAACAAATCTTTTACCAAAGATGTTTTCTCCCATTCAACAAGGTGTTCCTCTCCAGAGCTGTAATAAAGAGAAACTTCTGCATTTTCTAAATCATGAGCTATGGTAGAGAAAGGTATATGTTTGTTGATTTGTGTGAGTGCTTTCACAAAAGGTCTATTTACGGCAATTTCGTTATGGAATGTAGAATATTCAGTGTATTTGTGTTCATCCAATAATTGTAAAAGATAGAAGAGATTTTGTTCACTAATCATTATTGGTGTCGCAGTAAGAAATACCACGGCATTAGCATGCTCAATGATTTTTTTTGTCCCTTTATGAGTTTGTGTGGTATGGTTTCTCAATCTGTGTGCCTCATCACAAAGCATGAAATCAAACTTAATGTTCTTCCTTTCCAATAACTCAAAAAGGGTTGGGGTTTTAGAAGGTTTTTTGTTATTAATTGATTTTGGCAAACGGATCTTCTCATAATTAACAATAGCTTTAATAGTGCCATCGGCTCTTTGGATATCTTCAACTAAATCTTTGGAGCTTTCATATATTTTAAAATGAAAATTGAATTTTTCTTTAAGTTCTAATTGCCATTTTTCCTGCAAAGATTTTGGGCATACAATAAGTGCATTTCCCATTTCACGTCTTGCCATTAATTCCAACATAATATGACCTGCTTCTATGGTTTTTCCTAAACCAACCTCATCCGCAACAAGTATTCTGCGGTTTTCAGAGTTGATAAATTTCAACAGGGGTTTAAATTGGTAGGCTTTGAAAATGGTGTTGGAGGCCTTTAGAGAGGAGATGGTATTGTTGCTTGTATTTTTAATTTTAAAACTTGTATTGAGTTTAGCAAAGTCCTGGAATGTCCCAAAAATTCCTTGTCGCAATCTTTCAAATGGATTGGTTAGATCAGTGTCTGGGATTAAGTTACTTTCCAAGCAATTTTTTATGCTGTTGTCAATATTAACACGATAAAGTTGTCTGCCTCGTGCAGGTGGGCAAACCTCCACAATGATTCCCTTTTCTTTAGAATTGACATGTATAACGGGGTCTCCAATTTGATATTTTGCCATAAATTTTAAAATTATATAAGTGTAGGGTTGCCATGTTTGTGCCGTGCCATAAAACATAATTGCAGGTTTCTTTGTGTGAAATAAAGTATGAACTCAAGCGGGATGTATGAAAACACGGTGTTTTGTAATGTGTAGTACATTGTTGGTTGGGTTAGTACTACTAAAATAATAAAAAAGTCAGTAAAATTATACGGCTTCCCGTAATACTAATATATACTCCTTGGTATTGTTTGAAAATTTATTGGTTGGCCTTTGCAGCATATGCAAAATTGGAGAGTTTTTACGTTTCTATATTGCAAAAATGTATTTAAACATTTTGATAGGGAAGGAGTGTTTTGATGGAGATCTTCATAAATGGGTGATGTGAATAAGTCTATTTTCCTTTTTGAGTTTAAAAGGATACAACGATTGTTTCAACAGTTGGAACTTGATTTTTTAACAGTTTTGAATTGAGATTTTTTGATTTGTGGCAATATGTGAAATAACTTTTCATTGTCGTGCTTCATCAACCATTCCAACAGTAATGTTTATATGTTTTTTTTAATTCTTAACCACACTTGTTGTCAAATCAACAGTTCAATCAACAGCTCGATTGGTGATGGCAATTGTGGTCAAAAAACAGCTTTTTGGCTAATAATGGTTACAAACGTACCCAAATTTTGGGTCTTTGCCACGGTCGAACAACGATCGTTGCAACGTTTGAAAGCTCATTCTGCAACGGTTCAGATTGGAGCAGCAACGATCGTTGCAACGTTTAGAATAGTGTATTGTATAATCTGAAGAGAGGTTATTTATCCAAAATAAGATTTACACTTTTCGGGATAGCTTCATTATAGTTCCATATCACTTCCATTTTCTTGTCTTTTGAGAATGTATGGCAAAGTAACTTCTTCATAAAATTTACGATATGGACCTGATAAAGCGGCTTTCCAGTTTTGGTGTTGTTCTTCTGTAAATTGAGGTATCCAGAATCTGTCGGGAATCGAGGGAGTTGATCCTTTAACTTTACCCATTTCGATGTCTCCCCAGATTATGCCTTCGCCATCTTCATAGGATAATTTCTTAATTACTTTACCATGACCATCAACAATCTTTGCTTCTCCCAAAAAATACATGGTAGAGTTTATTGGTTCGTCTTCCCAGATATAGTTTTCGCTTACTTTCCCAACATGATTTGCATGTACCACGGGAACCCCAAGCAGAGTTGCGAAATCGGTAGGTGCATTTTGCAATAGGGCAAGGTGATTCTCATCAACTGATTGTTCGGGATCTTCAAATGCTGGCCAGCAAGAGCCTCCAATAACAAGATCTACCTTATCCAACATTCTTTTGGCCGTATCAGTGCGCAGATATTCCCAACATAAAGACACCCCAATAGTTCCAATTTCAGTCTCAAAAACTCCATCATCATCTCCTCCTGAGTAAAAACAATTTTCATGATAGGTTGGATAATCTTTATTGTGTACAAAATATTGGCCATCGGGGAATACGAGTACAAAACTATTATGTATTTCCTCTCCATGAAAGGCTAGAAAAGATCCTCCAATAATTCCGTTATATTCTTTAGAGAGCGACTTGAGAAGTTTCAATGATTTTCCTTCAAAAGGTTCTATGTCCTCCACTACCTTATTATTGAAAGGAAAACCAAAGCCAGGGGAGGTAAAGAACTCAGGAATTAGTACAAGGTCTGCGTCATTTTTAAAGGCTTTTCGGATGTACTTTTCTGCATTCGCAAGATTATCATCAAATTGCCCCACCTTAACATTAAGTTGGATTGCAGCAACACGAATATTCTTTTTATTGGTACAACTCATTGTTAGTGTTAATAGCATTGACATAAAAAGGCCAAGTCTCATACTTTTAAATCTTCTTTTCATTTTAGTTGGTTTTTGTCTGCTTTATAATTAGATCGGAAAGAGTTATCTCTTACAATATAAGTAATATCGAAAAAACATCTAAAGGAAATTAATCCCATCATATAATGAGTATGCATTTTCTAAGTCATGTTTTTATGTCAATCTTGTATGAAAATGACTTTGTTTTTTTAGTGAAGTAGGGTGTCGGTTGAATAGGTCTCTCTAGGTTAATTAAAAAAAGCCAAATCATTACTTGGCTTTTGGAGATATAATAGAAGTTTTTCTAAGAAAGAGCTTAAGAGTTAAATCAATGTTTCAACCAAGGAGCAGGAGCCCTATAAACAATTTCTTGTGTTTCCATATCGTAAAACGGCTTTTTGCCATCTGGAGAGGAGGGGTGATTTTTTATTGGGTGGTATTTTCCTTTAATGCGAGCTAGCAATACGTCCAAATCCCCTTTTGTGGCTTTTCTCTGTTGTTCAGGAGTCAGTAGTGCTTTTAGTCCATCATAGGTTGCAGCACCCGCAGCGGCATTTCCAACTCCCGCAATACTCATTGATTCTACCTTCTGCTTTTTCTCCTCCTTAGGTTCGTTTGAGATGACCTCAGTTGTAGGTTTTGATTGCTTTGCATGATGGGCCTTTGAGCGACAAGAATTACTGCAAAACTTTTGAGCGCGTCTTCTTTTTGGGGTATATTCCTTGTGGCAATAGTTACAGATATAAAATTCGTTTTCCAATGAATTAAGCGTTAAATGAACGTTCGTTTGACGTATATTTTTTGTTTTTTCAGTTTGAACTGTTGATGCTGACTACATTTGTAGTCATTTTTGTATTGGCAATCATGATAACAATTGTACTCATATTTAATAGAGAACATTAAAAACAGTTTCCAACAACATCTTATCGACTTCTTCATCCGTGATCAATTCCGTTTTCTTTTTTCGAGGTTTTGGACTCTTCTTGATTGGAGGTGTTGGAGCATGTAATTTTGGAACGGTCACCTTAAAATTAGGAGAGGCCATTTGAGCTTTTATATTATCCGTGAACTTTTTTATTCGTTCTCGTGTTTTAGGGTTGCCATATTTTTGTAGGATAATGCTTCGGTGGTCTTCGAAAAGCTGCCTTTGGATTGCAAAAAGTTCTACAATGGTTTCACTTGGTAAATGGATACACTCATGAATGTTATCGTGCATCCATTGTGATAGCATTGTAAAGGAATCCAAATGTTCCCAATATTTTAAGAACAAATGCTCAAATTGGGTATTACCCAAAGCTTCTTTTGCATCTAAAAGGACAAAAACATTTTCTTCGAATACGGCACTCTTTTCAAGGAGTGTATATTTTTCAAATCTTGCTGGGTCAACAGAGGTTTTTCTGTCTCTGTCCATAAAAGCAACTGTGTTTATATCTTGTTTTGGAACAATATCTCTGTAAATGGAATCCTGTATAAAATCATAAAGGATTTCGGGCACATAGAAGATAAAAAGCCTTGTGATGTTATTTTTTATGGTTTCAAAAATACTATTGGTCATTTGCCTTTTGTAACAAGTGTGAATAGTCATTAGGTAGGGAAGCATCAATATCCCTTAAATATTTTTCCAAAGCATCCATGGTTGTATGTCCTGTAATCTCCATTAAGGCGCTTTTTGCTGCAAACGGAGTAGAATTCTTAACCAGTGCTCTGTAGAGTTGCGTAATAAATGTATGTCTGAAACTATAGAGTCCATAATTGCTGTCCAATCCAAAATGTCTTTTTACAGCCTTAAAGCGCTTGGAGAAATTATCTCTTCTATTGGTTTCCGAAGCATCCCATTCAGCCCCAATGGCATCGGGTGTGAACAAATAGTGTTCTGGATCCATGTTTGATAGGTCTGGTAGATCAGCAATCAAAATTTCAGGGATCAATTTGGTCTTGAAAACCTTGTTTTTTGCTTCAAATTGAAGTGTTTTACTTTTTAGGTTGATGTCCTTAATCTTTAATCGATTTACTTCAATAGGCCTTAAAAAGTTATAGGAAACAAATTTTATGTACAATAATAATATAGGATCGTATTTCTCCAAATATTCAAAAATAGCTTCCTGCTTTTCTTTGGTATAGGTCTTGTTTCGGTTGGGCTTTGTTTTCATCACAGGAATTTTTTTCATCGGATTGGAAATGATGATGTCATTGTCTTCCAAAAGCTGCATGATGCTGCTAAGATTTAACCTGTAATTGTTTCGGTTTCTCGAACTGGATGTTAAAAGGATATGGTTTAAAAAGTCCATAGCCACTTTTTTGTTGACCTGATCAATGGTTTTGATCTTTGGGCGGTTTTCCTCAATCCATTTGATGAAAATGTTCACAGAGTAGGAGTAGCCCTGTAAGGTGGCAGGTTTTACAATCTTACCTTTTAGTTCCATCCCAAAATTAAGGGCCTCCTTTACAGTCATTACCTTTTCTTCTTCCTCAAAGGTTTCATTCGGAGCTTCAATTTGAGGAACGGGACCTTCTTCTTTAGGTTCAGCTATAGGTTGTGAAATTACCTCAGTTTTTTCTTCCTTTTCTAATTTTGGAGCGGTTTCAGGAAGGATTGGTTTATCCTCTGGTTGTATTTCTTCAATAGGTTTTGGTGGAGCAGGAGCATTCAGAACCTTTATGCCTGGATTTTTCGACTGAAATAATGCCGTGTTATCAGCAAAAGGATTGTAGCCCTGTCTTAAAAGTTTCAAAAGTCTTATCCTGTATTTCGAGAGTACCGCCAGTCGGTCTTCTTTGGTTTTGTAGAGGTGGGCAGTTCCATAAATGTTTTTCATTCTTTGGAGTTTGCCCGTTTCTGGGTTGCGATACGAAAAATAGACATACCATCTTTTCTTGAGGTCGCCTTTTGCATCGTAGATTTTTGGGGTGGAAAAATTGGTTTTGTGTGCCAAATTGTGTTCTAAATCGTGTGCGAAATTGTGTTCACTTTCGTGTTCAAATGTAAGGATTTCATTTAATGTGGACATAAAAAAAACGGTTTAGAGTGAACTAAACCGTTTGTTTATGGGGGATTTCTCCTTGTAGCGAGGACGAGATTTGAACTCGTGACCTCTGGGTTATGAATCCAACGCTCTAACCAACTGAGCTACCTCGCCATTCTTGTTTTGCTTTCGCGGGTGCAAATATATAAACAAATTTAGTTTCCACAAGAAAAAATGTATTAAATTATTTTTTTAATTTTTGTTTTAAACTATCCAATTAATGTATATATTGAGCGTGATAATAATGTTTATATATGGAAGAAAAAATTAAGTTAGAAATAGAATTCCCTATCCACGCCTCGCCCCAATTGTTGTACCAATATATATCAACGCCTTCAGGTTTGTCCGAGTGGTTTGCCGACAATGTAAACTCTAGAGGGGAGATATTCACTTTTATTTGGGATGATAGTGAGGAGAAAGCTAAAATGTTGAGCAAGAAGAGTGGGGAGCGCATCAAATTTAGATGGCTCAATGATGATGCAGATAATGCCTCTTATTTTTTTGAAATCAAAATACAAGTTGATGAGATTACTAAAGATGTGTCATTGATTATTACCGATTTTATAGAAGAAGATGAAATGGATGAAGCCAAAATGCTTTGGGAAAACCAGATATCAGATTTAAAACATGTTTTGGGTTCAGCCTAGACTAACAGTAATATAAGTTATATATTTGTCCCGATTTTTAATCGGGACTTTTTTTATGATCAATTTAAACGGAACACTTCAGGAAGAAACACAATTCAATCTATCCATAAACAATAGAGGGTACCAATTTGGAGATGCTCTTTTTGAGACCTTAAAGGTAGTACATGGTAAAATTCTATTTTTGGAAGATCATTATTTTAGGTTAATGGCTTCCATGCGCATTTTACGAATGGAAATCCCTATGGAATTTACAATGGAGTTTCTTCAAGATGAAATTTTAAAGACCGTTGAAGCAAATAACCTTACAAACCAACCGGCTAGGGTAAGATTTACGGTAGACAGGGGAGAAGGAGGAAAGTACACACCGTTGCACAAAAAGATTACATATAATGTAATTGCAGAGCCATTGGATACGCCTTTTTACTCTATCGATACCGAAAAGGCATACGAAGTAGATTTGTTTAAAGATTATTATGTCGCTCCAGGCCTGTTGAGTACGTTAAAGACCAATAACAAAATTATCAATGTCTTGGGAAGTGTATATGCGGAAGAAAATCAATTGCAAAATTGCCTCTTATTGAATACCGAAAAGCAAGTAGTAGAGGCCCTTAATGGAAATCTGTTTTTGGTGAAAGGCGACAAAATTAAGTCACCACCATTACAAGATGGCTGTTTAAAAGGCATTTTGAGAAAGCAAATTATAGAATTGCTCTTGACCATGGGCGATTATGAGTTCTCGGAAGCTTCAATTTCACCTTTTGAACTGCAAAAAGCAGACGAACTATTTGTTACCAATGTTATTACAGGAATTCAACCCGTAACAAAGTACAGGAAGAAAATCTTTGGCAATACCATAGCGCGTATTTTAGTTGAAAAGCTAAATGTAAAAATCAGGCTATCTTAATTATAACTTGGATTTTCGGGGGCGTTGGACCAAATGCAGTACTCGCCTCCAAATTCTATCATTTTTTCTTTCCAAAAACTGTCTCCGCTTTTCTTGATAAGCTCATTTCTATAAACGTTCTCCGATACCACCCAAGAGCTGGAATGTAATTCTCTGTCCAATTGGCTAGGTTCCCACCCCGAATAGCCTAGGAAAAACCTAATATCCGAATCGACTAGTTGTCCACTGTTTAACAAGCCCAAGACAATCTCAAAATTGCCGCCCCAATAAATTCCATTCGATATCTCTATACTGTCCGGAATGAGTTCCGGGACCTTATGGATAAAGTAGAGGTTGTCCTGTTCTACAGGGCCACCGTTGAACACCTTGATGTTTGCATCGGTTTCTGTAATGAGGTCCCCCAATGTGTACGGAAGTGGCTTATTCAATATAAAGCCAATGGAGCCTTGTTCAGTGTGGTCGGCTAGTAAAATTACAGACCTATTGAAAGACATGTCTCCAATAATAGATGGTTCGGCCACTAACAAGTGACCTTTTTTTGGTTGAAGTGTAATCATAGCAGTATGATTTATCATAAATCTAAAACTTATTTTTTTAAAAACCAACAAAATCTACAACTAACCACTTTACCGTAAAAAAAAACTCACTTGACAAGTGAGTTTTTAAAATATAAGTTATAAAAAGACTAAAATAATTTTTTAGTGCTTTTGGTTTTAGTTAATAGCGCTTGATAAATCAGATCCTGCTTTAAACTTAACTACGTTTTTAGCTTTAATTTGGATAGTTTTACCAGTTTGTGGATTTCTTCCCTCTCTTGCAGATCTTTTAGATACAGACCAAGTTCCAAATCCTACCAAAGAAACTCTATTTCCTTTTTGTAAAGCTCCTTCGATGTCAATTAATAATGAATCTAATGCTTTTTTGGCCGCAGCTTTAGAAATTCCAGCGTTTTCTGCCATTCCATTGATTAAATCTGTTTTGTTCATAAATTTAAATTTTTAATTATTAAATAATAGTTGGGTTAAACGTTAATTGTTAAATCCTCCTACAAATTTATACGGATAATCCATTCACGCAAGTAATAGCAAGGGAAATGCAAATATTTGTTGATAACTTTAACGATTTGTTAATAAAGGATGTGCATTTTGTCGATGTTTTCAATTTTTTCAGTAATAGCAAGGGTTTAGAGCATTTTTGCCCCCTCCAAAAACTGGAATCCGTTCAAAAGTGATTTTACCTCCATTTTTCGTTTTCCGGGAAGCTGAATTTCTTTAATTATGAGGTAACCGTCTTTAACCGAAACCTTTAAATGGTTTTTTTCTACTTGAATGGAGCCAATAGCATTATTGTGGGAACTCTTTTCCTTATCAATGGCAAAAATCTTTACCGCTAAGGTTTCTCCATTGTTTTCCAAATTGCACCAGGCCGATGGAAATGGATTTAAGCCTCTAATATGATTGTAAATGGTGTCTAATGGTTGTGTCCAATCTATTTTACAATTGTCTTTGTTTAGTTTGTAGGCTGTTTTTAAATCGTCATTTTGGGGCTGAATAGTAGTAGTCACATTTCCTGCAGCGATAAGATCAACAGTTTCTATGATAAGTTCACTTCCCATGTGCATAAGGCGGTCATGCAACATCCCTACGGTTTCGTCTGGAGCGATAGCGGTTTCCTTTTGAAGAATAACAGCTCCTGTGTCAATCTTTTCATCTATAAAGAACGTAGTTACTCCCGTTTTGGTTTCTCCATTTATAATGGCCCAATGTATTGGTGCGGCACCTCTGTAATCCGGCAGCAAAGAAGCGTGCAAGTTGAAGGTTCCATATTTTGGCATGTCCCAAACTACTTTTGGCAGCATTCTAAAAGCAACGACTATTTGCAAATCGGCTTCCAGAGCTTTTAATTCTTCAACAAATGCTTCCGATTTTAGATTGGTTGGCTGCAAAACATTTAAGCCTTTGGAAAGGGCATAAGTTTTTACGGCTGATTGGTTGAGCTTTCTACCGCGACCCGCTGGTTTGTCTGGAGCCGTGATAACGCCCACAATATTATAACCCTTAGTAACTAGGGCGTCAAGGTTGGCAACAGCAAAATCTGGTGTGCCCATAAATACTATGCGAGGGGAATTTTTCATGTGTGTGTTAATTTATAGGTGTTTGTGGGTGTAATATTAATTATGTGATGTTCCAACATAAGTTTTAAAACGTTTAAAATAACATGTTCTTCGTACGGGAGCATGTTGGCTAAATCTCTTGAGGATAAAGGTTCAGTTTCTAAAGCGGTAATAATGGCATTTTTAATGCTTTTAAGGTCTGTATTTGCTGGCCTTTTTTGTTTTTCTTTGGAAATGCATACCGAACAAATACCACAGTCCTTAACATCGCTTTCTCCAAAATATTTTAGCAATTGTACGCTTTTACAAATGCCATCATTGTTGGTATAGTTGATAACCGAAGTGATTTGATCTTGCCTTAATTTGTGTTGTTGCAAGATGATCTTTGAAATCCGGTTGATGGTTTTGTCATCTTCTCTTGGCTGTATGAATGTAAGTTCAGAATCTGTATTGGAATGTTGAAAAGTGATAATTTCATCCCTTTGCAGCTGTTCCAGAGCTTTAATAATGACAGCTTCTGGCAAACTTGCTTTATTGGCAACCAGTTTCGTATTTATTTTCAGTAAATGTTCAAAGATACCTCCGTAGGTTCTAAGGATTGATTTCACAATAATAGACAAGTCACTATGAGTGTCCAAATAATGAAAAAGTGCTTGGTTGCTAATAATGAATTGCACCTTGCTTTGTTGGTTGAATTGTTGTGATAGATATATCACACTGTTTCGGTCCAACAACTGCAACACATTATAAGCAAGTGTAGTGTTGAATTCATAGGCCTTGCAAAAGTCTATAAAATTGAATTGAAATACACTGTTAACACCCTCGCCGTAAGATACCTGAAAGTAATTACATAGCTTTCTGTAAACCAATTTGATGAAATCTATACTGGGGAGGGTTTTCAAAAATTGGTTGTGTAGCTGTTGCTCGTCTGCTTTACTTTTTAAGATGACAGCAAAGGCCTTTTTTTCATTTCTACCTGCTCTACCGGCTTCCTGGTAATAGCTTTCCAAACTTTCGGGCAAATTGATGTGAATCACCGTTTTTACATCTGGTTTGTCAATCCCCATTCCAAAAGCTGTAGTCGCCACCATAATGGGGGTTTGGTTGTGGGTCCAGGCATATAAGCGGTCTTGTTTTTCATCGCTGTTAAGCCCACCGTGAAAAAACGTGCTTGCAAAGCCCTTTTGAGACAGATACTGACTTATTTCAATCGTAGATTTTCTATTTCTGGCGTAGATAATAGAAGCGCCCTGATGCTTTTTTAGGATTTGTTCCAGTTTATAGAGCTTGTCTTCGGCCTCAACCACAATATAGGCAATGTTTGGTCTGTAAAAGGAGGCTCGGAATACCTTGGGTGAAATAAAGTCGAGCTCCTTCATGATATCCTCTACCACATCGGGTTTGGCCGTTGCGGTAAGGGCAATCATGTTCACTGTGGGGTGCAGACGTCTTAAAACATTAATGTTTTTATAAGCAGGCCTAAAGTCGTTTCCCCATTGCGAAATACAATGGGCTTCATCTACCGCGATAAGATTGACATTCATTTGTTGAATCCTATCCTGAACCAAACTTTGCTGAAGCCGTTCCGGAGAGAGGTACAGGAATTTATAATTCCCGTAAATGCAATTGTCCAAAAGTGTATCTAATCGTTCAGCACTAAGGCCGCTGGTGATGGCCATGGCTTTGATGCCTTTTTCGTTGAGGTTATTCACCTGATCCTTCATAAGGGCCACTAAGGGAGACACTACAATGCAGATTCCTTTTTTGATAATAGCTGGAATTTGAAAGCACACCGATTTTCCGCCCCCTGTGGGTAGTAGAGCAAAGGTGTCTTCATTTTCAAGCACCGCATTGATGATGTCCTCCTGAAGTGGTCTAAAGGAGGTATGATTGTAATACCGTTCTAAAACTTGAATAGGGTGCATGTCTAAAGATTTAATAACCCTAAGATAAAATCGGTTCTATTGGAGACGGAGCCAAAAGGGACATCATGCAAATGATAGCCATAGCTAGCATAGGTAGCCACCAAATGTTTGTGGATATTAACTGCTTGTTCAAAATTTTCATAGCGCTCACTGTCGCTTTGAAAAATTTCTTGCCAAGGTGCTAATACAAACACATGGTTGTAGGTATGTCTTTCACACATATCTACAAAAGAAACAGGATATTGGTCACCAATATAGTCCATGTAAGCCAATACATCTGGGATGCCTCGGTCATAAAACACCGCCTTTTCCTCTTGGTGCTTTGCATCCAAAAACTGTTTCACCCGACCTTCCAAAAGCATTTCACTAAACTTAAGAGGCTCGGTCAGAAACAGTTGTTCAATACCTTTTTTACGGGCTTCTAGGGTTACCTGACGTGAAATTTCATCAAAACAATTGTAGCCGCGTTGTTTTAGGTCTTCTATAATGGACGATTTTCCGGTACCGGGACCTCCTGTAATTACGATTCTTTTTGTGTTCAATGCACGGATTTTATGCTGTAAAATTCGGAATTTAAATAATCATTACCAATTATGGGCTTAAATTCACTAAGATTGAGGGAAGTGAAATGGGGAGAGGAGTGCAGAAAATCTTCTTGAGTTTACTTATCAAGATGTTAAATAGGCTGTGATTAATACAAAGGAAACCGTATATTTGCCTATTAAAAATTAACGATGAGCATACAAGGTAACCCAGAAGAATTCTACAAGAAACTAAGGTCTCAACTTTATGACACGGCAACATGGCCTTCTATATATCTTTACAAATTTATTGTGCCTAGCGATGCTGCAAAAATACACACTATTGAAGCATTATTTAACAATATGGGAGCGGTAATTCATACTACCGAATCTAAAAATGGTAAATACACTAGTGTTTCCGTAAATGTAAACATGCAAGATCCTGATGCTGTAATTGCGAAGTATAAGGAAGTAGCGGACAAAGTAGAAGGTGTTATTAGTTTGTAAAAGTCCGTATTGGCACCCACAGCCCAACTAATATGGTGAAAGTAGTTGTGCCAGCTTACTTTTATTGACAATGAGGGAATTTCCCTTTGTTTATTTTCGTAGACTATTTAATTTTTTTTGTATTTTGCGCAAGAGTGCTACCAACTACGAGCACTATTGTAAATACCTCAATAATTTATTTTGATAGACGATTTAGAATACAATACAGAGCGTGAACATTTAATCATTCCTGAATATGGAAGGCACTTGCAAAAAATGATTAATTACGCAAAAGCCATCCCAGAAAAGGAAGAACGCAATAAAGTAGCCAAAGCCATTATTTCGGTAATGGGGAACTTGCAGCCTCACTTAAGAGACGTGCCCGATTTTCAGCATAAACTTTGGGACCAGTTGTTCATCATGGCTAATTTTGATTTGGATGTAGATTCTCCTTATGAAAAACCTTCACGAGAGGAACTACAGTCGCGCCCAGAACCATTGGAATATCCTCAAAACCATCCAAAGTATAGATTTTATGGTAACAACATTAAAACCATGATTGATGTGGCCAATACTTGGGAAGATGGGGATCTTAAGGAAGCCCTTATCTATACCATCGCCAACCACATGAAAAAGTGTTTCCTGAATTGGAATAAGGATACGGTTGAAGACGATGTTATTTTTGGCCATCTTTATGAGCTATCTGGAGGTAAAATTAACCTAAGAGAAAGTGATGAAGATTTGTCAGATTCTACCAGTTTAATGCGCAGTAAAAAGAAATTCTCTTCTGGAGGCAAAAAATCTCATCACAAAAAGAGTAATAGTAATTCCAACCGAAACAGAAAACGCTACTAAGTTTAATGAGTACATTTGTAATTGAAGGAGGCCACCAATTAAAAGGTAAAATTCAGCCTCAAGGAGCGAAAAACGAAGCTTTACAAATTCTATGCGCAGTATTGCTTACTGCAGAAGAAATTACCATACATAACATTCCGGATATTGTTGACGTCAACAAACTTATTGCGTTGTTGGGGAAACTTGGAGTGAAAATTAATAAAATAGGAAAAGGATCCTATACGTTTAAAGCCGATGAGGTGAATATGGCCTATTTGGAGTCTGCCGAATTTAAGGAAGACGGAAAAGGCTTAAGAGGATCTATCATGATTGTAGGGCCGCTTTTGGCAAGATTTGGGAAAGGATATATTCCAAAGCCGGGAGGAGACAAAATTGGTCGTCGTAGATTGGATACGCACTTTGAAGGGTTTATCAATCTAGGAGCTAAATTCCGTTATAACCGTGAAGACCATTTTTATGGGGTTGAAGCTAAAAAGCTGAAAGGAACCTACATGCTTTTGGATGAAGCTTCGGTAACGGGAACTGCTAATATTGTTATGGCTGCGGTTTTGGCCGAAGGCACAACCACTATCTATAATGCCGCCTGTGAACCTTATTTGCAACAACTTTGCAAGATGTTGAATAGAATGGGGGCAAAGATTACAGGAGTTGGTTCCAACATGTTGACTATTGAAGGCGTGGACCAATTGGGAGGTACCGAACACAGAATGCTTCCGGATATGATTGAAATTGGGAGCTGGATAGGTTTGGCTGCCATGACCAAAAGTGAATTGACCATCACCAATGTGAGTTGGGATGATTTGGGATTGATCCCAAATGTATTCCGCAAATTGGGGATTACTGTAGAGCGTCAAGGCGACGATATCCATATTCCAAAACATGAGGATGGTTATGAAATCCAAAATTATATAGATGGGTCTATCCTAACCGTTTCCGATGCCCCTTGGCCTGGATTTACGCCAGATTTGTTGAGTATTATTTTAGTCGTGGCAACACAGGCGAGAGGCAGTGTGCTGGTACACCAAAAGATGTTTGAGAGCCGTTTATTCTTCGTTGATAAATTAATCGATATGGGCGCTAAGATCATTCTTTGTGATCCGCATAGAGCAACTGTAATTGGGCATGATTTTAAATCGACCTTAAAAGCAACAACCATGACCTCTCCAGATATTAGAGCAGGGGTGTCCTTGTTGATTGCAGCATTATCTGCCAAAGGAACTTCTACCATCCATAATATCGAACAGATTGATAGAGGTTATGAAAACATCGATGAACGTTTAAGAGCTATTGGCGCGAAGATTGAGCGTGTAAGTGGTAACTAAAAAGCATTTAATTAAATAAAACAAAACCTGTAAGGAGAGTTTCTTTACAGGTTTTTTTATGTAAATTATCTTTTAGTTTAAAGTTGACCGTAAGTTGAATAAGTCCTATGCGAAAAATTACATTTCTATTTTTATTTGTAACTATATTTTCTTGTAAACAAAAGGAAGAACCATATGCCATGTATGGACTATTAATTGAAGAATCCATTCAATCAACAGAATTGTTGGAAACTCAAATTTCGGAAATCCTTAAAGATGAGAAACTCATTGAAGATGAGGTGGCAAAATCATACGATAGTCTGACAACTGAATACTTTAAATATTTGCGCAAAACATACACGGAATTAATTGGAAATATTGAAGACCCAACCAATTACAATGGTGAATTTTCTGAGAAAGAACCTATCAACGAATTTTTCTTCAATGGCGAAAAATATAATCTAAACGGGGCTGAATTCATTTCAAAACTAGAAAACTATAGAACTGATATCTTGGAATTGATTATAGATGAAAATTTAGCCAAAAGAGTTCGAAAAGAGTTAAATACAGATGTTGTTCAGAATCGGGATGGTAAGAAATTTGACTATTTGAATTATATGTATCAAGACCTACCATTAATAAGTGTATTGGCTCATATGAAAAATAGAGAAAAGTTAATTGTGGAATTGGAGAATGACTTTTTAAAAAATAGACTGTTACATGAATAAAACTTATCGTCAGTAGATGTGAAATTCCTTCCGTTTTTTAAAATTTAAAATTCTTTATTTTCATTGTTCTGAATTCAAAACTTAATTCAATGCAGCCTTATAAGTATTCAAACAACGCTCTCTGGCCTCTTTGTGATCCACCATGGGCTGTGGATAGGTGAGTTCTTGAAAATCTGGGGCCCATTTGGAAATGTATTTTAAGTCTTTGTCAAATTTTTCAATTTGTGTTGTAGGATTGAAAATTCTAAAATAGGGAGCGGCATCGACACCACAGCCTGCTACCCATTGCCAATTACCAATATTGCTGGCCATTTCGTAATCATGAAGTTTTTCGGCGAAATAGGCTTCACCCCACCGCCAATCTATCAAAAGATGTTTACATAAAAAGCTACCAACCAACATACGCACTCTGTTATGCATAAACCCAGTGGTGTTCAATTGTCGCATACCTGCATCTACTAAGGGATACCCTGTGTTGCCTTTACACCATTTTTTAAATTCTTCTTCCTTGTTTCGCCATGGAATGTTGTCGTATTTAGGTTTGAAACTTTGCGTGGCCGTATGTGGAAAATGCCAAAGAATCTGCATAAAGAATTCCCTCCAAATCAATTCCTGTAAAAACACTTCATTCGATTCGACGGCGGCTTGTTTTACGATGTCTCGAATACTCACGGTACCAAAGCGTAAATGAGGCCCTAAACGGGAAGTACTGTCCTTACCAGGATAATTTCGGGTGGCTTCATAGTTTTGGATGCTTTGTGAAGACAGCTTGTAAGGCGCAATTTCTTGTGAAGAGACTTCAAACCCTAAATCTTCCAGAGTAAAATTTTTGGTTGGAGTATGCTTATATAGATTGTCGAAATTGGCTTCAGGTGTTGTTCCATCAAGGGATAGATTTTTGAAGCGGGCTTTCCAAGCTTTCATGTAAGGCGTATAGACCGCATAGGGTGTGCCGTTTTGTTTTACGATCTCATCCTTTTCAAAAATAACCTGGTCTTTAAACGTGGAAAAATGGATTTTTTTGGAAGATAGGAATTTATCGATTTCTGTATCCCGCTGCTTTGCGTAAGGTTCGTAATCATGATTGGTATAAACTGTATGGATATTGTATTCTTCAGAAAGTTGTTTAAAAGCCTCTAGTGGAGTTTTATGAAAAATAGCTAAGGAACTCCCATAACTTGTTTCAAGAGTTGTCTTGAGGTCTTGAATTGTTTTATGGATGAAGTTAACTCGTGCATCATTTTTTGGAAGTTCTTCTAAAATATTGGGGTCGAAAATAAAGATGGGCAGTACCGAGTGATTTCCCTGTAAGGCTTGGTTGAGTCCAATATTGTCATTCAATCTTAGGTCTCTGCGGAACCAGAATATATTAATGTCTTGTTTCATGGAGTGTATTTACCAAAAATGGCTTCTAATTTTTCATATCTGTATTGGAAGATTTCTTCCAATTTCGGGCGTACCAACAAAGGGTGTACCATTTGCCCTAAAATGCCGAAAGGTAGTTTGTAGTCAATTAAATCTTCCATTTGCACACCTCCCTTTATGGGTTTGATAAAATGTTTGTGATGCCATAGTGCATAGGGGCCAAATCGTTGTTCGTCTACAAAATACTCTAGGTGTTGTACATGGGTGATTTCGGTAACCCATTTGGTTTTTAGGCCTAGGATTGGAGCTACCCAATATTGAACAATTTGTCCAGGATACATAGATCTGTCGGCACCGGATATAATATGGAAGCCCATATAATCTGGAGTAATGGTCTGTAAGTTCTTGGGATTGGAAAGGAATTGCCATGCTTCGTCCACAGAAATTGGCAGATTCTGAATTTTATGTAAACTGTAAACTTTCATCAATTATAAAGAAAAATGTATGCGTTCAGTGAGGTGGCAATTACAAGCCAGATGATATAGGGAAGCAAGAGAAGCCTCATTTCCCGAACCTTTTCAATGCGGTATTTAAAGAAGAAATAAATGACTACTAGGGTTAACAGGATAATAATCAATAAGCCAGGAAAAATAAGATGTTGCTTAAAGAAGACGTAATTCCAAGATACATTTAAAATGAACTGGACAGTAAAAAGTGTCCATATAAATTTGGAGCCTAAATCTCGTACTAAAAAGGCCATATAAATGGAGAAACATAGCATGATGGTAAACCAGGCAGCTCCAAATACCCATCCTTCTGGAGTCCAAGGAGCTTTGTTAAGGTTGAGGTACCATTCTGATTGTGGACCATTGTCCATAAACCAAGTCCCTAAGGCTAGGGCACCAAAATTGATAATCAAAAAAACAACGATGAGTTTAAACAGTTTCATTATAGGTGTTTTGTGATTTTTTTGCTTAAAGGCTTGGTGATGGAATAGTAATAATCCACTAAGTGACCGTTTTCATCTACCAGGTATTTTTGGAAATTCCACTTCACTCCAGAATTTGATACACCGTTAATATCTTTATCCGTGAGCCATTGGTACAGTGGATGTTGATGATCTCCTTTAACGTCTATCTTTTCAGTAATCAAAAAGGTTACACCATAATTTTTTTGGCAAAAAGTTTTAATCTCATTGGCATTCCCAGGTTCTTGACCTCCAAATTGATTGCATGGAAGCCCAATCACCATTAGTTGGTCTTTGTAGGTTTTGTACAGTTCTTCCAATTCTTCATATTGAGGCGTAAAACCGCATTCGGAAGCTACATTCACAAATAGTATTTTTTTGCCTTTGTAGTCGGATAAGTCAATAGGGGTATTGTCAATACTATTTATCTTAATGTCGTAAATAGATTGTTTTGGTGGGTTTTGGGAAGCTGTTTTAAATATGGAAAACATGGTTAATATAAGTATTAAGGTTCGCATGAATTTTTAAATTTTAAAGGTTACAATACCACAATCCATTTCGAAGATTTGTCCGGACATTGAGGCAGATTTATCTGATACTAAAAATACGGCTAAATCGGCAACTTCTTGTGGGTTTAAGAATTTTTTAAGGGGGTGTCTTTCTATAATATTGGCTGTCATCTTTTCATTTCTCAACAGTTTGGAAGCCAGTTCAGTGTCGGTAACAGTAGGAGCAATGGCGTTGATTCTTATTTTTGGGGCTAGTTCCGCTCCAAGTGTTTTAACCAAGCCTTCTATACCGGATTTTGAGGTTGCTATACTTGCATGAAAGGGCATCCCTAATTTTGAAGCTACGGTGCTGAACAATAAAATGGAGGGAGCCATACTATTTTTTAATACAGGCAAGTACTGTTGAATCGTTTTTACGGCACCAAGCACATTTATTTCAAAATCATTTCTAAAATCTTCCAAAGTAAACCTTGCAAAAGGCTTGAGGTTAATGCTTCCGGGACAATATACCAAGGCATCTGCCTGCTCAATATCAGGTAAATTGTCCTTGAGAATATCACAAGGGTGATGTTCTAAGTTTTTGTGGGTTATTTGTGGGGCAGACCTGCTAATGTTGACAACATGATGGTTTTCTAGCAATTGCTCTGTTATGGCTTTGCCAATACCTTTACTGCCTCCAACAATAATTACTGTTTTCATGACTGTTTTATTTCTGTTTTCTTATCAAAATCGTTTAAAATAGATATACGTGTTTTTGGTAAACTGTTTGGGTAGTTTTGTTGAATGAACTTAATCAAGCCCTCTCTAACGTATACTCTTAAATCCCATGCTTCAGGGGAGTTTTTGGCACTCATTAGAGCGCGTATTTCAACACTGGATTCCTTTGAGTCAGTGACCTGAAGCACGTTTACTTTTTTATCCCATAAATGTGTACTCTCCAACAGGCGAGTAAGTTCTTCCCTCAAGGCGTCAAAATTGATGTTATAATCCGTGTAGATAAATACGGTGCCCAAAATTTCAGCTGTTGTTCTGGTCCAATTCTGGAAAGGTTTTTCAATAAAATAGGTGGTTGGTAATACCAATCGACGTTTGTCCCAAATCCTTACTACCACAAAGGTTAAGGTAATTTCTTCTACCCAGCCCCATTCGCCTTCCACAACTAACACATCATCCAATCGAATAGGTTGTGAAATGGCAATTTGCATTCCTGCCAAAATGGTTGCTAAGGCTTTTTGAGCTGCAAACCCGAGGATGATTCCAGCAATACCGGCCGAAGCAAATACACTGAGCCCAAATTTTCTAACGTCTTCAAATAGCATTAATCCAGAACCTATGGCAATTACGATAATGACAAAGATGATTATGCGCTCCAGGATATTAAATTGCGTATAGAGTTTTCGAGCCTGAAGGTTGTCTTCCTGGTTTATGTCATAATTTTCAAGATAGTTCTTTTTAAAAACCCTCAACAGTACAATTATGGTCCATGCTATGGCAATGATGAATAGGATGGAGCTAATTTTTCTCATCATGTAATGGATGTTCTCTGAATTTTGAATAAAGGGTAGGTTGAGCTTTGGAAGGAAAAGTGCCAGAAGGATAATTAAAAAGGGAGTAATGTAGCGTCTGATGAATGTCATATAGTTGATTTTTAGAAATATAAAATACGAGTAATGTCATAGAGAAGAAAACAATTGAAATGCTTTCTTGATGTTTTTTGAAAATTGATAATTAAAACATGATATAATTTACTATTTCTAAAATCTGTTTGCAATACTGAGTGTTTAAGATTTTGATTATACGACGTTATGGGCTTCCGTATTTGTGGGAGAAGCCAATTTGGAAATCATCCCGTTGAAGATAAAAAGGTGAAAGGGGAGCACGCTATACCAATACAATCTACCTGCAAGGCCACGGGGTCTAAAAGTGGCTGTTTGTTTAAGAACATTGTTTTCAATCTTGAATTCCAGCCAAGCTTCGCCCGGAAGGCGCATTTCGGCATAGAGCAATAGTTTCATTTTTTCCTTGTCGGCAAAAATTACACGCCAAAAATCCAAGGCATCACCAATATGTAAATCGTCCGGGTGGGTACGTCCTCTGCGAAGTCCAATCCCGCCAACCATTTTATCGAGATACCCTCTAATATTCCATAAGAAACTTCCGTAATACCAACCCGTTTCTCCGCCAATAGCCCAAATTTTTGATAAGGTGAGTGGAATGTTTTGAACTTTACGTTCTTTATAATCCTTGAAGCAGCCAAACTTAGGAACATTGATGTATTTATGGGAATTGCTTTTAAGTTCTCCGCTGCTTATAAATGAATCCTTCCAACTTGAGAGGATGCTGTTCTGTTCAATCTTTTCAAAAGCCAAGGTAACTGCTTCTTTATAGGTAATGGGATGAATATCCAAAATAGTGTTGATGTTGCTTGGTTTGCCAATGATAGCAACCCCCATACTATCTACTAAATTGCATGCCAACGTATAGGATGTGGACGTTACAAAATAGAGCCAATAGGAGGAAAGTCTTGGAGTCATGACCGGGACCGTTAGAATGTACCGCTTCAGCTTTCTAACTTCGGCAAACTGTAGAAGCATGTCCTTGTAGGTCATAATTTCGGGACCAAATATATCGTAGGTATTATTGTATAATTGGGTGTTGCCTAAACTTTTAGTTAAGTAAGCCAAAACATCTCGAATAGCGAGAGGTTGCGTTTTGGTATGAAGCCATTTTGGCGCAACCATTACGGGAAGCTTTTCGACTAAATCCCTTATGATTTCAAAAGAAGAACTGCCGGAGCCAACAATAATGCCAGCTTTCAAGATGGTAGTGGCGTATTTATCAGATTTTAGTAGGTCGGCAACGTGCTTTCTTGAGCGTAAGTGCTTGGAAAGATTGTCGTCATTGGAAATGCCGCCAAGGAAAATCACTTGCTTTACCTGCGTTCCCTCTAAATAGCCTTTGAAGTTGAGAGCGCATTGAGCTTCCAGTTCCTCAAAATCTTTTGAAGAATTGGATAATGAGTGAATTAAATAGTAAGCAGCATCAATGTCTTTTGGAATGTTTGATAAGGATTGAGGTTTAAGAAAGTCAACTTCTACAATATCTACATTGGGATCGTTTTGATAATGCTCATCAATACGGTATTTATCCCTTGCGGCACAAACCACAATGTGCCCCTGCTCCAAAAGGATTGGCATTAACCGTTTACCTATATATCCCGTTGCACCGGTTAGAAGGATTTTCATGGATGAGGAAGCGTTTCAAAGTTCGAAATCGTAACATTTTTAGCTTTCAAATCAAACATCAAACTGTAGAGGCCGAAAAAGGTCCTGTTGATGTAGATAAAATGCTGTGACCCTCGGTTACCGTTCATTTTTCTCAAATCGGTATTTTTGGCATAGGATTCTCCAAGGTTGGCAATTTTTCCAAAGAAATTGGCGTCAGAAAAATCAAAGGTTTCAGACAGTAGGGGCTGCGTAAACAATTGCAGTATGTCATGAAACATAGCGGTGAAAAATTCAATTTCTTCCTTGGAGTCTTCGGGACGTAGTATTTCAAGCTCTAACATTTTAGCTTTAAACGTTTCAGGGTTGTTCAAAGTATTGGGATTTGCCAGTTCAAAATAGGGATTATAAAAAGCTTCAGGAATAGTTTTCATACAACCAAAATCAAGAGCAATTAACTGTCCGGTTTTTGAAACCAAGAAGTTTCCGGGGTGAGGATCGGCGTGTACCTTTTTTAATTTGTGAATCTGGAACATGTAAAAATCCCAAAGGGCTTGACCTAATGTGTTGGCTAAATCTTGATTGGTGTTATGCGCAATAAATTCCGAAAGATGTTCACCTTCCATATAGTCCATGGTGATGATACGTTCTGAAGATAGCTGCTCATAATAATTTGGAAATAGAAGGTTTGGTATGTTTTTGCAGGCCTTGGCCACTTCCTCGCTTTGTTGTAATTCAAGTATATAGTTGGTTTCCTCAACCAATTTGCCTTCCACTTCCTTAAAGTACTTGTCTGAGTCTTTTCCTTTAATGTTGAACATTTTTATGGCAATGGGCTTCACCATGGCCAAATCTGACTTGATGCTTTCGGCAACTCCGGGATATTGAATTTTAACGGCAAGTTTTTTTCCATTTTTTTCCGCTAGATGAACTTGGCCAATACTGGCTGCATTAACTGATGTGGGATTGAACTTATCGTAAATTTCATGAGGAGATTTCTTGAAATAGGTTTTAAAGGTTTTTGTCACCAAGGCAGGGGACAACGGTGGGACCGAGAATTGTGCCAATGAAAACTTTTCTACGTAGGCCTGCGGCAGGATGCTTTTTTCCATGCTCAACATTTGGGCAACTTTCAGGGCACTTCCTTTTAGTTGTTTTAGGCTGTCATAGATGTCCTCTGCATTATTTTGGTCCAGTCTACTTTTGGCTTCTTGCTCTGTTTTGGTAAGTTTATCTCCGTAATATTTAAGGTAGTTGACACCAACACGTGCTCCAGTAGCTACCAGTTTGGAGGCCCGTTCAATTTTTGACGTTGGTATTTTATCAATGGTTTTCATAGCTTATTTGGTTTGGAAGCGTTCCTTGAAAATGAACTTCCCAAAATCCACAAGGCTGTTTATTGGGGTAGTATCTATGATGTCGAAACTGGTATTGATAGATTTTTCTATATAGATGTCGGTTTTACTAAAATTGGCAGAAGTATCTTCCATCCAAAATTTTAGAGTAAGGAGTAACTGTACCCATGCTGCTTCTTTCATTGCTTTTTGTTGCATTTTTAAAAGTTGGCCTTTCACCAATTCGATCTGTTTGATATCCAATGTGTCCAGATAGGAGGCAAAGGCCTCTTTGAGAGGGTGTAAGTGTTTTAGCTGTTTAAGGTTAGCCTTATATTCGTTTAGGGCGAACATTATAAAACTCCGGTTGGCCGTTAGGTTTTCAAAGAAGGTGAAATAAAAGCTCAGTAGCTTGTTTTTAGCATCATAGGTTTGATATTCTTGACTGTTATTTAAGGTTTGGACAGTATGCTCGCAGAAGGCCACAAAAATGTAGGCTTCCAGGGCTTCAAAAGAACTGAAGTGTTCGTAAAATTTTGGTTCTTCAAAATTATTCAACTTTGAAAATTGATAAACAGACGTTGGTCTTTCATTGTTTTCAAGGACATAATCCATGTATAAATCAACCAGATCCATTTTTTTGGGAGTTTTCTTTTTAGGCATCACAAAACTTTTTTATAAAATTACTAAATGTCTAACTATTATTAATCATAAATTAGACAAAATTAACGTTTGTAAATAGATTTGGTGCTTTGCTTCCCTAAAATTACGAGAAAATTATCTTGTAATTGTCTGTTTATTAAATATGTATAATTGTGTATCTTTAGAGAGCAGCCTTAAGAGAAATTTTAATTTAAGGTTTTGTTAACAAATGAGAGTTCAACTAATTTGTAAATTTAGTCGCACATTTTTAAAACTATAAAACAATATGACCATGAAAAAATTATTACTTATTGCGTTAGTCTTAACCGCCTCTTATAATTTGAGGGCACAGGTGACAACGCCACAGGCTAGTCCGGCTAGTAAATTGGAACAAAAAGTTGGTTTGACAGATTTTTCGATTCAATACTCAAGACCAGGTGTAAAAGGAAGAACCGTTTTTGGAGATTTGGTACCTTACGATAAGCTATGGAGAACTGGAGCCAATAAAAATTCAATCATTACTTTTAGTGATGATGTGACGTTTGGTACACAAACTGTAAAGGCAGGGTCTTATGCCATTTTTACCAAGCCAGGAAAAAGTTTATGGGAGGTATATTTATACAGCGATACAGAAAATTGGGGGACACCTCAAAAGTGGGATGAAAGTAAAGTAGTGGCTATTATCAAAGCAAAAGCTTACCCAATGACTTTTAACGTAGAGTCTTTCACTTTTGACATCAACAACATTACCAATAGCAGTGCGGCCTTGGAAATTTTCTGGGAAAAGACCTATGTAACAATTCCTTTTGAAGTACCAACAGATACTAAAGTTTTGGCTTCTATCAATGAAGCTTTGGCAGGATCTCCAAAAGCTGAAGATTACTTTGCAGCTTCTTCTTACTATTATCAGGAAGGAAAAGATATTAAGCAGGCCAAAGAATGGATTGATAAGGCTATGGCAATGAACAATGATCCTGCCTTTTGGCAATTAAGACAACAGTCTTTGATTTATGCCAGAGCAGGTGATAAAGATGGAGCTATTGATTTGGCTAAAAAATCTATGGCAGCAGCAAAGGCAGCAGGAAACGATGATTATGTAAAAATGAACATGGACTCTCTAAAAGAATGGGGGGCTATGTAGGGTTCAATTTGTGGCAATACATATTTTAAAGCACAGCCTATGGTTGTGCTTTTTTGCTTCTATAAGGAACGGATTTGGGTGACCAATTTTTTGTATATTAGAGGTAGGACACAATATTGAATTGTAGCCTAATACCAATTAATCGATTTAATCTTTAGAATATGGCAGGTCAATTGTCCATGGATCAAGCTTTCCTTGAAAGGCTAAAAGAGATCCTAGAGTCTAATTTTGCCAATGAGCATTTTGGGGTTCAGGAATTGGCTGATGAAGCCGGTGTAAGCCGCTCCCAACTGCACAGGAAACTTAATGCTCTTATAGGAAAATCGTCCAGCCAGTACATTAGGGAATACAGGTTGGAAAAGGCTTTGGAGATGCTTCAAAATGAGGAGGCCACTGCTTCGGAAATTGCCTATCGTGTAGGGTTTAACAGCCCTACTTACTTCAATACCTGTTTTAGCGATTTTTATGGTTACACTCCAGGAGAGGTTAAGTTTCAGAAGACGGATGTTATAGAATCTGAAACTAAATCGTCAGAGGACATATCCTCATCTGTGGCCATCCAAAAGAAAGGAAATTATAAATCCTTGTTTTGGGTAGGCGGTATACTAATATTATTGTTTCTAGGGTATTCTTTTTATCAAAATTTGGAAGCAGATAATGATTTAGAAGATGTGCCCTTGCACCTTAGGGAGGACAAAACTATTGCTGTTCTACCATTCCAAAATTTAAGTGATGATAGTGAAAATCAATATTTTGCGGATGGTATTAGGGAGGATATTATCAATCACTTATCGAAGGTTCAGGAATTTATAGTGAAATCGCGTCAGTCTACAGAAATGTATCGTGATTCACACCTTTCTGCAAAAGAGATTGGCTTTGCTTTAAGTGCAAATTATATATTGGGAGGCAGTGTGCAAAAGCATGGAAATAGAATACGAGTTAGGGTGCATTTAATTAACTCCAAGACAGATGTGCAGTTGTGGTTTAGGGATTTTGATAGGGAGTTTCAAGATATTTTTGAACTTGAAAGTGAGATTTCACGATTGATTGCTTCCGAGTTGAACGTAGTATTGTCCCCCCACGAATTGGAACTGATCGATAAGGTACCTACCGATAACCTTGAGGCTTATAATTTATATATAAAAGCATTATATTCATTGTACTATGATGAAAATGTAGATTTGGCAAGGCGATATTTCAATTTATGTATTGAAGAAGACACTGGCTTTGCGCTGGCATACTCGGGTTTGGCCGAAAGCTATCTTTGGGAAAATTGGCCAACACCTACTGTAAAAGATGCGGAGCAGGTAAAGGAACTAGCCATAAAGGCGATGGAATTGGATGAAAGCTTGTCTGAGCCACATCGTGTAATGGCCTATGTGAATGAAACCTACGATTGGAATTGGACCAAAGCTGAAACGGAGTTCCAAGAGGCTGTCAAGTTGAATCCAAACAATTATTATGCGATAAGCGAATATGCAATGTATTTGCAGTATGTATTGGGAGATTTTGAAAAGGCTCGTGAAATGATTGAGTTGGCGCAATTGGTGAATCCCAACTCCGCATTTACGGCAGTGTTGAGTGCTGAATTTTACCTACACGAGGATAATTTTAAAAAGGCCTTGGAAGAAACCAGAAAAGCTAAGGAGTATGCTCCAAAAGGCATGTGGGCTTATTGGGTGGATTTTAAAATCTATACCGAGTTGGGTAATTATGATCAGGCTGTGAGGCAATTGGAAGAAAGTTGGGGATTTGTTGAAGCCTTCGAGTTGAACATACCTCCAATGTTGGAGGCTTATGAGAAGGATGGAGTTAAAGGCGTTTATAGAATGATCAATGATATGGATATCAATAACGCAAATTCGGAGGGCGTTCAACATAATGCCTATTGGATTGCTCAAAAATTTGCATTTTTGGAGGAACCTGAAAATGCTCTAAAATGGTTGGAAATTGCCTTTAGAAGAAAAAATGCCGAATTATTTATGATCAAATATGATCCCTATTTTGAAAATTTACGATCCAACGCTGACTTTTTGGAAATCTTACAAAAAATGAACCTTGGCGATTACCAAGGCGGTTTAAAACTGTAGAAGCTTAATAATGGGAAGCTTTTGTAAAGTTTTAAGAAAATTATACTTGTCAGGATTTTTGTATCTTAGATAGGTGACCTACTTCTAGTTTTTGGTCCTCAACCAATTAATACATTTAATTTTAAAAATATGGCCAGTCAATTATCCATGGATCAAAACTTTGTGGAAAGGCTAAAAGCAGTCCTAGAGTCTAACTTTAGCAATGAGCATTTTGGAGTTCAGGAATTGGCTGATGAGGTGGGATTGAGCCGTTCGCAATTGCATAGAAAACTTAATGCACTCTTAGGGAAATCGTCTAGCCAGTTTATTCGGGAATACAGATTGGAAAGAGCTTTGGAAATGCTCAAAAATGAAGAGACTACGGCTTCGGAAATAGCCTATCGTGTTGGTTTTAACAGTCCAACTTATTTCAATACTTGTTTTAGCGATTTCTATGGCTATACGCCTGGTGAGGTTAAATTCAAAAAAAGTGAAGCGTCCAATAATGATATAGGTCTAAAAACTTCTGCGTCAAAAAATACAAAGAAAACGTTTAGGAGGAAACGGAAATTTACAACCTTGTTTTGGGTGAGCAGTGTGGCTTTGGTTTTGCTTCTGGGCTATACGTTCTATATGAATTCAAAGACTAATATTGAGACGGTAGTAGAGCCTCAAATGGAAGAATTGGATAAAACCGTGGCTGTATTGCCTTTTAAGAACTTAAGCCATCATCCAGAAAACGCATATTTTGCTGATGCCATTCGAGAGGATATTATTAATAATCTTTCGAAAGTAGAGCAGATTATTGTAAAATCTCGTCAATCTACAGAAAAGTATAGAGCTTCTAGTCTGTCGGCCAAAGATATAGGCGAAGCCCTCGATGCTAATTATATTGTTGGCGGTAGTGTGCAGAAGGAAGGTCAAAAGATTAGGATTAGAGTACATCTTATCAATTCTAAAACAGATGTGCAACTATGGGCCAAGGATTTTGACAGGGATTATAAAGATCTTTTTACCTTGGAAAGTGAAATATCAAAACAAATAGTTTCAGAATTGAATTTGGTGTTATCACCGTTTGAGCTGGAACTAATTGATAAAGCACCAACCGACAATCTAGAGGCCTATAATTTGTATATGAAGGCAGTTTATTACGGGGTTTATGAAGAGGATATACATTTGGCTAGAAGTTATTTGAACTCCTGTCTGGAAATAGAGCCTAATTTTGCTGTAGCCTATTCTGGACTCGCCATTAGCTATTTATGGGAAAATTGGCCTAATCCTACTGAAAATGACATACTTCGAGCAAAGGATTATGCTGAAAAAGCTATTAAACTTGATAATAAATTATCCGAACCGCATCGGGTTTTGGGTTGGGTATATTTGAGTTATGATTGGGATTGGAAAAGGACTGAAAGTCAATTTGAAAAGGCAATCAGCTTAAATCCAAATAATTATTTTGCGCTATTTATGTATTCGCAATACCTGCAATATTCGGTAGGGGATTTTGAGCGCGCCAGAAAAATGTTGGATAGGGCTCAGTTGATTGCTCCGGATTCATTTCGTGTCTCAATTTTGAGTTCAGAGTTATATTTACACCAAGGGGATTTTAATAATGCTTTGAGGCAAGCCGAAAGGGCAGAGGAGCAATTACCAAAAGATGCTTGGCCTTTTTGGGTTAAATTTAAAATCTATACGGCATTGGGAGAATATGATCTAGCGTATAAACAATTGGAAATTAGCTGGGCATTTGAAGAGGAAGGAAAGGAAAAACTTCCTTTATTATGGGAAGCTTATATGGAAGCAGGTATAAAAGGAGTTTATAAATGGATTAATGATATGGATATTGAGCATCTAAAATCTCAAGGAACTTTATACAACAATGCGTATTGGATAGCCCAGAAATTTGCATATTTAGAAGAGGATGCTAAAGTTTTGGAGTGGCTGGAAACTGCCTTTGAGCGCAAAAATGCCGAGTTATATAAGGTAAAATATGATCCGTATTTCGAAAAATTACACAATAATCCTGAGTTTTTGAAGTTTCTGAAAAAAATGAACCTAGGGAATTACGAAATCAAGTTGTAACGTGTAAATCCCTATGTTTACTGGGGTTTGCAGATATGATTCAACATAATTTCAATCCTTTAAAACATTTTTTGAATATAATTTTATATAAGTTAAATCATTTACAACGTGGCTGTTATGTCTGGTGTGTATGTATTCATAATCTTTGTGTTGCAATCAATCATTAACTGTAATACAAGTAATTATGAAAACTTTTATCATTTTAGGGTTATGTATGACCCTCGGTAGTTTAGGCTTTTCGCAATCAGGCCTAATAGAAATTGATCTAGCGGGAATGGAAGTGGTTTCTAACAAAACCATCCATATGGATTATCTTAAAGACATTACCGTTGACAATACAGCAAAATATATTGTCGATCTAGAAAGTAAGGTAGCCAAATTTAATATCAACACCTTTGAGGAGTTTGAAAGACCTTCGGAGGATAATACGTACGAAGTAAACTTTAAATCTGAAAAAGGAAGCATCATTGTTTCCTATGACAAGGACGGAAATATAGTGTCCACAGATGAGCATTTTGAGGACATTAAATTGCCAAGGGAAGTGAGAGAAACGGTGTTTAAATCACATCCTGGATGGTTGCTTTTGGAAACAGACTATTACGTAAACTACGACTACAATGAACCTTCCCATAAATACTATAAAGTTAAAATAGGAAATGGGGAAGATAGATTAAACGTAAAGGTCGATCCAAGTGGGGTTCTTCATCAACATTAAACGCTAATATTCCAATCCAATTATCGAAGCGACTTTATCCAAGGTACCAATGAGTTGTTTACTGAACTCAAAGGTCATAAGGTCGCTTTCTTTTTTGCCTTGCCTTATCAAGTCATTAAAGTGCATTGTTTCAAAATTGTAGCCAATGCTATTGTAGTTGAAATCTAAGGTTTCAGGGGCACCTTCATTAGGGATTAAAGTAACGGTTGAAGGCTCATGAAATCGCCCATTGATTTTAATGAGGCCTTTTTCACAATAGAATTCTGCCACAGTAGGGGTTTCTTCCAAAAGGGTACTTTTTAAATGAGCTTCTACGCCATCCTCGTAATGAAATACCATAGAGCAGGTTGAATCCGCACCGTTATCAAAAAAGGTAGCAGAAGCTTCAATTGATTTGGGGGCACCCAAAGTGGTCAAAGCAGCAAAAATAGGGTATATCCCTATATCTAATAAGCTACCACCTCCAAGAGTTTTTTTGAATAAACGAGATTCATTGTCAAAATCTTTGTAGAATCCAAAATCGGCATTCATTTTTAGTAATTTCCCATAGGTGTTTTCCTTGAGCATTTTCAAAACATGTTGGTAATGCGGTAGGAAATAGGTCCAAAGGGCCTCCATTAATAATGTATCGTTGGCTTTTGCCGATGCCATCATTTCCAAGACTTCTTGGGAGTTCATGGCAAAGGGCTTTTCGCATAGTACTGCTTTTTGATGACTTAGGCACAAGATACTGTGTTCTTTATGGTAGCTGTGGGGTGTGGCAATATATACCGCATCCACATTAGGGTCTTTTGCTAGTTGTTCGTAGCTGCCATAGGCATTTTGAGCGCCATAGGTTCCTGCAAAAGCATCAGAACGTTCTTGGTTACGCGACGCAACGGCCACAAGCTCGCAGTTATCCACGGTTAACAAATCCTGAGCGAATTTGTTGGCAATTTTTCCAAGGCCTATAATGCCCCATTTGATAACGTTATCGGACGTTTTCATTGATGTTTTGTGTGTTTTGGATAAAAAGAGCAATTAGGATGACTAAAATACAACCAAATAAATTGAGCCACAAATACGGCATCCATTCAAACCACCAACCTATGATTACGATACCCTGAGTGATCAAGGCGGCAATGAATACGGCATTGGCCTTGACATATTTAAAGAAAAATGCCAAAAGGAAAATACCAAGCACATTTCCATAGAAAATAGAACCAATAATGTTTACCAATTGTATGAGGTTGTCGGCCAAATACGCCACACAGGCAATAATGATGGCTAAAACTCCCCAGCCAAAGGTGAACCATTTGGAAGCCTTTAGATAGTGTGTTTCATCTTTATCACTTACAAAATTACGTTTATAAATATCCAGAGCGGTAGTAGACGCGAGGGCATTTAATTCTCCTGCAGTACTGGACATAGCTGCACTAAGGATGACGGCCAAGAGTAACCCAACTAGGCCTCGAGGGAGGTTGTTCAAAATAAAATGTATGAACACATAATCCTTGTCATTGGTTTCTATACTTATATCATTGTCTTGGGCTGCTTTTTCAATCAGTACTTTGGCAGCATTGCGGTTGTCTCTATCTTTTTTATTCAAGAGTTGAAGCTCGTCTGTCACCTTGGAATCGCCCGTGTTGACATAGTTTTGAAGCACGGATTGCTTGGCCTTGAAAATGTCAAGTTGTTCTTCTTCCAGACGTTGGTAGTCATTAGCATAAGCAGAATTGCTTACTGTATTGTGTGCTGCTGGATTAAAGTTGATGGGAGAATTGTGAAATTGGTAAAAAACGAATACCATAACCCCTACCAAAAGGATTGAAAATTGCATAGGCACTTTTAAAAGCCCGTTAAAAATCAGTCCCATTTGCATTTCCTTTACCGATTTTCCAGAAAGGTAACGTTGCACTTGGCTTTGGTCTGTTCCAAAGTAGGAAAGGGCCAAAAAGGACCCTCCAATCAAACCGCTCCAAAGGGTATAGCGGTTTTCTAAATCAAAATCAAAACTGAGAATATTCATCTTACCACTGGCGCCAGCAATATCTAGAGCTTTGGTAAATGTGATGTCCTCAGGGAGATAACTTATTATTAAGAAAAAGGCAATAAGCATCCCTAAAAAAATAACACCCATTTGATGCTTTTGTGTAATGCTTACCGCTTTGGTACCTCCTGAAACGGTGTATATAATGACAAGGGTTCCTATGATAATGTTGAGGTAGGTAAGGTTCCAATGCAAAATAGCCGAAAGGATGATGGCTGGAGCATAAATGGTAATTCCTGCAGCCAATCCCCGCTGGATTAGAAATAGAGTAGCGGTCAAGGTTCGGGTTTTGCCATCAAACCTATTCTCTAAAAACTCATAAGCGGTGTAGACTTTAAGCCTGTCGTACAGCGGAATAAAAACCATACAAATGACAATCATGGCAATAGGCACCCCAAAATAGAATTGCACAAAGCCCATACCGTCGTGAAATGCCTGCCCAGGAGTGGACAAAAAAGTAATGGCACTGGCTTGCGTAGCCATTACCGAAAGACCGATAGTCCACCAAGGAGCAGAATTACCGCCTTTTACATAATCCTGAACATTTTTGCTTCCTCTTGTTTTCCAAGTTCCGTAGCCAACAATAGTTAATAGAGTCGTCGCCAAAACTAGCCAATCCAACCAATTTAGTACCCCCATGTTAAAAAGCTTTCATGATAAGGTAAAACACAACTATATAAATGGCATTGGCAATTAATACTAATGAATAGGATTTTAACCAAGGTTGTTTTTTTGCCGAATCCTGCATCATCTTAATCGTTTAGAGGTTTGTTGGTTTTAATGTCTTCTTTGCCAATTGATAGCATGTTAGCGAACAGGCGATAGGCACCGGGCACACCTGCAGGAAATTCTCTAAAGAAACTTAGCCCAGTATAGATATAATACCCTTTGCCGTACTTGGCAACTAACAAACTTCCTTTTTTCTTGGACTCTCCTTTGTCATGCATTTCAAGGATTGGCGTAAACTCTTTTCCCCAACTGTTTGGGAAATATAGTCCACGTTCTTGTGTCCAGCCTTCAAAATCGTGCTCTGTAATTTTATTAGGAAAGTTGAGCAATTCATGTTTGGGTTCCAAAAAGTCAACCTGAGCAAACTCATCGGTTACACGGTCTCTGGACAATTCCAATTTGTAGGGAGCCAATTGTTCAGTTTTCAAACGGTGACTGGTATTGTATTGTACAATCATGTTACCGCCATTGGCAACGTAATCAAATAACAATTGCTGTTTGAATTTTAAATCATCAATGGTATTGTAGGCTCTAACACCAACAACGATGGCATCAAAATGACTTAAGGTTTCTTCCGAAATGTCCTCAGGTTTTATAGTCATTACATTGTATCCTATTTGTTGCAGACTTTCAGGGATCACATCGCCAGCACCTTCAATATACCCAATGTTGTGGCCTATTTTTTGAATGTTCAATCTCACAATTTTACTTTCGCTTGGAAGTAACACCGTTTGAAATGGAATATGGTCATAATCTATTTCAATCATCTCTCTTGTATAGATGTTGTCTCCAACATGAACCATTGGTGTAATTAAACCTTCATCTTGGTTTTTAGGAGGAATAATAGTGAATATTACAGTTTGTTCTTCTCCCTTATGCTTAATATTTACAGACTGTTTTTCGGGATAAACTGTCCAGCCTTTAGGGTGGGCCAATGTCACCGCTCCTTGTAAGTTATTAATCCCAGCTTTTACAATTACTGAAACCTGTTTCTCTTCATCAGTATCAAAAATGATTACTTTTTCGGCAAGTTTTGCGGATGCCTCAGGAACGATTTCAAAAGGTTTGTACACTTCGCCTTTTACAGGATCATTGGTCTTGTAAATTACGGGTCGTGTAAAAGAAATAGCTGTTCCTTCAATAAGTAAATCAAAGGTGGCATTGTATACTCTTGGCGTTTCAGGTTTTCCAATCAGTGATTTGTCATCTACACGATACATGCCCAAAGTTCCTTTGCTGGTTAACCAATAAGGTGTAGTAGGCTGTTGCTGGTCATCAACCTTTAAAGACTCATGGAAGGAATGGCTTTCATTGTTGGATAAAACAATGTTTTTGGAAGTTTTGGTATTATTTAAAGTGAAATTTTGAAATGTTATGTTGGCTTCACTTCGGTTGATAGCTTCAATGCTTACGTCTACGGTGCTACCAGCAGTAGTATGATTGGTATTGGCTGCAGCTTCAAGATACAGTCCAGCACAGGCAGCAATAATTTGCTTTATTTCTTTGGTTTTGATGGTTCTCCAGTGGTCATCCTCTAAATTTTGGATTAGTTTATATGCTTCCATCAACTGTGGAATAGAGGCTGCAGGGTTTTGAAAATTGTATTCATTTTCAACAGTTTCCAAAAGGTCACCAATGGCTTGTCCTCCTTTTACACGTGTCCACGAGGTATTGATGCCTTCAAAAATATTTTGTCCATCTGCAGGCATGTCGCCTTTAATCAATTCAATGTATTCCATTTGCGAACCACGAGTTCCTGTATTTCCAAAGCCTTGTGATTTGTGTTGACTGCGGCTAAGGGAAGCAATTTCAGTGTTGCTAAGTCCTTTTGAGGGGTAATAGGTACCAATATCGAAGGACAAAAAGTTACTTTTGTTGGCTTTTTTAAATTTTTCTTCACTGCCATAAAACCACCAAGACGTGTTAAAAAATAAACGCTTGGGTTGCCAAACACTTGTTGATTTAAGTTGGTTTTGGAATTTGCTTGGGTCGTTAACCAAATCAAAGGCTTCTACACTTAACATAGCAGAGCTAGTATGGTGTCCGTGAGTGGTTCCTGGACTGCGATGATCAAACCTATTGATGATCACATCTGGTTTGAATTGGCGAATGGCCAGAACCACATCGCTTAATACTTCATTTTTATTCCATATCTGCAAGGTTTCGTCTGGGTGCTTGGAATATCCAAAATCGTTGGCTCTTGTAAAGCGTTGTTCGCCGCCATCTATTTGCCTAGCCGTAAGTAATTCCTGTGTGCGGATCACTCCTAATAACTCCCTTATTTCAGGACCAATTAGGTTTTGTCCTCCGTCACCCCTGGTAAGGGAAAGGTAGGCTGTGCGAGCTTTGACTTGGTTGGACATATAAGCAATGAGTCGCGTGTTTTCATCATCCGGATGCGCTGCCACGTATAAAACCGATCCAAGGAAGTTAAGTTTTTTGATGGATTCGTAAATTTCGGAGGCATTGGGTTTTTGGGGTTGTTGGGCATAGAGGCCAACGCAAGTAGTTACAGATATAAAAAATGCAAGTATTTGTTTTTTCATAGTTTGTTTTAATTGCCCCTAAATATAAAAATAAAACCAGCCCTAGGACTGGTTTTAATGTTTCTTTAACGGTTTGTGTAATGCCACCATCGTAGCGCTGTGTTATGCATTAATATTGTAGAAGAAAACATACTTTGACGTTTTTGAGGTTTTTTTGAAGAGGAATAAGAGGTAATACATGAATGGTTCTTAGTAGTGACTATTTTTGTAATTTTAATAATTTAATTAGGTTTTCAAAGCCCCTCCATTGACAACTTTCATCATTTATAAAGAAAAATTCTAACTCGTGTTGGTTTACAATTTCATATTTGTCAATTGTACTACAGCCGCTTACGTGATTACTTCTTAATTCAATCTCGAATTCTCTTAAGATTGCTATTTGGGAATCATTCATACGGTATTCATTACCTCCATATTTGGCAATTAAGTTGTCTGAATTTTTAATGATTTCTATTTCGTTGGAATCACGATGCTTAAAGCAGCCTTGAGATTCAAATGAATAGTATAAATTATGTCCGTCTTTTAATTCGTCAAGCATTAATACATTTTTGTTGGAGGAATAGTCAAAATAGTCAAAGCAAAGAGAAATGTTTTTTACAATAGTATCAGATACTGTAAATTCGACTGTATTTTTTTGATTAAATATAGTCGTGTATTCAATATAGTAGCTTCCATATTCTAGATTATGAAATTTTACTCTTTTTTGGAGAGGAATTATAATAGAACTATCTTGATGTAATTTAAATAGTTTCCATTTGGGCTTCAATCTTTTTACTTCATTATTGTATTTACAATAACCAAACGATATTTTAATTTTTCCAACACCTATCTCCTTGATAGGTGTTTTCTTTTGTGTATCTTCTTTTAAGTTTGGCAAAAAGAAGAAAAGAACTAATGTGATTGATAAAACAAAAGCTGTAAATATTGTAATTTTATTCATTTCTTATTAAACGGATTTTATTATGCCAAAGCTATATCACAACCACTTCTTTCTTTTAAAATAAACTACCATGGCAAAAAACACGGCAACCATTACAATCCAAACAATATAATAGCCGTATTTAAGATGGAGTTCAGGCATATGGTCGAAATTCATGCCATAAATTCCAGCGATGAAGGTAAGGGGAATAAAAATGGTAGCGATAATGGTTAGGACTTTCATGACTTCGTTCATGCGATTGCTGATAGTGGTCATGTACATGTCCATTAAACTCCAAATCATCTCTCTGAAAATATCGATGTTGTCAGAGAGCTGGATGACGTGGTCATAGATGTCTCTGTAAAATTGAATTGATTTTTTGTCTATAAGAGAACTTTCGCTCTTTTCAATTCGACTAATGATTTCCCTTAAAGGAAAAATAGCACGCCTCACCTTTAGCAATTCCTTTTTTAGCATCAGTATTTGAATGCTCATGTTGTCTGTCATGCTGCCTTCAAATATGGATTCTTCAATGTCTTCAATTTTATTACCTAGCATTTCACTTACCACATAATAATGGTCCACAATGGCATCTACCAAAGCGTATAAAAGATAATCAGACCCCATACTTCTAATGCGACCCTTGCCTGCACGAATACGCTCCCTTACGTTATCAAAAACATCACCTTCGGCCTCTTGAAAAGTAAGTACATAACGGTCTCCCATGACTAAACTTACTTGTTCAATAATCACATTTTCGTTAGCATCTAGATGTAACATCTTTAGGGAAATAAAGATATAGTCGTCATATTCGTCAATTTTGGGACGTTGTGAAGTGTTGACAATATCTTCAAGAATTAATGGATGGAGACCATAATGATCACCGGCTTTTTCAATAGCTTCAATGTGATTGAGGCCATTAATGTTCACCCAAGTAATGGATTCGGTGGTTTTGTAACCGAAGACATCTTCAATGTTTTTGAGTTCCTTTTCAGTTACCCCTTCAGGGTTGTAATCGAAAGATTCAATAAAAAGCTGTTGGCTGTTTTTTTCCCCAGTGTAGATAAGCGTTCCAGGGGCTTTGCCTATATGTTTTTTATATTTTGCGGTTCTTTTTTTTCCCATCTATAAAAAGTTGACTTTATAAATATAGCTAATATTTATAAAGCATCGTGTCCATCATCGATAGCATCTTTTTTGATAAGTGTTACGGGTTTTTGAAGAATGAGATTATTGGGATAGGTGATAAGGTCGCCGTTATCCAAACGTAAGTGCAATTGAAAAGCTCTAATGTCTTCAATAATGGCTTCAATAGGGAAATCCTTATCGTGAATTTGAATTTTGTCCCCTACTTTATAAGGGAATGAGAAAAACATGATCACTCCAGAGGTAATGTTGCTTAAAATGGACCAAATGGCAAACAACCCAATCCCAATTACTGCGAATACCGATGAAAACACTAGGGCCATGTCTTCAAACTTAACCCCGAAAATAAAGGCGCCAAAAAGCAAACTTATCAATACCAAAGTTACCGTTGTATACCTGTTGATAAGGTGGATTCTAGCTTCGTTAATTCCACTATTTCGGCCAATTTTGGTAATGGCTGTTTTTAAGATGGCTCTTATGATTAGAAGAATGATAAGGAGGATAAAAGCCTTAATTAACTTGTCTTGATAAGCTTCAAAAAACATAGTGGATACAATGAAATTCTTTAAACAAAGATAGCTGAGAAATTGGAATAAAAAACAGAAAAAGAATACCGATTTTTAATCAATCAAACCAAGTAGCGTTTTGTAAACAAGGTGGGTTGGGAGGCCTACAACATTAAAATAAGAGCCTTCAATTTTGGTAATGCCAATTTGCCCAATCCATTCTTGGATGCCGTAAGCTCCAGCTTTATCAAAAGGTTGGCAGGTGTTGATGTAGTAATTGATTTCTTCGGCTGTAAGGTCTTTAAAGGTCACCTTGGTAATGGCATTTACCGTTTTTTCAATGGAGGTGGTTGTAAAACATACCGAGGTAATGACTTCGTGGGTCTTCCCGCTCATGGAGCTTAACATTTGGAAGGCCTCTTGCTTAGTTTTGGGCTTGCCCAATGCTTCATTGTTGTGCCAAACAATGGTGTCGCTGGTAATGAGAATGGTATTTTCTTTAAGTTCCTCCTTAAAAGGGATGGCTTTTAGCTGAGCCAAATAATCACTGATCTCGAAATGTCTCAGCCTATTGGGATATTCTTCTTCAACAGGTTTTAGGACGATTTCAAAATCTAATCCAAGGTCTTTGAAAAACTGTTGCCTTCTGGGAGAACCAGAAGCTAGGACAATGTGGTAGGATTTTAGTTGGTCGTTCAGCATTAATCTAAAAGACTGTATTTATAAACAATCAAGGATAACATTCCTAGTAGCATGACCAATTTAATCATATTGCTAATAAAATGAAATTCTTTTTTGCTTTCGGCCATAAAGATTTTGATGGATATGTAAAGCATTGGAGCAATGATAGCCCCAAGAAAATAGACGACAGCCACCATATTTCCGTACAAATAGTTGATTAAATAATAAATGGCGCCTCCTAGGGGAATGAAGGAAACGGCAAAGACAATTTTCTTGGCGCGTTCACGGCCAATAGCAATGGGCAAAGTATTCATTCCAGCTTTGTAATCGCCATCAATGTCCTCGATGTCTTTGATCATTTCACGCAATAAATTTAAAATGAAAGCGAAAAGGGCATAATCCCATAAAATGGTGAAAAATGTCAATTGCGTTTCTTGGTTGGCGGGTGTAATAGCGGGAATGAGTTCAAATAACCCAACAATTATGAGGCTTAAAGCTACCATAGCCGAAATAACCAGATTTCCAACCAAGGGCATGGGTTTTAAATAGGATGCATACACATACAGTAATCCCGAAACAATAATGAAGGTTGCAAAAAAGGCACTTTTACCTACCAAGTGTGATAAATAGAATCCAAGACCAACTCCTATGACATTAAAGGCAATAAAAAGGTTGTTGGCCGCTTGTTCCGAAACGGTTTTGCCAACAATAACGTGGTCTGGCTTGTTAATTAAATCGGTTTCCACATCGTAGATGTCATTGATAACATATCCTCCTGCAGCAATGCACAAAGTAGCTAATACCAAAAGTGAAAACCCAAATAAGTTTAAAGTGATGTCTACCCCAAATGGCTCAAAAAAAGCGTATTTAATGAGGTATTGCATTAAGGCAATCATTAGGAGGTTCTTCCAGCGGATTAGTTTTAGTATTTCCAAGTTGATGTTGTTTAGTTAGTCAGGCTTTGTTGGGTTAATCGTATTTGGCGCTAAAATTACTGTTCCATTTGCCTTGTACTTTCAAGACTTGCTCAATCACATCGCGAACAGCTCCTTTACCGCCCTTTTTATGAGACACATATTTGGAAATGGCTTTTATTTCAGGTACGGCATCCTGAGGACAACATGGTAAGCCTGCTAAAGACATTACAGGGTAATCTGGGATATCGTCACCCATATACAACACATTTTCTATGTTGATATTGTTGTTGTCAAGGTACTCGTTGAGCTTTTCAATTTTATCATGGGTTCCCAAATACACATCCTTAATGCCTAGACCATTTAACCGTAAACGAACTCCTTCGTTAGAGCCTCCGGAAATGATGCAGATATGAAACCCCGCATCGATGGCAGTTTTCAGTGCAAACCCATCTTTAATGTTCATGGTTCTGAGCATTTCGCCAGAAGTGGTTACGGTAATAGTACCATCGGTAAGCACACCATCAACGTCAAAAATAAAGGTAGTGATGTGTTCTAAGTATTCTTTATAGCTTTTATCTTCCATGGGTTTTCTTGATTGCACTGGTAAGCAGTTTGTAGATGGCTTCGTGCTGCGGATTCTCCAGTAATTTTAAATGTTTTTGAATTGTTTTTTTGTCGTTGCGCTTGGCAGGACCTGTTTGGGCCATATATGGGGACATGTCCTGAACTTTTTTAGCTGTCTCCATAATGAGCGGCTTTAGGATTTCAAATTCCACACCTTGGCTTTCGGTAATTTCATGAGCAACACGATACAGTTGATTGGTGAAATTGTTCACAAAAACAGCCGCTAAATGCAAAGCTCTTCGTTGATCACTATTTACTTTATAAACATTGGAGCCTAAAGCTTCTCCTAGTTTTTGTAAAAGAGGAAGGTTTTCTCTTTTCAAAACTTCAATGCAAATGGGGACATCGGTAAAATTTAAGTCAGCTCCTTTAGTGAAGGTCTGTAACGGATAAAAGACGCCTCTTTGGTGTTTTTTGTCTAAATCGTGGATGCCTACACTTCCAGAAGTATGTACGACCAATCTGCCTTCAAAAGGTAAGTTGGAAGACAGTTCTGTTACAGCATCATCACTTACCGCAATTATGTAGACGTCACTTTGGATAAGTTGTGAAAGGTCGTTTGTTACAGAAACTTCATTTTTGTAGGTCTCCAAAGAAGCCAGATGTCTGTTGTACCATTGGTTTACAGACACCGATTCGGACTTTTTAAGAGCCTTGTATAAGTGTGTAGCCACATTACCGGCACCGAGTATGCTAACTGAAATCATGCTGCTAAATTAAGTAAGTCTTGCATGATATGAAAGGGATATGATTTATCTTTGTTGGATGTCCAAAAAAGATATTCAAAACAGAGCCGATATTCATTTGTTGGTAACGACGTTTTACAAAAAAGTGAGAACCGATGAGGTTTTAGGGCCTTTTTTCAATCCTGTCATAAAAGATTGGGAGGCCCATTTTGAACATTTGACTACTTTTTGGGAGTCGAGTTTGTTTTTAAAGACCAAATATTACGGCAATCCGTTGGAGGTTCATGTAAAAGTAGATCGAGAAACCAACCACAGGATAACCGAATTGCATTTTGGGCTTTGGCTCAATTTGTGGGTACAAACCATAGACGAACTGTTTGAGGGCGAATATGCCGAAAATGCCAAACACAGGGCAAGAAAAATGGGCAGCTTTCTTTATTTGAATATTTTCCAAGCCAGACAAACTCCTTAAAAGTTTCAGGGATTTTAACATAAGTAAGTAAAGTAAATACCTTAAATTTGCGCGAGCTAAAATAAGTGTCTCATATTATGCAAAATAAACTTGCCAAAATTCTATTCTCAACACGACTTACCGCTATTTTATTTATTGTTTTTGCCGCAGCCATGATTGCTGGTACCTTTATGGACAAGAACATGGATACTTCGCCAACGCCGTATTCTAGGCAGCTAATCTATAATGCCTGGTGGTTTGAAGCCATAATGGGAATCTTTGTAATTAACTTTATTGGAAACATTTTTAAATACAGACTTTTTTCTAAGGAAAAATGGGATGTTTTACTGTTGCACCTTGCCTTTATCTTTATTCTTTTAGGTGCTTTTGTAACCCGCTATATTGGTTATGAAGGAATGATGCCTATTCGAGAGGGAGCAACCGAAGATACATTCTTGTCGCAAAAAACATACGTTACAGCCTACATTGATGGTGATATGGTTATTGATGGACAGGCACAGCGTAGGGTCATTCAAAAAGAAGTGGATTTTTCACCACGTTTAAATAATAGTTTCAGTGTAGATACCGATTATGATGGACAGCCCGTTTCTATAGAATTAGAAAAGTTTGTGGCCGGTGCTGAACGTGATATTGTTCCAGATGAATCTGGTGAAGAATATTTAAAGGTGGTTGAATCCGGTGGAGGGGCGCCTCACAATCATTTCTTAAAAAGTGGAGAAGTACAAAGTATTCACAATACCCTGTTTTCACTTAATAAATTCGTGGATGGTGCCGTAAATATTACTCACAATAATGGAAAGCTTTTAATCCAATCGCCTTTTGAAGGGGAATATTTAACCATGGCAACGGGCACACAAGGAACATTGGTTAAGGATAGTATCCAACCTTTGGCTTTACGTTCTCGTTACATTATTGGGAATATGCAAATGGTATTTCCAAAGCCTGTGGTTAAAGGTGTGTTTGATATTGTTGAAAAACCTCAAATACTAAAAGGTGATGAAGATGGATTGGTGTTTAAAGTTACTGCTAATGGCGAAACGGAACGCGTGAGGGTTTTAGGAGGAAAGGGTAGCGACAATTCTTTTGAACAAATTAAAGTAGGTGGTTTGGATGTAGCCGTAAAATACGGTTCCAAAAGAATCAAATTGCCATTCAGTATCAAGTTGAACGATTTTATTGCAGAACGTTATCCGGGTACTGAAAATAGTTATTCATCTTATGCTAGTGAAATTACGGTTTTCGATAAGGAAAATGGAGATTTCAATTACCGCGTTTTTATGAATAATATCCTGGATCATGAAGGGTACCGATTCTTCCAAGCTAGTTTTGATCCAGATGAAAAAGGAACGGTGTTGTCTGTAAACCATGATTTCTGGGGAACTTGGATTACCTATATTGGGTATTTTTTATTGTACTTTGGTTTATTGGCTATCTTGTTTACCAAAGGCACTCGTTTTGCCGATTTAAGAAGGATGTTGGATAAAGTAAAGAATAAAAAAGCGGCCTTAACAGTTGCTGTCTTGCTATTCGGTTTACAAGGATTTTCCCAAGAACATACGCAAGGCGATGGACATGACCATGAGCGTCCAACCAAAACGCAGATAGATTCTGTATTGCGTGCCAATATCACGCCTAAGGAAGAGGCAGCTAAGTTTGGTAGAATGGTCATTCAGGATTACAGTGGTCGTATGATGCCAATGAATACTTATGCTTCGGAAATGTTGCGTAAGTTGAGTAAGCACGATACTTATGAAGAATTTGATGCCAACCAAGTACTGTTGTCCATTCAGGAAAGTCCTATGTTATGGTACAATGTACCGGTGATTTATTTGAAACCTAGAAAGGCAGATTCCATCAGAAGTATCATTGGGGTGCCAAAGGACCAGAAGTATGTTGCTTTGGTAGATTTTTTCAATGAAGTTGGAAGTTTTAAGCTGCAACCGTATTTGGATAGAATGACCAATGTGAATGAGTTGAATGCTTATGAAAAGGAGTTTAAGGAAGCCGAACAGCGCGTGTATTTATTGTACAATGCTATAGAAGGGCGTTCCATGAAAATATTCCCTCTGCCTAACGACTCTAATAACAAATGGATTTCGTCTTTAGAGTTTAGGGAAGAAGGCTACCGTGAAAAAATTGAGGATTCCTTGTATGGCAACTTTATCAACGTAGGGTTTAGCGCTTACTTGATGAATTTGCATCAGGCCAAACAAACAGGTGATTATTCCAAAGCAGATGAAATGTTGGGGGCCTTCAAGAAAACACAACATCGGTTGGGAGAACAAGTGATGCTTTCTGAGAAGAAGATCGATGCAGAAATTACCTATAACAAGTACGATATTTTCAAGAAACTGTTCAGTTGGTACATGTATGCAGGGACGTTTCTGTTTATTGTCATCATTGTTCAGATTTTTAAGGAAAAGAGCAAAGCTTTGTCAGTCTTGGCAAGTGTTTTTAAAGTGTCTATCATCGTGCTTTTTGCATTGCATACCCTAGGTTTGATAGTGCGTTGGTATATTTCTGGCCACGCACCTTGGAGTGATGCTTACGAGTCTATGATTTATGTAGCTTGGGCAACCATGTTGTTCGGGTTGATTTTCGGTAGAAAAAGTGATTTGACTTTTGCAGCCACAGCCTTTGTTACTTCTATGATTTTAATGGTAGCACACTGGAACTGGATGGATCCGGCCATTGCCAACCTGCAACCTGTTTTGAACTCTTATTGGTTGATGATCCACGTGGCTGTAATCGTGGCAAGTTATGGTCCGTTTACTCTTGGAATGATATTGGGAGTCGTGTCTCTTTTATTGATGATTTTTACTACGGAAAAGAATAAATCCAAAATGTCTTTAAATATTCAAGAATTGACCATTATCAATGAAATGGCCTTAACGGTGGGTCTTGTAATGTTGACCATTGGGAACTTCCTAGGAGGAATGTGGGCCAATGAAAGTTGGGGGCGTTATTGGGGATGGGATCCAAAGGAAACATGGGCCTTGATCAGTATCATGATTTATGGATTTGTTATCCACATGCGTTTGGTGCCAGGATTACGAGGTAGATATGGTTTTAACCTGGCATCCATCATTGCTTTCTCAAGTATTTTGTTTACCTATTTTGGGGTTAATTTCTATCTGTCAGGGTTACATTCTTACCAATCGGGACAACAAATTGCTAGTTTGAATATTATTGCCATTGCTGTAGGGATTGTAGCTGTTTTGGGAGTATTGGCTTATAGAAAATATGCAAAGTATTATAAGAAATAAAATTCCTGGATTTATAAATAAAACAAAAGGCGCCAACTTAGTTGGCGCCTTTTGTTTTTTATACAATGTCCTATCTACAACAACCTAAGAGCAAATTTATAGGCCATGCTGAACATGATAGCCAAACCAAAGCTTAAAAGAGTGCCTATTAGGATATATTCGGTTAATTTTCGGTCTTTGGCTTTAGAAAGGTCTCCAAACCTAAATACGGATTTGGCAGCTATTAAAAAGCCAATGCCGGCCCAATAGCCCATTAATATAAAGGCGAATACAAACAGACGTTCTAATATGCCAATGTAGGCACCGGCGCTTTCCAAGGATTCGTCTATGGTGTCTTCTTCCAATTGCCATTTGGAGATCACCGTTTTCATAATAACCGAAGAGACCGATGTGATTCCTAATAGGCAGCAAATAAATAGAAGTACTTTGCTGTTGAGCAACTCACTGAAGCTGAACTGTACAGGAGCGTAGGCGTAGGCTATCGCTGTAATTACTGCTATGTGGGCTAATTGGTCTAAAACAAATAGAAGTCGGTTGTTCTTTTGATTTCTGAATTGCAGTTTTAACAAATCGATGACGTAATGGGATATGGTAATGCTTAAGATGCCTATCCAATAGGAGCTATCTGCTCTTAACAAAAGTATAAGCAAGGCAAAATGAATGGCAATATGCCAATAAAGGTATTTGGATTTATAAGTTTTTGCTTCCTTGTCGGCTACCCATTTGGCGGGTTGCAATACAAAATCCCCAAGGATATGGGCAAGCATTAGTTTGATAATTAGGTGAATCATAGTTGTGTGATTTGGGACTTGTAGTAGTTTATAAGTTTTACAATCTCGTCATGTCCAGCGCGTTTTAAGCCTTGACTGATATTGCCTTGTGTGGTATCAAACATATCCGCCAATTCTATCTGGTTCATGTTAGGATGTTCTAAGGCTGCTTTTAGTAAACGTGCTGAAGTGGGTGTCCAATTGTTCATGCTTAGCAATGCTAGGTCAAACATGATATTCAAGGTTTGGTCTAGTTGAGAAAATGGCGATTGTATAGCTAAGGTGGTTTTCTTTAATTGCTCAAAACACTTGCCGGAATTGATAAAAGCAGTACCATTGGATTCGGTGATTTTGTTTGCTGTATAACTTTTCTCTCCAAGGCCTATGGCCAATCTAGCGTCTATTTTTTTTAGCTGTTTTATAGAGGCTTTTATTAAAATGGCGGCTTCAAGAGCTGTGTCCGGGGGTGTTTCCAGTTGAAAGCTGTCACCTCTGTAAATTTCCCATTGTTGTGGAGTGCCTCCATAGAGTGTTAGTGCTCCTTTGAGAGCAGGCATCCATTCATTGGGCTCTAGGCTTCTTGAATTTATAATATCGCCAGTTATAATGCTGGTCATGACTTTTTATTGTTTATTTATTATCACTTTAAAAGCTAATATATTAAAATATCACTTTAAAAGCTAATATTTTTTAATATAATATTTCTAGCAAATATTCTTATACATTTATACTATGCTAAAAAAGTATAAAAAAGTAGGGTCTTTAACTAAAAAGCATTGATATGAAATTAATAAAAGAATTTAAGGAATTTGCAGTAAAAGGAAATATGATTGATATGGCAGTAGGGATCATCATAGGGGCTTCCTTCAATAAAGTTGTTGATGTGTTGGTTAAAAATGTGTTTATGCCGCCTTTATCCCTGTTGTCAAATGGGATTAATTTTGAGGACAAACGCATAATACTAAGGGAAGCTGTAATAGATGTTTCCGGTAAAGTTGTTTCTGAAGAAGTTGCTATTGGTTATGGGGCATTTTTGGAAACCTTATTGGATTTTTTAATTGTTGGGTTTACCGTATTTATTGTGGTGAAGTTTATGAATCGTCTTCGCAATCGAGCTCAAAATACTGCAGATAAGACTGTGGCAACGCCTAAGGATATTGAGTTGCTGTCTCAGTTAAACACGCTTATGGAAGAACAAAACAGCCTTTTAAAGGCCCGTTTAAAAGATTGAGAGCTATTACAAGTTTCCAGCAAAAAGAACTACCTTTAAGACATGAAAAAGATCTTAGTATTAATGTTGGCAGTAATAGTTGTGAACTGTAAACATGCCGCCAAGGAACAGGAAACAGTAAACGTTTCCGAGGAAGAACATAGAAATGAGATGCCAATGGAAAAGGAGCAGATTTACCAGTTTAAAGTTGCCGATTTATATGGAAATCCTTTTGACTTTTCTTCCCTAAAAGGAAAGAAAATCATGATTGTCAATACAGCCAGTGAATGTGGTTTGACCCCTCAATATGCCCAGTTGCAAGAATTGTATGATGAGTTCAAGGATGAAAATTTCACTATTGTAGGATTTCCTGCCAATAATTTTGGACGTCAAGAACCTGGTACCAATAGCCAAATTGCGTCTTTTTGCAAAGAAAATTATGGAGTTACTTTTCCTATGATGGGTAAAATATCGGTAAAGGGAGATGATATCCACGAAGTCTATCAATTTTTAACGCAAAAATCCAGAAATGGTTTGGAAGACTCAGAAGTGCAATGGAACTTTCAAAAGTACCTTTTGGATGAACAGGGACACCTAGTAAGGGTAATTGCTCCAAAGACATTGCCTATAGACGAGTCCATTATTAATTGGATTAAAGAGTAATGGGGTAACAAAAAGTTAATGTAAATTTAAACGCTTTAGCCTTAAAAACCAGGTGTGTAAAACGCTATGTGTGTGTTTTGTTTTGTAATTTTAGATTCTAAAATTTCGAAACTTATGTCACAAGATAAATTAGGATTAAATACAACATGCGTCCATGTGGGGGAAGTGAAAGATGAGCAGTTTAAAAGTGCCATTTCACCTATTTACCTGTCAACCTCATATGCTTTTCAGGATGTAGATCAAAAGCGGTATCCTCGTAATTTTAATACACCTAATCAGGAAGCTTTGGCTAAAAAGTTGGCGGCTCTAGAGCATACCGAAAAAGCTCTTATTTTTGGCTCCGGCATGGCGGCCATAAGTACCTTACTATTGGCATTTCTCAAGACAGGGGATCATTTGGTGGTTCAAAATAGCATTTACGGGGGCACCAGTAATTTTATAAGAGAAGAATTTCCTAAACTGGGTATCGAATTTACATTTACAGAAGGCTATGAAGTCGACGATTTTGAACAAGCTCTCCAAGTTAATACAAAGGTTATTTTTATAGAAAGCCCTTCCAACCCTTTGTTGACCATTACAGATTTGGAAGGTGTTGCTAAACTAGCTAAATCCAAAGGTGTTATTTCGGTAATAGACAATACGTTTGCCAGTCCAGTAAATCAAAATCCTATAGATTTTGGTATTGATTTGGTTATGCATTCAGCTACCAAATACTTGGGAGGGCATAGTGATATCTTGGCCGGAGTGGTGGCAGGCCCAAAGGAATTAATGGATAAAGTTTGGAAAGTTGGTAGAAATTATGGAGGGAACCTAAGCGATTTTACCGTTTGGATGTTGGAACGAAGTATCAAGACCTTGGGCTTGCGCGTGAAGGCGCAAAGTAGGAATGCCAAAAAGATTGCCAAGTTTTTGGAGGGGCATGAGGACGTTAAAAAAGTAAATTATCCCGGTTTAAAAAGCCATCCGCAACACGCTTTGGCAAAATCACAAATGAAAGGGTATGGAGGTATGCTTTCTTTTGAATTGGCAGATGGTTTGGACGCTTTTAAATTTCAAAAGGCTTTCCAGCTCATCAAACCATCTTTAAGCTTGGCAGGAGTGGAGTCTACAACAGTGTCACCGCATATTACGTCACATTCTTTAATGAGTTCAGATGAGCGGGAAGCTTTAGGAATTAGTGATAATCTCATTCGCTTTTCTGTGGGGATAGAGTCAAAAGATGATTTGATAAAAGATCTTGAACAAGCTTTTATCAAAGTAAAGGCAACCGAGGTAACGGCTTGATGCGTTTGCTGGTTTTGGCAATAAAAGAGGAGGGGATTAGGTTTTGTAAAACAGAAACAATTCGTAATTTGTCCTCTTAAAAACAAAGCTTCATGAAACTAGATATACTTGCTATAGGGGCACATCCGGATGATGTTGAATTGGGGTGTGGGGCCACTATAGCCAAAGAAATAGCCAATGGAAAATTGGTGGGGATTATAGATTTAACCCGAGGAGAATTGGGCACGCGTGGAACCGCCGAAACCAGAAAGGAGGAGGCCCGTGTTTCTGCTGAAATTTTAAGAGTTTCCCTTCGTGAAAACCTTGGTTTTGCAGATGGATTTTTCGTTAACGATAAGGAGCATCAGCTAAAGCTTATTGAAGCTATTAGGAAATATCAGCCAGAAGTAGTGTTGTGCAATGCTATTGATGATCGGCATATAGACCATGGAAAGGGGAGTAAACTGGTAAGCGATGCCTGTTTTTTAAGTGGCTTGATGAAAATTGAAACTGAAGCTTTTGGTGAAAAACAAACTCCATGGCGTCCTAAGTTTGTCTACCATTACATTCAGTGGAAAAACATTGAACCGGATTTAATTGTGGATGTTACTGGCTATATTGATGTGAAAATAGATGCCGTAATGGCTTATAAAACACAGTTTTATGATCCTAAGGCTAAGGGACCTCAAACGCCTATTTCCAGTAAGAACTTTACGGATAGCATTGAATATCGCGCTAGAGACCTTGGACGCTTGATAGGTACTGAACATGGAGAAGGTTTTACCGTAGAGCGTTGTATAGCAGTAGATAGCATTTTTGATGTAAAATAAATTGAAAAAAAGTTTTGCAGTAATGATGAAATCATTTACATTTGCAAACCAATTAAAACGGTGGTTGTAGCTCAGTTGGTTAGAGCGCCTGATTGTGGTTCAGGAGGTCGTCGGTTCGAGACCGATCTTCCACCCAAAATTACCAAGCCTTTCTTATTAAGAAGGGCTTTTTTTGTGGTTTGAAGTTTATAACTACCTTTAGATTAGAAATGTTAGAGGACTATCCAAACTCATTCAATCACTTGGTAGATGGTTACGGGTTCGCTTTTATTTTTTAGGGAAATGCTTCCTATTTTTTCACAGATAAAAGACTCTTTTACTTTTTCGTAGCAATCTTCGCTGATGATGATTTGGTTTTCTTTGGCAATATCCTGTAATCTGGCTGCAGTGTTTACAGCATCTCCAATAACGGTATAGTCCAGACGTTTTAAACTGGCCGATCCAATATTCCCTGAAATCACTTCGCCACTTTTAATTCCTATGGATACTTTGGGTGTAAAGGTCAGATCGTTGCTCATCTGTGGTAGACTGTTGATTTTATTTCTTACCGCCAAAGCAGCATCTATAGCGCGGTCTAAATGATATTCTCCTCTAAAAACAGCCATTATAGCATCCCCAATGAATTTATCGATATAGCCATTTTGTGCCATAATTTCTTTTACCATCTCATCAAAATAGGCGTTTATTAGTGACACTACCGTGTTGGCTTTTGCATTTTCACTGATGGCTGTAAAGCCACAGATATCAATAAAAATGGTAGTGGCTTCAATGGTTTCGTTATCCATTATGGTGACTTCAAATTCACGGCTGTTCATAAAGTTGAGGACACTTTCATCTACGTACATTTTCAAGATGTTGTTTTCTTTGACTGCTTGTATGGTTTGTTTAATGTAGCGGGCATGGTCAAGGGTTTTCTCCATGGTTAGTGTGAGATCTTCGAAGTTGATAGGCTTGGTGACAAAGTCAAATGCACCGCGATTCATGGCGGTACGTATGTTTTCCATATCTCCATAAGCTGAAACGATTACAGCTTTAAGAAGAGGTTTTTGTTCGCTTAATTTTGAAAGTAGGGTAAGGCCATCCATTTCAGGCATGTTGATGTCGCTGAGCACAATGTCCAAATCAGGTAAATTGCCAATTTTTTCAAGGGCATCGTTGCCGTTTTGGGCAAAGTAAAATTCATATTCCTTTTGCCTAATTTGCTTTCTGAATTTTTGCTTTATCAGAACCTCTAAATCCGGTTCGTCATCTACTACCAATATTTTTGACATAACTAATTAGGTTTAAATCCATAACTTTTAATTGGTTGTTCCACAGTCGATATCATGATATTATTTTCATAATGTTCCTTCTACTTAATGAAGATCTTCCCTTTTTTGGTTGTTATACCTCTTACTTTTGGTTTGTATCTTCATTATTGATAGGTAATAAAATGGTGAACATTGTTCCCTTGTCTAGATCCTTTTCTGATACATTGTTAATGTTTATCGGTTTACCGTCACTGGTTTTAACAGTTAAGGTGCCACCATGGGTTTTAATGATATCATATGATAATGATAATCCCAATCCAGTTCCTTGACCACTGGGTTTTGTGGTGAAAAAGGGCTGGAAAATTTTGTCCACCACCTCTGATGGGATGCCATGGCCATTATCGATGATATTGATTTCAATTTGGTCGCCCACTTGTTTTGTAGACATAGTAACCATTGGTTTGTAGTCGGGTGGGGCTGTTTTTTTCTTTTCATTGACGGCATAGAATGCATTGTTGATAAGGTTTAATAATACCCGACCAATATCTTGGGGAGCGACCATGATTTTTGGGATTGAGTCATCCAAATCCATATGCATGCCAGCCACAAAGGACTTGTCGCGAGCCCTAAGGCCATGATATGAAAGACGCATGTATTCATCTGCCAATTTGTTAATGTCTGTCAATTCTTTGTCCGAACTACTATTACGACTATGCTGTAGCATGCCTTTTACAATGGCATCAGCCCTTGTGCCATGGTGCCTAATTTTTTCTTCATTGGCAGCGATGTCTCTCATGAGTTCTTCTTCTAGTTCAAGGTCTCTTTCGCTTTCCGGTTTTTGTCTCTCGGCTTGAAGTTCTTCTATAAGTTCGGTGTTGATTTCTGAAAAATTATTGACAAAATTGAGAGGGTTTTGTATCTCGTGGGCAATACCCGCGGTTAACTCTCCTAGGCTTGCCATTTTTTCGGATTGGATAAGTTGGGTTTGGGTGGCTTCAAGGTCGTGAAGGCTTTTCTCCAATTGGGAAGTGCGGTGTTTTACGCGCTCTTCTAGGATACGGTTTTCTTTTTTTAACCATTGAGAACGGTAGTTACTAATGCTGTAGAGGATCAAAGCAAACAGGGTTACATAAGCCAAATAGGCCCACCAGGTTTTCCACCATGGAGGAATAATGCTGAAACTTAATTCTACTGGCTTACTCCATACATTGTTATAGCCCTTCGCAATGACTTTAAAAGTGTAATCCCCAGGGGGGAGATCTCTGTAATTTTCACTTTTTGCTTCGGTGATGATATTGCTCCAGTTTTTGTCAATGCCCTCTAAAAAATAGCGATAGACCACTGAGTTTGGATTGGAATAGGCCAATGCATTAAAATTAAAACTGATGTAATTTTGATTATGGGGCAGTTGTAATTCTGAAGGTAAATTATAAGGCCCTTCAATATCGTTGTATTCAATATTGGGATCTAAAGTGCTGGAGGAGCTATTGCTATTTAAGGAACTACTGTGGTCCAAGGGTGTCGGTAAACCTTGTTTCTCACTGTCAATACTGGGAAGGGCGGTTTTAAAGTTAATGGGGGTGTCATAAAGATTGATTCCAGAGATATAAGCTTTTAAAGCAGTGGTATCCGACTTTATGTCATCGATGATGGATAGGATTTCATTTTCAATGCCTATCCATAACCTTCCCTTATCATCAATCATGGAACTTCCCAAAGCCACATCCAAAAATTGTAAACCTTGTTCCTCTGCTATAGTGGTGACCTGCCATTGTTCATTTAAAGAGTCGTCCCTTTCTATTTTTTCTAAAATGTTGATTCCTCTTAAAGTTCCAATATAGACTTTGTTGTTTTGACTATTAATGTCATAAACATCATTGGATACCAATCCTTGTTCTTTTTGGAATATTTTAACTGAGCCGTTGCTAGGATTAAAGAGATAAACACCTCGGTCAGAGGAAATCCAAAGTTCATTTTTCTCTGTTAAATGAAGATAATTAAGGTTATCTGTTAAAAATCCGTTTTCAGTGGTGAAGTGTTCAATTGTATGGTTTTGAGGGGCAATGCGGTAAATGCCATTTTCAGATGTGGAGGCCCAAATGTTGTTATTTGCATCTTTACTTAAAGAATAAATAATGGTTCCGCTTCCAACCGTATCTAATTGAATTTTTTTAGCTTCATTTAGTTTGTTATTTAAAATGGTTATATATCCATCATTACTTCCTAACCAGTAATTACCATTTTTGTCTTCAATTTTAGATCTGTATGCACCTTCTAATCCTTGATCTTTAGTTAAATATTGAATGGATTGTTTTTGAGGGTCTATGATAGTAACGCCTGTAGGGTTGACGGCTGTAGACCAAATTCGATTTTGGGAATCTTTATACATATAGGGATTCCTCTTTTGTAATAAATTGTTTTTGACTCCTAATTGTTTTATTGACTTTGTATTTGGATTGTAAATATCTATTCCATCTGTAGAGCCTATCCAAATGCTTTTGTCATTGAGCATGATGTTGCTCCAGATGCTATCATTTGACAAACCATCCTCGGAAGTAAAATTGCCAGCTCTTCCTTCATTTATGTTTATTTTGTATAAAGTTTCGTCTTGAAATTTTGTCGTGGTCCAAATATTACCTTGGTAATCCTCCTTTAGAGGACTGATAAATTTGTTTTTTCTAGAATTATTCAAATTAAATTTTTCAATAGTTTGCTTGGAAGGATTATATTTTAAAATGCTTCCCAGATCAGTTCCTAACCAAATATTTTTATGTTTATCTTCATATATAGAAGTGGTACCTGCATAGTTTGTTATAAATTTTCCGAGAGGTAGTCTATTGTAGGTAGCATTTTTCTTGTCTATAAAGGCAGCACCATCAAGTCCTCCTAACCATATATTACCCTTGGAGTCTTCTTCGATTGATACGATTTGATTTCTGGAGCTATCTTTTTCTTTTTCAAAAACTAAGGATTTATTTTTACCATTTTTTAAATCAAGAATGTTTACACCATTAAAAGAAGATAGCCATATGTAGCCTTCATTGTCTATTAAAGGAGAGATGTAAATTGGAGGGGTGGATTTGAGTAGTCCTTCTTTTGGAGTAATGTTTTTGATTGTTTTCCTTTCTAGATTTATTATATGATAGCCTTTTTCAATATCTGGATACCAAATGTTACCTTGTTTATCTTCATCAAAACTATATCCAGCATTTAAAGGGAGATCACTAATGATTTTAGAGGCCAATTTCTGGGAGGGGTCTATAACCCACAAACCATTTTGATATTGAATCCAAATGCGCTCTTTTGAATCTATAAATTGGCAAAACGATTGAGATAAATCCAGACCTTGGTCAGTTCCATAAATCTCAAATTTATGGGAATCATATCGAGCTATCCCAATTTGGGTTCCAATCCACAAAAAACCATTGTTGTCTTTTATGATATTGTTTGGGGAGCCATTTAATCCAAATGCTTGACCTCCCGTTTGAATCCCTCTAGAGGTGCCGCTTATATTTGCTAAAGGTCCTGCCTCGATGATATCAGGCTCCCCTAATGTTATGGTTTCTAATTCAAAGGTGAATGTGGGGAGGGAATCCAAATTGAAAAAGGTAGAGGGGAGTTCATTTAAATCTAAGTGTTCAGACTCTATTTGCCCCTCAATATTGGTAATGTCATCTATAACAAAGGGTTTGGAAGGGATGCTCTCTAGGTTTAATTGTTTTGTAGGTAAAGGGGCCAGTTTAATGGTGGGGATGGAATCCCAATTGATGGTGTCCTTTTTGGGAAAGGTTATTTTTTTCTCTATCGGGGGAAGGTATTCCATGTCCCATTTTGGTAATGGAGGGGCAGGAACCTTTTGTTGGCATGAAAAGAGCATCAAGCTTATGGTCACGCAATAGAATCCGATTAGGAATGTTGGTTTTTGCTTATACATGGTCAGCTGTTCTAGATATTGAATGTTATAACATTTGATGGATTTCTTTTCTTAGGGATTCAAAGTCGATTGGTTTTGTAAAGAATTCCTTGGCACCCGATTGTATGGCTCTATTGAAATTGTCACTGTCGCCGTAGGCTGAAATCATGCTTACGGTGATGTTTGGGAATTGTGATTTAATTTTGTCCAATAATTCCAAGCCAGTCATTCCCGGCATGTTGATATCGGAAAACACATAAACCACTTTGGGAGGGTTTTCTCTTTCCAATATCTCCAAGGCTTCAGAACCAGAAAAGGCGAATAACAATTCTAGATTTTGGTTTCTTACTTCTTTTCTGAATTTTTGACGAAACAAGGTTTCAATATCTCTTTCGTCATCTACAATCAATACTTCCATAAGGCTGTTATTTGTTGGCTACATATTCATATACAGGATAAGTGGCATCTGCTTTTCCCTACTTTTTAGGCAGTGAATAGAAATGTTTTTTATGGTTGTGATGTTTGGGGCTTAAGCTTGAATAGCTTTTGTTCTTAGGGAACAGTCGGTTTTATTTTGGGAGGAATTGGGGATTATGATGAAATGCTTATTTCGTAAAAAACGAAATTTCTTCAGTAAGTCTTACTAAATACGATGTAAAGACTTCATATCTAATATACAATAAAAATGATAATGAAGTGAGGCTAAGTGAAATAAGTTGGAGTTGTGATGCTTCTTTGTGAGTAAAAGGAAGGGAGAATACGCTTCTCAAAAGGAAGGGAACCAAATTTTAATTGTGTTCAATTATTCTTGGTTCCCTTGATAATAGGATATATAGACAAGTAAAGTTTTTAATAAACTCCACGGATAAACTCATGTACGTTTGCTTTGTAAAATTCAGCAAGGGTTGTGTGTAGTTCTTTTGATAACGGAGGTAGTTCAGATACCAAGGCATTGGCTTGTGCCTGATTTGGAGAACTGGCTCCTGGAATGATTGTAGATACGGCTTTATGATCTAAAATCCATCTCAAAGCTAACTGTGCCATGGTCATGCCTTCTGGTGCTAAAGGCTTTAGGGCATCAGCCAATTCCACACCTTTTTCAAACGGTAATCCGGCAAAGGTTTCACCTACATTAAAGGCATTACCATCCTTATTGTAGTTTCTATGGTCTTCTTTTTCAAAAGTGGTGGTTTTAGTGAATTTACCAGCCAGCAAACCACTTGCTAAAGGTAAACGGACAATAATGCCCACCTCTTTGGCTTCGGCTTGGGGCAATAATTCATTCACCAATTTTTGTCTGAAAATATTAAAAATAACCTGCAAGGATTGCAGGCCCTCTTGCTCTAGACACAACAGTCCTTCTTCAACCGACTCAACACTGGCTCCAAAGGTTTTGATGAGTCCTTCGTTTTTAAAATCACGTAACCAATCAAATACATCTCCCTTTTGCATTTCGGCAGTTGGGATGCAGTGCAGTTGTAGCAAATCCAAAGCATCTACGCCTAAACGTTGTAAGGAATTCTCGATGGCCTTTCGCATGGCATCTTTGGTGTAGGAAGAAGGATAGATATCACCACCACGGCCAAATTTAGTAGCCACTTTAATGTCTTTATCCGTTTGTTTTAAAAATTCCCCAATAAAGCTTTCACTTTGGCCATTGCCGTAGACATCGGCAGTATCAAAAAAAGTAATGCCATTTTGTACAGCAGTGTTTAAAATATCCAATGCCTTATCTGTAGAAAATTGCTTTCCCCAATCGGCACCAATTTGCCAAGTTCCCAAGCCTATTTCGCTGATTTCAAATCCGTTTTTTCCTAAGTGTCTTGTTTTCATTGTAATTGTTTTAAGGCTGTAATGCTTCAAAATTACGTGCTTTTTTTGGACGGCCAAAGGGTATGGTATCTTGACTTTGGAAAAGATTCATTTGATAGTGTAAATATCTCCATAATATATTTTTAACATTGCTGTGAGTTTTTTGTCATAAAACAGTTTCAAAAGTAATCTTATGGTAATCTTTCCTTAATAAGACCCTTAAAAGAGCAATCTATTTTTGCGGCAAAACAAAATAACAAAAATTAGTATGAAAAAATCAACGGGCCTTGTATTAGGGGTTTTGGCCATCTCCAATGTATTTACTTCATGTAGTGATGATGATGCGTCTAACGGAACACCGTCCCAAGTAGACAAAACATTTACAATTGCCGTGATTCCGGATACACAAAACATGACCGATTTCACGCACCAAACGAGTTACCAAAACAATGAAGGGGTGAATTTCCCTATTGATGCCTATACTCAGTTTTATGATATGATGCAATATGTAAGCAATAATGCGGTGACCCAAGGAGGAGAGATTGCCTTTTTGACTTCGGTTGGGGATATTTGGCAACACCAAACAGAAATTGTAGATGCTGAGCACGAAGCAAGAGGCTTTTCGCACGATCCTTATTCCTTGATTTCCTATTCGGGAGAGGTGTTCCCAACAGAGGAAACCCTGAATTTTGAAATGCCTTTGGCAAGAGAAGGATATGAAATGGTGGCTCAAACAGGGATTCCTTTTGGAGTTGCTCCAGGAAACCATGATTCGGATGCCATGTGGTCTGAAGCGTCTTTTGAATCGGATCCAAGTTTAGTAGACCAGATAGGAACTTTAGGAGTGATTCCAGAAATCTTGGGAATGTTGCACATTGGAGGATGGGATAATTTCAATGCTGTATTTGGAGAAAACTCTGATTTTTTTAAGAATAAACCATGGTATGTGTCTAGTTTTAATGGAGGGGCCAATTCTGCTCAAACTTTCGAAGGGGCAGGGTATACGTTTTTGAATATTAGTCTTGAAATGCAGCCTAGTGATGACGTGCTTGCTTGGGCACAATCTGTTATTGATACACACCCAGGACTTCCAACGATTATTACCACCCATGATTTCTTGGATGCCAATGGAGAGCGTTTGCCTAACCCAATTGTGGATTTGCCTAGAATTGATCCAGAGTATCACAATTCGGCAGAAGATGTATTCCAAACCTTGGTAATGCCAAACGATCAAATATTTTTAATTCTGTCTGGACATCACCATGGAAAAGCCATGCGCGTAGACCAAAACAATAGTGGACATGCCGTGATTCAGGTGTTGGCCGATTATCAGGATAGAGGGCAATCTGTTTTGGATGCTGACCCTACGTTCTTGACTTCACATGGGACACCTTATGGAATTGGTGACGGATGGTTGCGTTTAATGAATTTTAACTTTGAGGACGAAACGCCTTTCATTGAAGTGAAAACGTATTCTAGCCATTATCAAAAGTTTTCAGATGATGTGGCAACTTATTCTGAATGGTATAAAGCTAGTGAAAATCCAGAAGTAAGTGATAGTGAATTCCATGCTTTGGATAGTTATACAATTGAACTTTCAGATTTTAAAAACAGATTTAGCGTGAACTAAATTTATAAGATTTGATGTTATAAAAAAGCCTCCCATATTGGGAGGCTTTTTTTATTCGTGTCTTCTCTTTTATTGGACAGCCTTATCAGCTACAATACGTTGCTCTTGGTTGACCAATTGCCATGCGGTGTAGAAAACCAAACGTGTTCTTGTCTCCAATAAATCGTAGGCTATTTTGTCTGGCGTATCTGTTGGTTTATGATAATCGGCATGAGAACCGTTGAAATAAAAAATAGCCGGAACGTTATGTTTGGCGAAGTTGTAATGATCTGATCTGTAGTAGAAACGGTTAGGGTCGTTTTCTGCGTTATAGGTGTAATCAATTTCAATTTTGGTGTATTTTTCATTGGTAGCTTCTGAGATTTGGTGCAATTCCGTACTTAAACGATCAGACCCAATCAAGTACACATAATTTGGGCTATCTGTATGCTTATCATCTACACGGCCAATCATGTCAATATTAAGATCGGCAATGGTGTTTTCCAAAGGGAATACAGGATTGAAATCGGTATAATATTTGGAGCCCAATAGGCCTTTTTCTTCACCAGTAACATGTAAAAACAAAATGGAGCGTTTTGGTCCTTTTCCTTCTTTCAAGGCCGTTTTAAAGGCTTCGGCAATTTCCAAAAGTGCTACCGTTCCTGAACCGTCATCATCGGCACCGTTGTAAATTTGTCCTTCCTTAATGCCTTCATGGTCTAAGTGAGAGGAGATTACCAAGATTTCTTCGGGTTTTTCAGATCCTTTAATAAAGGCTAGTACATTCTCGGAATTGATACTGTTTGAGTTTGTAGTAATACCTATTTTTAAAGGAATTTCAATGGTCTTGGATGCGTTATGGGTAAGAATATTTGGGTACAAATTTTGAGCTGTTACCGTGTTGATAATAAAGTGAGGGATGTCACTACCATCTCCTTGAACGGCCATGGCTCCATGACTACTTTTCTCTGTTTTCTTTTGGTAGTAGGAGGAAACGCGATCATAGGATGTGTCATCCATAAAGAGTACTGCTTTGGCTCCTTTGGCAATGGCTACGTCTCTTTTTAAATTTCTAGCCCCTCTACCAGAAGACCATATGGTGGCTTTGTCTGTTCCTGTAGTTATAAAAGTACCGTCATCATTTTGAGGTTCGCCAGCTTTTATTAGTACAACCTTATCCTTAACATCAATGTTGGTATAGCTGGAGTACTTTTCTGTTTCAATACCGTAAGCCACATAAACGATAGATTGCACGTCTATTTGTTGCGTTGAAGGGGCGCCTAAGGAGGTATAATCCACATATGGGGTCAAGGTTTTGTTGCTTATGGCCAGACTGGTTTGAGGTATTCCTTTTAACTCTAAAGGAACATTTTGAAAGTAGGTGTCCCCCAAAGGAGAAGGCACTTCCATGTTTCGATATTGATCAGCCAAAAATGCAACAGCTTTTTTCTGTCCTTCGGTTCCGGTTTCCCTTCCCTGAAATTCGTCGGAAGCATAGGTATATAGTAATTCCTTAAGTTCTTCCGAGGTTATTGTATTGGCATAAACCGTAGGGTCGGTGGTGGTAGGGGTAAGGTTAAAGTGTTCGTTTTTTTTGGAACTGCTACAGCTAGCAACTACCAAAACAAGGCAGCAAAGGGCGATAAGGTTTTTCATTAAGCACAAAATTTAAAGCTATACTGAATTAAAATTAGAAAAATTATCCTGCGAATGTAATAATTCTGTTAATCAGAGTGGTTTTAAATAAATGGCTTTAACAAAGTTTTATTTGTCGTCACGGGAAAGTTTATGCTTGGAGTTGGCCAAATACCACGCTGTGGTAAAGATTAATTGGGTGCGCTTGGCCAATAGCGGGTAGTTGAGTTTTTCAGCGGTATCCGTGGGTTTATGGTAGTCTTCGTGTTCGCCGTTAAAATAAAAAATGACAGGAATACCGGCTAAGGCAAAGTTATATTGATCGGATCTGGAAAAGTATTGATTGGTGTCGTTTTTGTGATTCAATCGATAATCCAATTCCAATTGTGTAAAAGTAGTATTGGCAGCTTCCGAAATATAGTATAACTCAGTACTCAATCTATCTGCTCCAATGACATACACATAATTGGGGGTATGTAGATGGATATCATCAACCCTACCTATCATATCAATATTAAGGTTGGCAATGGTTTTTTTTAGGGGAAGGATGGGGTGTTCTACATAGAATTTAGACCCTACAAGACCCTCTTCTTCTCCAGTAAGATGAAGAAACAGAATACTCCGTTTAGGGCCATTACCATTTTTTTTTGCTTCATTAAAAGCTTGGGCCATTTCCATAAGTGCAGCAGTTCCAGAAGCATTGTCGTCGGCACCATTGTAGATTTGTCCATTTTCCATGCCTTCATGATCCAGGTGGGCGGTAATGATAATGGTTTCCTTGGGGTGCCTGCTACCTTTAATAAAGGCCAAAACATTTTGAGAATTGTTCAAACTATCCACGAAAAATGATTTAGGTACCGATTGAAAATAGTTTTGGTCGCCTAAGGGAGACGGAATGCCCTGGGCCTGATAATAATTTTTTAGGTAGTTGGCCGCCTCTTTTAACCCGGGTTCTCCCGTTTTTCTTCCTTGGTATTGGTCTGAGGACAGTTCGTAAACATAGTCCATTAACTCTTGGGAAGTAATGGTACTGGCATATTGTTCTATGGTCTGGCGGTCTTCAAAAACAATACTGTCTTTAAGATCCTGAATGCGCTCACTATACTTTTTTGTGGCGCAAGACCCAACAATGGAAAGAACAGAAGTGAAAATGAAAAGCTTCATTGTACTGTGTTAATTGTCAGTCAAATAAAGCGAAAAAAAAAGGAATACCGAAGCATTCCTTAAAGTTTGTGGGAAGTGAATTATTCAAATTCGAGATCTTCAACCTCTTCAATGTCAATTTCTTCAGTATCCAGCTCGATATCTTCTATTTCTAAATCTTCCGCATCAATATCCAGTTCTTCCAAAATTTCCTTAGAATTTTCTTCCGATTCTTTGGCGCGTTCCTGCAATTCTTCGGTATTGCCCAGCTCTACGGCATTGAATACGGATTTGTAGGTGGAAATACCCAAAGTGATAATTGTTAGCAGAAAAATATACTGCACCACTTTTTTGGATTTGTTTTGTTTTTTGGAAACAAAAAAGATGGAAAGCCCTAATAAAAAGGCTAATACGGCAGGTATGAATGCAAGGTTTGATAGAGGCGTCAAGGCTAAAATGACGGCCAAAAGACTGGTGGTGAACCCTAAAATAATTAATAGTTTTCTCATGCTCCTAGTTTTTAAGGCCTGTGGCCGATTTAATTTTTAATTCACCATTACCAACCGCAATCTTAAATTTAGCATATACCGGAATTTTATTGGCATCGGCGGTTAACCATAGTAAGTTGTCGTTGGTGCCTTTGAGGACATCACTGTTATTAATTGAAATGGCCAGTTTATAGCAGCTTTTTTGCCCGATATTGGTGGCTATTGTTTCGGTCCCTAAATATTTGAAATTAACAATGTTTTCTTTGTTGTCAAAAAGTACCTTGAACGATTTTGTTGCACCGCTGGTAAGGCCGGCAAGATCCAAGGTGCGCAATTTGTAAAGTGTACTTACCAAATCCCTTGTAGTGTTGCTTATGGACACGGAGGTGTTTTCTTCATTAAAACCTCCGCCTTTCTTTTTCTTCTTTTTAAGACTTTTTACGGTATGGCTTTTATGGCTGTATTTGTACTGCATAAACTTGTAATAGCCACCTTCATCTATTTCTCTTTTGTATAGATATGGCGTTAAGGTTTTTGGGCTTACGTAGCTTTCGTAAAGATCTCTAATCTTAAAGAAATTGTCCCATTTGCTATAGGTGGCAGCTGTACATTTAAGTCGTAGCAAGGTTGCTTTGGATGTGTTTACAGCACTCGTTTCCATCTTTACTTGAGCCAGTTCTGTTAGGATTCCTGACATGTTATAAGAGGCTGAAAAAATAAGTGTCTCACCGGCGCCTACAGCATTGTTTTGCGCAAGAGAAAATAGGGAAGCCAAAAGTGAAAAGGCTAGTGTTAAGCAAATTTTGTTCATAGGGCTTTGTTTAAGCTATAAATGGTTTTAACATTTATTATGCCAAATGTATTATTAAGTTTTTAATATGAAAAAGTATTTTTTAAGACCTATGGGATAATTTAAGGTGTGAACTTAAAAAAGGAGGTTTATAGCGCTAAAATAATTCCTTTTATGGTTAGTTTCCTTTATTTTTGGAGGGCCAACATTATTTTATGCCATGATTACCACTATTGCATTTTTGCTACTTTTAGCTTTTGGTGTTTATGCCCTTTCCAAGTTGAAGCGCAAACCGGCCGCCCCCTTTCCAAAACATTGGCATAAACTACTTATTGAGCACGTGGAATTTTATGAAGGGCTGCCACCAAAAGAACAACAACGTTTCCAGAAGCGAATGATGGAATTTCTAAGTGAAGTGTATTTGGAAGGTGTACAAGTAGAACTTGAAGAATTGGATAAAATACTTATAGCCGCCAGTGCCGTGATTCCCGTTTTTGGTTTTCCAGAGTGGCATTATACCAATTTAAGTGGAGTGTTGCTTTATCCCGATAACTTTAATGAAGATTTTGAGTTTGAAGATAAAAAGGGCAATCGTATAATTGCTGGAGTGGTAGGGACGGGCAGGTTGGAAAAACAAATGATCCTTTCCAAAAAGGCCTTGCGTCATGGATTTTCAAAAAGTTCATCCAAAACCAATACAGGTATCCATGAGTTTGTGCACCTAATTGATAAAATGGACGGAGTTACGGACGGCGTCCCAGAACGATTGATACAGCATGCTTATGTGATTCCTTGGTTGAAGATGATTCACAAGGAAATGGAAGCCATTAATAGCAATAAATCGGATATTCGAAATTATGGAGGTACCAATGAAGCTGAGTTTTTTGCGGTAGCGTCGGAATATTTTTTTGAAAATCCAGAGCGCATGAAAAAAAAGCATGCGGAACTTTATAAGATGATGGAGAGTTGCTTTTACAGAGCAGCAATGAAGGCCGATTAGTGAAGTGCTTAGCCGTGGTGATCTCTTAATTTTCCATTAATCGTATCTATTTTTATTACATATACCACAGGAACCTCCCCCTTGTAGATTTTGCTGGAAAATTCACTGATAAAATCTACGTCTTTGTGTTCTTTTCTTAAAATGAGTTCCTTAACACCAAGTGAAAAACTGTGTAATTGGGCTTTGGCATAACTGCCTTTAAGTTCTTCAAACTTGCCGTGCACGAGTATGGATTTCCATTGGTTTACAGAGGTGACTTCGTCCACCTGTAAGGCCACATCACTATTTTTGCGCATGGCCATTATTTTATGGCCTTCCCCGGAGTAGGCCAAGATCCAATGGTTCGAGGCATCATAAAAATATGTAATGGGAGCTATAAAGGGTTGGTGGTAATACAAGTACGCCAAATGACCAATGTAGTTCCTTTCAAGAACCATATAACATTCCTTTTGAGTTAAAGACTTGATCATGGCTGTACTGTTAAAATGCTGTTAATGAGTGAAATTACTCATTTTTTTGGAGATAAAACATGATAATTGTCATTAAACCTTGTTTTGAATGCTATTGTGAATAGTTTTCATGGAGTGTTTAGGTGGTTTTGAAGAGTCAAGGATGAGAAAGCATGTTTTTAGAGTCTAAATGTCAGATTTTTAATTGGTTAATACTGATTTTAATCATGGTTTAAATGCGTTATTTTTCTTAAATTTAAGGAAATATACTTAAAGGGCTTGGCCATGAAATACAATGTATTAATACCGACAGATTTTTCTGATAATGCTTGGAATGCGGCGGTCTATGCAATGAAGTTGATGGCTAAGGAAGAATGTACATTTTATTTTTTGAATGCCATGAATGCCAAGATTTCGGCAATGTCCAACATGTCTAAAAAATTCAATGAAGTCTTGAGTGAAAACGCATTCAAGGAATTACGAAGCTTAAAGGCAATGGCCGAAGCGGCGCAACATGAAAGTAAACACGAATTTGAAATTGTTTTCAGTTCGGAAAATATCAATGGAGCCATTAATGCCTGTATCAAAAAATATAATATTAATTTGGTGGTAATGGGGACCAAAGGCGCTACGGGGGCCAAAGAAATCTTTTTTGGTAGCAATACTGTGAGCATGATCTTTAGGATGTCCTTATGCCCAATGATGGTTATCCCCGAGGATTATCATTTTAAAACTCCTAGGCAAATAGCTTTTCCCACCAACTACATGAGACCCTATCGTGCTGAAGATTTAAAACCTCTCTTTACTATGGTTGAAATGTTTGGTATAAGGATTAGGGTGGTGCATATACAACAGAAAAGTAGATTGAGTGCTGAACAAAGAAATAATTATACGCTGTTAAAGGAGCTTTTGGCCAATTATGATCATAGTTTTCATTCTATGCCCAATTACACAAGTAAAACCAATGAAATTTTTGATTTTGTGGAAGAATTGGATATTGACATGCTGGTAATGATTAATTACAGGCACAGTATTTTGCAACGGTTTACTAGAGAGCCCGTGATAAAAAATATAGGGTATCGGCCTGCGGTTCCCTTTATGGTCATTCCAGGTTAAAACCTAAAAGGATTTTACTCTTCTAAAGAAATAGATTTATAATTTTTAAACCTAGGAGTCATGAGAAAGAAAATATTACTACCAACAGACTTCTCAAAAAATGCTTGGCAAGCAATGAACTATGCCATTGAACTATACCAAAACGATCATTGCGATTTTTATGTACTCAACGTGTTTACGGCCACCAGTAATATACTGGAAAGCTTATTAAATATGGAGCCTGGAAGTGAGCTCTATGAAACGGCTAAATCCAATTCCGAAGATGGTTTGGCAGAGGTAATGGATAAATTAACGTTTAAGTATGACCACAATCCTAAGCACCATTTTGAAAGTATATCCACATTTAATAATCCTATTGAGGCTATCAAGGAGGTGGTAGAGCGCAAGGATATTGATATGATTGTAATGGGAACCAAAGGGGAAACGGGATCGGAGCATGTGGCCTATGGAAGTACAGCGGTATATGTCATGGAAAAGGTGCGTAACTGCCCGGTAATAGTAGTGCCTGAGGCTAGTAAAGTAGCATTGCCTAAGGAGATCGTTTTTCCAACAAGTTTTAAAACGCATTACAAAAAGCGGGAGTTGGCGTATCTCATAGAACTAGCACAAAACACTGGAGCTACTATTGCCATATTGTATGTGTCTGAGGATGACAATTTGGACGGGAATCAAATTGAACAAAAGGAAATGTTGGAAGAGCAATTGGAAGATGTGCCTTGCCAACACCATACTTTGCATTATCAGGCAGTGGAGCCAGCCGTAAATATGTTTGTGGAAAGTAGAGATAGTGATATGGTGGCATTTATTAACAAAAAACATTCATTTTTTGGAAGTATTCTAAGTAATCCAATGGTGAAAAACATAGGATTCCATTCTAGGGTACCAATTTTGGTCATGCATGATTTAAGAAATTAAGTGGCTGTTTAAGAAAATAACGAATGGTTAATCAAAATTGGGATATCACTAAATCATCGGGAGAGCGGGTTAGCTTCTCCATCCCAAAATTAAAGGCTTCATTAAGGCGTGTAGGGGCAAGTGATGTGGTTATCAATCAAATTATTGATAAGGTTAGAGATGAGCTTTATCAAGGTATTTCTACCAAGGAAATCTATAATAGAGCCTTTGCCTTGCTTAAGAAGAAGAGTAGATATTTGGCCTCCAAGTACAAGCTGAAAAGAGCAATTTATGAATTGGGGCCAACAGGGTATCCTTTTGAACAGTTTGTGGCTGCAATTTTAAATTATTCGGGCTATAACACTGAGGTAGGCCAAATTTTACAGGGGCAATGTGTGCCTCACGAAATTGATGTAATTGCCCATAAAAATTCCGAAACAACCATAGTGGAGTGCAAGTTCCATAGTGAACAAGGACAAAATTGTAATGTCAAAATACCATTGTACATACATTCCAGGTACCAAGATGTCAAGACGCATTGGAATTCTAATGCGAATAATCATTCCATACTTACCGATGGGTGGTTGGTTACCAATACCCGATTCACAAAGGATGCTTTGCAATATGGGAAATGTTGTGGATTGTATTTGCTTAGTTGGGATTATCCCGAAGGTAATGGATTGAGGGATAGAATCGATCGTTTGGGGTTATACCCTATTACAGTTTCTACATTGCTTACCAATAGGGAAAAACAATTTTTATTGAGCAGGGATGTCGTGTTGTGTCGCGACCTAATGGGAGATGCCTTTTATTTGGATCATTTAGGGGTTTCTGAAACCCGAAAGGAACGCATTTTAAAAGAAATAGAACAATTGTGTAATCTACCTCATGACTGATATGAAAAATTACGCTACCATCCATTTTTTAGGAGCATCAGGAGTTGTGACGGGTTCCAAATTTTTTATCGAAACTTCGGAAATGAATATTTTGGTGGACTGTGGTATGTTTCAGGGGCTAAAAGAGTTGCGGGAACATAATTGGCAAGATTTGCCCATTGATGTAAAGAAAATTGACGTGGTTCTTTTAACTCATGGGCATTTGGACCATGTAGGCTACCTACCAAGATTGGTGCAAAAGGGGTTTTCGGGGAAAGTGATAGGGACGGCTCCAACCTTGGCTATTGCAGAAATTATTTTAAAAGATAGTGCCAAGATTCATGAGGAGGAGGCCGAAAAAGCGAATAAAGAACAGTATTCGAAGCACCATCCGGCCTTACCGTTTTATACAGAAAGGGACGTTGAAAAAACTTTGCAATTGTTTCAGGTAGGAATCCAAGATACTTGGTTGAACCTTTCAGAACATATTACTTACAGGTTTCGTTATAACGGACACATAATTGGTGCTACTTTTATTGAGTTGGATATCAATGGAAAACGCTTTGTGTTTTCTGGTGATGTGGGGCGATGGGATGATTATTTGCTCAACGATCCCAAAACCCCGGAATGGGCTGATTATTTATTTGTGGAAAGCACCTATGGGAATAAATTGCATCCGCAAGAAGATGTTGAGGAAGTGATTTCGCAATTGGTTTTGGATACACTGCAACAGCAAGGCAACCTTATTATTCCCAGTTTTGCCGTTGAGCGTTTGCAAACCTTGGTTTATATTCTTTGGAAACTTTATAAAGCAAACAGAATACCCAATATCCCTATATTTATTGATAGTCCCATGGGTACTAATGTGTTATCTGTTTTTAAGCGCTTTCCTAAATGGCACAAATTGTCCATGCAGGAATATCAGGCCATGTGTGAGCATATAAACATTGTGGAATCATTTGGAGAGACTTGGGAAACCATAGATGATCCAAGGCCAAAAATTGTTATTGCGGGCAGCGGAATGGTTACTGGCGGAAGAGTGCTTACCTATCTACAGCAGTATATAGATGTGCCCAATACAACGGTATTGTTGGTAGGCTATCAAGCAGAAGGGACTCGTGGAAGACTGTTAAAGGATGGCGCTCATGAAATTAAATTCTATGGAAAATACTATACAGTAAGGGCTTCAATAAAGTGTATTGAAAGTCTTTCGGCACATGCAGATCAAGACGATTTGCTGCATTGGCTTAGAACTATTAAAAACATTCCTGAAAAGGTATATTTGGTCCATGGAGAGCTACCTGCTTTAGATGCATTCAGACTGAAAATAGCGGACGAGTTTGGTTGGAAAACAACAATTCCAAAATTGTTCGATACGGATAAAGTAATGTTATGATTTTTAAAATATAATAACACCTTTTTTAGTATTTATATTTGTGGAAATCAGCTTGTTAATTTTGTGTTAGCTGATATTTATCATTTTATTTTTTCTTCAATATCCTTACATTGTTGTTGGTAAGTTTAACCATTAAAATTAAGGTCATGTCACTTATTAAATTTAACAATCGAAACCGATTACTCCCTTTTTGGGATAATGAGGGTTTAAAATCGCTGTTGGGCTCTGATGCGTTTTTCAACAACGATTTATTTGACGAGGACAATTCAATGCCTGCCATGAATGTTACCGAACATGATAAGGACTTTGAAATTGAATTTGCAGCTCCTGGGTTCTCTAAAAAGGACTTTGAAGTGACTATGGATGATAATGTGCTACGTGTTTGCGGTAAAAAGGAAAATGAAGTGGAGGAAGAAGAAGAACACGGTTATAAGCGCAGAGAATTTAACTATAATTACTTTGAACGCTCTTTGAAATTACCAAAATCTGTGGCTACAGAACAAGATGTTAAAGCAAAATACAAAGATGGTATTTTAAAGTTGCACCTTCTTAAAAAGGAGAATGCCAACGAGCCTTTAAAAAAAGTTATTGAGGTTAATTGATAGTTGAAAAGGCAGAGGGTAGATTAATACAGACTTTCTGCCTTTTTTTACTTTTAAAGAGATTTGAGTTATCTGTAGAAGTCTCTTAGACTAAGTGATAGTGTTTCCGAAATGTTGACCAAGTACCTTCCTGTTTTTGTATTGCTTTCCTTGCTTGCAGAAGTTTTGGGAACAATTGGAGGCTTTGGATCTTCTGTGTACTTTGTACCAATAGCCAACTTTTTCTTTGATTTTCAATCAGTTTTAGGGCTTACAGCCTTATACCATCTGGCAAGCAATACCAGTAAAATTGTTTTGTTCAAAAAAGGATTTGATAAAAAGCTGGTTTTAACATTGGGTATTCCTGCGGTTATTTTTGTGTCTGTAGGAGCATATTTTAGTAAATATTTTAATCCTAAGGTATTAACGTATGTGTTGGGAGCATTTTTAATGCTCATGAGTTTAATTTTTTTAATATTCAGTAAACTTCGCGTTATTCCCAATGCTCCAAATGCCATTGTAGGTGGCTCGCTGTCTGGATTAAGTGCGGGACTTTTGGGAACTGGAGGTGCCATAAGGGGGATTACCATGGCTGCTTTTAAAATGGATAAGGATAAATTTATTGCTACTTCAGCGGTGATAGATTTGGCGGTAGATTTTAGTCGTACCATTGTTTATTATCTCAATGGGTATATGCGCAAGGAGTTGATGTATCTTGTTCCTATTTTAATTTTGGTGAGTATTGTAGGGACTTGGATTGGCAAAAAAATACTAGAGCGGGTATCTCAAGATCAGTTTCGAAATTTTGTATTAGTTCTCATCTTTCTTATTGGTATCGTTAGTATTGTTACCAATAAATAGTTATCATTTTAATGACCATGAAAAATCAATAAAGGTAATATTAGGTTGTTACTTATTCTTGAGGTCGAGGAGGTAGAAAGGTAACGTTCAAAGAAGCGTTCCTTATGAGTTATAAGGGTTACCAAATCTATGGGTTGGGTTTGGATATAGCTATGTGCAGCAAAATATACAGGTACGTTGTTTATGGTATGGTATTGATAGTTGATGTTATGGTTGAGTGTTTTTAAAATATTTTGATCCTCCAATTGCTTTTGTGTTTCTTCTCGGGAACCGTTGGCCTCAACTCTCAGCACATGAAGTGTCTTGCTATAATTGGTTACAAAGGGTATTATGCCATCTGTAAAAGCAGTGTCTTTTAAAGAAGTCTCGCCATCCAAAGGTAGCACTAAGTTGTTGGGAGGACGAAAGGCAAAACCTTCAGGAATGACCAAAGTGGTACAATTAACTTTTCTAATAACATTGATGGTGTTGCTTCCAAAGATGATTTCTTTAGCTCCAGTTGCTCCATTTGTGCCCATTATTACAATATCGATAGCTTTGGAGTTGATTACTTGTTGAATGGAATTGGTTAGGATGTCGAAATCAACCATATATTCTATACGGCCTTTAGGAAGATTAAATTCTCCTTGCAGAGTATCAACTAGGGTAGCAAGTTTCTTTTTGGCTGGTTCTATTAGGGATTGATATAAGGGTTTGGGGCCAGAAGCCATTAAGTCGTCAGTAGTGTAGGCCGAGGCACTTTTAACATGCAGCAGATAGTAATTTACGTCTCTATTCCTGAACAAATTCAACGCGTAGTGAATGGCATTGATGGAGTTTTGCGAAAAGTCTGTTAGCAGCAATATGGTTTTCATCACATTTTTTTATTAGGCTTCCTATAAAGGTACCCAAGAATTGTGACAATATCCATGACTTTCCTCATAAATACGGAGGATACTTGGTTTTCAAATGTTTCATACCTAGTATTTTGTAGATATTGTAAATAACCTAGCAAAGCAGCGGATGCTCTAGAAAGCCATTTGTTTGTTGGGTTGTTGTGAGAGATAACTGATTAATGTCATTGTGTAACGAAACTATTTGTCTTAAATTTAGGGTTCAAAAATTGACGTACATCAACACTACAATAATGAAATACCAGATATTATTACCAACTGATTTCTCTGATAATGCGTGGAATGCCACGATTTACGCTCTCAAATTGTTTTCTCAAGAAGAGTGTACTTTCTATTTATTGCATTCTAAAAATGAAAAGGTGTCTGCAATGGCCAATATGTCTAAAAAATATAATGATGTTTTAAGAGCTAACAACTTGCAGGAGCTTACCAAGTTAAAGGAGACTGTTGAGGCTACAAACAGTAATCCCAACCATTCTTTTGAAGTCATTTTAAGTGCGGGAGGCTTGGGCGAGTCTATAGAGGCCTATGTTAAAAAATATGATATCAATTTGATTGTCATGGGGACCAAGGGAGCAAGTGGAGCTAAAGGCTTCTTGTTTGGTAGTAATACGGTGGGGATTATAGGGAGAATCAAGAAATGTCCAATTTTGGCCATTCCGGAAAAAAGTGAATTTGAAGCACCAAAACAAATTGCATTTCCAACAGACTATAATAGATTTTACAGCCCAAGCGAAATGGGGCCAATCAAACGGGTTGCGGAATTGTTCAATTCCAAAATAAATGTGGTGCATATCAATACAGAAGAGGGGCTTAATGAAATTCAAAGCTATAACGTAAAAGCTATTAAGGAATATCTACAAGATTTTGATCATGACTTTCATTGGATGCCTCATTATGCGAAAAAGGCAACAGAAATTAATGATTTTGTTGAAGAACACAATATAGATATGTTGGCAATGGTTAGCTACCAACATAGTTTCTACGAAAGTTTAACAAGAGAACCTGTGATTAAAAAGATAGGCAGCCAGTTAAAAGTGCCATTTTTAATTATACCAGAAAGTAAGCATTAGGAGCTTTAAAACATAACCGCATCTATATTGCCGTAGAAGCTATTATATATAAGATGTTTACGAAGAAAGCAAGCCCTTTTTTACGGGAGCACAAGATATAAGGTAATATTAACGTTTACTTTGTGATGTCTTGTTGTAAAAGCTTTAATTTTAAGGTGTTAATCATTAATGAGATGTTATGGATACCCTTAAAAAACTTCAGGACGAATTATCAGAGGAATATCATATTACCAAAAAGTTTTTCAGATTGTACCCTGATAATAAGAACGACTATGCTCCTCATGAAAAGAGTATGAAAATGGGGCATTTAAGCACCCATATTTCAGAAATATTTGGATGGCCAGAAGTCATTTTGACAACTAGTGAGCTGGATTTTATGAAGGCAGAGCCTCCTAAAGCATTAGAAAACGCGAATGATTTAGAGCAGGCGCTTGATGAGAAGTTTGAAAACAATAAGGCATCATTTGAAGGTGCCAGTGAAACCGATTTGAGTAGCCCATGGGCATTGAAGATGAATGGGCAAACCGTTGCAGAATGGTCCAAATATGGGGCCATACGGCATGCACTCAATCAAATAACCCATCATAGGGCTCAATTGGGAGTATATTACCGTTTGTTGGGGATTCCGGTTCCAGGTAGTTACGGGCCTTCTGCAGATGAGCAAAATTTTTAAAAATAGAAGCCTATGTTTGCTGTAATATATTCATTTAAAGTAAAAGAAGGTTTGGAAGCTACCTTTCAAAATGCTTGGCGAGAACTTACGGAACTTGTACATCAATATGAAGGAGGTTTAGGGTCGCGACTGCATAAAAAGAATGAGTCACTTTATATTGCTTATGCTCAGTGGCCCGATTATGAGTCCTGGCAAAAGGCAGGAAAGAATCTCCCTGAGAGTTCCAATAAGATTAGAAAGATATTGAGGGATTCCTGCGAGCAATTTGAAACCCTGTACGAGCTGGATGTGGTGGAGGATTTGCTTAAAGAAGAGGCCTATTCAGAATAAAAGTTTAGAAAAGCGCTCACTGTAAAGTGGGCGCTTTTGGGTTATAAACTAAGCATGTGTCAAAATCCCTTGGTAACCTAAGTTACTGACAACCCCTTTTTTCAAATGTATTTTTGTCCCAACATTTAAGAATACATTATGAAGCATCGATTATATATTTTTGTAACAACGCTATTAGGCCTGCAGTTTTTAGGGAATGCCCAAAACCAAGTGCCAATTGCTAAATCGGAGGTTTTGAATGCTGTGGTTGAATCCAACCATAGCCTAAAAATTTCCGAAGAACAGTTCAATGCCGCAAGGGCAGATTTTAGGCAGACCAATGCTGTCTTTTTGCCAAACATTACGGCATCGCATACAGGGATTTCTACAACTAATCCCTTAATGGCCTTTGGTTCTAAATTGAACCAAGAAATAGTAACGGCCGCCGATTTCAATCCTGATCTTTTAAACGATCCACAGCAAATTCAAAATTTCGCTACCAAGTTCGAGATTCAACAACCCTTGATCAATGTGGATGGCTTTTACCAACGTAAGGCTGCTAAATCCAAAATGGAAGCCACAGCACTACAAAGTGTGCGTACCAAAGACTATCTCACGTTTGAAGTGGATAAAGCCTATATGCAATTGCAATTGGCTTATAAAGGCGTAGAGGTGTTGGAACAGGCTTTGGAAGCTGCTTTGGCCAACAAGCAATTGGCAGACAATAGTTACACTCAGGGCTACTTGCAAAAATCGGATGTATTGGCTGTTGAGGTTCGTGTAACCGAAGTGAGAAACCAATTGCAAACGGCCAAGAGCCAAGTGCAAAACGCTTCAAACTACATCTCTTTTTTAATGAATACAAGTCAAGATGTGGTGTACCTTCCAACAGATACGCTTGAAGCTAATATGTTTACGGAAGAGAATGCCTTAATGATTTCCAAAGAACGTTCAGATATCAAGGCGATGGAGTTGGCAAGCAATGCCTATGAAACCCAATACAAGGCCGATAAAATGACCTTTTTACCACGTCTTAATGCTTTTGGAAGTTATGAGTTGTATGACGATCAAATTTTCCATGCTGATGCCAGTGGGTATCTGTTTGGGGCCTCTTTGAGCTGGAACATTTTGGAGGGAACCAAACGTTTTGGAAAAGCCCAAAAGAGTAGAGCCGAGTTTGAAACTTCCAAACTTCAGTATGAACAATATGTTTCACAAAGCCAAATGGAACTTAACAAAGCCAAGCGGATGTTGAATGATGCCAAAAACAGATTGCAACTGTCCAAACTGGCTTTGGATCAATCGGAAGAATCTTTGCGCATCAGAACCAATCGTTTTGAGGAAGGATTGGAGAAAACCACCGATTTGTTGATGTCTGAGACACTATACGCCCAAAAGCAATTGGAATATTACCAAACTATTTTTGAATATAACTATGCACAGGCTTATGTGCAGTTTCTAACCAAATAAATTACTAAGCAAGACAGATATACATATGAAAACATTATACACATTATCAATCGTAGCTGTAACAGCATTGTTTATGAGCTGCGGAAGCAAGGACGCAAAACAGGAAGCGCAAAAGGGACCAGCAGTAGCCGTAACCGTAAGTCCTGTTAAGGCTGATGGAAATAGCACATTTTTAAGTGTTAGCGGGAAAGTACAGGCCGTAAACAGTGCCGATTTGAGCACCCGTTTTATGGGGTATGTAAATAGTGTCCCTGTAAAAGTAGGAGACCAAGTTAGAAAGGGTCAATTGTTGGTAGCTATCAATAATAGTGACCTTGAGGCCAAGCGCGCACAAATCAATGCGGGAATTACCCAAGCCACTGCAGCGTTTAAAAATGCCGAAAAGGATTATAACCGCTACAAAAACCTATTTGCACAAAACAGTGCTACCCAAAAGGAATTTGATGATATTACGGCTAGATATGATATGGCAGCGGCCAATCTAGAGGCGGCTAAACAGCAGAAAAATGAAATCAATGCCCAAATGGCCTATACCAATATTACCGCGCCTTTTAATGGAGTGGTAACAGCTACTACGGTAAAGGCAGGAGATATGGCGAATCCAGGAATGCCATTGGTATCCGTGGAAGGTCCTGGGAACTTTGAGGTTATTGCCATGGTACCGGAATCGGATATTTCAAAAGTGGCCAAAAATCAAAAAGTAGAGGTATTGGTAAAAGCAACCAATAAAACCTATGAAGGGAACGTAGCGGAAGTAAGTACTTCAGCAAAACATACCGGAGGGCAATATGTGGTAAAAATAGCCTTGCCTAAAGCAGATGATAAGATTCTGTCAGGCATGTTTGCCACAGTACAATTCCCTATGGAAGGCACTACCCAAAAACAAATGGTTTTGTTGCCAACTTCAGCAATTGTTACCAAGGGACAATTAACGGGAGTCTATACGGTAAGCCAAAATAACACCGCAGTATTACGTTGGTTACGATTGGGGCGTACCTATGGAGATCAAGTAGAAGTATTGTCTGGTTTGGATAGCAGTGAAACCTATATCGTTTCAGCTGAAGGTAAATTATACAACGGAGCTTCAATAACCATTAAATAAGCAGAACAGATGAAAGAAGGTTTAGCAGGAAAAATAGCCAAGAGCTTTATAGGCTCTAAGCTTACAGTGCTCCTTATGATTGTGTTTATGGTCATTGGGGTCTATAGTTCATTTTTAATTCCTAGGGAAGAAGAGCCACAAATTGATGTGCCTATGGCTGATATTTTTGTGGGGTATCCTGGCGCTAGCCCAACTGAGGTTGAGTCGCGTGTGATCAAGCCCTTGGAAAAATTGATTAGCAATATCAAAGGGGTAGAATATGTGTATTCTACGTCTATGAAAGAGCAGGGAATGGTGATCGTTCAGTTTTATGTGGGCGAGGACATCGAGCGTTCCTTTGTAAAGCTGTACAATGAGATTAACAAACATATGGATCAAATGCCACAGGGGGTAACCATGCCTTTGGTGAAAACGCGTGCCATAGACGACGTGCCTATGTTGGGATTGACCTTGTGGAGCGAAACTTATGACGATTACCAATTGGGACAAATGGCCCAAGAGCTTCGAAACGAAATTGAAAAGGTAGGAGATGTTGCCATTACCCATAAAATTGGAGGACGCGACAGACAGCTTCGTGTGGTTTTGGATAAAGATAAATTGGCAGCTAGTGGATTGGACTTTTTGGAAGTATCCAAAATGATTCAGGCCAATAATGCCCAAATGGGAGCAGGAAGCTTTGATAAGAACGATACCGAATTTTTGGTGAGCTCCGGAGATTTCCTAAAAACCGTGAGCGATGTTGAGAATTTGGTGGTAGGTGTTCAGGATAACAAACCTATTTACCTAAAGCAGGTTTCCAAGATCATCGACGGACCAGAAGTGCCAGTCAACTATGTGAGTTTAGGATTTGGACAGGGAAGTGAAAAGGCAGCTGAGTTTCCTTCGGAATATGCAGCGGTAACTATTTCGGTAGCCAAAAGAAAGGGTGCCGATGCCATGAAAATTGCCGATGTGATCCTCGACAAAGTATCGCATTTGGAAAGAACCTTAATTCCTGACGATGTGCATGTGGAAGTTACCCGTAACTATGGAGAAACCGCTTCACATAAAGTGTCGGAATTGTTATTGCACCTTATCGGTTCTATCATTGCTGTAACCTTTGTGGTAATGTTGGCCATGGGATGGCGTGGTGGTTTGGTGGTGTTTTTATCGGTGCCTATCACTTTTGCCTTGACCTTGTTGAGCTACTACATGCTGGATTACACATTGAATAGAATTACGCTTTTCGCTTTGGTATTCGTAACGGGTATTGTGGTTGATGACTCCATTATTATAGCAGAAAACATGCATAGGCATTTCAAAATGAAACGCTTGCCGTTTAAGCAGGCCGCCTTATATGCGATCAATGAAGTTGGAAACCCTACTATTCTAGCGACTTTCACGGTAATTGCTTCGGTATTGCCAATGGCCTTTGTATCTGGATTGATGGGGCCTTATATGGCACCAATGCCAATTGGGGCGTCCATAGCGATGATTCTGTCTCTGTTTGTAGCCTTGACCATCACACCGTATTTAGGGTACATATTTTTACGTGAAAAGGATAACAAGCAGCATAAAGAGAAAACTGAGAAGCCTCTGGAAGATACCTTTATCTTCAGAATGTATAACAAATTTGAGCGCCCCTTATTGGAAAACCGCTTCAAACGTTGGATGTTCCTAGGGTTTACCTTTGTCTTATTGCTAGGGTCTATGGGACTGTTTATGACCAATTCCGTAGCGGTGAAAATGTTGCCTTTTGATAACAAAAATGAATTTCAGGTGGTAATTGACATGCCGGAAGGCACCACTTTGGAGCGTACTGCTATAGTGGCTCAGGAAATTTCACAATATCTTTCTACTAGGCCGGAAGTGGTGAGCTATCAAAATTATATTGGGACTTCAGCGCCAATTACTTTTAATGGATTGGTAAGACACTACGATTTGCGTGGTGGTAGCAATATGGCTGATATTCAGGTAAACCTTATTGATAAAGGGGAGCGTAGTGCACAGAGTCATGATATTGCCAAGTTACTGCGTCCGGATATTCAAAAGATTGCGGCTAAGTACAATGCCAATGTGAAATTGGTGGAAGTACCGCCAGGGCCTCCAGTTTTGTCAACCATTGTTGCTGAGGTGTACGGTCCAGATTATGATGAGCAAATTGCTATTGCCGACAGCATTCAAACCATTCTTAAAAATACCGATGATGTGGTGGATATCGATTGGATGGTAGAAGCAGATCAGGTGGAGTATGAGTTTGTTATCAATAAGGAAAAGGCCATGTTGTACGGTGTGGCTCCGCAGCAGATTACACATACCTTGAATTTGGCTTTGTCCAATCGTGCGATTACCAATTTGTACGATGAGGATGCCTTCCGTCAAGTTGGTTTGGTGTTGAGTTTGGATGAAAAAGAAAAGTCCACCATTCAGGATATTGCCCAGTTGCAAGTGAAATCTCAAATGGGGAATATGGTATCCATTAGTGATTTGGTAGACATCAACCCGGTAACCCGAGCTAAGAGTATCTATAGAAAGAACCAAAAGCGTGTGGTATATGTATTGGCCGATATGGCTGGAACTTTGGAAAGCCCTGCCTATGCCATTTTAGGAATGGAAAAGAAACTGAAAGAGATCGATTTACCTGAAGGCTATGCTTTGGAGGAATTATACATCAACCAACCCGAGTTTGAAGATGACTATACTGTAAAATGGGATGGTGAATGGCAAATTACCTTGGAAGTATTCAGGGATTTGGGAATTGCCTTTATGGGAGCCATTATCTTGATCTACATCTTAATTGTAGGTTGGTTCCAAAACTTTAAAGCACCTGTGGTAATGATGGTGGCCATACCATTATCATTGATCGGGATTATTTTAGGACACTGGATTATGGGGGCATTTTTTACTGCGACCTCATTTATCGGAATGATTGCCCTTGCGGGAATCATGGTACGGAACTCGGTATTGTTAATTGATTTTATCAACCTAAGAGTAGCCGAAGGGGTGCCACTGAAACAGGCTGCCATTGAAGCGGGAGCTGTGCGTACCACGCCAATTTTGTTAACGGCAGGTACGGTAGTAATTGGAGCCTTTGTGATTTTGTTCGATCCTATTTTCCAAGGGTTGGCAATCTCCCTAATGGGAGGGACTATTGTGTCCACAGTATTTACCTTGCTGGTAGTGCCATTGGTATACTATATGATAGAGCGTAAAAAGCATAATTAAAAAACACAGGAAATGAAATTAGTAATAGTTACGGCTGTAGAAGACTTTCAAAAGGACGTCTTAAAACTCTTTAGGCAAGCCAATATTGAGAGTTTTAGTAGTTCGGATATTGATGGTTATAAAAACGTACCCGCTGTATTGGCAACTAGCAGTTGGTTTCCGGGAGAATCCAGCGGAAATGAGTCCATCTTGTTCTTCTCCTTTACAGAAGAAACCAATATAGACCTATTGTTTAAGTTGATAGAGGAATTCAACAGCCATATGGAAACCAATAACCCAATAAGGGCGATTGTTATTCCTATAGAAAAGAGTATTTAACACTAAAAATATAAAGTTATGATGAATAGATATATCCGTGTTATTGCAGGGACGTTTATAATTATTAGCGTATTGCTTGGCATGTTTGTAAACGAAAATTGGTTATGGTTTACCTTATTTGTAGGGGCCAACTTGTTGCAGTCTGGAATTACCAAATGGTGTTTGATGGAGGACATCCTTTCAAAGTTTGGTGTAAAGAAGGAAGGCGATTGTTGCGCTTCCAAATAAAGGTTGTTTTTGGTTACTGCAAAACGCCCACTGAACACAGTGGGCGTTTTTTCTTCGGCATAGAGCAATAGGGCAGATGACTATATGATATGCCTTTTTTATATATCTAAACCGTTTCAATTTTTAAAGAAGTCATAGTCAGCGATCCCGCAACCGGCTTATCATTAAAAAGAGTTACTTTTTCATTTTTGTCCTTTAGGGCCAAGGTGTAAAGCAACGGCAAATAATGTTCTGGGGTAGGGATGGCTAAATCAAAGGCCTTTCCTTGAAACCTGAAGTTGATAAGGTTTTGGTGATTGTCATCCAGAATATAGCTTTTCATTTTTTCATTAGCTTCAGTCGCCCAATCGTATGCAAATTCTTCATTAAGTTTATTCCAGGCCACCATACGAAGGTTGTGAACCATGTTTCCACTACCTATAATCAAAACGCCTTTATGGCGAAGTTTTTCTATTTCCTTAGCCAATTCATAGTGATATCTAGGAGATTGCGTATAATCAATACTCATTTGGATGACAGGGATATCTGCATTAGGGTACAGGTGCTTGATAACACTCCAAGCGCCATGGTCCAGTCCCCATTTTTCATCCAAACCAACATTTGTTTTGGTTATTAGATTTTTGGTTTCCTGCGCCAATTCTGGGCTGCCCGGTGCGGGATATTGCACATCGAACAACGCTTGGGGGAATCCACCAAAATCGTGAATGGTAGGTGGGGTTTGCATGGCCGTAACAAAGGTACCTTTAGTTTCCCAGTGGGCCGAGATACAAAGAATGGCATTGGGACGAATGAGCTCTTGACCTAATTTTCTAAAGGCCTGCACAAATTCATTTTCTTCAATGGCATTCATGGGGCTACCGTGACCTAGGAATAATACAGGCATTTTGCCTGTATTACTCATGGATGCGGTCATTTTATTTAAATCTTTTAAATTCATACTAGCACTTATTAAAGGTAATAACGCCAAGGATTTTAAGAATTTTGTTCTCTCCATTTCATAAACAATTTATGAAACTTGTTTTACAAATTGCACTTCTGCTAAAATTCTAACCTCTTCGCCAACCAGAACACCTCCTGTTTCCAAAGCGGCATTCCAATTTAATTCCCAGTCTTTACGATTTATTTTTCCTGTGATTTCCAAAGCCAATTTTTCATTGCCCCATGGATCTTTATTGGTTCCGCCGTAGGTGACATTTAAAGCTACTTCATTACTAATGCCTTTGATGGTAAGTAAGCCTTTCAGTTTGTATTCATCATCATCTACTTTATTGAAGGATTTGCCTTCAAAAGTAATGGTTTCGTGGTTTTCAACATCGAAAAAGTCAGCGCTTTTTAGGTGGGTGTCCCGTTCGGTGTTGTGAGTGGAAATAGAACCAGCCTGAATGGTTGCCGTTACTGGTGTGTTAAAGAAATCGTCTCCATTTACAGAGGCTTCAAACTCGGTGAAACTTCCTTTGACATTAGAAATCATTAAGTGTTTTACTTTAAAACCTATTTCGCTGTGTGTTGGGTCTATAACCCATGTTGTTGTTGCCATTTGATAAAAATTTTAATTACTGTTTCTAGTTTATTTGATATGTTTTTTGTGTTATTGAGCAAGTCCTATTTGTCTCATAAAATCTTGATTGTCGTAGAATAGGTATTCTTCAATCATTTTACCGTCTTTCCAATGACCTATGGTTGCCATTCTCAATTTGAATTTTTTGCCAGTTGGAGGTATGGTTTTTCCATCACCAATGGGCATTGGTTCTGAAAAAGTTCCTTCTAATTCGCCTATTACCGCGGTCCAATCGCCACTGCCAAAGCGTACAGGGTGCTTTTCGATTTTTGTATCGGGAGCAAAAATGAACATGGGTTTTAAATCGTCTATATGAGAAGGAAACAACCCTTTTGTAGTGCTTCCGTCTGCATTGTACACTACAATATCGTCAGTATGGCTATGGCTGAATTTGTCCCATTTTTGATTGGTAAAATACTCAAAGTCTAGTGTGTCAAAAGTAGCTAGCCGCTGCTTTATTAAAGCTTCATTGGCTTTATAGCCTTGCAACTCGGCTTCTAACTTGTCTAGTTTAGTTTGAAGCTCGTTGGTGTTGTTTTGGGAACAACTGCTAAACAATGTTACGGCCACTAGCGTAACGATTGTTAGAATTCTTGAATTTTTGAATGTTGTTTTCATGTGTAATCATTTTATTTATAGCTGATTAAATTGCTGATACAAAGATGAAAACAATAAGCGGTTTAGTTGTTACACTAATCGGAAATAGGATTGTAGATTTAGGAAACCAATATTTTTTTCATGTCGTCTCTAAATTCACTGGGGGATTGTCCTGACTTTTTTTTGAAGACATTAGAAAAGTATGAATTTTCATTGTAGCCCAAATCATAGGCTATTTCTGAAATGGTTTTGTCTGTGGAAATGAGCAAGTTTTTGGCCTCAATGAGTTTTCTGGTCTCAATAAGTTCCGATACGCTTTGCTCCATGATGTTTTGACATATCATGTTGAGGTTTCGTGAGGACATAAAGAGTTTTTCGGCATAAAATTCTACACCAACAGGGCGGTGGTAGTTTTCCTCCAGAATAGTGAGAAAGTTTTTAAAGGTTGTATTTTGTGTTTTTTCCAGGGGTTCGTTTGGGGTTTCCAGTTTTTTGCGTTCTACCTCAATCATTGTAAAGAGAACACTCAATAGCTGTCTTATAATAGCATAGTTAGGAGTACCTTGTTGGGTTTCTTCAAAGATCATTTGGCAGAGCTTTACCAAACGTTCTGTGCAATAGTCCTTGTTTAATTTTAAATTGGCTTGATTATGGTATAGCGAATAAAGTTGAAAGGTGCTTTCTGGGATAAACTCACTTTTAAAGCGAAGGCTCCAAATGTCGCACTTGCCATTGATAGCTTTGGGAATGACACGGTGCAATTTACCTTTGGTAATAAAGCTCACAAACGGAGCTTCGATAGTTTTGGAGTTAAAGTCTATAAAGTGTTCCAATTCACCTTCAAGGCCAATAAGCAGTTCCTCAAAATCATGATTGTGTGGTTCATCTGGTTGTGAGGCTATTTTTTCGGCCTCGGCGGCATCAACTTTAAAAATATGGAACAGTTTGTTCATTTTGGAACCAATTGAAATTAGCTTGAATTAATGTTTGATAGCTAACAGAAATATACAAAAAGGATTCCGTATCAGGAACCCTTTTTGTGTAATGTTTAAAGTGCTTGCTTAACCGATTGGGTCAAAGAAGTTGTGGGTCTTCCCAAAAGTTTTGACAATTGCTGTCCATCGTCAAATAAATCACCTCGTGATGCAGAAACATCCCAACTAGCTAAACCTTTGGCCAGTCCTTCTGGAGCTCCAGCTTCCAATAAAATAGCGGCGTATTCTTCTTCCGGTAGATTGTTATAGGAAATGGTTTTTCCTGATTGTTTCGATATTTCTTCGGCAAGGTCTGTTAAAGTGTAGCTTTGGTCGCCAGCAAGCTCCAATGTTTTACCCTTGTAGCTGTCATCTGTGATTACAATGGCCAAAGCTTCGGCATAATCCAATCTAGCAGCCGATGAAATTTTTCCATTTCCCGCGCTGCCAATAAAAGCCCCGTTTTCTAACGCATTTGGTATAGAAGCAGTATAGTTTTCAGAATACCAACCGTTGCGTAAAATTGTAGCATTAATACCGGAGTCGTTGAGTGCCTGCTCTGTGGAAATATGTTCGCCTGCCAAACTTAATGAGGAAGTGTCTGCGCGTAGCAAGCTGGTGTAGACAATCCAATTAACGTTCGATTTTTTTGCAGCGTCAATAACATTTTGGTGTTGGCGAGCTCTTTGACCTATTTCGTTAGCCGAAATAAAAACCAATCTATCAATGCCTTCTAGAGACTTTTCTAAACTTGAAGGATCATTATAATCGAATTTGCGTGTTTTGACACCTAAATTTTTGGCTTTCTCTGTGGACCGAACTAAGGCTACTAAATTCTCAGATTGTTCTCTTTTTAACAATTCCTGTACCACTAATCCCCCTAATTGACCAGTAGCACCTGTTATACCTATTTTCATAATGTTTGTATATTAAAGTTTCTGTTGTATATTTGATTTATAAAAGTATTTAACTAACTTTTAGTAAGTCAAATATACTATGTAAGTTTTTAATATGCAATAGGTTACGATTTCGTTAAATACTTACTTTGAAGTTAGTTATAGTAATAATCAGTCTTGTATGGAAAAAGAAAATTTGAAAAAATACAGTAATGTAGAAGAATGTCCGGTTAGAAATGTATTGGATAAGATTGGTAATAAATGGTCATTATTGATTCTGCTGATCTTGGAAGAAGAAAAAGTATTACGATTTAATGAATTGCATAGTTATATAGTGAGCATCTCTCAAAAAATGTTAAGTGTGACCTTGAAAAGTTTGGAAGCCGATGGGCTGGTAAAGCGCACTATTTACCCTCAAGTGCCCCCTAAAGTGGAATACGAGTTAACAGAAAGAGGCAGCTCTTTATTGCCACATATTCATAGTTTGGTAGCCTGGTCTAAAGACAATATTAGAGATATTAAGCAGTCCAGAAAAGACTATGAGGTAGTATCTCAAAAATAACAGCCCTTTTAAAATAGTTATTTTGTAATGTAGCCAATTGCTACAGGCTTTCTTTGGTAAAGAATGTAATTTAAATAGAGATTTACGACTCCTTATAAGAGCACAAAGGAATTTTAAGTGCAGTAATCACTATAAACCCCCGAATAAGAAAACGAATGAACACAAAACAAACCGCCTATTCTATTTTGGAATTAGCATTGATATCTAAAGGACAATCGGTGCAACAAACGTATAAAAATGCCGTGGCGCTGGCGCAAAAAGCGGAAGCCTTGAACTATACACGAATTTGGTTTGCCGAGCACCATAACATGATGGCTGTGGGTAGTAATGCTCCAACGGTGTTAATAGGGCATGTGGCCCAGCAAACTTCAAAAATACGCGTGGGGTCTGGAGGGGTGATGTTGCCTAACCATTCTCCTTTAATTGTAGCCGAGCAATTTGGTACACTCGGGAATTTATATCCCAATCGTGTTGATTTAGGTTTGGGGCGAGCTCCAGGAACCGATCGTGACACGGCTATGGCCATAAAATCAGATTTTTTGCAGGCCTCGCATTCCTTTCCTAAGGATATAGAACAGATTCAGGCTTTTTTTTCAAAACATAATGAATTGGCAAAAGTTAGGGCTGTGGTTGCGGAAGGAGTAGACGTACCTATTTATATTTTGGGCTCTAGTACGGATAGTGCTCATTTGGCTTCCAGAAAAGGGTTGCCATATGCCTTTGCTAGTCATTTTGCGACAGCACATTTAGATGAGGCCTTAGCTATCTACAGGGCGCAATTTGTGTCTTCCGAAGTTTTGGAACATCCATATGTCATTGCTGGAGTAAATGTAATTATTGCTGAAACAGATGAAGAAGCCAAGCGATTGCAGACCTCTTCCTTGCGCATGATTATTGGGATGTTTACAGGAAAACGCGATTATTTGAATGCGCCAACAGACATGACACCAGAATTAAAGGAAATTATGCAACATCCATCTATTCAAAACATGATTAAATATAGTTTTGTGGGAAGCAAGGCAACTGTAAAAAAACAGGTTGAGGCTTTTTTAAAGCAAACTCAAGCAGACGAACTTATAATATCTACAAATGTTTATGATATCAATGATAGATTATATTCGTTGGAAAAGTTTGCAGAGGTGATGCAAGAGGTAGGTGTGGTAGAGGTTGAATAGAAGATAGATGAAAACCTGTGGCTGAAATAAGGATATACAATTTACGTATTGTACCTCCAAATCCCATTTATGAGCGGGTTGTTGCTTTTAAAAAGCAATTTATAGATGCTTTTGGTCCGCTGCAATATTCCAAATCCAAACCTCATGTTACCTTGGTACAGTTTGAAATGGACGTGGACTATGAGCCCTTATTGATAAAGTATTTTTCCGCTCTGTCTGATATGGAGACGTTTAAAATGACTATTGAGGGGGTTGCTGCGTTTGAAAAAGGATCCAAGGTGTTACTTTTAAAGATAAGTCCCTCCAAAAATTTTGAGCAATTGCTAGCTCAAATCAAAGTGATATGGAGAAGGGATTTACATAGAGGGCTAACTGCATTAAAAGTATCCAATACACCACATATCACGATTTCAAAGACAAAAGATGTAACTACTCTCCATAAAAGCCTTGAACTATTTAAGGACATTGCTTATTTCAAGGAATTTGAAGTCAATGAACTTGTTTTATTGTCAAGGCCTCATGGAAAGACTTGGGATTGGGAATGTCATATACCATTATCTTAACACCTTTTTTAGGTGTTAATGATTGGTTGTGTGTGTCAGTTTACTGCTTTTTTAGGTCATGTTCCCAATATGCACCGCTTATGTCGGTCATTTTAATGGTGTATTTACCATTTGGTAGGTTGGCTAATATACTATCGCTCAAGTTTAAGGTTGCTTTCGCTCCCAAAGGAACAATTAGACTGTGGGCTCCCGGTTTTACTTTGGCTATATAGTAATTTGAAATTTGATAGTTCATTAGTAATGACAAATCTGTTTGAGATAATTGAAATACAGGTTTCTGCTGATCATCCAATAATTCTATACCAATAATCCAAGCGCCGTAAACATCGACCCCTTCAGTTCTAAAAACATCAAAAGACAGGGTTTGATTGTTCAGTTTTCCTTGGGTAATCTCAAGTTTTGGTTTTACTGATTTGTTATGGAGGGTGCCCCAAAGGCCTCCGTGAAATATCTGGTTGGTCATTAGGGTAATTCCCAAAACGCAAAGAGAGCCCATCAATACAAATCTTGAAAACACTTGCTCTCTAATAGGGAGGGGGCCTGAGCCTAACAAGGCGAACCATTTCTTTGTTATGAATGAAAATCGCTTCTTGAAAAAATAATGGTCTACAGAATATGTACCACTACCGGTAAGAAATAATACAAAGCCGGCAGCAATTCCTAAAACACCTATCTGCCATTCGTCTAAACAGGTTGTTCCTATCCAACCCGAACCAAGCAAAATTCCCATAGCAAGACCAAAAACCCCTATGCTCATTAATCGAGTAAATATGCCTAAAAGAATACCAAGTCCCACAATGCCCTCAATGATGGTAAATATTACCATGTTAATCCATAAAATATCTGGGTTTTCCACCAAATATTGAATTATGGGCTTTATTCCCAATGCATGGGGTAAAAAGTGGTTGAATTTCTCGCCAATGTAACCTGCTGCCTCAGGGTCAAGTTTGTCTGCAAGGATAGTGCGTCTCCAAAAGGCTGAAAAATAGGTCCAGCCAACCACAAGCCTTAACGCTAGTACTAAAAGGCCTGAATCGTTTTTTATAGTGATTTTATTCATATTATGAGCTTAAATAGTTAGTGTTATGAATCCTTGTTTAAGGAGTTGAAATCCATACAGAATTCCGTTTTCTACTATTGTTATGTTTTTAGGAAGTTTGGTGATGTCTACATTAAATTTTTTTAGGGAAATGCCACAGGCAAATACTTTTACGTTTTGAGATGAGGCCTCTTTTAAAAGTGCTTCAAATGCACTATTATTGGGAATGTCGCTTACCGTTTTTCCGCAGATTATCATATGAAAGTTGCCATAGGTTGGGCCGTCTTCCTGTTTTAGCTCATTGGCTGTTAATAAAACCGGTTTGAGCTGCTGCAGGTTTTTTGATAGGATTAAATAATTGTGTTGTTCTGAATTGTTGTCCTGAGCCTTCATTTTTGATGTGTTGAGGCTGAAAAGACAGATACTAAATAAATATAGAATTGTATGTTTCAATGTTTTTAAGTTTTGCGGATTTTGTTAAATACCATTAAGAATGACGAGCTCATAGGCTGTGAAATACATGAGCCTAGGCAGCAGTAGCGCTAGACTGTAGCTGCTCGTATAACCTTTAAAAGGTCATTCTTAATGTTTGATAATCAGTTTTGATTCCTGATTTAATAAATAGGAAAATGGTGTGGATTAAATATAATCCTTGAAGTTTCTGTATAAAATATAGAGAGGAACACCGTAGATGGAATGCGTCAAAGTGTAGCCTAATGTTAAAGGCTTGTTTTGAAGCGCAACTGAAGAGGTGAAACTAGAAGTGTTGCCATGTTCCAAATCTGGAGTGTACTTCTTCGAGACTTTCGTGCTGCTTGCAATTTTGAAATCTGTAGTGTAGGAGCTACAATGCGCATTGCTAAGCGTTGTTTTGCTTTTGTTGCTCACCTCGGTTTGAGGAAGTTTTAACTGCACCTGAACAAAGTTTCTGACCTTGCAAGGTGTTAGTAATAGCAAAAATGCCAATACCAACATTGGATATAGCGCACGGCCTGCTTTTGTATGTAATGGCTCACTCACATTACAAACATAGAAAATATTTATCTGGGAATTAGAGAGGAGTTTCTTAACAATTGTTAAAAGATAGTTTTAGTAGTATTTTCTTTAATGAAATTCACCCTTAAAACGGTTGTATATTGATTGCTAAAGAAAGATTATGTCTTCATGGTTTCTAAAGTAACAACTTTCCATTGAATTTTATGATATAGATTATAACGTGCTTTTGTTGCCTTCAAAATAGCCGTGAAAATAAAGTGAATACTCATATGGTGTTGTTTTTAAGATGTTGTATTTTAGAGTGTTGTTTTGGGGTTTTTGGGGTTCGGATGTTTGAATAGGAAGTTGGTTAAGGAGTGCGCTAAACTTTTGAATAGATCTTTTTGTAGAAATTTTCACAAATTTTTAATATATCAAATCACAATAATAATAGTAATACTATTAGATTTGTGTTTTTAACAATTATTGAAATGATTAATTTGCTGCAAAACTTTAAAATTGAAGTCCCCAAAGGCATCTATATTAAGGATCCTGAGACGTCCGATTTGGGAAAACGCATCGTTAAGCATAGCATTGAACTGATTGATGAACTAGGTTTTGAGCAGTTCAATTTTAAAAAGCTTGGAACGACTATCAATTCCAATGAAAGTTCTGTTTATCGGTATTTCGAGAGTAAGCACCATTTGTTGATGTATTTAACCTCTTGGTATTGGGTTTGGATTGAGTATCAATTGGTGTTGGAGACGTTTGCGTTAAAAGATCCAAAGGAAAGACTTGAAAAGGCTATTGAGGTATTAACAAGGACTACCGAGGAGGATAGTGATTTTGCACATATCAATGAGGTGCTGCTTAATAAAATAATCATTAAAGAAAATGCTAAAGCCTACTTAACCTGTGATGTCGATAGCGAGAATGAGGAGGGGTTCTTTATGCCCTTTAAGCGGGTGGTGAAACGCTTTGCAGAAGTGATTCAGGGCTATAACAACACTTACCAGTTTCCGTTGAGTCTGGCCAGTTCTACGGTTGAGGGAGCTTTGCATCAGCACTTTTTTACAGATCATTTTAAGACATTAACCAATAATACCGAGCCTACATCGGTAACCCAATTTTATACCAGCATAATCTTTAAAACACTAATGCATGAAGAATAATAACAGTTTGTCACCTTGGAAACGTTTTTTAGGTTTGGTTCAGTTAGAACGGGAAGACATTTTTAGAGTTGCTTACTTTGCGATTTTTGAAGGTATTTTGGCCTTGACATTACCTCTGGGGATTCAAGCCATCATCACGCTTTTACAAGGAGGTCAAGTGTCTACTTCATGGATTGTATTGGTGGTTTTGGTAACTTCTGGTGTGGCCTTTACGGGTATTTTAAGGCTTTTTCAAATACGAATTATTGAGAGCATCCAACAGCGGATTTTTGCTAGGGCTTCTTTTGATTTGGCATATAGATTTCCAAAAATAAAGATGAACCAGATGCGCAATTACTATTTGCCTGAATTGGCAAACAGATTTTTTGATACGCTAAGCATTCAAAAGGGGTTGTCTAAAATTTTAATTGATATCCCATCTGCATTCTTACAGGTTATTTTTGCCCTTATTTTATTGTCATTTTACCATCCATTTTTTATTGTATTCGGTTTACTGTTGATGGGGCTCATTTTTGTAGTGTTTAAATACACGGCCAAAAAAGGTTTGGATACCAGTTTGAAAGAGTCTAAATACAAATACAAAATGGCGCATTGGCTCGAGGAAATTGCCCGTACCGTAATTAGTTTTAAGTTGTCAGGCAAAACCAGATTGGCCCTTAATAAAACGGATGATTTGGTCTATGACTATGTAAAGTCAAGAGAGAACCACTTTAAAATTTTAATGCTTCAGTTTAAGCAAATGATTGGTTTTAAAGTTGTGGTTACCGCAGGATTGTTATTGGTAGGTGGATATTTAGTGCTTAACCAACAAATGAATATCGGGCAGTTTGTAGCCGCAGAAATTATTATCATTTTAATTATTGCTTCTGTCGAAAAACTCATTTTGGGCTTGGAGTCCTTTTATGATGTATTGACAGCTATCGAAAAATTGGGACAGGTGGTTGATAAGCCTGTTGAAAATCAATATGGAGAGGAAATTGGAGCGGCCAGACCATTTACTATCGAACTTAAGAACGCCGGCTACCGGGTAACCAATCGCACAAAACCAATTTTAGAACACATTTCCTTTAAGATTGAACCAACGGACCGTGTGTTAATTCAAGGGGAAAGTGGGTCTGGAAAGTCAAGTTTGTTACAGCTCATTTCTGGGGTATTGGCCCCAACAGATGGCTACATCTATATTGATAATTTGTCTATAGAAAGCCTGCATATTAATAAATACCGATCGCATTTAGGAATGGTGCTTTCTGAGGAATCTCCTTTTGAGGGAACCATTAGGGAAAATGTAACTTTTGGGGACACTGATATAACCGATGAATCCATTTTCGGGGTGTTTGAAAAATTAGGGTTGACTTCCTTTTTAAAACGACAACCTAAGGGATTGAATACGCTATTGAAACCTGAAGGGAAGCAGATTCCGTACTTTATTTCGGCTAAGTTGTTATTGGCTAGGGCTATATTAAAAGATCCTAAGGTTCTAATATTAGAAGAACCTTTAAAGCAATTTAATATTGAAGAATCAGAAAAAATCTTTGAATATTTATGTGATGCCTCCAACCCTTGGAGTGTAATTGTAGTGAGTAACCTAAATGTCTGGAAGCGTATGTGTAACAAACACATTATTCTTGAGGACGGTCATGTAATTAACCTGTAAGCGCTATGTTGAACATTTCAAATAATAAAGTCTCAGAATTTTTGGATCTGGAACAATTCAAGTCCGGTCAAGCTACCTTGCATAAAAGCCATCATAGACTGTTTAGAAGGGTGTTATTGGTGAGTACTATTTTGTTGATTATTATTTTGTTTCTACCATGGACACAAAATATTACCAGCAAAGGTTTGGTAACAACCTTAAAGCCCAACCAGCGGCCGCAGACCCTTCAATCGCCTATACCAGGTCGAATTGATGCTTGGTTGGTTCAGGAAGGTGATTTTGTAAAGAAAGGGGATACCATTCTTAAAATATCCGAAATCAAAAGTGACTATTTTGATGAGCAATTAACGGATCGTACAGGCGATCAAATAAGGGCTAAGTCAGCTTCTGTTCAAGCTTATAGGTCCAAAGTAGGAGCTTTGAAAAATCAATACACAGCACTACAACAAGAGCAAGTGTTGAAATTGGAACAGGCCAAGAACAAGTTGCTTCAATCCAAATTAAAGGTGGAATCAGACAGTATTGATCTGGAAGCTATAAAAATAAAAGCCAATATTGCCCAAACTCAATTTGAAAGAACTGTAACCCTTCAGGAGAAAGGTCTTAAAGCGGTGAAGGATGTGGAGGAATACCGAAACAAACTGCAGGAGGCTAATGCCAAGTTGATTTCTCAGGAAAACAAATGGTTGGCTTCCAAAAATGAAGTAATCAATTCCGAATTGAATATTTCTACAATAAGAGCTACTTATGGGGATAAATTGGCCAAGGCACAGAGTGATTTGTTTTCGGCCGAATCAAATGCACTTGATACCGAAGCGCAAGTATCCAAGTTGGAAAATAGTTTAGCCAATTACGAAAAACGTAATAGTTTGCAGTACATCACGGCGCCACAGGATGGTTATATCAATAAGGCTATAATATCTGGAATAGGGGAAACCTTTAAGGAAGGTGAGCCTTTGGTAGGGATTATGCCAGCTAATTATGAACTCGCTGTAGAAATGTATGTAAAGCCCATAGATTTGCCACTGTTGCACAAAGGAGAACATGTACAGGTAGAATTTGAAGGTTGGCCTGCTATTGTGTTTAGTGGATGGCCTAATGTTTCCTATGGTACGTACGGGGCGCATATAGTAGCTATTGAAAATTTTGCTAGTCCAAATGGTATGTATCGGGTATTGATTACTCGAGATCCAGATTATGGGCCTTGGCCGGAAGCCCTTCGGGTAGGTTCAGGAGCTAAAACAATAGCGCTTTTGGAAGATGTGCCAATTTGGTTTGAATTGTGGAGACAGATCAACAGTTTTCCGCCAAATTTTTATGCACCATTGGGTCCCGAAGCAGCACAAAAGAGCGATTTAAAAAATAACTCCAACAATTAAGAATTCATAATGGTTTTTAAAAATATACAATTTCCAAACGGCTCATCGGTACTCGTTACACTGTTCTGTATATTGGGGTTTACAGTTCAGGGACAGGTTGTTTCTGATAGTGTTTTTACCTTGGAAGAATATTTGGGTTATGTAAAACAGTACCATCCTATTGTGAAACAGGCGCAATTAATGGCGAGCGAAGGGGAAGCTAAACTTTTGAAGGCGCGAGGTGCCTTCGACCCTAAGATAGAAGTAGATTATAACACAAAGGAATTTACGGGGACCGAATATTATGATAAGCTCAATGCAGCCTTTAAAATTCCCACTTGGTATGGAATAGAACTAAAGGCCAATTACGAAAACAATGAAGGTTATTATTTAAATCCTGAAGCCACGGTGCCAGAAGATGGGCTGTATAGCGCAGGGGTGTCCATGTCTTTGGCTAAAGGATTTTTGGCTAATGAGCGCATGGCAACCTTAAAGCAAGCAAAGCTGTACAGGGACATTAGTTTAAACAAGCAGAGTTTGGCTGTAAATGAGGTTCTCTACAAGGCAGTGGAGACCTATTTTAGCTGGTTAAAGTACTACCAGGAATACCAAGTATATACCTCTTTTCAAGAGAATGCTCGGGAACGCTTAGCTAATGTAGTGGTTAGTTTTGAAGCAGGGGACAAGCCTGCTGTTGATACTCTGGAGGCAAGTATCAATTTTAAAAATAGAGCTCTGGATGTTGAAAAATCCAGAATCAACTATGTGAAATCCCAATTGGAACTTTCCAATTATTTGTGGTTGGAAAATAATATCCCTGTAGAATTGGATGCTAGTCTGCTGCCAGATGAAAACTCTTTTTTTATCGCAGATCAAGTTTTAAATAGTAGTTTATTGGAGGTTAACGAAGAACTTTTGGAAAATCACCCCAAAATACAGACAATCAATTTGGAAAAAGAGCAATTGATTTTAGAAAAACGACTGAATACAAATAACCTTTTGCCTAAAATAGACGTACAATATAATTTTTTAACAAGCGATTATGAACGGATTAATTCGTTGACTACCCATAATTACAAGGCAGGGCTTAATATAAGTATGCCGTTGTTTTTGAGAAAGGAACGCGGTGACTTGAAGCTAACTAAATTGAAACTACAAGATGTGGAGTTTAGTTTGTCGGCTACAAAGGTAAGTTTGCAAAATAAACTTAACGCGGTGCAACAAGAAATAAGCTCCTATGAAACTCAAAGCAATATAGCTCAAAATTTGGTAGATGATTATACCCAATTGGTAGCTTTTGAAGAAGAACGTTTTGAATTGGGAGAGGGCTCCTTGTTTTTGATCAATTATAGAGAGGCCAAATTAATTGAAACGGAATTAAAGCGTATTGATATTAATAATAAAGTATTGGTGACAAAGGCTAAGTTTGCCCAAATATTAAATACCTTGGAGTAGATTAGATAATGTTCCCGAGATAAAACAACTCTTACTATCTAATGGTTAATTATGCTTTGGAGCAGGTCATAGTTTAACCGCATCCTTTTTCAGTTATCTTTGTAAAGGTTTCGCATATGTTCATTTTGGGAATTTTGGGGCTGCGAAATCGGTAATCCATAAATAGTTCAGCTTTTCAATTAAAATGTAACCTTATTTGAATTGAGAATACATGCCAAAATATCTCAAATAAATTATGATTGTTATGGACAATTCTACAGGGGCTTCGCAGCACAGGCTTTTTGATTTTTTAATAGGAGACAATATTAATAAGTTGCCTGAAAACTTTTTGCAATATAAAAAAGAGGATACTTGGCTACATTATCCGCCAACTCAATTCAAGGAGAACGTCTTTAGTCTAGCAAACTCTCTATTAGTAAAAGGTATTAATGGCAATGGATCTACTGTAGAAGAAAGATCTAAAGTTGGATTGATTTGTTTTTCATCGCCAGATTGGCTTCTTATTGATTTGGCGGTACAAGTTACTGGGGCTGTTTTGGTGCCGTTGTACCCCAACATTTCAAAAACTGAATTAGTGGCCATTTTTAATGAGGCAGCTTTGGAAGTTTGCTTTGTAGAGGATATGGAATTGTACAATCAGCTAGATTCCATAAAACAGGATCTTCCAAAACTCAAAGAAATATATGTAATCAACACTTCGGAGGCTTTACTTAGCTGGAAACAGTTGATACTGCCTTTTTCCAAAACTATTTATGAGAATGTTTTAACCTACGCCAATAAAGTTGATGAAACGGATGTTTGTACCATTATTTATACATCTGGTACCACTGGGACTCCCAAAGGCGTGATGTTGTCACATAAAAATATCTATTCCAATATGGAAGCTGTTTCCTCTGAGGTGTTTGAACATTTAATTCTAGATAAAAAACAGGCCCTTAGCTTCTTGCCACTAAACCATGTTTATGAAAAAATGGCATTGTATGTTTACATCTATAATGGTTTTACAATTTCATTTGCCGAAAACGTTGGCAAAGTAGTTGAAAATCTGCAAGAAGTGAAACCTTATATGTTTTGTGCAGTTCCCAGACTTTTGGAAAAGGTTTATGAAAAAATAATTTCCGTTGGAGAAGCACAAAGAGGATTTAAAAGAAATATCTTTTTTTGGGCAGTTAAATTGGCTAATCGATTTGAATTCAATCAAAAATTATCCATTTCCTATAAGCTTCAACTTAGGCTTGCCGATATACTTATTTACAAAAAATGGCGGGATGCCCTTGGAGGTAATGTAAAAGCCATAATTATGGGCGGAGGAGCTTGCCAACAAAGGTTAATACGTGTGTTTGGAGCTGCAGGAATTAATGTTGTGGAGGGGTATGGGCTTACGGAAACATCTCCAATCCTTGCTTTTAATCGTGTTAATGATATACAACCGGGAACTGTTGGAATGCCATTGAAGTCCGTGGAAATTAAGTTTTTGGAGGATGGGGAAATCTGCTGTAAGGGTGATAATGTAATGCAGGGGTATTTTAAACGTCCTGAAGAAACCCAGAAGGTATTGAAGGATGGTTGGTTTTGCACTGGAGATATAGGTGAAATGATTAATTCAAAGTATCTCAAAATTACCGATAGGAAAAAACAAATGTTCAAGACTTCTGGAGGAAAGTATGTTGTGCCACAGCCTATTGAAAATAAAATGAAAGAAAGTTTTCTAATTGAACAGATTATGGTTGTTGGAGAAGGTCAAAAGTTTGTTTCAGCATTGATAGTTCCCAATTTTTCAGGTTTAGCAGATTGGTGTCGAAAACATGGAGTCCTGTATAAAGGAAAGGAAAGTGCTTTAAAATCTGAAAAAATACGAGCGCTTTATAAAAGTATTATCGACAGATATAATCCTTTATTTAATCATGTTGAACAAATTAAAAAGTTTGTATTGTTACCGGAAGAGTGGACGGTTGACAAAGGAGAGCTTACCCCAAGTATGAAAATAAAGAGAAAGGTCATTTTAAAAAATCATGAAAATGACATAGCTCAACTTTACGGTCTAGAGTAAAATGTATTGCTACATCAAAAAAAAGGTTTTTTTAGGTTAGGATTTATTTGCTAATTGTTTTTGAGCTTGTTTGCTGATATACAAAAGCATATAGTTATGTGGCTCACTGTTAAACTTGAGTTCCATTACAAATTTTCAAATTATTTAAAAATATTTTTACAAAGACTGTAACAAATTACTTACTTTAACTACAAATTAATAGAGCTAAGGAATAGCGCAGACGCCTCAAGTCTGTTAGGAATTAACCAACCAAATCAAGGCTTTATAATGAGCTTTTATATGGTATTCCCTTACAAACAATAAACGTCTTCACCCTTAACCAATTTACGATTCCATGCTGCTAGCTTGGGTGAAAATGCAGATTCCAATTTTTAACATGGTTTAAGTGTTATAGGCTCTATTTATAGACTTGTATTTCAATTTTAAATTTTCATACACCATGGACTGGTTTGCTGCTCTTGATGCTTTTAGCAAGTTTTATTGGATCATTGCCTTAATAGGCTCTTTAGTATTCCTTTTTATTATGGCTTCTACCTTTTTGGGAGCCGATGGTATAGATGATGTGGAGGACGTAGATGCAAGTATCGATACTGATACAGGTATTGAATTTCAGTTTATAACCTTCAAAAACCTTATTGGGTTCTTTACCATTTTTGGATGGAGCGGAATTGGCTGTATTGAAGCTGGTTTGTCAAAACCTCTCAGCATCATTATTTCCTTAGCCTGTGGACTGGCAATGATGACCGTTATGGCTGCCATGTTTTACTATATGAAAAAATTAACCGATAGCGGTACCCTTAATTATAACAATGCCATTGGAGCTGTTGGTGAAATTTACCTCACTGTTGGTGCTAATCGGTCTAGAATGGGTAAGGTAAGCATTAGAGTACAAGGGACATTGAGAGAATTGGAAGCTCTTTCCGATTCTTTATTCGAATTAAAATCAGGTACCATTATTAAAGTGGTGGATGTTACCAGCAATGGCATATTAATCGTAGAAGAAACCAAAAAACCTATACAACCAATAAAATCAGAAATTTATGAACTACCTTCTTCCTCTGCAAAGCTTTAATCTAGCTTTCCCCATGACAGTAGTATTTGCTGTCCTGTTTATTTTTGTCTTATTAATTATCTTAATAAAGCGTTACAAACGCTGTCCCTCAGACCGCATTTTAGTAGTTTACGGTAAAGTTGGAGGTGGCCAGTCTGCCAAATGTATTCACGGTGGAGCGGCCTTTATTTTACCGGTGATACAAGACTATGAATTCTTGGATCTTACGCCTATTTCCATTGAAGTTAACTTGGTTAATGCTTTGTCCAAACAGAATATTCGTGTAAATGTGCCATCACGCTTTACCATTGGTGTGTCTACAGAACCTGGAGTTATGCAAAATGCAGCCGAACGTCTTTTGGGGCTTGGCCTTCAGGATATCCAAGAATTGGCCAAAGAGATTATTTTTGGACAATTACGCTTAGTTGTGGCTTCCATGGATATTGAGGAAATCAATTCCGATCGTGATAAATTCTTGACCAATATTTCCCAGAGTGTAGAGTCCGAATTAAAGAAAGTAGGTCTTAAACTTATCAACGTAAACATTACCGATATTGTTGACGAATCCGGATATATTGAAGCCTTAGGGAAAGAAGCTGCAGCTCATGCAATCAATGCTGCTCGTAAATCGGTAGCCGAGAAAAATAGAGATGGATCTATTGGGGAGGCCAATGCAGTTCAGGATGAGCGCACCCAAGTGGCAGCCGCAAATGCCCAAGCGGTAGAAGGAGAAAACACCGCTAAAATTGCTGTAGCCAATTCCGATTCCTTACGCCGTCAGCGTGAAGCAGAGGCAGAGCGTGTTGCAATTGCAGCAGAAAAGGTACAGGCTGCAAAAGCTTTGGAGGAATCTTATGCTGCGGAGAAGGATGCTGAAATAGCCAGAGCAGAACGTGAACGTTCTTCACAAATGGCAGACATCATAGTTCCAGCTGAAATTGACAAAAGCAAAGTTGAAATCGACGCTGAGGCTGAAGCCGAAATGATTCGTCGTAAAGCAAAAGGTGAGGCGGATGCAATTTTGTTCAAGGCACAAGCAGAAGCTCAAGGACAGTATGAAATCCTTACAAAGCAAGCTGCCGGTATGGAACAAATTGTAAAGGCGGCCGGGAATAATTCGAAAGATGCTGTATTGTTGTTGATTGCCGATAAATTACCAGAATTGGTAAGACTGCAGTCTGAAGCAATTAAAAATATCAAAATCGATAAGGTTACTGTTTGGGAGAATGGAAGCAATAATGGAGATGGCAAATCTTCTACAGCAAACTTCTTATCTGGAATGTATAAATCAGTGCCACCTTTACAGGAAATGTTTAATATGGCAGGAATGGAACTTCCTGAATATTTAAAGGGGAAAGATCCAAAACCTTTAAACGGATCAGCTCCTGAAACAGCAGCTGTTAGTGAAGTGGAAACCACAGAAACAGAGTAAAAAAACAAAAAAAGATCCGCTCAATGAGCGGATCCTTTTGTTGTAGGGATGACTCTTTGGATACTTCAAAAAGACATTGAATTCCATATTACGTTCGGAAAAATTGAAAAAGCTATACAAAGTACAGTTTATGAAGGAAGAAGTGGCCTCTTAATTAATCCTCTTTTTTAAAGTATTTATTTAATTTTCTAAGAGGTAATGTTCATTTCCCGTTAGGTATAGAATTACAATATAGGATAGCATAAAGACAATCATGAAGATTGTGCCAACCAAAAGGAATATTGAAAACCGAAACATGAATTGCTTTAAATTCAATTTGAACAGTCTTATAAGGCAGTAAGAAATGTAGATGATTTGTAGCGGCAGGGATATAAACAGAGCAATATCATTGTAATGAATACCAAAAGAGGATAAAAGAATGATTAAAATAGCCCCATAGATAGACGTTTGGGATATTAGGTATAAGTAGATTACCAGATGTTCGGTGTAGTTGAAGGTTCTAACATTATAAAACACCACTCGGGATATGAGTGCGTGCATAGGAATGTAGAGTATGAAGACAAAGGATTGATGCTCCATCACAAAATCCGTATTCTTTTTTTGAAGTTCAGCAGAAGCTCCATGAGTTAAGGTGCCCAAATCAAAAACCTTTGGAAAAATATGAGCCAGTATAAAATATTGGATTCCTAAAACGGTCAGGGCAATGGCGAAATAGCTAATGACGTCCACATATTTTTTTCTTACACCATTTATGTAGCCAATAATGACATCTTCTGGCGCTCTAAAAAGAGTTAAAAAGGTTTGTATAAATAGATTGTCGTAGTTTAGGAAAGTCTCCGTAAAATACTCCAATAAATTTTTTATGGTCAGTCGATTTTTAATGACTTTTCCACCACATTGGTTGCAATATAAACTAGCCGAAGAAAGCGGTGTATGGCAGTTTTTGCATTCCATCGTCTATGCTAAGTCGCGTTTGAGCATATTTATTAAATCATCGGAATCTTTAAACATGATGAACTCCCCATTTTTAATGTAGGATATTTGTCCAGTTTCCTCACTTACTACCAAAGCCAAGGCATCGGTTTTTTCTGTGATACCTATTGCTGCTCTATGACGTAAACCAAAACGTTGGGGGATGTTTTTTTCGTTGTTTACGGGTAAAATAACACGTGTAGCTTTTACTACATTGTTTTCAATGATGATAGCACCATCATGTAATGGACTATTTTTAAAAAAAATACTCTCAATAATAGGTTGGGTTACGCCAATGCTCATGGAATCTCCAGTTCCTGTTAAAAAGTCTAGATTGTTATTGCGTTCCAAGACTATCAGGGCTCCTGTTTGTGTAGCGCCCATTTTGGTACAGGCATTGACAATGGCAGAAATATCTGTGTTGGTTTCCACTTCATTTTTTAGGAATTTCATCTTACTGAAAATTTTCCGTTTCCCTCCCAGATTTGTAGAACCTACCATCAACAAAAACTTCCTGATTTCTGGTTGGAATACGACAATCAATGCAATAATCCCCACTTTCATGAAACCATCGAAAATGTTGTGGAGCATTTTCATATTGAGTAAATCTGTGATCTTCCAAACAGAGTAAATAATGATAATCCCTATGAAAATGTTGATGGCTACAGTGCCTTTAACGAGTTTGTAAACATAGTAAAGTAGAATGGCCACTAGAAAGACGTCAATAAAGTCTACAATACTAAAATCCCAAAATTTTAAGTTCTCCAAGGCGTAGGTGTTTTTGTAAATTTAAAAAAATAAGATTAATAAATAAATTCTCTACGATCTATTGTAATAGGACCGTTTTCTGAGTAGGAAAGCACAGATTTTAATGAGATATAGTCCTGAAAGGTGTTATGCTTTTCAATTGCCAGGATTAGGGTTCTTGGGCTGTTTTGGGCGTATAAAGAATCTTGAAGCGTATTAGTGAGCTGTTCCAAATTGGTATTTAATAGGTCAACATTGGAACTTATAATTTCTATATGCTCTGTATCGTGGTATTTTAGCAGGGATATACTTTTAGTTTCAGAACTATCAGGAGTTCTAGGTACAATGGTGTCGTAAATTACTTCAGTGAAATCTATGAACCCTAAATTTTGAATGCTGGTATCATTACAGGTAAAGTAGTTCTTGGCATTTTCGTTTTTATGAAGCTCGGCATTACGCTTTTTATCTTGTAAAAACATGATTTTAGGAATGGCCTGTTCCAAAGTCAATCGCTTGTCTACATTAATCAGCCAATTGGTGGTGCTTATCAAATTTTTGCGGTTCAGTTCGATACTGTCGGGCAAAGTTTCATCATAAAATAGGTAAGCGGCAGATACATCATGGATTTTAGTGATGCTGGCATGTTCAATTTCCGGTAACATAACCAGTTTGTCATTGCCACAAGACAAGCATAGCAAAACGATAAGCAAGCTGAAATACTTCATATTGAGATTAAGAGTTTAGTTGATTAAAAAGTTGCACACATTCCATAGCTTCCTTGACATCATGTACACGCAAAATGGAAGCCCCTTTTTGTAGGGCAATGGTGTTTAAAACCGTTGTGCCGTTTAAAGCGTGTTCTGGAGAGGTGTCCAAAACTTTGTAGATCATCGATTTTCTGGAAATACCTACCAAAAACGGAATGTCCAAATTTTTGAAGAGTTCCATGTGTTGTAACAGCTCATAGTTTTGGGTTAAGGTTTTAGAAAACCCAAATCCTGGATCGGCAATAAGGTCGTGGATACCCAAAGCTCTTGCGGCGGCCATACGCTCTGCAAAATAGAACAGAATATCCTTGGTTAGGTTTTCATATTGGGTGTGCTGTTGCATGGTTTGCGGCGTCCCTCTCATATGCATCATGATGTATGGCACATGAAGTTTTGCCATGGTAGCTAACATGTTCTCATCCAATAGGCCCGCTGAAATATCATTGACCAAAGCGGCACCTGCTTCAATACAGGTTTTGGCCACCTCACTTCTAAAGGTATCTATGGAAATCAAGGTCTCAGGAAATTCTCTTAAAATCAATTCTACAATAGGAACGCTGCGTTGCAATTCTTCGGTTTCAGGAACATGCTCGGCATTGGGACGCGAACTGTAAGCACCCAAATCGATAAATGTGGCGCCATCCTCAAGCATGGAGGCCACTTTGTCCAGAATATCCTTTTCATTTTTGTAGCTCCCGCCATCGTAAAAAGAGTCGGGGGTTACATTTAAAATCCCCATTATTTTGGGAGTTGAAAGCTCTACAAGTTGTCCTTTGCAATTTATGGTCATGGTTTTTAACGAAGAATGAAGTGTAAAATTAAGGCGCTTATTTGAGAAAAAAGCAAATCCCGAGACATTTTTGGGCATGGCCCAAACTTTAAACCTTAAACTTTGATGTTTAAAGTTTTTTATGCGAAATTTACGGAAAATTAAATGTATTCAATGCAAGAAACTTCAAAACAATACGATGAAGTCATTGCCACTTGTAGAGCCCTTTTTATCAATAAAATGAAAGATTATGGGAGCGCGTGGCGCATTTTAAGACTTCCTTCCCTTACAGATCAAATTTTTATAAAAGCCCAACGCATTCGCGGATTACAGGAAAACGACGTAAGAAAGATTGACGAAGATGAAACCAGTGAGTTCATTGGAATTATCAACTATTGCACGATGGCTTTGATTCAATTGGAGAAGGGTGTGGTTGAAAAACCAGATCTATCTGTTGAGGAAGCCACTAAATTGTATGATGAAAAGATTGCTTTGACCAAACAACTCATGATGGACAAAAATCATGATTATGGTGAGGCTTGGAGAGATATGCGTGTGAGCAGCCTTACGGATTTGATCCTTCAAAAATTACTTCGTGTAAAAGAAATCGAAAACAATAAAGGCAAGACCTTGGTAAGCGAAGGCATTGATGCCAATTATCAGGATATGATTAACTACTCTGTTTTTGCCATGATTCATTTAACCCAATAAGCTTTTTATGAAATTTATAGTAAACATTTGCCGGCTCTTGGTAGGGGCACTTTTTATTTTTTCAGGATTTATAAAATTGAACGACCCACTAGGGTTTTCCTATAAGCTTCAAGAATACTTTAGCTACGACGTGTTGAACATCCCTTCCTTAGAGCCTTATGCCTTGGGGATTTCGGTATTCGTTGTGATTTTTGAAGTGGTTTTGGGAGTGTTCCTTTTGGTGGGCTACAAGCCTAAATTCACTGTATGGAGTTTGTTGGGCATGATTGTGTTCTTCACATTCTTGACGTTCTACTCAGCGTATTTTGATAAGGTTAAAGACTGTGGTTGTTTTGGAGATGCCATTAAACTAACCCCATGGGAATCCTTTACAAAAGACGTGATTTTGTTGGTGCTAATATTGGTGCTATTCTTCAATGTTAGGTATATCAAGCCAATCTTCAGTAAGTTGGGAGTGACCATGGTGTCGCTATTGAGCTTTATTGTGTGTATGTGGTTTGCCTATCATGTGCTTATGCATTTGCCTGCTATCGATTTTAGAGCCTACAATATAGGAAGCAATATTCAGGAAAAAATGAGTATTCCAGAAGGTGCTAAAGAGCCAGTTATGGAATGGAAATGGTTGTTTAAGGTGGATGGTGAAGAAAAAGAATTTGTGACCAACGGAAGTTACCCAAGCGTAGATGGGGAATACATCAGTGTGGAAACAACGGTGATTGAACCTGGTTACGAGCCAACTATTTTGGATTTCTCCATAGAGTCGGAAGAAGATGACTTCACGGCACATTTTCTTGAAGAAGACCATTTGGTAATGGTGGTAAGTTATAGCTTGGAAAGTGCCGAAAAAGAAGGGTTGAATGCCCTAAAAACAATTACGGATCAGGCTATTGAAAATGGCTATACCGTAATTGGATTATCGGCTTCGGGGACTCCTGTAAAGCAAAAGATAAAAGAAGACTATAAATTGGATTTCGATTTTTATTTGTGTGATGAAAAAGTGCTGAAAACCATCGTGCGTTCCAATCCAGGAGTGTTGGTATTGGAAAAAGGTACCATCATGCAGAAAGTACATTGGAACGATGTTGATGATTTAGACCTTCCTAAAGTCGCCCGCAAGCCAGAACCTAAGGTTGAAAAAGTGCCAGAAGAGCATATTGTGTATTTTATCAATGATGAACGTGCTACCAAGGAGGCTTTTGATGCTTTGGATTCTACTATGATCCAACAAATGGAAGTTATCAAGGACAGCACTTTGTTAAAAGAACTTGAGTTGGAAGCTGATGAGCAAGCCACAGGAGCTATAAAAGTGACCCTTAAAGACAACTAGCTGCTTGGTCAATTATCTGTTAAATAAAATATGGTATGCGCTGCTCACTTTGTTTGGAGTGGTAACCGTTATATTCTTTTTATTTAATGTATTGCCAGGCGATCCTGCCCAAATGATGTTGGGGCAAAATGAAGATAGTAAGCAATTGGCGGCCGTTAAGGCAAAATATGGTTTTGATAAGCCTATTTCTACCCAATATGCTTACTATTTAAACGATTTGTCTCCGGTGTCTTTCCATTCTACAAACCCAGAGGATTATACCTTTTTAAGACCTGGAAAATATTCGGCGATGCCACTTTTTGAAGTCGGTAAGACCGATGTTGTTTTAAAACTACCCTATTTACGGGAGTCCTTTACCAAACAAGGAAAAGAAGTCAGTCAAGTGATTGCTGAGACGCTCCCAAATACGTTTGTGTTGGCTATTTCAGCCATAATCATCGCTATAGGAGTGGGGATATTTTTAGGAATAGTATCTGCACTTTGCAAAGACCAATGGTTGGACAAGGTTATTCAGGTGTTGAGTACTTTGGGCATGAGTGTCCCTTCATTTTTCAGTGCCATTTTGTTCGCTTGGTTTTTTGGTTTTGTATTACATGAATACACCCATTTGGAAATGACCGGAAGCTTATATGAAATGGACGATTTTGGCGAAGGCATCCACATAAAATGGAAAAACTTGATATTACCTTCCATTGTTTTGGGGATTCGTCCGTTGGCAGTGGTCATTCAATTGATGCGAAATTCCTTGTTGGAAGTATTTAACCAAGATTATATCAGGACGGCTAGAGCTAAGGGACTGAGCGAATTTCAAATTATAAAAAAACATGCCCTCAAAAATGCCATGAATCCTGTGGTAACGGCTATTTCCGGTTGGTTTGCCTCGATGTTGGCAGGCGCTGTTTTTGTGGAATATATTTTTGGTTGGAACGGTTTGGGAAAGGAAATCGTAAATGCCCTAAACACTTTGGATCTCCCCGTTATCATGGGTTCGGTGCTGATTATTGCCACCCTCTTCGTAATTATTAATATTTTTGTAGATATTATTTATGCTTGGTTGGATCCCAAGGTGAAATTGGAATAGGGGCTGGGCAACAAAACAGTAATGTTATGAAAGCAATAAAAGTTTTAGTTCTGGTTCTTTTGGTGTGTATTGGCTGTAAAGCTCAAGATGACCCCGCGACATTTTCAGAAACGGCATTGAAGGACACATTTTTAACACTTGAAGGGCAGGAACTGGCTTTTGAAGAAATATTAGCAAAATACAAAGGCAAAACTATTCTAATAGATGTTTGGGCCTCTTGGTGCAAAGATTGTCTACAAGGCTTGCCTAAAGTGAAATCTTTACAACAGCAGAAAAAAAATGTGGTTTACTTATTTTTATCATTGGATAGGTCTGTAGAATCTTGGAAATTTGGAATTGAAAAATATGGCGTAGACGGAGAGCATTACTATATGCAATCTGGAAGGAAAGGGGATTTTGGGAATTTTGCCAATCTGGACTGGATTCCAAGGTACATGGTCGTGTCACCAAAGGGAGATATAAGACTTTTTAGAGCGGTGCAGGCCAACGACCCAAAGATTCTTAAAGCATTGAAATAAAAACAAAAGTTTAATTAATAAAAATCCTTCAGCAGAAGGTTAGTATTGAAATGAGAAAACACATTGTAGCAGGAAACTGGAAAATGAACAATGATTTGTCTATGACGGAGACATTGATTTCTGAACTGAAAAAACAAACTATTACATCGGATGCTGAAGTGATGATTGCTCCGGTATTTACCAACCTATGGCCAGCCTATCAAGCTTTAAAGGATAGCGATATAGGAGTAATTGCGCAAAACATGCACTTTGCAGAAAGTGGAGCCTATACAGGGGAGGTAAGTGCTGATATGCTTAAAAGTGTAGGGGTTAAAACGGTTATCCTAGGACATAGTGAACGAAGAGAGTATTTTAACGAAACAGACGAGCTGTTGGCCAAAAAGGTAGATGCCGCTTTAGCAAATCAAATGCGTGTTATTTTCTGTTTTGGAGAGGAATTGGCAGAAAGAAAGGCAGGCAAAGAGCAAGAGGTTGTAGGGTCTCAAATTGCCAATGCATTGTTCCATCTGGATGCTTCGGCTTTTAAACATATTGTTTTGGCCTATGAGCCTGTTTGGGCCATTGGTACAGGAGAAACCGCTTCGCCAGAGCAAGCTCAGGATATGCATGCCTTTATTAGAAAAACTTTAGCCGATAAATATGGCGCTGAGGTTGCCGATGAGGTTTCCATTTTATATGGAGGAAGCGTAAAGCCAGCTAATGCTCAGGAGATTTTTTCTAAGCCTGATGTTGACGGTGGATTGATTGGAGGGGCGTCATTAAAAGCAGATGATTTCTTTGCCATTGTAAACGCCTTTTAAAGACTAAATGATATTTACAAATAAAGAATCCCACAGCCGGTATAGAGACTGTGGGATTTTTTTTATGAAAACGTTAAAAAGTGTGGTGGCTATTCTAGGTTTCCTAAATTTGCAAAAATTTTAACTATGTCTGAAATATACATTGGGTATGAATTTAAGGTGGCTCCATTAAGTCCCGGTACCGAAATATTAATTGCAGAATTGGGCTATGCTGGTTTTGAGAGCTTCGTGGAAACCGAAGAAGGGGTGACTGCTTATATCCAAAAAGAGGAATGGAATGAAGACATCTTGGAGGATATACAGGTTTTGAAATCCGAGGAATTTCAGATTAGTTATACGTTTGAAGAAATTGAACAGACCAATTGGAACCAAGAGTGGGAAAAGAATTTTAGCCCTATTGTGGTGGACAGCAGTTGTGCTGTAAGAGCGCCTTTTCACGATACCTTTGATACAGAATATGATATTATTATAGAGCCGAAAATGAGCTTTGGTACAGGGCATCATGAAACCACGCACATGATGATCCAGCATCTGTTAAAAAATGATGTGAAGGACAAATCGGTATTGGATATGGGGTGCGGTACTGGTGTTTTGGCAATTTTAGCCGAAATGAAAGGCGCACATCCTATCGATGCCATCGACATTGATAATTGGTGTTACCTGAACAGTTTGGAAAATGTAGAGCGCAATAATTGCAAACACATCACCGTTTATGAAGGCGATGCGCAATTATTGGAAGGAAGACAGTATGATGTGATAATTGCCAACATTAATCGCAATATTCTTCTAAATGACCTGAAATATTACAGCAAATGTCTTAATCCGGGGGGGGGCATGTTTTTAAGCGGATTTTATAAAGATGACATAGAAGTCATTGAAAAAGAATGTGCTACCCATGGCTTGAAATGTGTTGAAATTTTGGAAAAAAACCATTGGGTTGCCCTAAAATTCTTAAATTAGGGATTAATTAGTCTTATTATCAATATATTACGTTTTTTGAGATTATGAGTGTTAGAGAAAAAACATCGGAAGATTTACTGTATGCAGAAGAAGTCCTAAAACAAAATGAGATAGTATTGTACAACGATGATGTCAATACCTTTGACCATGTTATCGAGACGCTTATGCATGCCTGCGACCATACACCTGAACAGGCCGAGCAATGTTCCATTATTGTTCATTACAATGGAAAATGTACTGTAAAAACAGGTGATTATGACGATTTATTGCCACGTTGCTCCAAGATGCTGGAGGCAGGCTTAAGCGCTGAAATTGTATAGTTTCTTTTAGTGAGGTAATCTATCTTTCAACTTCCCATAAACATAAGTGCCCAATGTGGCAGCTAGGATAACTATGAGCATAGAAAACACACCTGTACCTACCAATATGTACATGGGGCCAGGGCAGGCTCCAGAAAGTGCCCATCCCAATCCAAAAATAGTACCTCCAAGAATGTAGCGTATCAGTCCCTTTTCTTTTTTGGGAACATTTAGCAATTGGCCAGCTAAGTTTTTTAAGTGCATTTTTTTTGAGATCAATAGAATTAATACCCCAGTGGTAACGGCGCTCCCTATAATACCATACATGTGAAAGGATTCAAAACGAAACATTTCATAAATACGGTACCAAGACACAGCTTCCGACTTTACCAAAACAATCCCAAATAGGATTCCAACCAATAGAAACTTTATATATTTTGTCATAATGTATGTCTAAAAAATTAAGGGAAACAAAACGTGAATCATAATAAGCCCTCCAATAAAAAAGCCAATCACAGCAATTAACGAGGGGAGTTGCAAACTACTTAGCCCAGTAATGGCATGACCCGAGGTACAGCCACCAGCGTAACGGGTGCCAAAGCCTACAAGAAACCCTCCAATAATTAAAATGGCCAGTCCTTTAGTGGATAGTACAGCATCCCAACTAAAAAGCTCTTGAGGTAGTAATGATTTGCCTACGTTGTCGAAACCAAGTTGGTTAAGACTCTCTACGGTAGAAGGGTTTAAATCTATGTTGGTTGGGGCCGAAAGTAAAAAATGAGCAATAAACCCACCAATTACAGCTCCCGCCACCACTACCAAGTTCCATTTTTGATCTCTCCAATTAAAATTAAAGAAAGGTACTTTTTTTCCTGCACCGCCAATGGCACAAAATGTTCTTAAATTAGAGGACATTCCAAAGGTTTTGCCGAAATACAAAAGAAGGAACATCACGATTGCTATTAATGGGCCACTAACATACCAGGGCCAAGGTTGAAGAATATAATCCATAGAAATTTTTAAAAAGTCGCAAAAGTAAACAGTTTGTTTCATTTGCTATGTAATAAATGTTACTTAAAGATATTAAACTTTGTACTATGAAATATGCAAATGGAAAAACTATTGAAATTTTTTCTAGAAATGTTTGGATGTTTTTTAATAAATGCCTTATATTTGCACCCACAAAAAAACGGCCTCGTGGCGCAACTGAATAGCGCATCTGATTACGGCTCAGAAGGTTACAGGTTTGAATCCTGTCGAGGTCACTTTTGAAATGGAAATTAGTTCAAGAACCACTTAAATCCCAGGATTTAAGTGGTTTTCCTTTTTAAGGATGTTACTTCATTTTTTACCTAGGCAATTCTATAGGCATTCTTCGTACTATTTACTTTTTTAATCCTATTGTATACTATGTATATGGTTTGGGTGTTTTCAAGGTTTCTTCCGAATATTACAATACTTTTTCTTAATACTGTTAACCACTACTTTAAAAAGAATTGGACATTTGAAAATGAATAGATGTCTAATGTAAACAATATGAAAATGAAAAATAGAGTAGCAATTATTACAGGCGCCGCAATGGGGCTGGGTTTTGCAGCAGCAAAAGAACTGGCTTCAGAGGGAATGGATCTGGTTTTGGTTGACTATAATGACAAAAGTTTAAATGATGCTCAGGTAGAGCTTGAAAAAGATTTTCCGGCGGTAAAAATTATTACAATTGTAGCAGATGTATCAAATGAGGAGGCGGTAAAAAATTATGTAGATGAAACCGTAAAAGTATTTGGTAGAATTGATGCGCTTTATAACAATGCTGGTATTGAAGGGAAGCAGGCAGGCATGACCGAGTATGATGTGGATGTTTTCAAAAAGGTAATTGATATAAACTTGATGGGAGTTTATTATGGAATGCGTTACGTAATACCTGTAATGCAGGAGCAGAAGTACGGACGTATCGTGAATGTAGCCTCGGTTGGGGGTATTCGTGGAGTTCTTAACCAAACACCTTATGTGGCAAGTAAGCATGCTGTTTCTGGAATGACTAAAAATGCAGCTTTGGAGTATGGTAGAGATGGAATTCTTACTAATGCTATTGCCCCAGGAGCAATCCTTACGCCAATGGTTGCAGAAGCGTTCAAGCAGGTTAATCCAGAGGATCCTCAGGCAGCCGAAACAGAGTATGCACAACGAAATCCTACGAAACGTTTAGGGAAACCTGAGGAAGTAGCTAAGTTAGTAGCGTTCTTGTTGAGTGAAGATAATGGCTATGTAAGCGGTCAAACTATTGCTGTTGATGGGGGAGAATCCAATATTTATGGAAACTCCTAAAGGGAGCAACATTTGCCGTTAAGGCTAAAGTTGTTTTCAAGTAATTAATATTGGGCAAAGTTCCGGTGACTGTATAGACTTATGTAAAGCGGTCTATAAGTGATAGGAGGTTTGCCCAATTTTTGTTTTAGGAATTAAGACAGTTTTGAAATGAGAGGACGTAAAACTCGTTGTATGTCGATGGAATCTTTTTGGGGAATCAAAAAAGGTTCAAGGTCTTCTGGATGGACTATTTGTTCTTCTTTTTCTACAAATCCATAACCTTTGTAAGTACCATTTTGGATGAGGATAAAGGCATTTTCTTCTGGATGTCTACCTGGTTGTTCTATGATTAAATTTTCAGATTCGTTTTTAACTTGGTGGATTGCTTTTTGCACTCTTAGGTTGTATGCACTTACAGCTTCTTCTTGGCGACAAATACCATGACAGTTGTGGATGGCATAGTGGGAACATTGGGAGACTCCTTCTTGTAAATGGCAATATTTTGGACATAATTCGTAGGTTTTACACAGATTCTCCAGATAGTTTCTGCACTCTCTAATGCCGTGAAAGATCTGTATGGGATTAGGAGAGGATTTTAGTTGGTTATAGGCTAGGTGCATAATGCCTTGGCGGTCTATATACGAAAATATAGCATAGTTTTTAGGAGGGCGTTTTGCGGCTTGGTTGTATAAGGGAAAATGATGTTTGATAGCAGCATCTTCCATTAATAGAGCTATGGTCTCACTTCCTGATAGTTCAAAGTCTATATCGGCTGTTTCTCGGCAAAGGTTAAGCTCTTTGTTGGATTTGTTGTAAAAATGCCCTAAAACCCTTTTTTTGAGGTCTTTTGCTTTGCCGACATAAATAATCTTGCCTTTTTTATTTTTGAAGTAATAAATTCCTGCTGCATTAGGGATTTGGTTGAATACTTTACTGGGTAAATGAGGCGGTAGGGTAGCTTCTTTGGAGGATTTTTTAAGGAAGCTGTTAAAGATAGCCTCAGCATTATCTTGAGCAAGTAACATTTCAAACAATATTACTGTTGCATCGGCATCTCCCTTTGCTCGGTGGCGATCTTGAATATTTATATCAAGAGCTTTACAGAGTTTGCCTAAGCTGTAGGAGTGGTGTCCAGGCAATAGCTTTCTGGATAAACGTATGGTACAAAGCTTTCGTCTGTTGAAATCGATGCCAAGCGTTTTAAATTCGTTCCTGATGATATTGTAATCAAAATTGACGTTATGGGCCACAAAAATACACCCTTCGGTAAGTTCTATGACCTTATCGGCAATATCAGCAAACACAGGGGCGTTTGCAACCATATAATTGTCTATTCCTGTAAGAGCGGTAATATAATCTGGTATTAAAACTTCGGGGTTGACCAAGGAAGTGAACTCGTCAATAACATTGGTGCCATTATGTTTTAAAATGGATATTTCTGTAATCTTGTCCTTTCCTGTGGTTTCAATATCAATGATTGTATAGTGCATTATAGACTCTTTTTAAGGGCTTCCAATTCTACACCCAAACTGTTGAACATTTCAAGAATACTACTAATTTTTAGTTCGTGTGGGTCATATTCTTGGGTGTTGATGCTACAGGTAAACTCCCAAAGTTCCAGTACTTCTTCAATAGGCACTTCGTAGGGATGGTACTGTGGGTTGTCTGAAATCAACAGCAGGGTATTATTGTCTTTAATCTGGTCTTTTACCCGCTTGTATACCATCCCGTCATTTTGGGTTAATAATATATAAGAGCGTCCATCCATGATGTCACGTCTATCCTCAATAAATTTTCCAACTACATAACTGCCTGGTTTCAGAGGTAACATAGAATCTCCTTTAATGGGAAAGGCGCGATGTTTACCAGTGGGTAAAAAGGGAAGCTGTATTTTTTCCAGTTGTTCAATATACTCGGGGTCGTCATAGCCTGCTAAGTACCCAGCGGAAGTTTTTACAGGAACCACTTCAATCAAGTTGTTGTCTTCAGAATCTATTGTAATAGGAAATAGTACCCGTTGATTCCGTAGTTCGATAAAGGAATGATCACTTCCTTTAGTCAGGTCGTGGCGTACCAATACATCGATGGGTAACTTAAAGTAATCCGAAAGTTTGATTAGAACCTCGATGGGTGGGGCAGAACGCCCTTCTTCATACGAGCTCACACGGGATCTGGTAATGCCAAGGTCTTCTGCTAAAGTTTCTTGAGTAATACGCTTTAGTTCCCGTAAATGACTAATGTTTTTGGACAGTGTTTTCATGGTAAAATATAGAAAGAAAGACGATAGATTTTCTTTGCTACAAATATAAGCAATAACTGCTCAAATATGTAGCTAACTTTGCGGAATGAACAAAAATATTTTGCATCTAGACCTCGATACCTTCTTTGTGTCCTGCGAACGCCTCATGGATAGTCGGCTTAAAAAACGACCTTTACTGGTAGGCGGAACGGGAGATAGGGGAGTTGTTTCGGCCTGTAGTTATGAGACTAGGCGTTTTGGAATTCATTCTGGAATGTCTATGAAGGTGGCAAGGCGTTTATGTCCCGAAGCGGTAGTTATCCGTGGCGATGCATCCATCTATACCAAGCAGTCACAAATGGTTACCGAAATTATAAGGGAGAGGGTGCCTGTGTTTGAAAAGGCGAGTATTGATGAGTTCTATGCAGACCTTAGCGGTATGGATAAATTTTTTGGAAGTTATAAGTATGCAACGGAGTTAAGGAATACCATTATAAAGGAAACGGGGTTGCCTATTTCTTTTGGACTTTCGGCCAATAAAATAGTTTCTAAGATGGCTACAGGTGAAGCAAAGCCTAACAACCAATTGCGTATAGAGCATGGATTCGAAAAGCCTTTTTTGGCACCTTTGTCTATTGATAAAATTCCCTCGGTAGGTAAAAAGACGTATCACACTTTACGGAATTTGGGTATAGATAAAGTAGCTACGGTACAGCAAATGCCCCTAGAGATGATGGAAACCGTATTGGGGGCCAATGGAAGAACCATTTGGAGAAGGGCACAGGGCATCGATAATCCGCCGCTTATCCCATTTTATGAGCGTAAATCTATTTCTACAGAGCGGACCTTTAATAGGGATACTATCGATATGCTGAAGCTAAGAACCACCATTTTTGCAATGACAGAAAATCTAGCCTTCCAGCTTAGGAAAGGAGAAAAATTAACAGCTTGTATAGCGGTTAAGATTAGGTACTCTGATTTCAATACCCATACCAAACAGTTGAAGATTCCCTATACCAGTGCAGATCATGTCATTATTCCTAAGGTTATGGAGCTGTTCGATAGGTTGTACGAGCGGCGTTTGCTCATCAGGTTGGTAGGGGTTAAGTTTAGTGATTTGGTATCTGGTAACTACCAGATCAATCTGTTTGATGATACTGAGGAAATGCTAAGACTCTACGGCGCTATGGATCATATCCGTAACCGCTTTGGTGAACTCAGTATCCAAAAAGCAGCTGCTATGGGGGCCAAAACCATAGGGCGTTTCAGTAATCCATTTAATGGTGAACCGCCTATTGTATTGGCGCACCGCAACCAATAGAGTTTAATCGTGTATATCAATTGTCATACATACTATTCCCTGCGTTTCGGAACATTCTCTGAAGAGGAACTGTTGAAATTGGCCTCTCAAAATGGCGTGGAGGCTATGGCTTTAACCGATATCAATAATACGTCGGCTTGTTTAAATTTTATTCGTACGGCTAAAATATATCATATCAAACCAGTTGTGGGCATCGATTTTAGGAATGGTGTGTCGCAGTTATTTGTGGGCTTGGCTAGAAATAATGAAGGTTTTAGGGAGCTCAATAGTTTTTTGTCTCAGCATACTCATCAAAACAAAGCACTTCCTGAACAGGCGCCAGACTTTCCCAATGCTTTTGTAGTGTATCCTTTTGAACAGATTATGCAAATGGAGAAGGAAACCTTTGCGGCTAATGAGTTCATAGGCATTAGTATTCAGGATTTGAGAAAACTTCCCTTTAGTCATTATAAGGATTATAAAGATAAATTGGTCATTCAGCAACAGGTGACTGTGCGGAACAAGAAAGATTTTAATGCTCATAGATTACTAAGGGCTATTGATAACAATACGCTTTTGAGTAAACTATCAAAGTCTGAAGAATGTAGTGAAAACGATAAAATGTTGCACTTGGACCAGTTATGCCAAGCGTATCAAGAGTATTCTTATATCATTCAAAATACACGAAAGCTTTTGGAAGAGTGTAGCATAAACTTTGAATTTGGTAAGCAGCGTAGCTCCCAAAACCTAAGTCTGTATCTGGAAAGCGCTGAAAAGGACTTTGAAATGCTCAGGGACCTCAGCTATCAGGGGCTCTCAAGGCGTTATGGTGCGCCTTCCAAGAAAGTACTGGAACGCTTGGAAGTAGAGCTCAATACCATTAGGAATATGGATTTTGTGTCCTATTTTTTAATTAATTACGACATTGTAAATTATGCCAAGAAACAAGGGTATGTCCATGTGGGTAGGGGAAGTGGAGCCAATAGTATCGTAGCCTATTTAATAGGAATTACTGATGTAGATCCTATTGAGCTAGATCTTTATTTTGAAAGGTTCATCAATCCCTACCGTGCTTCTCCACCAGATTTCGATATCGATTTTTCGTGGAAGGAACGCGAAGATGTCACAGCTTATATCTTCCAAAGGTTTCCGCATACTGCTTTGTTGGCTACCTACAATACTTTTAAATACCGAGGGGTGGTAAGGGAAATAGGAAAGGTTTTTGGTTTGCCCAAAGAAGAGATTGATAAGTTGAGCGAAGGTAAAGTGCCGCAAGGCCAATTGGACGATATGGCAAAATTGGTCCTGAAGTACGGGCAATTGATAAAGGGATTTCCCAATCACCTAAGTGTTCATTCCTGTGGTATTTTAATTTTGGATGCCCCTATTCATTATTATTCTGCTACCAATATGCCTCCAAAGGGGTTTCCAACGGTACAGTTTGATATGATTATTGCAGAGGATGTGGGTATTTTTAAATTCGATATTTTAGGTCAACGAGGCCTTGCCAAGATCAAGGATGCCTTGGAGCTCATCAAACAGAACAATCCTAATATACCTCCCATAGATATCACTGATGTAGAAAAATTTAAAAAGGATCCTAATGTTAATAACCTTCTCAGACAAGGAAAGGCTATTGGGGCTTATTATGTAGAATCACCAGCTATGAGAGGGTTGATGCAAAAATTGCAGACACAGGATTATTTGGGGTTGGTGGCTGCTAGTTCTATTATTAGGCCAGGAGTGTCCGGTTCTGGAATGAAACAGGAATATATTATCCGTCAGCGTAACCCAGAAAAACGAAAAGAGGCTAATCCTATGCTGCTTAAAATTATGCCAGAAACTTATGGTATTATGGTTTATCAGGAAGATGTTCTTAAAGTAGCTCATCAATTTGCGGGTCTTAATTTTGGAGAGGCTGATGTGTTAAGGAGAGGTATGAGTGGTAAGTTTCGCTCTAGAGCAGAGTTTTTGGGAGTGGAGCAAAAGTTTATTGCTAATTGTAAGGAGAGAGGGTATTCGGATACACTCACAATGGAGGTTTGGGAGCAAATAAAGAGTTTTGCGGGCTATGCTTTTGCTAAAGGGCATTCTGCTTCGTATGCAGTAGAGAGTTACCAAAGTCTATATCTTAAATGTTACTATCCGTTGGAGTTTATGGTAGCTGTACTTAACAATGGAGGTGGTTTTTACAGTACGGAGCATTACATTCATGAGGCCAAGATGTGTGGAGGGAAAGTGCTTCCTCCGTGTGTTAATACTAGTGATCATCCTACTATTATCAACGGAGAGGATATTTATTTGGGTTTGGGGTATATAAAACAACTGGAGCATTATACCATAAAACGAATTCTTTCGGAGCGTCAACTTCACGGAGTCTATAAATCTTTGGATGACTTTATTGACAGGGTGCATATTGGTGTAGAACAGTTGTCTATTTTGATTAGGATTGATGCTTTTAGGTTTACGGGACACTCTAAAAAAGAACTTTTATGGCAAGCAATGTTCAAACTCAATAAAAATAAGTTGAATTCGTCTCAGGCATTATTGTTTAGGACAGAACATAAAACCTATAAGCTTCCAAAGTTAAATAGTAGTTGTTTGGAAGACGCTTATGATCAAATTGAGTTTCTAGGGTTTCCTCTTTGTGGATATTTTGCTTTGATAGGAGAGACTTTGCAACCCCATATTTTAGCTAAAGATTTTAGTGAGCACATCAATCAAAAAGTGTTGTTGTATGGCACATTGGTGCATACAAGGTTTCATAAAACATCCCAAGGTAAGCGTATTAGGTTTTGTACCTTTGTTGATGAGGAGGGACAGTATTTTGATACGGTGCATTTTACGAAAGTAGTCGAGTTGTATCCCATTCATGGTATTGGTGTGTATGCCTGTTACGGAACGGTTACGGAAGATCATGGCTTTTGTAGTCTGGATATTAATTGGAGCAGAAAGTTGGGTTTGAGGCAAAGCCTAAAAGGCGCTTAGTTTTTTGTGAAGCACGCAAAGAGTATATTTTTTTTGTAATAGTTATACTCTATATTTTTAATAAACTTAATTACGAGTAGTAAAAAGATATGTTGGAGGGGGGGTATAAAAAAAGCCTTGCAATAAATGCAAGGCTTTTTGCGGAGAAAGAGGGATTCGAACCCCCGGAGGTGTGACCCTCAACAGTTTTCAAGACTGCCGCATTCGACCACTCTGCCATTTCTCCTTGAGTGTCTCATCAGGTATTTCCTGATTGCGGGTGCAAATATAGTGACCTTTTTCATTTCTATCAAAGAAAATTCTATAAAAAAATTAAAATATTTTCATCTTCATGAATATAAAATTGATTTTCTGTTGGTTAAAGGTATTTTCTAATAGTACATTTGTGGAGTGATTACAAAATATACCTATGGAAATCCTTGAATTTTTAGAATGGCGTTATGCCACAAAAGCCTTTAACCCTAATAAGGAAGTGTCTTCTGAAAAAATGGACATCTTAAAAAAAGCATTCAATCTAACGGCAACCTCTTATGGTTTACAGCCTATAAAATTAGTTGTAATCAAGAATAAAGTTTTGCAACAGGAGCTTTTGGAGCATTCCATGAATCAAAAGCAAATTGCAACAGCGTCTCATGTATTGGTGTTCTGCATTCAGACTAATATTGATAAGGCTTTTGTTAAGGATTATTTTAAGAGAGTTCATGATTTGAGACAAACTCCGAAGGAGGTTCTAAAGCCTTTTGAGGATTTCTTGGTTCAGGATTTTCAACAAAAATCTCAGCAGGAGATTGAAGAATGGGCCACCAAACAGGCCTATCTAGCCATGGGCAATATCATGACTGTTTGTGCTATGGAACAAATAGATTCTTGCCCTATGGAAGGGTTTCTTTCCGAGGAATATGATAGAGTATTAAAGTTGAACGATCATAACCTCAAATCGGTGTTGTTGTTACCTGTTGGCTACCGTTCTGAAAATGATATGTTTGCTGGTATGAAAAAGGTGAGAAAGCCCGTGGAAGACGCTGTTTTGGAGCTTTGATTAATTCTTTTTCTTTTTTTTGGACAATACATCGAATAGCTTATATTTGTTTCTTAACATAACTTTTTAACTTTTTAATTTATTCCTGATGAAAAAACTATTACTAGTGATTATTTGCTTATTTAGTGTAGGCATTTATGCGCAAGATGCACAATGGACTTCAGATTTTGAACAAGCTGTAAAAATAGCTCAAGATCAAAACAAGCCTATTTTGGTGTATTTCAAGGATTCCCAAAATTGCGATGCGTGTAAAAAAATTGAAACTACCGTAATCAACAATTCAAACTTTTCTCAAATTGCAGATAGAGTAGTGTTGGTTAGTATTGATAATGCCAATGATGATGATGCTACGCAACGTAAGATCATTCACTATAACAATACAAAAACATTTCCTTCATTCGTAACTTTAGATTCTAAAGGAAGCCCAATTAATGTGGTAAATGAATTTAGTGATCAAAGTATCGAACAGTACATTGGATTTTTAAAACAACTATAGTTTATTGATATATGCCCGGATTTGAGCACTTCGGTGATGCCGAAAGAAAAGAAGTTAATGATGTTTTGGAAACTGGAGTGTTAATGCGATATGGCTTTGATGCCATGCGCATGGGCCATTGGAAAGCCAAACAACTAGAGCATGATTTACAGGAATATTTCCAAGTGAATCATGCTCAGTTGGTTTCTAGTGGTACGGCAGCAGTGTCGGTTGCTTTGGCTGTTGCAGGTGTTGGGGCAGGTGATGAAGTCATCATGCCTACGTTTACATTTGTTGCCAGTTTTGAAGCGGTTATGATGCTGGGAGCTATTCCCGTGTTGGTGGATATTGATGATACGCTTACCTTGGACCCTAAGGCAGTTCAGTTAGCTGTTACTTCAAGAACAAAGGCTATTATGCCTGTACACATGTGTGGTAGCATGGCCAATTTGGATGCTTTACAGCAGATATGTAAGAAGCATGATTTATTACTTATTGAAGATGCGTGCCAGGCGATAGGGGCAACCTATAAAGGCAAGACTTTGGGAAGTATAGGCGATGCAGGGTGTTTTTCCTTCGATTTTGTTAAAACCATTACTTGTGGAGAAGGAGGGGCTGTCCTAACCAACAATGAAACCTATTTCAAAAATGCGGATCATTTTAGCGATCACGGTCATGACCATATCGGTAGCGATCGTGGAGCTGAAGGCCATCCGTTTTTAGGTTATAACTTTAGAATTTCCGAGCTTAATGCAGCCGTTGGAGTAGCCCAGTTAAAGCGTTTACCTGAAATTTTGAAAATTCAGAAACAGCACTTTGCGATTTTGCGAGATGCTTTATCCGCGATTCCTGAAATTACTTTTAGAAGTGTACCTATAGGAGGCGAGGAAAATTATTCATTTTTAAGTTTCTTTTTACCGGATACAGAAACTTCCCTTAAGGCAGCCGCGGCTCTTAAAGAAGCTGGAATAGATGGCTGTTTTCAGTACTACAACAACAATTGGCATTATATTAGAAAGTGGGGGCACCTCAAGGATTTAAAGACACTCTATCCATTATCCCAAGAGGTTAAAGATGGATTGGCTTATCTTCAAACCAAAACTTTTGAACAGTCCGATCATTATATTGGGAGAAATATTTCCTGTTTGATCAAGTTGTCATGGACAGAGAACGAGGTCAAGGACAGGGCTTCAAAAATGGTTAAGGTGATTACGGACGTCTTGAGTTAAAACTTTTTATTTTTTCTACAATTTCCTGTATTTAAGAAAATCTTATTTCAACCCTATTTGTCTGGGTTCTATGGTATTAGTCGCTAATTTAGTATCTTTAAAGGGTAACCAATTAAAATATAGTGAATTATGAAGGCTAATCGCAGTACGTTTTTTGGAGTTTTATTTGTCGCTCTTTTATGTATAAGTTGTAAAGGAGATAAGGAATCAAAGGAGGTTGAGGAAGAAAAAGTTGCCATTGAGGCCGAAAAGCCAAAAGATCAGGTAGCAGAGTATTACACGGAAAGTATGGAATTTATTGGTCCGGATTCGCTGTCTTCTGGTTGGACCACTTTTAAGTATACAAATAAATCATTCGAAACCCATTTGTTTTTATTAGATAAATACCCAGAGGGAAAAACGATAGCAGACACGAAGAAAGATATTTTCCCACCTTTCGACAAAGGGATGGATTTAATTAACGAAGGGAAAGTAGAGGAGGGGTATGCAGCCTTTGGAGCCTTGCCAGAATGGTTTCAAAAAGTGGTATATACAGGTGGAGCGGGATTGATTTCTCCTAACCAAACTACCGAGCTAACCATTAAGTTGGAACCAGGATATTATATTATGGAATGTTACGTAAAGATGTCCAATGGAAAATTTCACACTTCAATGGGGATGGTAAAACCTATAATAGTGACCAATGAAGTATCTAATCATTTACCGCCAATTCCTACTGTAAATATAGCGATTTCTAGTACTGAAGGTATCGTGTTTGACGATGCTATTAAAGCAGGAGAAAACACCTTTAAAGTCAGTTTTGTAGATCAAAAAAAACACGAACATTTTTTAGAGCACGATGTTAATCTTGTAAAATTGGACGATACAGCCGATTTAACAGCTTTGGAAGCTTGGATGGACTGGTCCAATCCTAAAGGTCTTATTAATCCTGGACCGGCTGGAGTAACCTTTTTAGGCGGTATGCAAGAAATGCCAGCGGGCAGCGAAGGGTATTTTAAAGCTACACTTACAAAGGGCAAATATGCATTCATTTCCGAAGTGCCTAAAGCCAGCGATAAAAATATGTTGAAGGTGTTCGAAGTAACCGACTAATAGTTTACATAATCCATAATCTCTAAACCATAGCCGATCATTCCAACACGCTTTGTTTGTTCGCTATTGGAAATTAATTTCAATTTATGGATGTTCAAATCATGAAGTATTTGGGCACCAATTCCGAAGTCTTTCGAGTCCATTTGGATACTAGGGGCTTTGATGACATCCTTTTGGTTTTGCTGCTCTTTTAGAATGGATAATCTATTCAGTAAATTGGTAGACTGGTTTTGCTGATTTATAAATATGATGGCTCCTTTTCCGGCTTCATTGACCAATTTGAACATATCGTCCAATTTTTTATCGGCATTATTGGTTAAGGTGCCAAGAATATCATTGTTTACCAAGGTTGAATTTACACGTGTCAATACATGTTCATTGGTGTTCCATGTGCCCTTTGTAATAGCTATGTGCACTTGGTTGTTCGTGGTTTGCTGATACGCACGTAATCTGAATTTCCCAAAGCGGGATACAATCTCAAAGTCCTCCTTCTTTTCTATTAAGGAATCGTGTTGCATACGGTAAGCAACCAGATCTTCAATAGAAACAATTTTAAGGTCAAACTTTTTAGCTACCTCCATTAATTGTGGAAGACGTGCCATGGTACCATCTTCATTCATGATCTCAACAATCACACCGGCTGGTTCTAAACCAGCTAAACGTGCAAAGTCTATGGCTGCTTCGGTATGCCCCGTACGTCTTAATACTCCGCCTTCTTTTGCTACTAGTGGAAATATATGCCCCGGACGCGCCAATTCAAATGGTTTTGTATCCCTGTCAACTAAGGCTTTTACGGTTTTGGCTCTGTCGCTAGCCGAAATTCCCGTAGTAACACCATTACCTCGCAGGTCAACAGATATGGTAAATGCTGTTTCCATTGGATCGGTATTGTTGTTTACCATCATACCAAGGTCAAGCGCTTTACAACGAGTTTCTGTTAGTGGTGTACAAATTAAGCCTCTACCGTGAGTGGCCATGAAATTGATCATTTCTGGGGTTACCATTTCGGCTGCAGCAAGAAAATCACCTTCATTTTCTCTGTTTTCATCATCCACAACAATAATGACTTTTCCTTGACGGATATCGTTTATGGCGTCCTCAATGGTATCTAACTTGAATTCAGTTGAATTGTTAGCGGTTTTAAGCGTAGACATAGTAGCATTTTGTATTATGCTGCAAAGATATAGCTTATTTTATATTTTCTATACTAGTTTTATACAACTCTTCCTTAACCCTATTTTTTAACAAAAAGTAGGTGATTGGATAGAAGGGGAGTCCTATTAAAAGGAGAAAATAATTGATGGTTTTATTGCTTTCCGGCAAGGATTTGTAAAACTTGGAAAGTACAATAGACGAAACCGTAAAATAGATGGCTACAAATACAAATGAAATAATTCCCAACTGCAGTACGATATGTGCTAATTCTGGTAGTTTATTGTTTCTAAAAATGAAATAGGATAGTATCAATACGGCGCCAATACCATAACTTATTATTGTGGTAAGTGAATAATCTTTGAAATCGGTAGCTATTTTTTCTGATTTAAGAAGTGCGTCATTCACCACCACGCCTTTATCATGGATATCATTTGTACTTAACCCTCGATCCAGTAGAAGTTGATAAGCAACAGGTTTTACGGTTTTGTCGTACTCGTAATGCGCATAATTTTTAATCACATCAATGAGTTTGTCGTTATCAAAACCGTCCAGGCGTTTGTAGGTTTTATCAAAGGCCTCTTTTTTGGCTTTAAAAGAAAACAGTTTTTTTAGAGGTTCCAGAACAGTATCAAATTCAAACAACCCTCTGTCTTTTGTGGCTCTTTGGGTTAAAAAGATACTAAGTGGAAGCATAATCAAGGTAGAAAGCCAAGTGGCAAAAATTGGATTTAAAGCCCCGTTTTTCGAACTGTTTTGTGAGAAAATACCAATAAAGTGATAGGATAAAAATAGCACTATTGCTATTACCAACGGCAGTCCAATACCTCCTTTTCTAATTAAGGCTCCAAGGGGGGCGCCAACAAAAAATAGAATAATGCAGGCAATACCCAATACGTATTTTTCATTGAGGGAAATAATGTGTTGGTTAAGGTACCTTTTTTGGGCCCCTAGAGTATGCTTTTTTGTTTTGATAATTTGCGCAGTACTGTTGACCGTATTGGCAGCTAAATTAACTATTTGTAATTTGGTTCTGTTATCAAATAAATTTAGCACTTCATCAATATAAAGAGAGTCCTTTTTGGGTTTGATATTGGCACTTAAGGAACCAACAGCTGTTCTGTCATAAAGCGATTTGGAAAAATTATTGTATTCGGTTTTTTCTTTTTCCCGAAGACTGTCAATGGTATAACTGAGATCGGAAACATTCAACATGTTGTACCTGCCTTCATAACTCTTTTCTTCGTAATCTACATCATTTAAGCCTTCAAGGTCTACATTGATGATGTATTTTTCAAAAGCACTTCTTACATGAGGCTTTTTGGCATTTTGCTTAGGATCTTTGCTGTATATTTCTTCATAATAGTTACCGTCATAAAGAACCAGTTGCAGAATATTGGAGTCTTCGCTACTTATCAATTCTCCTGTATTGGCAGTAATAACCGTGTAATTTCCCGTTCTGTTGGGTGTTTTTTTGTGAATATATACCCTTTCTAAAAATTCACCTTTTTCACCAGTTTTCTTGTCTACCTTTATATTGTAATCTGCTATTTCATTAAACTGTCCTGCCGCAATGGCCATAGCAGGTTGGGTTTTGGCTATATTTTTTCTGAGGTTATAAAAATTATAATTGGCCCACGGAATGACATTGTTTGCAAAAAAGAAAGTTACCACGGCAAGCCCTAAAATAAAAACGCTTAAACCTCTCATGGCTCTTTGTAGGGAGATACCCGTAGATTTCATGGCAGCGAACTCATAGTTTTCGGCAAAACTACCAAACACCATGATCGATGCCAGCAAAATGGTAAGGGGTAAAATTAAGGGTATCAGAGTAGGTGTAACATACAGTAAAAACTTCAGAATGACCGAAAGGGACAAATCTTTACCTGCAAGTTCGCTTATGTACAACCAAATGGACTGTAAAACAAAAATGAGCATGAGTATAATAAACACGCTCAAAAATGTTTTTAAGTAGGTTGTAAGTATATACCTATCTAATATTTTCATTTAATGTCTTTAATTAGTCCAACCTATTAATGTAGTAGTTTTTGTATTTGGACTGGTCAAAAGTAAAAAGTGTTTTTGAAATAGGTTCATTTGTTTTAAACATATTAACGGTTAAAGTGGTTTTTGTTCCGTTTTTTCCTATTTCAATTAAATTATAGATGTGTTTGGTTTGAGCGTCAATACCCAATAGAACATATTTGATTTCAGAGTGAGTATCTATAGGGGTTAATTTTACATACTGAATTTTACGGCCATTTACATTTTGAACAATGTCCATGGCATATCTATAACCATCTTCGTAAAAGGACAGCATCTGGCTAGGCGTAATGGTATCTTCGTCTTCGGTGTTGTTTGAGGAAATGGTTACTTCTTCATCATCGGGACTAATAGTGTATAGGGTTTTTCCATCGTAAATTCGAGTAGCTCCTAAAATGTTTAATTTATATTTTTCCCCTTGAAGCACTACGTTACCTCGCGTTTCTTGACTAATGTTTTCACTCATATTATTGAGTGAATATTTAAAGTCTATACTAATATTGTTATAGCTTTTTATTTTGGCACTTACTTCATTCAATAAGGCTTTTGCTTGCGAAGAGGTATCCTGAGCTAAACCATGGAAGCCTATAAAAAGTGTAATTGCTATCAATAATTTTTTCATTGTAATTTGTGTTTAAAATCGCTATATATTTTCATTTTCCAATAATTGGTCCAGTGCGGCGAGATCTGGAACAAGAACTTGTCTGGCTTTACTGCCTTCAAATCCGCCCACAATGCCAGCTGCTTCAAGTTGGTCTATCAAACGGCCTGCTCTGTTATAACCCAATTTTAGTTTTCGTTGGAGTAAGGAGGCTGAGCCTTGTTGTGCAGTGACAATTATTTCGGCGGCTTCACGGAATAAAGCATCTCTATCAGAAATATCTATATCAAGACCTGTGCCATTGCCGTCTTCTCCCACATATTCTGGCAGTAAATAGGCGTCTGGATAAGCTTTCTGTCCACCTATAAACTCTGTAATCTTTTCAACTTCAGGGGTGTCAACAAAAGCACATTGTATCCTAATAATATCGTTTCCTTGAGTGTAAAGCATGTCCCCGCGACCAATTAATTGGTCTGCTCCAGGACCATCCAAAATAGTTCTGGAATCAATTTTAGAGGTTACCCTAAAAGCAATTCGGGCCGGGAAGTTAGCTTTTATGATACCGGTGATAACGTTTACCGAAGGACGTTGCGTGGCAATAATTAAGTGAATTCCAATAGCACGGGCCAATTGAGCTAGACGTGCAATTGGGGTTTCTACTTCTTTTCCAGCAGTCATAATCAAGTCGGCAAACTCATCTACTACCAACACGATATAAGGTAAAAACTGGTGTCCATCGTTAGGGTTCAGTTTTCGTGACTTAAATTTTTCGTTGTACTCCTTGATGTTACGACACATTGCATTTTTAAGCATCTCGTAACGGTTGTCCATTTCAATACAAAGGGAATTCAAGGTGTTGATTACTTTTGTGTTGTCTGTTATAATGGCATCTTCGCTATCAGGAAGTTTGGCCAAATAATGGCGTTCTATTTTATTGAATAAGGTTAATTCAACCTTCTTGGGGTCTACCAATACAAATTTTACTTCGGCAGGGTGCTTTTTATACAGCAATGATGTCAATACAGCATTCAAACCAACAGACTTTCCTTGACCTGTTGCACCAGCCATCAAAAGGTGGGGCATTTTTGCCAAATCTACCACCATGGTTTCATTGCTAATGTTTTTTCCAAAAGCAATAGGTAGTTCCATGTCCGATTTCTGGAATTTTTGCGAAGCAATTACCGAACGCATGGAAACTATGGTTGAACTCTTGTTTGGGACCTCAATACCAATAGTCCCTTTACCAGGAATGGGGGCAATAATACGAATACCCAATGCAGAAAGCGAAAGGGCTATATCGTCCTCTAGGTTTTTAATTTTTGAAATTCGTACTCCCGCTTCAGGAACAATTTCATACAAGGTTACGGTAGGACCAATAGTGGCCTTAATACTGGAAATCCCTATTTTATAGTTGCTAAGGGTATCAACAATACGGTTTTTGTTCTCTTCAAGCTCTTCTTGGTTAATTGTGATTCCTTCCGAGTCGTATTTTTTGAGGAGGTCTAGAGGAGGAAATTGGTATTTGCTCAATTCCAAAGTAGGGTCAAATTGCCCAAAATCGGCAACCAATTTGTTGGCTAGATTATCGTTTTCAGATTCTTCCTCTTCAACCTGTTCTATTTCAATTTCAAAATCGTCATTACCACTTTGATTTACTTCTACCTGAAGACTATCGTTGGGTTTAGAAGTATTTTGAGGTTCTTGTGTTATTTTAGGTTCAAGCTCCACAGGGGAGTTGTCTTCTTTTTGTTCTTCAGAATTTTCTAGTGAAGCAGTTGCTTCCGTTTCCTTTTTAGTATGGTTGAAAAGTGCTGCAATTGAAGGTGATGTTTCATCTTCGTCCACATTAAAGGCCGATTTAATTTCTTCAGCTTCCTCAGTTAAATTGTTGTCAACAGGCACGGCAGCAGCATTGGTGGCTAATATCGGGCCATCTGTAGCAAACTCGGTTTTAATATCTTTCTGGGCACTTTTAAACAAGTTGACAAACGTATGTCCTGTCACGTTAAATCTAAGAGCTAAATAGGTGATTAAACCAAAAAGTAGAAGTAGGGCAGTACCAATTTTTCCGATGTAATCTTGGAAGAAACTATTCATCTCAAAACCTACCGTACCTCCCAAAGCATCATATTTATGAGTGAAAAATCCGAAGAGTACGGAACACCATATAACTATGAGTGTGCCCCAAATCCAATGCGACCGAAGTTTAGCTTTGTTTATATCCAAGGCAATGTAAACCCCAGACAAAAAGGCGAGTCCGGCAAAGATAAATGAAGCCACACCAAAGCCTTTCAAGATGAATAAATCACTTACCCATGCACCAAGTTTATTGAGCCAGTTTTGAGCTTCAACGTCTCTTGTTCCAAGGGCATCCAAAGTACTTTGGTCTACTTTTCCAGTGAAGAAAAAAGACAAAAAGGCTATGCTTAGTAAAATACCAAGAATCATTAACAAGCTCCCATAAATCAACTTTTGTTGACTTGTTAATTTGAATGAGGGTTTGTTAAAGTTAGAGGTTTTACTGTCTTTGGTTTTAGTTTTCTTCTTCGCCATCAACGCTTAGTTAGATTGAAACAAAAATACAAATTACTAACGTTTATCCTAACGGAAAAAGTATTAAAACAGCTTCGGGAAATAAATGACCATGGCGCCAATTATAGCCGCGATTGCAGCCATAAAGACGGCTCCTGCCGAAATGTCTTTTATATGGCCAATGGTTTTATGGTACTCGGGGTGTATAAAATCTGCAATGTATTCTATTGCCGTATTAATGCCTTCGGCAGTCATTACCAAACCAATAAATACAATTTGGAACAACCATTCGGTATTTGTGATTTCGAAATAGAACCCCGCTATAGTTACGGCGATGGCGATACTTAGTTGTACCTTGATACTAGCTTCGGTTTTGATTAAGTATAGGGCTCCTTTATAAGCAAACCCTATACTTTTTATTCTGTTCTTTGCAAAAGATTCTTTCTTGGTCATGTTTGGGGCAACAATCTATAGTGCTTTTAAAGCTGCTTCGTAATTTGGTTCGTCAACAATTTCTGGCACTTGTTCGGTATAGCTTACCTCGCCTTCCGGGTTTACAATCACAATACATCTCGAGAGTAACCCTTCTAAAGGGCCATCTACAAAGTCCAATCCGTAGCTTTTACCAAAATTTCCGTCTTTAAAATCTGATAAGTTTACGACGTTATCCAGTCCTTCTGCACCGCAAAATCTAGCTTGCGCAAAAGGAAGGTCTTTGGAGATACAAAGTACTTTGGTATTTTCTAGGCTGCTGGCCTTTTCGTTAAAAGTTCTAACAGACTGTGCGCAGGTGCCAGTATCTACACTAGGAAAGATATTAAGGATTAGGTTTTGCCCCTTGAAATCTTCTAGTGTTTTTGAGCCTAATTCTGTGGTGGTTAAAGTGAAATCGGGTGCTTTTGAGCCTACTTTTGGTAGTTCCCCCGAAGTGTGTATCGTATTGCCTTTTAAAGTTACTGATGCCATAATAATGTGGTTTTAATTAAATGAATTTTAAAATTAGTAATTATTTAGGGTTGCGAGGTATGAATTAAGTAATTTTTATTCACGATAGGGATTTGGTTCATGATTGAATTGAAAATAACCAATAATAGGTATTTTTTGAAGATGTAATTAAAAATTAACAGGTAATTACTATATTTATTAATAGTTTAATCAACAAGTCTTCAAATCATGAGAAAATCACAATTAAAACTTAGCGCTTTTATGATAGTACTACTGCTTTTTGCTTCCTGTGGAAGTGATGATGATGGTGGTGGATGGAATTGCGGTGATACTATTACCGACGCCGATGGTAATGTATATGCAACTGTTAAAATAGGAGAGCAATGTTGGACGGTGTCCAATTTAAATACTTCAAAGCTTAATGATGGTACAAGTATTCCTAACGTAACTGTGCAAGATGATTGGTTTGATTTAACAACTCCTGGATGGTCTTATTATAACAATGATGCCGCTTTTGGGACTGTTCATGGTAAATTGTACAATTGGTATGCTATTGAAACCGCAAAGCTATGTCCTGAAGGTTGGCATGTGCCCAGTATTTCGGAATGGAGTGTTTTGGTTAGTGAATTAGGAGGAGCTAGTGTGGCAGGAGAGGCAATGAAGTCTATTTCAGGATGGGATAATTCACCGGAAAATGCCACTAACAGTAGTGGTTTTTCTTTAATGCCTTCCGGGAATAGAGATACTTGGTCATCTTTTTTGGGCCTAGGTGAGGATGCTTGGGTGTACTCTTCTACTGAAAATGTTGATGATGCAACTAAAGTAGAATTGATCCATGTTGATTTAGGAACAGAAGCTACTACTTTAATGACAATTAAAACAGATGGTTTGCCATGCCGTTGTATTAAAGATTGATATACCATTGAAATATGACATAAAAAAAGCCTCTTTATTAAGAGGCTTTTTTTTAGTTTTACCTTAAGGTGGCTCCAAGTTGTTTCTCAAAATTAGCTTGAAGCTTATTCATTATTTTATCAATTTGCTTGTCAGTAAGCGTTTTGTGTTCGTCTTGAATAGTAAAGCTTACGGCGTAACTTTTCTTTCCTTTAGGAAGATTGTTTCCTTGGTACACATCGAAAAGATCAACATCTTTTAGGAGTTGTTTTTCGGTTTGCATGGCAATAGTGTCTATTTGCTCAAAGGTAACTGCTTCATCCAATAATAGCGCAAAATCTCTACGAACCTCAGGGTATTTAGGGATGTCTTTGAAAGAAACAGAATTTTGTTTGGCGGCTTCAATGATGTTATTCCAGTTAAAATCTGCAAACAAGACATCTTGAGAAATTCCAAAATGCTTTAATACCGATTTTTTCACCAATCCAAAGTTTACCAATTGGAATTTTCCTCCAGAAAGAGAAATGCCTTCCGCAATCATATCGTTTTTGGTAGGAGCAACAGTGGTGCTATTGATTCCTAAACGTTGCAGGATGGTAGAGATGATACCTTTTAAGTAGAAAAAGTCGCTTTGCTGGTTGGTAGCATTCCAACGTTCTGCATTGCGTCTACCCGTAACAAATACAGAAAGGTGCTTATGTTCTTCTCTGTTGCCATTAAAATTGTGGTAAGAAGACCCAAATTCAAATAGCTTTAAGGCATCGCGCTTTCGGTTGATGTTGTGGCTAATGGCTTCCAAACCAGAAAACAATAAGCTTTGGCGCAAAACACTTAAGTCATTACTCAATGGGTTTAAAAGTTCAATATTGTGGTCCTCTTTTAGTTGTTCGCTGAGTGAAATATATTTTGGAGAAGACAATGAATTTGCCATAATCTCATAAAACCCCTGAGCGACCAATTGGTTGGCGATTATATTTTGAAGTTTATAATCTTCAAACTTAGAGGAATTAGAAATTGAGGCGTTTAACTTCTCGGTTGTTTGAATGTTGTTGTAACCGTAAACCCTTAGGATTTCTTCAATAATATCTGCTTCTCTTTGAACATCATTTCTGTAGGCCGGAACCGTGAGGCCAAGACCTGTTTCGGTAACATTATTGATTTTTATTTCCAAAGAAGTCAAAATGCTCTTGATGGTATCCTTTGGAATTTCTTCGCCAATTAATTTTTTCGCATTTTCGAAACTCAAGCGAACTTGAAAATCCTCAATTTTCTTTGGATACATATCAACAAGGTCGCTAGTAATTTCTCCTCCAGCAATATCTTGGATTAAGAGTGCCGCTCTTTTTAAAGCGTATTCTGTAATGTTGGGGTCGATGCCTCTTTCGAATCTGAATGACGCATCGGTATTCAATCCATGTCGCTTAGCAGTTTTTCTTATGGAAACGGGATTAAAATAGGCGCTTTCCAAAAAGATACTGGTAGTGTTTTCTGTTACTCCAGAATCCAAGCCTCCCAGTACCCCTGCGATACACATTGGTTTTTCAGCGTCACAAATCATTAAATCTTCCTCGTGAAGTTCGCGTTCAATGCCATCCAAAGTTTTGAATTTTGTTCCTTGAGGCAAGGTTTTAACAGCTACCTTATGACCTTTAATTTTTGCGGCATCAAATGCGTGCAGTGGTTGCCCTAGCTCATGTAGTACATAGTTGGTGATATCTACCACATTATTTTTTGGGGTAAGGCCTATTGCTTTTAATTTATTTTGAAGCCATTTAGGTGATTCCTCAACTGTAATTCCCGATATAGATACTCCACAATAACGAGGAGCCAATTCTTTATTAAGAACTTCTACATCTATTTTTTGGGTTCTGTTATCAACGTGGAATGCACTTACAGATGGTGTAATGAATTCTAAGTGAATGTCTTTTTGAATCAAACCGGCCCTAAGGTCTCTGGCAGTTCCAAAATGGCTCATGGCGTCAGCTCGGTTAGGCGTGAGGCCTATTTCAAATACATGATCGTTTTCTACTTTGAAGATATCTGAAACCGCGGCACCAACCTTAACTTTTTCATCAAGCACTAAAATACCGTCATGCGATTGGCCTAATCCCAATTCGTCTTCGGCACATATCATACCATGGCTTTCTTCTCCTCGAATCTTCCCTTTTTTAATTTTCCAAGCTTCACCTTCTGGGGTGTAAAGTGTGGTGCCAATAGTGGCTACCGGAACTTTTTGTCCAGCTGCTACATTAGGAGCGCCGCATACAATTTGTAATGGTTTTTCTGCTCCAATATTTACCGTGGTTACCTTCAAGCGGTCGGCGTTAGGATGTTGTTCACAGGTTAATACTTCTCCAACAACAATTCCTTTAAGTCCTCCTTTTACAGATTCAAATTCTGAAATGCCTTCTACTTCAAGTCCTAAATCTGTAAGTAATTCTCCTGTTTTTTCAGGAGACCAATCTGTTTTGATGAATTGTCGTAACCAGTTGTATGAAATCTTCATTTTCGTTCTTTAATAAAGGCGCAAACCTACAATTTTTTTCGTTCTTCCGATTGTCAAAGTTGTGTAAAAATACAACTCCAACGGGGGTAATTTAGGGCACAAAGATAAATATTTGCGACTAAAAATGTTAGTGATACCTTTACTCTTTTTGGGTATTGTTGTCGTTCAGTAAACTTTCTTGAAAAAGGTTGAAAATCCGTGTATATTCATCGGTCCAACTACTAGGTTCAACGAAGCCGTGTCTTTCCAGTGGATAAAGGACCATTTCCCAGTCGTGTTTTTCCAACTCTATCAAGCGCTGGTTAAGGCGAACCATATCTTGAAAATGAACATTATCGTCTACCATTCCGTGTAAAATCAATAAATCTCCTTTTAGGCCATCAGCAAAATAGATAGGGGAGCTTCTTCTGTAGGCCAAACTATCGGTTACAGGTGTGTTAAGGATACGTGCCGTATAACCATGGTTGTAGGCAGCCCAATCACCAACAGAACGAATTGCCGCTCCAGCTTTAAAGGTGTCGGCTTCGTTGAACATGGCCATAAGAGTGATGAATCCACCATAGGAGCCACCGTAAATTCCCACTTTGTCCTTGTCGATGCCGTAATTGTTGATTAAATATTGAACACCATCTACTTGGTCTGAAAGGTCTTTGCCTCCCATGTGTCTGTAGATTCCTGTGCGGCAATCTCTACCGTAGCCAGCACTGCCTCTGTAGTCGATATCTAAAACAGTATAACCGTTGTCGGCTAAAATATTATGGAACATGTATTCTCTAAAATAGACGCTCCACCAGGAATGAGCATTTTGTAGGTATCCTGCACCATGCACAAATACAATAGCAGCATTGTTTTTGGTAGCGGCGGAAGGTTGATAAAGTCTAGCTTGGACGGTGGCACCGTCTTCTGCCTTGAAGGTGATAATTTCTGGGTCTCTCCAAGAATATGCCTCAAAAGCCTCTGTTGTGGAATGGGTGATTTGCTTAGGTTGATCAGACGTTTTTCCGAATAAAGGATTTTTTTGAACATAAAGCTCTGTTGGTTTGTTGGAGTAGGAGTGCAATATGGCTAAGTATTCTTCGTTTGGCGATAGTACCACGTCATTATTACCGGTCATGGTTGTTAGTTGGGTGAATTTACCTCCCTTCAACGGCATGCTGTAAAATTGGCGATCTCCCGGGTGTGTTTTGTTGGAGGTGAAGTACCAATGTTTGTTGTCATTGGAAAGGTAGACGTCGTACACTTCAAATTTCCCTTCTGTCAGTGCTTTGGTTTTTCCTGAGTTGACATTAGTGGTATTTAAATGAGCAAATCCAGTAGCTTCAGACATGTACCAAATGGTTTCGTTGTCTGGCAACCATCCAAGGGCACTGCCTCCAAAACTGCTGATACCGGGGCCATCGATCCAAGCTTCGTCACGTTGTCTCACTAAGTTTTTAACCGAGCCATCGTCGTAGTTCAAAGACACAATCCAACGATCTTTAAAGTCGCTGCTGTTAATGTCTAATACGGCATGTCTGCTGTCTTCACTCCAGTTTGGTCCAGTTACATAAGAGATTCTGTTGTCGTTGTTGTACTCTTTGTCTGGGTAGTCTTTGGTGTATTCAGGGATGTCGTCAAGACCTTCCAAATTATCTAAAACAACGGGATAATAAGTTTTAGCTTCAATGTTGTAAATAAACATTTCATACGTGCCTTGTTCGCTGCCAACTTTGGTGCGTGTGTGTTGGTCTTCGGTGTAGCCCGACTCTGTAACGTAATGCGGTACAATGGTTCCTTTTGCCTCCTTTGGCGATTGATATAATTCGTAGGTTACAAATTTTCCATTCGGACTTATTTTGATGTTGGTAACAGTTTTGCCTTCAGTATAAATTTCAAGAGGTCTTTTGTTGAGATTTCTTTTGTTGAGCTCTTCTTTTGCGTCATTCTTGGCTTTACGTTCGCTAAGCACCTCAAAAATGTCCAATTGGTCTTGGTGTAACCATTCGTCTTGTTGGCTTCTTTTAGTGTGGTCTTCTTTCTTGTTGGTGAAATTTGTAATCTGTTCTGTAATACCCGTTTCCAAAGACCAGGTGAATAGGTTGTTATTTTTTACATAGGCGATTTTGGAATCGTTTGCCGTAAACTGAATATTCCTTTCGGAATCAACAGTATTGGTGATTTGGGTTACCGCATAGTTGCTTTGGTCAACAAGGTATATATCTCCATGTTTTGTATAAATGCTTTTAGACTTATCACTGTTAAAGATGATATGAGCGTATGGGTTTACGTAGGTTGATTTGTTGGTGATATTACTGCTCCCACTTGGTTGTGGCAAGCTATAGGAGGTTTCAAAATCCACTTTTTCTGTGATACCATTGGAAATGGTGTAGGCATAAAGAGAATCGCTGAAAGCTCCTTCGGGGTTCCAACTGAAATAAATAGTTTTACCATCGGTAGACCAATGAGCATTTGAGGGGAGGTGACCAACGAAATTGTTGCCTTGCATGATGGTTTTTATGTTTAATGGTGACTGGTTGCCAGTTTGGGAAATTCCAAGGGAAGTAATGAAAAGGGATAGGGTAAGCGCTAAAATTAGTTTCATACGTTGTGTATTGCAGTTTTATAAATAGAAGCCTAGAGGGCGATAATATTAAATGTTTGCGAATGTACTTTTTTGTAGGGATAAAGGCAATTCTTTTAATAAACCTTTATCAGTTTATTTTATATCAATTGCTTAAGGAATAGTTAATTAACAATGAGCTAAAACCTTTTAACATAGCTCTAACAGGTGTGAGCTGTAATAGCGGTTAATTTTAGGTAATTAATTTTAAATCAATACATTATGAAGAATCTAGACTCTTTGGGAGAAGTCTTCGATTTCTTAACTTCTTTAATTGTATTCATTTCAGGACTTCGTATTTCTTTAACTTTTTTCGGAAATCCTCAATTGAGTTTGTTGTTCAGGCAAATATACTTAGGGCAAAGCGATATAAAGGTTGTTGCAACTTGATGCCTAATGATTCTAATACATCAATCAATCGATCATAAAACGTACAGTTATGTTTTAGGCCCAACCGAAAGGTTGGGTTTTTTATGGTCTTAGCTAATGTAGTTCCAAATATTTTTGTATTTGCTAAGCTGTTGGTAGGTGTGTAGGATAACTTGGTTTTCTTCCAGTTTTAGGGTAGGGTCCTTCTTTAAAAGTTCCTTGGCAATGTATCTGGCGTGTTGTAATATAGTACTGTCCTTGATTATGTCGGCTATTCTTAGGTTGAGAACCCCACTTTGCTGAGTGCCCATAATGTCCCCGGGCCCTCTTAATTTTAGGTCTACCTCGGCAATTTCAAAACCATCATTGGTTCTGGTCATGGTTTCTAAGCGGACTTTGCTGTCGTCGCTGAGTTTGTGACTGGTCATTAAAATACAGTAACTCTGTTCGGCGCCCCTACCAACACGACCTCTAAGCTGGTGTAATTGGGAGAGTCCAAAACGTTCGGCACTTTCAATAATCATCACAGAAGCGTTGGGTACGTTAACGCCTACTTCAATTACCGTTGTGGCAACCATAATTTGGGTTTCACCTTTAATGAAGCGCTTCATCTCGTAATCTTTGTCGGCAGGTTTCATTTTACCGTGGACGATGGAAATTTGATATTGAGGAGCAGGGAAGTCCCTTGCTATACTTTCGTAGCCATCCATAAGGTCTTTGTAGTCCATTGCGGCACTTTCCTGAATGAGGGGGTAAACGATGTAAATCTGACGTCCTTTTTGGATTTCGTCCCGAATGAATTTAAAAACGTTCAGACGGTTTTTGTCGTAGCGATGCACGGTTTTTATTTCCTTTCTTCCGGGAGGTAATTCGTCGATAACGGAAACATCCAAATCGCCATAAACAGACATGGCTAAAGTTCTAGGAATTGGTGTTGCTGTCATGACCAAAATGTGCGGAGGCGTAGAATTTTTCCGCCATAATTTACTGCGTTGGGCTACTCCAAAACGGTGCTGCTCATCGATGATGGCGAGTCCCAAATTTTTGAATTTCACCTTGTCTTCAAGGAGGGCGTGTGTACCAATTAAAATTTGTAAATCACCACTTTCTAGGGCTTTATGAATCTCTTTTCGTTCTGAAGTATTGGTTGAACCTGTTAATATTTTTATATTGATATTCAGGTTTTTACATAGTTCAGATAATCCGTTGAAGTGCTGGACTGACAAAATTTCAGTAGGCGCCATAAGGCATGCTTGAAAACCATTATCCAAAGCGATGAGCATGGACATTAAAGCGACGATGGTTTTACCCGATCCAACATCGCCTTGAAGCAATCTGTTCATCTGCGCATTGCTTCCCAAGTCCTGACGAATTTCCTTGATTACGCGCTTTTGGGCATTAGTTAAATTGAAGGGTAAATGTTCCTTGAAAAAGGAGTTGAAAAGCGGGCCGACATTCTCAAAAGGAAGGCCTTTTATCTTAGTTTTGTTTACCAGGTTTTTGATGACCAATTGCAGTTGTATATAGAAAAGTTCTTCAAATTTTAGTCTGTATTGTGCTTTGGCCAATAGCTCTTGACTTTTTGGAAAATGAATATTGAAGAGGGCTTCTCTTTTTGAAACGAGTTGCAAATTTGTGAGGATGGAAGTTGAAAGCGTTTCGGCAAATCTGCCTTGTGTTTCCATGAACAGCTCTTGCATCATTTTCGTTATGACCCTATTGGTGATACCCTTGGTGGAAAGTTTTTCGGTAGAGGGGTAAACTGCCTGCATGGCCGAGCGAAGGTTATTTTTATGATCGCTCAAGAGCTCCATTTCAGGATGCGGCATACTAAATGTACCGTTGTACCAATTGGTCTTCCCAAAGATAACATAGTCCTTATTCGGTTTTACGCTTTCTCTAATCCATTTCTGCCCTCGGAACCAAACCAATTCCATAGAGCCGGTATCGTCCCTAAACGTAGCTACCAATCGTTTACCGCGTTTTTGCGACACTTCTTTAAAGCTTGTTATGCGTCCAACCACCTGTACCTCTGATGAGTTTTGTTGCAGTTGGTTGATTTTGTAGTAACGTGTGCGATCAATATAACGATTGGGGAATAGGTTCAATAAATCCTGATAAGTGTGAATGCCAAGCTCTTTTCGCAATAAATCGGCACGGCTGGGGCCGACGCCTTTTAGATAGTCTATGGGAGTTTGTAGTTTGGAATTCATGAAGACGAATATAATTGTTATCCATGAAACATAAAACCCGAATTTTTGTAAATTGGGAAACCATAACTTAACTTAATACAAAATTACATGCGCGCATTGGTTATATCCGGAGGTGGGAGCAAAGGTGCTTTTGCTGGTGGAGTTGCACAATATCTTATTGAAGAACTTGGTAGGGATTATGATATGTATCTTGGAACCTCTACGGGGAGTTTATTGGTCCCTCATTTAGCGGTTAACAAGATTGATAAATTGTACAATCTTTTCACTAATGTACAGCAGCATGATATTTTTAGTATAAGTCCTTTTGTACAGCGAAAAAAAGGGGATAGGGAGTTTGTTTCGATTGATTTTGTGAACTCTTTATGGCAGTTTATTAAAATGAAGCGCACCTTTGGAGAGAGCAAATCCCTAAAGCGTCTTATTAGAAAGAATTTTACAAAAGAAGAGTATTTTCAAATTTTGGAAACCAAGGAGGATGTGGTCGTCACAGTTTCCAATTTATCTGCAAATTCGGTGGAATATAAATCCATTCGGGATTTCAGCTATGAGGAATTTTGCCACTGGATCTGGATTTCTTGCAACTATATCCCTTTTATGTCGCTTACCGAAGTAAATGGTAACGAATATGCCGATGGTGGTTTGGGCTGTGTAGTACCGATTAGGGAAGCGATTCAGCGTGGGGCAACAGAGATTGATGCTGTTATCTTAAAATCGGAAAAACTGGAAGGGAAAAAGGTTTTGGGGAAGAATCCGTTTTCTTTGATGATCAGTTTGTTTGGGCATTTAATGGATCAGTTGGAAAGCCATGATATCCTTATTGGTAAATTGGCGGCAAGCAATAAAAATGTAAAGCTCAATCTGTATTACACTCCTACAGATCTAACTGAAAATTCCTTGATATTTAGTCGGAAATTAATGGTAAAATGGTGGCAGCAAGGCTATGAACATGCTGCCAAGAAACATGGAGCTGATTCTGTTTTAAACGACGTTTAAAACAGAATTACCATAATTCGCTTACCTCATGTTTAATAAAGGATAATGCCGCATCACTTGGTGCACGATGATCCATCATTTCAGTTAAAAGGACTTCTCTTAATTTATTGGCTGTATTAGTTTTTTCAAGCATACTAGCTTTTCTTATCAGTTGAATTGTAGAGTTTTTTGCAGCTCCAATAATGTTCCAACATTCGTCTGTTATGTAGATTTGTTGCGAGATATTGTGTTCGTATTCTTGTTCAATTGTAGCTATAAGTAAAGATTCGTAACTTTCTTTATTTGAAGATGTTGGCTGTACTCTTATTAGGAGTTTTGAAGGGCTTATGCGTTCTAAATATAGCGCCATACGCTCATAGGCTTGTAAACGAATTGGTAAGGTGTTAACCTGAATGTCTTTATGGAGTAAAAAACGTCTTCTGCCATCTTCGTTTTTTGTGTGTTCCTTAAAAAAATAGTAGGCGATTAGCCCGGTAACCAATGCAGGTATTGTAAATAAAAGTAAGTCGATAATTCTTTCAGAATCCATATCTAAAGAGTGATTAGGGTTATTTTTTTTGGTAATGTCCGCCCAAATATAGGCAATCTTTTAAATCTTGCATACTTTTAAAAGGAACGGGTGTTTTTTCGTAGTGGTAGGTGTATTTCAACTCTTCCGATAGGTTGCGGTCATCTACATTTACATCTACATCACTCATTTTAAACTGGCAGGGGTGTTCGTAACCCGCTGCATGGGTAATTTCGATAAATTCCTTTCTGAAGGTTTTAAAATACTGTGCTAAACGTTCTGATTTTAAAGGCACATTAATACCGCTTTGTAACCATTTGTTTTGGGTTGCCACTCCGCTAGGGCATCGATTGGTATGACAAATTTGAGCTTGGATACAGCCAATACTCATCATGGCTTCCCTGGCTACATTAATACAATCTGCGCCCATGGCAAATGCCATGGCAGCTTTGGCTGGAAAACCTAATTTGCCACTGCCGATAAATACAATACGATGGGTAAGACCTTTACTTCTGAAGAGTTTGTATAGGTCGCTAAAGCCGTATACCCAAGGTAGGGAAACGTGGTCGGCGAAACTAGGAGGAGCTGCTCCTGTACCTCCTTCACCGCCGTCTACTGTGATAAAATCAGGTCCATGGCCTTTTGTTAACATGAGCTCTGCCAGTTCTTCCCATTGTTCCAATTTACCAATAGCAGCTTTAATGCCAACAGGAAGGCCTGTAGCTTCTGCGATGGTTTCAATTAAATCGTAAAGTTCAGGAACATTGGAAAATGCCGAGTGATTAGGAGGGGATAGGACATCTTTGCCCATTTCTACATGGCGTATTTCAGATATTTCCCTAGATATTTTGGCAGCCGGTAAAACACCACCTTTGCCTGGTTTGGCACCTTGAGACAACTTGATTTCAATGGCTTTTATGTGTGGGTTGTCGTTGACTAATTGGACTAATTTTTTCAATGAAAAATTACCTTCTTTATCGCGAACACCAAAGTAACCTGTTCCAAAATGAAAAATAACATCTCCTCCTTGACAATGGTAGGGAGAGAGACCTCCTTCGCCCGTGTTGTGATATGCTCCTGCAATATGTACGCCTTTGTTGAGTGATTCTATAGCCTTTGCAGAAAGAGAGCCAAAACTCATAGCGGAAACATTGATAACCGAAGCAGGTCTGTAGGGCTTTTTTCGTTTGTTATAAGCGCCCATAACCTTGGCACAGGGCAAAAATGTTTTATCAATAGCATTTGGGTGATCCTTTTGGATTTTAAAGGGAATCATGGCGTTATTGATAAAGATATGTTGATGGGCGTATATGTCGCGATCGGTTCCAAAACCTTCATAGTTGTTTTCCTTTTTTGCAGAAGCATAGATCCAGCTTCTTTCAATTCTGTTGAAAGGAAGTTCTTCTCTATTGTTGGCTACAAAGTATTGCCGCATCTCTGGGCCGATGCTTTCCAAAAGATACCTTAAATGCCCAACAATAGGAAAGTTGTGGCTTATGGTATGTTTTTTTTGAATAATGATATCTCGAAAGGCAACAAGAAACAGGGCAAGAACAATCCACATCCACCAACGAATGTCGGCAAGGGCAAACAATTGAAAAATCATATAGGCTTTTTTGTAAAGATATTTAAAAAAATATTGTTCTAAAGTGATATCTTTAACATATGGGTAAGGGTAAGAAAATCAGGTTGATAGTTCTTTTGGCTATTGTTGTTATAACTGCTTTGGCGGTTAGTAAAGTGAATTCGGTTGTAAAGAGCAAGGTTGAAAATTACCTTTCTGCATCTCTCCCGGAAACCCTTAAGCTTGAGTATGCCAATTTGGATTTGAACGTCTGGAGTGGCAATGCTACGTTAAAAGATGTAAAGCTGCAGAATTTTCAAAAGGGCGGTAATAAACTTATTTCGAAGGTAAACCTGGAGACCTTGGCAATAAAGGATGTTGGATATTTGGCGTATCTGTTTAATGATAATATAGCTATTGACCACATTCAATTGACCCGTCCTAAGTTAACTTTCTTTAGTGATCAGAATCGAGATAGTTTGGTTGACACCTCAAAGGAGTCTAAACCTTTTAAGTATAAACTTAAGGTTAAGAAGGTTCAAATAGAACAAGCAGGGATTGATATAGTGGAGGCGAAAACAGATTCTATACTATTGCAAGTTACCAATCTTGATTTGGGTTTGGATAAGGTGTTTTTAGATGAGGAGGTGCTAAAGCAAAAAATACCTATTGATTATGAAGCTTATCAGGTGGCTTTCGATTCTTTGTTTTATGTTATCGGTCCTTATGAAAACATGACTATTGGTGCTTCTCAATTATCAGAAAAGGACATGGTGTTTAAGGATTTTAGGATATTTACGAAATATTCCAAATACGACCTTTCCAATCATATATCTATTGAAAGAGATTTTGCCGATGTCGTCTTTGATTCGGTGGTTTTGAAGGATTACCAGGTTGGTTTTTCTGAAAGTGGTAGGGTGTTGTTTGCCAGTCCTAAAATGGAGCTCCTGAATCCGCAAGCAGAATTCTTTAGGGATAAATTGGTGGCCGATGATCCAAAAATTAAACCTCTTTACAACGAAATGCTTCGGGATTTGAGTTTTGATTTGAATATTGATTCACTTTTAATAAAAAATGCATCTGTAGCTTATGCTGAAAGAGTAAAACAAGACAATTACGGAGGGAAGATTACCTTTTCTAACCTAAACGCCAAGATTTCCAATGTAAGTAACACCTATAGATCTCCTGAAAAAACAGAGATAAAAATAGAAGCCAATTTTATGGAGCATGCCCCATTAAAAGTAGATTGGTCTTTTGATGTGAATGATCCTCAAGGAGCATTTGTGTTTCAGGCAGAATTGGATCGATTGAAAGTGCATGATATCAATAAGTTTTCCGAGCCTAATCTAAGAGTGAAGTTTGAAGGGGAGATAGAGCAGTTGTACTTTACGGTTGGGGGAAATAATAACTTCTCGCAGGTGGATATGCGTGCCAAATACGAGGACTTTCATATTGTAGTTTTAAAAAAGGATGGATCTGCGCCTAACAAGTTTTTGTCTGGAGTGCTAAATGCCTTGGTGGCTAATAATAGTGATAGGTTGCCGGATCATTTCAGGGAAGGCCATAAATCGGGAATTGAACGCGATAAAACCAAATCGGTATTCAATTATTTTTGGATCAATGCTAAGGAAGGTTTGTTAAAAACCATGGTAAACCACAAGCGAAAGCATAAAACCTAGAAATTATTCCTCATTGTTTATAATTATTAATAAATCAGACCAACTAAAACTTAGACATTGGTTAATTTCACGGCGGAAAAAAATCAGAAACTTTGGAGAAGTATTTAAGTCAGCTGAATGAAGCGCAGTTAGCCCCAACCATTCAAAAGGATGGGCCTATGATAGTGATTGCAGGAGCGGGATCTGGCAAAACCCGAGTGCTAACCTATAGGATTGCCTATTTAATGAGTCAGGGGGTAGATCCTTTCAATATATTGTCCTTGACGTTTACCAACAAGGCAGCGCGCGAGATGAAAGAGCGTATTGCAACTATTGTAGGACAAAGTGAGGCCAAAAACCTTTGGATGGGAACATTCCACTCCATATTTGCCAAAATTCTACGTTTTGAAGCTGATAGATTGGGGTATCCAAGTAATTTCACTATTTATGATGCTCAGGATTCTGATAAACTGATTGGTTCCATTATAAGGGAAATGGGATTGGATAAAGATGTCTATAAGGCCAAACAGATTCGTTCCAGAATTTCTTCTTATAAAAACAACCTTATTACGGTTAAGGCCTATTTTAATAATCCAGAGCTTCGGGAGTCCGATGCTGCTGCAAGAAGACCTAAAATGGGAGAAATCTATAGAAATTATGTAGAACGCTGTTTTAAGGCGGGCGCTATGGATTTTGATGATTTGTTGTTAAAAACCAATGAGCTTTTAACCAGGTTTCCTGATGTGTTGGCTAAGTATCAAGATAGATTCCGTTATATTTTGGTAGATGAGTACCAAGATACCAACCACTCACAGTATTTGATAGTAAGAGCCTTGTCTGATCGTTTCCAAAATATCTGTGTGGTTGGTGATGATGCCCAGAGTATCTATGCTTTTAGGGGCGCCAACATCAACAACATTTTAAACTTCCAGAAGGATTATGACGGTGTGAAAATGTTCCGTTTGGAACAGAACTACCGTTCCACAAAAAATATCGTTAACGCCGCCAATTCCATCATCGATAAAAACCAAACAAAATTGGATAAAGTAGTTTGGACAGCCAATGATGAAGGGGGGAAAATTAAGGTCAACCGTTTAATGACGGACGGTGACGAAGGGCGTTACGTGGCGAGTTCTATTTTTGAAAATAAAATGAATGAACAGCTTAAAAACAGTGATTTCGCCATTTTATATCGTACCAATGCACAGTCCAGAGCGATGGAGGACGCCTTGAGAAAACGTGATATCCCTTATCGTATTTATGGAGGCCTGTCTTTCTATCAACGTAAAGAAATTAAGGATATCCTTTCGTATTTAAGATTGGTAATCAATCCTTCCGATGAGGAAGCTTTAAAAAGAGTCATCAATTTCCCGCCAAGGGGAATTGGTCAAACCACCGTCGATCGGTTATTGGTAGCGGCCAACGGTTATAAGCGTTCTATGTTTGAGGTGATGCAAAACCTAGATAAGGTTGATTTGAAAATCAACTCAGGAACTAAAGGGAAATTGCGTGATTTCGTTTTAATGCTGGAGAGTTTTCAGGTGATGAACCAAACTGCTAATGCCTTTGAATTGGCAGAGCATATTACCAAGGTAACAGGATTAATTAAGGAGTTCAATAAGGATGGCACACCAGAAGGGGTTGCCAAAATGGAAAATATTGAGGAGCTCTTGAACGGTATTAAGGATTTCGTAGAAGGTCAAAAGGAGTTGGCTGATGCAACGGGATCGTTAACCGAGTTTTTGGAAGATGTTGCTTTGGCAACCGATATGGATAAGGATAACGAGGACGATGACAAAGTCGCTTTGATGACCATTCACTTGGCAAAAGGACTGGAATTCCCTTATGTGTACATTGTGGGAATGGAGGAAGATTTGTTTCCAAGTGCTATGAGTTCAAATTCCAGAAGTGATTTGGAAGAAGAACGCCGTTTGTTTTATGTAGCATTAACGCGCGCTGAAAAACAAGCCTATTTAACTTATACAGTTTCTCGTTACCGTTGGGGAAAATTGATAGATGCAGAGCCTAGTAGGTTTATTGAAGAAATTGATGAGCAATATTTGGAGGTCTTAACGCCGGTTCAAGAGCAGCGTTTCAATCCTATGTTGGATGCTGATATTTTTGGAGACGTACCGCCTAATAAAGTAAGGTTTAAGAAGCCTCCAATAAAAAAGAAAATGGAGAAAACACCGCCTAAATTTGTACCGCCTGCGAAATTAAAACCAATGGCCAAAGCAAAAGAGAGCGAGGTAACCAATCTATTTGATGGCGAACTTGGCGTAGGCAATATTGTAGAGCACATGCGATTTGGAAAAGGAGAGGTGCTCAAAATTGAGGGGCAAGGAGCCGATACCAAAGCGGAAATCAATTTTGAAATAGGAGGCGTTAAAAAACTATTGTTGCGTTTTGCTAAACTAAAGGTGTTAGGATAGTTATTTTACCATCATTACGGAATTGATGTAGCCATTACTGTCGTATTCCTTCACGGGGTTGTTGGGATCTACCATCCAATTTCCGTCAACAATATATTTGTAGTGGTGTTTTCCACCAGATAGAAGAATGGTTTTAGTCCATCCGGTGTCAGTTTTGGTCATTTCAATTTGATGTTCGTTCCAATCGTTAAACGAGCCTGTTAAAATGACCGTCTCAGCATTATGGTAGCCTTTAAGGGTAAAAGTCACATTGTCCTTTATGCTAATGTGCGAATTGTATTCGCCAAACTCATTGGAAACTTTATCGGGGTTGGAGGGGTCTTCCATCCACAGTCCATCAACAATGTAGCGGTATTGGTAGTCGTTTGGTCTTAGTTGAAGGATAATTTCCCAGCCACCATCCATTTTATACATTTTGAAAGCGTGCTCGTTCCATTTGTTGAAGGAGCCTGATACAATCACTTCTTTGGCATCTTCATGGCCTTTTAGTCTAAACCTAACATTGCCGTCTTTGGAAGGGTAGGCGCCAGTAAAAAGGTTTAGGTTGAGGACGTTTAAGTGAAGGCCATCTTTGGTGGCTTGAACCGTGTTACTTATTTGTGGAGAAGGTTCTGCCCAATATTCATGGTTGACAATAAATTTGAATTCCCATGAAATAGCATCGGTAAAGTCGCTAAGTTTTTTTCGGAGTTCATAGGTGTCCTCATCTATCTTGTGCATTTTCCAACGGTGCTTAGACCAGTTGTTGAACTGGCCTGCAACTACTACATTATCAATGCTGAGATTTTCAAAAGGTATGGCGGGTTCAAAACCGTCGGGAGAAACGGTTTGGTAATCATCTCGATTAAAAATGAACACAATGTCGTCTCCATCAATTCTGTATCCTTTAACATTTGGATTTTGAGCAACACCAAGACTGCCCACTAAAATGAGCAGGATAAAAATGGTATAATGAACAATGTTTCTCAATGTGCTTGCAAAGGATATGGTACAAAGTAAAGTTTTTCTTTTTTATAATTGATAATTGTTCGTTTTTGTTTGAAAAATTCATACCCCAAAATGCCATCCAAACTAGTTCCGAAAGCCTTGTTGAGGTTGTCTAAATTGGTTAATATGGTATGCATTGGACCTAAGTAAACGGTTTCACTTAGTTTAACCCGATGCAAATTTCCTGCCAAAACTTCAATCTGTTTGTTGCTTGCTCCCGTGAGGAGAATACGATTGTTTGGAATGAAATATGTTAAGGCTTTGCGATGGGTTTTGTTATTGATTTGGTTTACTTCGGCAGCAGTGTCAATGCCAAAAGTTAAGGAGTGTCCATTAATAGAGGCGCTAACCACTATGGTGTGATTTTTTAACTGAAAAGCTACGCTGTCCACAACTTTCTCTAAATACCCCCGAGGGTCTAATTTTCTCCCTTTATGATCGGTTTTGGATAAGGTAATTTGGTTAAGGTATAGGTCGACAAAAACTTCATAATCTTTCAAAATGCTATAACCTATTACGCCTAAGAGTTTAATTTTTTTTGAAGTTTCAATATGGGATAAATCAATGACATCTGAATTTTTGTTTTCCAGAACAAGGTTTTCGATTGTAAAGGAGCTAAGCTTTCTTTCCAATGGATTGTCAATAATGCTTACAACACCTGTCATTTCCTGATTTTTTTTGTGATGGGCATATTTCAAAGGAAAATGGACTTTATTTAGAATAAGAGCTTCAGAGCCAGTATCGATAATGAAATTTCCTTTTCTTCCGAGTAACTCGGCCTTGACTACAATAAGGTTGTCGATAAGTTGAAACGGAATACGAGCGGTGTATTGATTCAGGATTTCTGCCTGAGGAAATGCAACCTGTTTGATACTTGCGCTTGGTGAAGCTGTTTGAAATGCAAAAATAAAACTGAATATAAAAAAGAAATTCCTCATATATTTAAGACTCTAAAAACCAAAATATGTTACAGAATTTGAGTGGATTAAAGATGAATTTAATGAAACCAAGGACTGGTGACTTGTGTATTTTTAATTTTTGGGTTTAAGAATCAATGGTTAATGAGGAATTGTTTTTGGAGTTAACAAAATACATTTTCATAATGCCTCGGTTTTTTACTTCAACCTTTCCGCGGTATTCGCACTCAAATTCGTTTTTGACAATTTTATAGGTGTTATGTGAAATGTTGATTTTTCCGGGAAGGGAGCAGGACTCCATTCTGGAAGCCACATTAACGGTGTCACCCCAAATGTCATAAGCAAATTTTTTGGTTCCTACCACACCGGCCACCACAGGTCCTGTGTTGATGCCTATCCGGATGTCGAAATTGGAAGAAAGTTCTGTGTTTGACGATTTAGTGTGGTTAACAAAATGAATAATATCCATTGCAGCCAAAATCATGTTGTTCGTGTGATCCTGACTATGATTGTGCAGACCGCTAGCGCACATGTAGGCATCCCCAACTGTTTTTATTTTTTCCAGCTGGTAGCGACTTATAATTTCATCGAATTTTGAAAAATAATAGTCAATACTTTCAACTAATTGCTGAGGTGGCAGGTGTTCTGAGTATTTTGTGAAGCCAACAAAATCGGTGAACAATACGGTGGCATTTTTGATTTTTTGAGCTTTTACCTTACCGTGTTGCTTAAGTTCCTCCGCAGTTTTTTCTGGGAGAATGTTTTTTAGTAAGTCATCTGAGCGTTTTTTCTCATTTTCAATAATGATTTTGGTTTTATTGATGAATTTATAGCGCCTGTAAAGTCCCCATGCCAAAAGTGAAATTAAAAATATAATAGCGGCAGTGGCGTAAATGGCGGCCTTTTGCCTACGATCTTTGAGTTGGGATATTTCAGCTTCTTTCTGGAGGATATTAACCTCTGCCTCTTTTTTTGAAACCTCATAATTGGTTCTTAGAGCAGACATTTTTTGAATATTTTTTAAGTTTGCGATACTGTCTCTGTATAGGATATGCTGTTTATAATTAAAATGGGAGTCCTTGAAATTTCCTTGTGCTTCATAAAGGTTTGACAATTTTAAATAGGTTTCACTTAGTTGGTCATCGAGATGGTATTTTTTAGCGAGGTTTAAACTTTTATTGGCATAGGTTAACGCTTTTTTTATATCTCCTTTTTTTACATAGATGTCGGACATATAAATAAGGAATTCAGGTATGGGGTAATAGTCTTCTAATTTTTCGAGAGTTTCTATAGCAGATTTTATTTTTTCTAAAGCAAGCTCATACTTTTCCTTTTCAGCGTAAGCCCTTCCAAGATTCCCATCTACATAGGCCATAGCTCTAATGTCCTTGAGGTTTTTAAAAATACTGCCAGCTTTATTTGTGTAGCTGAGAGCATCATTGGTATTTCCGGTTTTTAAATAGTTGTCGCCAACATTGTATAGGGCATTTCCCAATTTCAATGAATCTTTTGTAAGCCGTAATTTTTCAATTCCTTCCAGGTAATATTTTTGGGCGTTGTGTGGATTGTCTACATTAGAGTACGTGTCTGCTATCCCAATGAGTGCGGCTCCGATAAACGCATCGGTTTTGGTTTTTTCTGCATATTTTAAACTCGAAAAATAACATTCTAGTGCTTCAGGAAAGTCTGCTTTTTCGCTCAAGGCATTGGCTTTTTGCAGGTAGCCAGAATACTGCAGTATTAAAGAGTCTTTTGGGGCTTTTTCGATAAGAAGGTTTGAGAATTTTAGTTTGGTATCTGCGTTTATAGTTTCATTTATAATTTTGAAAATTAGAGATAGGTTGTTTTGGTTGGACACATGAGTTTCGTAGACAGTAATTAAACTATCAGCGGTTTTTTGGTTTTGAGAAAACCCCTTTGTGAAGAATATTGCAAAGTAAATTATGACCGTGCAAATTCTCAATTCTCTAAAGTGCATATTACATGTTGAAAATAGATTATATTTTGTCCGTCATTTTTAGTTTTGGATCCAGGATATAGGGGTTTGTGAAGTCGTAGTTCACTGTAAATACGATATAATAGTTTTCGTTTTCTTCATCCTTTTCCTTTTTTTTATCCCTGATTTTTCCGGACACCGTACTCATGTCTTCAGTTTCAAGTATGCCATGTTTTAAAAATTTTGCTCCACCGTTATCACCCGGTTTTCTGGCAATCAATATAATTTGTACGCTATCATTTGGATTGGTAGTAGGTTCTTTGACGATGCCTTGCCATGTCACACTTTTATCTCTATCGACTGCTGTAGTAAAATTTGTAGGGTCTCCGGGTTGTTCTGGAGAATCATTTCGGTTATCTGATAGTATAGCAGTAAGTTTTACATTTCCGGGGTTAATGTTTGCCGTGTCTACCGTAAGGAAAACGGTGGAGTCTATTCTTTCATTATTGGAGTTCATATTTCAATTATTTAATGGTTACCTTAATGTTAAACGCTATTAAATAATGAAATGAGGCAATTATCTGTCTTAAGGGTGTTTGAATGCTATTAAAGATAGTGAAAAATTTTATATAGCTGATTTTTAGGTCTTTAATTATGGTTTTTAAGCAGTGTTGGAAGCAATTATTTAACTACTTTTATAGTGCATTAAGACATTTGTGAAATGGCCCAGTTGATAAGAATTTACGAGGAAAATCCGAACCCCAGAGAGATTGACAAAGTGGTTAAGGTTTTGAAGGGTGGGGGATTGATAATTTACCCAACCGATACGGTTTATGGTTTGGGGTGCGACATCCAAAACTCCAAGGCCTTGGAACGTGTTGCAAAAATTAAGAATGTGAAATTGGAAAAGGCTAATTTTTCATTTATATGTGAAGACCTCAGTAATTTAAGTGATTACGTAAAGCAAATAGATACCACTACATTTAAAATTCTAAAAAGAGCTTTGCCCGGGCCTTATACCTTTATTCTACCGGGAGCCAAAACACTTCCTTCGGTTTTTAAGAAAAAGAAAACTGTTGGGATAAGGGTGCCAAATAATAATATTGCTCTCGAAATCGTGAGGCAGTTGGGGAACCCTATCATTTCAACCTCTATTCGTGATGAGGATGAAATTTTAGAGTATACTACCGATCCCGAATTGATCCATGAAAAATGGGATAATTTGGTGGACTTGGTTATAGATGGTGGCTACGGTGATAATGAAGCCTCTACAGTCATTGACCTTTCGGAAGAAGAGCCATTAATTGTCCGTGAAGGAAAAGGATCTCTGGAAATTTTTTAGGCTTACATCGTAATAGAGCAAGCTGGCTGAGCAGTTAATAATTTAACGGACAACTAAGGGCTTTTCGATGAGAAAAAGAAAACTGAAAATTTTCAAAATACACTGTTGTGTTTGAAGCTTTTGGATGAATTGGACATTTTATTAAAAGTATGTTCTACTATAATAGATTCGGCTTCATAGTATTTTTCAGATTTGATAACATTTAACAACCAATCGAAATGGTTTTTAGAACGTCTTTTAAAACGGTAAGGTAATGCATGTTCCATGGGTTAAATATTTTAGAAGCAGGCAATTAAAGTATCGTTCTTAAAAAAAAAGAAAGGTAGTTTTGGGTTACATAAATATAAGTGTTGCGTTTTTATAACGTGCTGTTTTTCTTTTAATTACCATTTTTATTCGATTAATGGGAAAAAAATAAACTAACTCGTAAGACTAACTTCACAAAAAGAAAGATAAGTGCTAAAGCATTGCTTATCTGATTCTTAAGTTAGTTGTTTTTTTGAATATTAGCAAAAAAAAACCCGCTAGCAGCGGGCTTTTTAATTTATGGTGTTTGAGTTTTAACCTTCGTTGGAAAGGTTTTTCATTTCTTCCTCAATCATGTCGTAGAATTGGTCAATTTTAGGAAGTACTACAATTCTAGTACGTCTGTTTTTAGCTCTGTCTTCAGCGGTATCATTAGAAGCCAAAGGTACAAATTCAGCACGACCAGCAGCGATAAGCTGTTGCGGGCTTACATCTAAACTTTCCAATACTCTCACTACCGATGTAGCACGCTTAACACTTAAATCCCAGTTGTCCAACAATACACCTCTTTGGTAAGGTACATTATCGGTGTGAGCTTCTACCATGGCTTCAAAGTTTGGTTTACTGTTAATAACCTTAGCTACCTTTGCCAACACTTCTTTAGCTCTGCTAGTCACATTGTAGCTGCCACTTTGGAATAACAATTTATCAGCGATAGAGATGAATACAACACCTTTTTCCACGTTGATTTCTATATCTGGATCGTTGATACCAACTTCTTTCTTCAAACTTGAAACAATGGCTAGTGTTACACTGTCCTTTTTGGTTAAAGCTTCTTGAAGACGCGTAATTTTTAAATCTTTTTCTTTAAGGCTCTCTAATGATTTTTCAAGGTTTTCAGCTCCTTTTTGGGTAAGGGTCGTCAAATTTCCCTTAGTATCGATCAAGTCTTGGTTGGTTCTGCGCAAATCTGCAAGTTGTTCTTGCATACCCTCCAAGCGAGCCGTAGCGGCTGCTTTATCTGATAGACAACTGTTAAGTTTTACGGTAGCGCTATTTAATAAGTCCTGAGTTTCTTTGTGTTTGGCTTCAAGTGCAGCATATTCTTTTTTAGACACACAAGATCCAAAAAGCAACATGGCAGAAGCACTCAATAACATTAGTTTTTTCATAATTATCCGTGATTATTCGTTATTCTTTTAACGTTCCAAAATTATAGAAAAGAATTGTCGTTTGGGAATAAGTTAACAAAAAGTTTAACAAAAATTATAAACAAAAAAATAGGACACAAAAAAAGCCAAACCAATATCAAATCATGAAGTGGTTTGGCTAAAAAGCAAGGTTGGTTGAGTTGTTACTGCTAAGATTAAACTTTTGTAATATCCCTGCTTGTGTTAAGGGTAAGGTAACTAGATTGAACCTAAATAGGTTCTGTTAAAATTGAACCTATATTATACCTTGATTGTTAAATAAATGAGCAAAAAAACATTTAAATGTGTTATGTACACTTAAAAATGGATTTCGAAATTAGATATAAAAAAAGGCTTGAAAGTTAAATTAATGTTAATGGAGTTAATTTTATTCAATATGTCTAACTTTTTAAATGTTTTGTTGAACATATTTTGGTTTTATTGTCTTAAGCCTAGTTATAGTTAAAAATGTGAGCTTTTCATTGACTATTCTTTTACAAATTGCTTTGTAAAGTTTCCTTTATCGGTAGTCACTTTTAAAATGTACACTCCAGGGCTAAGTGCTTCTACATGGATTTCTGAAGCAGCATTACGCAATACCAATTGCCCTAAGCTATTAAAAACTTCGGCTGAAGTGATGCCTGTAATCCCCGTAATATGTAATGTAGAAGACGTTGGGTTAGGATAAAGCGCTATTTCCTCCATTGCTATTTCAGAAGTGCTTAAAGTAGCATTTTCTACAATTAAGTTATCAAATATGGCAAAAGTTATAGGTGAAGTGACTGTAAAAGAAGTTACATTTTCCCAATTTAAAGTGGCCGTAGCTGAGTATTCTGAGTTTTCTACGGTTACAGCTTCATTTTCCTCTCCTTCTGGAGTTAATGTAAATGGGAAATCTTCTTCAGTGTAAAAGCTAACTAAGACCATTGATGTAATATTCACAGGAGTGTCAAATGTAAATATGGTGGAAGAAGTATAGCATTGAAGTGATTTGCCTGAAAGGCCAGGAAAAACAGCAGAGCCGACAGTCATGTTGGTGGTTCCTCCAGGTGTTGTAGCAGTTAGGGTAATTCCATCAATAGTTTCAGATTTAGAGGTAGAAGCACTTGTTTGAAGGGTTTCCCATCCAAAAGTGGTTTGTCCGAAAGTGTTGATAGTTCCTAATGCTGCAAAGCAGCCTAAAAGTAAAAGTTTTTTCATGGTTATTTGTTAATTAAATTTAGACCATGAAACTAAAAACTACTTTTATTTTTGGAGTTAAACGAAAGTTAATGTAGGAAATTATCTATATGTTTTTTGTCCTTTCAAATAATATCTTACAAGAATTGAAGCGTATTTATAATAGTGCTTTTGTTGTGTGATGTGTTCGCGTTGTTTTAGTAATTTAGGTAAGTGAGCATAATAACTAAAATGCGCCTTTAAAATGGAAAGAATATGTTTGAATTTTAATTCAAACAAAAATTTAAGCGCTGCAATGCCGTCCAAAATCAATCGTGTTAATATTAAAAAGAAAATTGGCCCACAGGCATTTTTGGTAAGGGTATAGAGGCTGTTCCTAAAATTAAGATAAGTTTTTCTTGGGTTGCTGGATTGCAATGTCGCTCCACCAACATGATAAACAGTGGAAGCACCTATATATTTAGTAGTGTAGCCTAAATTAAAGGCACGCCAACACAGATCAATTTCTTCCATATGGGCAAAAAAGGACTCATCAAAACCATTTAGGGAATTGAAGGCGTCTTTACGTATAAAGAAACAGGCTCCTGAGGCCCAAAATATGTTAGCGTTGTCATTGTATTGGCCGGTATCGGTTTCTAGAGTGTCAAAGATTCTGCCTCGGCAAAAAGGATAGCCAAATTTGTCTATAAAGCCGCCGCCGGCCCCTGCGTATTCAAAGTGATCCTTTCGCTTGTAATCTAGAAGTTTTGGCTGTACAATGGCGGTGTTGGGGTTATTGTCAAACTCATTAATTATGGGGGAAAGCCAATTTGGACTCACTTCAATATCACTATTCAGTAAGCAAAAAATATCAGCGTCTACCTGTTTAAGAGCATCATTGTAGCCTTTGGCATAGCCACCATTTTCCTGATTTTGAATAACGATGATTTCTGGATAGGCAACTTTTACAAAGGCAATGGAATCATCTGTAGAGGCATTATCGGCTACGTAAATGGCGGCTCCTTGGGAATGCGATACCACAGAGGGCAGGAATTGTTCCAAAAGTTGTTTTCCGTTCCAGTTTAAAATGACAATAGCTATGCGTGTGCTCACAAAAATAGTTTCAAAGGGTTGATGGATTTGGGTAGTAGGAGGGTAAATCTCTTAAAAACGTATAGCGCTCCTCTTCAAAATCCATTTGACAATAATAATGATTAATTCCGTTGGTCACCATTAAAAAAGCAGCATCCAAAGTTAAATTGTAACGGGCTATCTGGTCGAAAGTGCTTTGGCTAATCGGTACAGAAGGAGCCTTGCATTCTACGATAAGGTGAATACTGCCATCGGTATTAAATATAACAATGTCGTAGCGTTTTTTTAAGTTGTTAACAGTTAGTTCTTTTTCAACATTGATGAGCGGTTTTGGATATTTTTTCACCTCCATAAGGTAATGCACACAATGCTGGCGTACCCATTCCTCGGGTTGAAGGATGATGAATTTTTTACGAATCTCATCGAAAATAGAAATTTTATTTTCGCTACTTTTGAAACGGAATGAAAACTTAGGAAAGTTTAGGTTTTGCATGTGCACCACTTGAATTTTTTCAAAAATACACTACATAAAATAAATACCAAATGTGGATTCTGGTTTTTCCATAGCATTTGGATACATGAAATTTTTACGCTTTTGGACGAGGTTAAACAGATAGTTACAGATATTAGGAACGGAAATTTAAAACCTATCTACTTTTTGATGGGGGAAGAACCCTATTATATAGATAAAATATCCGATTATATTGAAGACAATGTACTCGCGGAAGAGGAGAAAGGCTTTAACCAAATGGTGTTGTACGGGCGTGATATTTCGGTAGAAGATATTGTTAGTAATGCCAAGCGTTTCCCGATGATGGCAGAACGTCAAGTAGTGATTGTTAAAGAAGCTCAAGATTTGGCGCGACAAATAGAAAAGTTGGCCTCTTATGCTGAAAATCCACAGCCTTCAACCGTCCTGGTGCTCAATTATAAGTACAAGAAAATTGATAAGCGTAAAGCACTTTATAAAAGTATTAAAAAGACAGGAGTAGTCTATGAAAGTAAAAAGCTTTACGAAAACCAAGTAGCCGATTGGATTAGACGGGTGCTTTCAGGACAAAACTATAGCATTACACCAAAGGCGGCCCAAATGCTAGTGGAGTTTTTAGGAACCGATTTAAGCAAGATCAGTAATGAGCTGGATAAGCTTAAAATTATTCTGCCTAAAGGTACCGAGATTTCAGCTGAGCAAATAGAGCTAAATATTGGAATTAGTAAGGACTATAACAACTTTGAGCTTAGAAAGGCGATTGGAGAAAAAAATACCTTGAAGGCCTTTCAGATTGTCAATTATTTTGCCGATAACCCAAAGGATAATCCTATGGTGGTTACCGTGTCCCTTTTGTTTAGTTTTTTCTCCCAACTCCTACAACTACATGGACTGAGCGACAAAAATCCTAGAAATGTGGCTTCTGCCTTAAAAATCAATCCTTATTTTGTAAACGAATACATTTTGGCTGCGCGTAACTACCCAATGAGAAAAGTGAGTGCCATTGTGGAAACCTTGCGTACTTTTGATGTCAAAAGTAAAGGGGTGGGGGCGAACGCTATTCCCCAGGGAGATTTATTAAAGGAGCTTCTGGTTAAAATCTTCAATTAACAACAATTTTACAAAGGTTAATCAAGTGTTAATGGTACACTTATTTTAAAGGCCGGAAAAGGCCTTTTGGTTACCTTTGCAACGTAGTTTTATAAATAAATTGACGATCGGGATAAAGCTGTTATTTACTTTAAATACAGGCTTTTGAAGGTCGGAAGGTTTTTTTATTAAGTTAAGTTTTTAGTTGATTAAACGAATTCAAATTTTAGGTTGGTAGTTAGCCTCAAAATTTGACCGCAAAAAGGCTGTTACAGTCTTATGCAAATTGTGTTATGTTATGAAAAAAGTCAATCCTTTTTGGGTTGGCTTTTTTTTGTTTTTGAATTTTAATTATGCAGCTGACTATTAGTCTGTTGTAGTTTTTTAAGTTAAATTAAAGTTAATAACAGCTCTTGGTTTAATGTAGTGTAATGTGTGCTATAAATTTAAAAAACAACTAAAATTTAACAATTATGATAATAAAATTACACAAAAAAATGTTTTTTACTGTATGCTTTATGGTGTCTGTGTTAACTTTTAATGCGCAAAGTGCATTGAATTTTGATAAGGTCAATGATTATATCCAAACACCTTATGCAGGCGTGCTTGGATCAGCTAACAGAACCTTTGAAGCTTGGATTTATGTGCCTTCCTCTGCACCCGCATCTAATTTGGCAATATTGGATTATGGATATAGTCAAGTTGGGGGTAGGAATACATTTGTGGTTGGCGGTGATAGAAGTTTGAAGTTTATTGCCGGAGCAGCCAATGTTTCTACCGATGCAGATACGGTGCCGTTGGATATCTGGGTTCATGTAGCCTTTGTTAAAAATGGTACTACAGGTTATTTGTATATAAATGGAGATGAAATGGGGTTCGCTTCTGTGACTGCACTGAATACGCCTTCTTGGGGAGATGATGTGAAAATTGGAGAGCGTGTTGCAGGTGGTTCCATTTTGTTTCAAGGAAATATCGATGAAGTTAGGATATGGGATATTGCAAGAACCGAAGCGGAAATCCAATCTACTATGAATACTGGAGTATGTGAAGATGCTGCAGGATTGCAAGCATATTTTAAATTGGATGAAGGAATTGCCGAAGGAGATAATACTGGAGTCACCACAGCTGTAGATGCAGCCAATGGGAATAATGGTACCTTAATGGGATTCGATTTGTCTCCGGGAACTGTTTCTAACTATGTAGGAGGTCATGGTTTGGTAACTCAAGAAGGTGCTACCCTTACAGCCGCCCAGACAGGAGCTACTTACCAATGGGTGGACTGTGACAATGCCAATACTGCAATTGCAGGAGCTACAGAACAGGTTTATACACCTGAAGTTTCTGGTAGTTTTGCGGTAGAAGTTACTGTGGATGGTTGTACTGTTACTTCTGAATGTGTGGAAGTGGCTTCATTAGGAGTGGAAGATACCTTATTTGCCAGCAATCTTAAATTGTATCCAAACCCAACGTCTGGAAATGTAAATGTGACTTTGAATGGTGTGTATCAAACTGTAGATGCACAATTGGTGTCTATCACAGGAAAGGTAGTAGCAACCTACCAATTTAGCAATACCAATGAATTTTCATTAGATCTAAACAAGTTCAATTCGGGGCTTTATTTCTTAAACCTTAAGGCAGATCAATTAGATGCTGCGACGGTTAAAGTGGTAAAGATGTAATTGTGTAATGTGTTTATGTTGAAAGCCAACCTGAAAAGGTTGGCTTTTTTTTTTTTTTTTTTTTTTTTTTTTTTTTTTTTTGCTCTGAAAATCAAATAATTGAGATTTATTAAGTTAAATTAAGGTTAATGAGCATGTTTGGTAAGATATTTCTGTAGGTCTTAAATAATTTTAAAAACAACTAAAATTTAACAATTATGATGAAAAAACTACACAGAAAAGTGATTTTGCCTGCATGTTTTGCGGCTTCTATGTTTACTGCCAATGCTCAAAATGCTTTGGAGTTTGATGGCTCTAATGACTATATTACTACTACGGCTCCTTCCATTGAAGGCAATGCGTCGAGAACCGTTGAAGCATGGATTAATGCCTCTTACGATTCTGGGCAACGATTTATAGTAGGAATGGGAACTATGGATGCAGGGACCCGATTCTCATTTAAAATTAATCCTGGATCTTCCTATATCCGCGTTGAAATAGGCGGTGGCGGATTAACCGGAAGCGATTACATAACAAATTCTCAATGGCACCATGTAGCCGTGGTATATGACAATTCCTTGACCTCCAATAAGTACAAATTATATGTGGATGGTGTGTTGGATACCCAGGGCAATATTGGTAGTAATGATTTAGCCATAGGAAGCAATAACATGGCTATAGGAGCGAGAAATGATTTGGATCCAGCAACATATTTTGATGGAAAAATAGCTGAGGTACGTGTTTGGAATGTTGCGAGAACCGCCACAGAAATTGCCAATAATAAAGATGTAACCCTTTGTGGAAATGAAGATGGTTTGGTGGCTTATTACCAATTCAACGAAGGAACTGCAGGAACTGATAACTCAGATATTACTACAGTGTCCGATCTTAAAAATGGCTACAATGGAACATTGCACAACTTTTCTTTAAGTGGCGGGTCTTCTAATTATGTGGCAGGACCTACGCTTACAAGCTCAGTAGATGATACGGTGACATTGGATGCTTCTACACTTATGGCTACTGAGACGGGAGCTACTTACCAATGGTTTAACTGCGCCGATGGAAATGTAGCGGTAGATGGCGCTACGGGTCAGTCCTTTACCCCAGAAGTATCGGGAACCTATGCGGTTGAGATAACAGATAGTGAAGGATGTATGGTAACCTCAACTTGTATGGCGGTAGAGGTTGAGTCATTAGGAGTGGAAGATACTTTGTTTGCTAACAGTTTAAAAGTGTACCCTAATCCAGCGTCAGGAAATGTAAATGTAACGTTGAATAGTGTATATGAAACTGTAGACGCGCAATTGGTGTCTATCACTGGAAAAGTGGTAGCTCAATATCAATTTAGCAATACCAATGAATTTTCATTAGATCTAAACAAGTTCAATTCGGGGCTTTATTTCTTAAACCTTAAGGCAGATCATTTAGATGCTGCGACGGTTAAAGTGGTAAAGATGTAATTCAATAAAGCGTTTATATTGTAAGCCAGCCCAATAGGGCTGGCTTTTTTTGTTTGGTATATGGGTGTCAGTAATTTGTGGTTTTAAGGCGGTTAAATTAAGGTTAAACGAATTGTTTTGTCCGGCATTTCTGAATGGCTAAGATATTTTTGTGTCAACTTAAATTTAACATTTATGATTAAAAATCTACACAAGAGAATGATTTTGCCTGCATGTTTTGCAGCGACTCTGTTAACAGCTAATGCGCAAACAGGACTGAATTTTGATGGTACAGATGATTATATCCAAACGTCATATGCAGGTATAATTGGTACGGCTGATAGAACCTTTGAGGCATGGATTTATGTGCCTTCAACTGCGCCGGAATCTAACTTGGCAATTCTGGATTATGGTAATCAAACTCAAAGAAATACATTTGTGGTTGGTGGCGAGAGAAATTTGAGATTTATAGGAGGTGGGCTACCGGGTACCAATATTGCCTCTGCTGCAGAAACAATTCCTTTGGACACTTGGACGCATGTAGCTGTTGTAAAGGATGGGGGGACAGGTTATCTCTATATTAATGGTGTGGAGTCAGGCTCTGGTTCTTTAACAGGTGTAAATACACCAACATCTGGAGGGCAAATGGTCACTATTGGGCAACGAGTTTTAGGGGGGAGCATTCCATTTAACGGCACTATCGATGATGTTAGAATTTGGAGTGTAGCCAGAAGTGAGGCTGATATTGCTGCCAATATGAATGCTGAGTTTTGCGAATTGCCTACAGGATTGGAAGCCTATTATAAATTAAACGAGGGTATGGCAGGAGCTGATAATACTGATGTGGAAGTTAATGACGTTGTTAATGAAGTAAATCCTTCGGCTTTTAATACATTGCATAATTTTGCTTTAACGGGAGAAGCTTCTAATTATGTGGCTGGAAATATAGATAGCGGATTAGATCTTACCGTGGCTACAGAAAACAATGTTTTAAGTGCTAACCAAGCTGGTGCTACATACCAATGGGTAAATGTGGACAATGATAATACTGCTATTGATGGGGCTACTAGTCAAACGTTTTCACCCTCTGAAGATGGTAATTATGCAGTACAAATGACATTGGGCAGTTGTGTTGCCTTATCAGAAACAGTTAATTATGTTGGGGGAACTTTAGGGTTGGATGACAACTTGTTTGCTAATAACCTAAAAGTGTATCCAAACCCAACGTCTGGAAATGTAAATGTGACTTTGAATGGCGTGTATGAGACAGTAGATGCACAATTGGTATCTATCACCGGAAAAGTAGTGGCGCAATATCAATTTAGCAACACCAATGAATTTGCAGTAAACCTAGAAAATATCAATTCGGGACTTTATTTCTTAAATCTTAAGGCAGACAATTTAGATGCTGCTACAGTTAAAGTAGTAAAGATGTAATTGTGTAATGTGTTTATGTGAAAAGCCAACCTGAAAAGGTTGGCTTTTTTTGTTGTGCTTTAGTTATCAGTTTGTTGTGATTCGTGTAGGTTAAATTAAGGTTAAAAAGGGTTGTTTTTATACTATTTTTTAGGCTTCAAAATATTTTTAGCGCAACTAAAACTTAACATTATGATAAAAAAACTACAGACAAAAATGCTGTTGCCTGCGTGTTTCGCAGCAACTATGTTAACTGCTAATGCACAAACCGGACTTCATTTTGATGGGGTGGATGACTATGTGCAGGGAACAACAATTCCTGTTTCCGGAAACGGTGCCAGAACTATTGAAGCTTGGATTAGAACTACGAAAGATTCTAATGGAAATCAAAGTGTGATCTGTGATTGGGGGCATTCCAGCACATGGACTACAGGTAATCGATTTACATTTAATATTTTATGGAGTAACACCTTGCGTTTAGAGGTTGCTGGAGGAGGAATCAATGGGAATACAGCTGTTAATGATGGCTTATGGCATCATGTAGCGGTAACTTTTAATAATTCGGCGACCTATAAGGTTAAATTATATGTAGATGGAGTTTTGGATGCTGAAGGGAATATGGGAAATAACCCTACAGTTAATACCGCGACTAATACAAAACTTCGATTAGGTATGAGAGTTGATGGCGTTAATTTATTTGAGGGAGATATGGATGAAGTACGTGTATGGGACTATGCCTTGACGGAAGCTGAACTTCAAAGCAGAATGAACGTGGAGCTTTGTGGTGATGAAGCTGGACTTGTAGCGTATTTTCCTTTAACTGAAGGGACTCCGGGAGTAGATAATACAGGAATTACGACTACTAGTGATATGAGTCCTACAAATGATACAGGAACCTTAAATAATTTTGCGCTTACAGGAGATACTTCTAACTGGGTAGAAGGCCATGGATTGGTATCTTTGTCTGAAACCACTTTAACGGCAGCTCAAACAGGAGCTACTTACCAATGGGTGGATTGTGATAATGATAATGCTGTATTGGATGGAGCTACTGCTCAAACCTTTACACCGGAGGCTTCTGGTAACTACGCTGTGGAAATAACAGTGGATGGTTGTGTGACTACCTCGGGCTGTATGGCGGTAGAAGTTGAATCTTTAGGCGTAGAAGATACCTTGTTTGCTAATAACCTAAAAGTGTATCCAAACCCAACGTCTGGAAATGTAAAAGTGATTTTGAATGGCGTGTATGAAACAGTAGACGCACAATTGGTGTCAATTACAGGAAAAGTGGTAGCGCAATATCAATTTAGTAATACCAATGAATTTGCAATCGATCTTAACAATATCAATTCAGGACTTTATTTCTTAAACCTTAAGGCGGATCAGTTAGATGCTGCCACGGTTAAAGTAGTGAAGATGTAATGGTGTAATGTGTTTATGTGAAAAAGCCAGCCTGAAAAGGCTGGCTTTTTTGTTTTAGTGTCGCGTTGTGCTATTTAGTATTTTATATTTTTTTGGGGTTAAATATAATTATACATCCTATTTTTTGAGGTGTTTATAGGTTTCAATTTAGGGTATAAAACGCTATGCTTTTATTGCAGCACCTTAGTCATATGAATAATCAAAAAGGGTTCTGAATATTAGCGTTAGCTCCTCCGATTTATACTATTCTTATTTTAAACTAGATAAACAATGGGAGGGACTTCTGTACCTAGTGAAACAAACCTATAGATTTTTAGTTCATAGTGGTTTAGTTCTCGCTTATTTCGGGTAAGGTAAAATTACCATTAAGAACAGATTCTCCTGGTCGGTATATCCTAAATAAAATATTCCAACCATCTGGAGCATCAAGTCTGTTTGGTACATTTCCACAGGCCTTTACCGTTCCATAATAGGCAGTAAATGTTTTGTCATTGTTCAGTTTTACGTTGGAACCATTCAATAAACAGTTTTCGGATTTAATATAGCCATCATCACCATATACGGTGATTGACCAAAAACCATCATTTTCCGGAATTTTGTAGGTTGCAGAATAGCATTTATCTTTATTGCTTTCCTTTGGTTTGTAGTTTAAGTATGTAGCTGCTTCTTCAGGTAACAATCCCCAGGCCGCCGCCGCTGCAATATGTCTGGTCTTTTCATTTACTTTGCCTCGTTTCCCCATCATGCCTTTCCAACTTCTATAGTTAGCACTTTCTTTATTGTAAACGGCTCTTAAAGAATCTAAAGACTGTTTATCCCATTTAAATTCAGGAAATTCTTCATTTGTTTCAGATTTGACAACAAACTTATTTTGTAGATTATTAACCATTCTTATCTCATCGGAATCTTTTGCATCGAAAACTTGAATCCGAACAATTACATATAAAAACCTAGTATTACCTTTTACACTATATTCCCCCGGTTGGTAAATAATTTCCTGAACATAGTGGTCGTTATCAAGAATATAGATGGAAGCATAGCGAGTATCAGGAATTTCGGGGAAGCTTATTTTAAGTCCCTCTTTAGCATCAAAAACACCACCAGAATATAAAACATCACGATTCATTCTAATAACAGTTTGGTTGTTTAATGGTGTTGGAGTTTTAAAATGAAAAAATTGGTTTGTTCCACCTGCATTTTTAATCATTTGGGAAAACATGTTATCGGTCTCGGCTCTAATAAATGTTTCTGGAGTTACTTTTATAGGAGATTCTTTGTTAGTTTTTTGGCTATTTTCAGTATGAGCAAATGAGGCCAGTGTAAGTGCGAATATTGTAATAAAGGAAATAATACTGTTTTTCATAATCTAGTGCTTTCGTTGTTTTCAATGTACTAATATACAGTGTTTTACAGTGTGTTGCAACAATGGTTTAAATTCCCTGTTTTATGTTTGCTAAAATTTTAGTAACACCAATGAATTTGCAATCGATCTTAACAATATCAATTCAGGACTTTATTTCTTAAACCTTAAGGTAGATCAGTTAAATGCTGCCACGGTTAAAGTAGTGAAGATGTAATGGTGTAATGTGTTTATGTGAAAAAGCCAGCCTGAAAAGGCTGGCTTTTTTGTTATGATTTAATACTCAATTTGTTGTGATTTTTATAGGTTAAATTAAGGTTAAACATCGGTTTTTTACAGGTGTTTCTTGATGTCTGAAATAATTTTAAAGACAACTAAAATTTAACAATTATGATAAAAAATCTACACAGAAAAGTGTTTTTACCTGCGTTTATTGCAGGATCTGTATTGGCTGCCAAGGCCCAGACGGGCTTGAATTTTGATGGCACCGATGATTACGTGCAAACATCTTATGCCGGTATACTTGGCGCGGCTGATAGAACTTTTGAAGCATGGATCTATGTGCCCTCAACCTCGCCGGAGTCTAATTTGGCAATTTTTGACTATGGTAATGGTACTGTAGGGGCCAGAAATACCTTTGTGGTAGGTGGCGATAAAAGCCTAAAATATCTTGGAGGCGGTTCAAATACTAATATTACTACAGCGGCAGAGGCTATTCCTTTGGATGTATGGACTCATGTAGCTGTTGTAAAGGATGGGGGAACAGGTTATCTCTATATTAATGGTGTGGAGTCAGGCTCTGGTTCTTTGACGGGTATAAATACACCAACATCTGGAGGGCAAATGGCTACTATTGGACAACGTGTTTTGGGGGGGAGTATCCCGTTTCATGGCTCTATCGATGAGGTCAGAATTTGGAGTGTGGCAAGAAGCGAAGCTGAAATTGCAGAAAATATGAATGCAGAGTTTTGCGAATTGCCTACAGGATTGGAAGCCTATTATAAATTGAATGAAGGTGTTGCTGGAGCTGATAATACTGAGGTAGAAGTTGTTAATGAAGTGAATCCTTCGGCTTTTAATAATCTCCATAATTTTGATTTAATGGGAGAAGCTTCTAATTATGTGGCAGGAAATATAGATAGTGGCTTAGATCTTACGGTTTTGGCAGAAGAGACAATGTTAACGGCTAACCAAGCTGGTGCTACATACCAATGGGTAGATGTAGATAATGATAATACAGCGGTTGATGGAGCTACAGAGCAAACCTTCTCACCTTCGGTAGCGGGGAACTATGCGGTAGAAATTACGCTTGGCTCTTGTGTTGAAATGTCTGAAACTGTTAGTTTCGTTGAACCAGGTCCTTCAATAAACGTGAAAACAGGATTGAATTTTGATGGAGTTGATGATTACGTGCAGAGTCCAAGTATTCCTGTTTCTGGTAACAACCCCTGTACTGTAGAGGCTTGGGTACGTACTACTAAAAATTCCTTGCCTTCCGGAGACGGAGGCGATGGACAAAGTGTGATTTGCGATTGGGGAAATCCATCTCCTGCTCAACGCTTTACTTTAAATCTATTTTGGAGTAACAGTGTGCGTTTGGAAGTTGGGCAAGGTGGTGTATCTGGAACTACGCCTGTGAACGATGGAGAATGGCATCATGTGGCTGCTGTATATGATCCAACAGGTTCGCCTCATAGAGTTGCTGTTTATGTTGATGGTGAATTGGATGCAACAGGGAATTTTAATAATACCTCGATAAATATACCGCAATATGGAACGGGAATTAGATTGGGAAAAAGAATACTAGATGATAATTTATTTGAAGGTGATATAGATGAGGTTCGTGTTTGGGATTACGCATTAACTGAAGCTGAGCTTCAAAGTAGAATGAATATAGAGCTTTGTGGCGATGAAGATGGGCTTGCAGCGTATTTTCCACTTGGGGAAGGCGTGGCAGGAACTGACAATGCAGGCATGACAACTGTATACGATATGAGTCCTTCAGGAAATGATGGCGTGTTAAACAATTTTACCTTATCTGGCGATACTTCCAATTGGGGAGAAGGTCATGGATTGGTGTCATTAATGGATGCTACACTAACAGCAACCCAAACAGGTGCTGCTTACCAATGGGTAGATTGTGATAATGACAATGCGGTTGTAGATGGAGCGACTGCTCAAACCTTTGCACCAGAGACATCTGGTAACTATGCTGTAGAGATTACGGTGGATGGTTGTGTGACTACGTCGGCTTGTATGGCGGTAGATGTTAATTCATTGGGAGTGGAGGAAACCTTGATGGACAACATGAAGGTGTATCCAAACCCTACTTCGGGAGATTTGAACGTAAACTTAAATGGAGTTTATGAAAATGTCCAAGTGCAATTGGTGTCTATCACAGGAAAAGTGGTTGGACAATACCAGTTTGATAATACTAATGGATTTGCAATCGATCTTAACAATATCAATTCAGGACTTTATTTCTTAAATCTTAAGGCAGATAATTTAGATGCTGCTACAATTAAGGTGGTAAAGATGTAATTGTGTAATGTGTTTATGTGAAAAGCCAACCTTTTTAGTTTGGCTTTTTTTGTTTTTTAAGTAATTAATTATGTGGGTTAATTTAAGGTTAAACAGTACGGTTTTTCTGAATAGTTTATGTGTAGTTGATACATTTATTGTCAACTAAAATTTAACAATTATGATAAGAAATTTACACAAAAAAATGATTTTGCCTGCGTTTTTTGCGGCATCTATGTTAACGGTCAATGCGCAAAATGCTTTGGAATTTGATGGTGAAGATGATTATATAACTACAACGGCACCTTCTATTGCGGGAGATTTGTCTAGAACTGTTGAGGCATGGATTAATGTAGGCTACGAATGGAATGCCCCTCAAATGTTTATTGTTGGTATGGGGACCATGGATGGGGGAGGAACCCGTTTCTCATTTAAAATAAATCCAAATTCTACTAAAATAAGGATTGAAGTTGGCGGTGGTGGTGTTACAGGCAATGCTAATATAAAAGATTCTCAATGGCACCATGTAGCGGTAGTATATGATAATTCTCTGACTTCCAATAAATATAAACTATATGTGGATGGGGAGTTGGATGCTCAGGGTGATATAGGCCAAAATTTAAATATAGGAAGTAATAATATAGTAATCGGAGCTAGAAATGATGAAAATCAACCATTTGATGGAACGATAGCTGAGGTACGTGTTTGGGATGTGGTAAGGACAGCTGCAGAAATTGCTGACAATAAAGATGTGACCCTTTGTGGGAATGAAGATGGTTTAGTGGCTTATTACCAATTTAACGAAGGAACTGCTGGAGCCGATAATGCAGATATTACTATGGTAACCGATCTTAAAAACGGCTATAATGGGACCTTGCATAATTTTGCTTTAAATAATTCAATTTCCAATTTTGTTGCGGGACCAACGCTAACAAGTGCTGTTGATAATACAGTGACATTGGATGCCTCTACACTTATGGCTTCTGAGACGGGAGCTACCTACCAATGGTTTAACTGTACAGATGGTAATGTTGCTGTAGATGGCGCCACAGAACAATCATTTACTCCAGAAGTATCGGGAACTTATGCAGTTGAGATAACAGATAGTGAAGGATGTATGGTAACATCAACTTGTATGGCGGTAGAGGTTGAGTCATTAGGGGTGGAAGATACTTTGTTTGCCAACAGTTTAAAAGTGTACCCTAATCCAACGTCAGGAAATGTAAAGGTTACCTTGAATGGAGTATATGAAACCGTAGATGCGCAATTGGTATCTATCACAGGAAAAGTGGTAGCGCAATATCAATTTAGCAATACTAATGAATTTGCAATCGATCTTAACAATATCAATTCGGGGCTTTATTTCTTAAACCTTAAGGCAGATCATTTAGATGCTGCTACTGTTAAAGTGGTAAAGATGTAATTGTGTAATGTGTTTATGTGAAAAGCCAACCTGGAAGGGTTGGCTTTTTTTGTTTTTAGAAATCAAGACGTTAGTTTTTTTGTGGTTAAATGGGGGTTAATGCGATGTAATCATTCAATGAGTTTCTAACATTTTTAATTTTTTTGAAAAAAACAACTCAAATTATGATTAAAAAAATACACAAAAAGTGGTTATTGTCTGCGGGATTTGCAGCAACAATGCTAACGGTAAATGCACAAACAGCGTTGAATTTTGATGGTTATGGTGATTATATCATCACAGATTTATATGGGCCTCAGGGGAACTCTGCCAGAACGGTTGAAGCTTGGGTGGATCACTCTGGTAGTGGTCAGGATATTATTGTAGAATGGGGTGGTGGCGATGTAACTCCGGAGGGAGGACCTCGCTTCACTTTTAAATTTCAGGACAGAAAGTTACAGATAGAAACAGGGGGAGGGGCAACCAATAGGCTTACAGGTACCACTTACAACCCTTTGGGATGGCATCATGTTGCGGTAACTTACGATCCTTCTTTAGAGAGCAATCAATATAAACTTTATCTGGATGGCGAAATAGAAGCTCAAGGGAATTTTACAGGTACAGGAACTAACACGTCCAATGTGGCTCCTATTCAAATTGGCGCTAGAGCTGGAAACCCAGAGAATACAGGATATAACGGAACTATTGATGATGTGCGAATTTGGAATGTAGCGAGAACCCAAGGTGATATTCAGGAGAACATGAATAGTGAACTTTGTGAATACCCAGAAGAATTAATAGCTTACTATAAATTAAACGAAGGCGTACCTGGTGCGGATAACTCTGCTGTTACAACGGTTATAAATGAAGTGTCGCCTTCAGATGTAAATGAACTGCATAACTTTGGAATGAATGTAGCTTGGACCTCAAATTTTGTAGAAGGATATGTAACTAATGACATCGATATTACAATTACTCAAGGGGAAACCTCATTTACAGCCAACCAAGCAGATGCTTCTTACCAATGGGTGGATATAGATAATGGACATGCGCCAATTGAAGGGGCAACTGGTCAGACATTTTCGCCTTCAGAAGAGGGTAATTATGCGGTTGAAATTACCGTTGGGGGATGTGTGGAAATGTCTGTGACGGTTTATTATGAAAATGATTCCTTAGGGATAGATGATGAGGTTTTTGCACAAGGTCTGCAATTGTATCCTAACCCAACCTCAGGGGACTTAAATGTTTCTTTAAATGGTGTTTACCAAACCGTAGAGGCACAATTGGTGTCTATTACAGGGAAAGTAGTTGGACAATACCAATTCAGCAATACCAATGGGTTTTCATTGGGTCTTAACAATGTTAATTCAGGAGTGTATTTCTTGAATTTAAAAGCTGGGCAGTTGGAAGCTGTAACCTTAAAAGTTGTTAAAATGTAATTGAGAGAATTTACATTTTACAAAGAAGCCAATGCGTAATGCATTGGCTTTATTTTTTGTAGTTGGAATCCCTATATAATTTATGAAGTGGTAAGATCTACGATAAAACAGTCGGGATATTTTTTCTCAAAATGATCTCTAAAATTTTCAGCTTTACTACGGGTGTTGAATTTTCCAAGAATCAGGGAATAGATTTTTACACCATTAATGGTTTTTACCTGCACAGTAACTTCTTTTTGGTAGCTAATCTTTAAATTATCTGCCAAGCGAATAAGATTGGCCAATTCTTGAAAACTTCCTATCTGAACACCTATCCAATCTGGTTTTACTCTGTCTATGGCAAGTTCATAAAATTCCGATTCTACAGGTGGTGTTGTAATAGTATTTGAAGAATTATTGGCAGTTTCCGAAACGGAAGCAATAGGCTCTTCAATATTAGGTGCTGATAAATCATCGGTTTCCAATACTTCTATAACTACGTCGGCGACGCCTGCAGCTACAAAATCCAATTTATGAGCAATGGATTTAGAGAGGTCTATAATGCGTCCGCTTACAAAAGGACCTCTGTCATTCACCTTTACATAGGCTACTTTATTATTAGCAAGGTTAGTGACCTTTAGCATAGTGCCAAAAGGTAGGTTTCTGTGCGCGGCTGTGGCATTTTTGTGATAATAAGGCTCGCCACTGGCGGTAAGCCGTCCTTCAAACTTGTCGCCGTAAAACGAGGCTTTACCTGTTTGAACTTGAGCGGAAAGCAATGTGGTAAACAATGAGAGAATAAGTAGGGTAAAAATTTTCATAGGGTTTTGGGGCGTTGATTAGTTAAACAGACCGGCAATATACATAAAGTTGATAAGAAAATTCAAACAGGAAAGGGCCGATAAAAGTCAAGTTTTAAAATACGTATTGTACCGCATGAAAACACTAATAGTCATGAATACCATAATATTGAGAAGTATCAACATTTTCAAGGTTAATTATGGGTTAATCCGGCTACATATGGCGAAAGACTTAATGGGAAAGTATTTTTTTTGCTAAAAATTAATAGAAGTTATGATGAAACAATTACACAAAAAATTAGTGTTGTCTGCTTTGGCTGCAGGCTCATTTTTAATATCCAATGCCCAAACTGGAATTAATTTTGATGGTGTCGATGACCATATTCAAACAACGGTACTTCCTGTAACAGCTACCAATCCAAGAACTGTTGAGGTTTGGATTAGAACTACTAAAAATTCGATCCCTACCAATCAAGGAGGAGATGGACAAAGTGTGATTTGCGATTGGGGAAAGGATAATACAGGTAATCGGTTTACATTTAATATTTTAGGGAATAATGCGTTGAGGATCGAAGTAGGTGGCGGAGGTGTAAATGCAACTACCGCGGTAAATGATGGTTTATGGCACCATGTGGCTGTGGTTTTTGAGTCTTTTGCTTCAACGAATCATTCAGTGAAATTTTATGTGGACGGAAATTTGGATGCAGAAGGGATTTTAGATAAGTATGCCTACATTCTTTCTACAGGTACCAACCTTAAAATAGGTGAGAAGATTACTGGAGATAAGAATTTTGAAGGCGATATGGATGAGTTCCGAATCTGGAATAGAGTATTGACCCAAGAAGAACTTCAAAGCAGAATGTACAGAGAACTTTGTGGAGATGAAGAAGGCTTGGTGGTATACTACCCTTTTAGTGTGGGGACGCCTAATGGAGATAATACCGTAATCAATGAAGCGATCAATGAAGCAGATATGGAAGATATTGGTACTTTAAACGATTTCGCTTTAACAGGAACATCTTCAAACTGGGTAACTGGCCGTCCTTTGGTGGCGCTTGAAGAGAATACTTTGTCTGCAATGCAGGAAGGTGTTAGTTATCAGTGGGTGAATTGCAACAATGCTAGTGAGGCTGTTAGTGGTGCTACTGAGCAAAGCTTCACACCAGAGGTGTCTGGAACTTATGCGGTTGAAATGACTGTTGAAACGGCAGAGGGAACCTGTGTTACTACTTCAGAATGTATGGAAGTTGAGGTAACCTCTTTAAGTGTTGAAGATAATGTATTGGAAGGTTTAAGAATTTTTCCAAACCCAACGTCTAACAACATAAATGTAGATTTGAACGAAGTATACGAAACAGTAGAGGCGCAATTGGTTGCCATTACAGGAAAAGTAGTGGGAGAATACCAATTTAACAACACCAACGGGTTTGATATTGCTTTAGACCAATTAAATTCGGGAGTGTATTTCTTAAACTTAAAGGTGGACCAATCGGAAACCGTTACAATAAAAGTTGTTAAGATGTAATCGAAGGATTACGCCTTTAGTGATGAAGCCAATGCATTTGCATTGGCTTCTTTTGTTTTAGTTGTAAGTAGTTGATTGTAAGTCGATAGAGGGTTTACTAGGTTAAATATAGGTTAAATACTGTGTATTTTTTGCTTTTTAAAAGTGTTGTTTAATAAATTTTTAACAACAAAACACATTATTTATGATAACAAAACTACCTTTTAGATTACTAAAAACTTTTTTGATTTTTATGACTCCCATTGCGATAGTAGCGCAAACGGGACTCAATTTTGATGGCGTTGATGATTATGTGCAATCAGAGGCGACTCCAGTTACAGGAAGTGCAGAACGCACTATTGAAGCTTGGATTAAAACGACTAAAAATTCTTTGCCCATCAACCAAGGAGGAGATGGCCAAAGTGTTATTAGTGATTGGGGCTATGCTTCAACTGGAGCAAGATTTACATTTAATGTATTGTGGAGTAACGCAATCCGTCTGGAGGTTCAAGGAAACGGGGTGAGTGGAAGCATTCCGGTAAACGATGGAGAATGGCACCATGTTGCCGTGGTGTATAACCCCTCGGCACCCTATGAAATAAGCCTCTATGTAGATGGGGAATTAGACACTCAAAACAATTTATCTGTGGGTGTTAACACGTCAACAATTACTAAACTGCGCTTGGGTAAACGTGTTGATGATAATGGGCTGTTTCAAGGAGAAATGGACGAATATCGTATTTGGGATATAGCGCTTAGTCAAGCAGAAATTCAGGAGCGTATGAACACCGAATTATGTGGTGATGAGACCGGCTTATTGGTCTACTATCCTTTTAACGAAGGAATACCGCAAACCGATAATTCAGCGGTTGATACCGTAACCGATTTAGGGAGTCTGGGAGAGAGCGGTACCTTGAATAATTTCGCCTTGAATGGTTTATCTTCCAACTGGACAATGGGTGCTGATATTACTGGTGGTATAGATAACGAAATTACTTTAGCTGCAGGTGTCCTTACCGCAACAGAAACAGGAGCAACATACCAGTGGTTTAATTGTGGTGATGGCAATAGTGCTGTAGAAGGTGCCACAGCACAAACATTTACTCCTGAAACTTCGGGAACCTATGCTGTTGAAATTACAAGTGAAGGATGTGTAACCACCTCTACTTGTATGTATGTGGATGCCTCATTGGGTATTGAAGACACCTTGTTAAATGCAACAAAACTCTATCCAAACCCAACCAAAGATATGTTAACATTAGAGTTGGCCAATACTTATGAAACGATAGAAATGGAATTGGTATCGGTTACGGGAAAAATTATTGCTAAATACCAGTACTATAATGACAACAAGTTTCTGGTAGATCTTCAGGGAGTTGCTACTGGTTTGTATTTTCTTAGGATTGAAGTAGATGGGCATGATTCAGTTGCATTTAAGGTAATCAAAGAATAAATTGGTTTTAATTAGTTGAAGTCTCCCGTTGCTGCATTTGTGACGGGAGATTTTTAGTTTGGTCATAAATAACTTAAAATCTATCCATGGTTATCCTGATTGTTTTGGTGGTTGCCATACTGCAGTATGTCCTACTGCGGAAATTTAGCCATATTCGATATATTCAAAACTTGGTTACCGCATTGGTGTTGTGTCTTTACATTCATGTTTTTCCTACATTTCTTACCGATGTGTTAACGGACGGGAAGGAAATTAAATGTGGACTCCCAACAATGGGAATTTATTTAGGGTTTTGGATGTTTGGAGGCGCAACAGCAATAACCATTTATTTGGTGCAAATTGTAAAAGTTCAGTCAGGTAATTAGTTGTTATTGTTGAAGGGAGTCTAATTCTATGTTATAATCATATTGTAAGTCTTCGTGCAAAACCGATATTTTTTTCCTGAGGCCATTTATTTGTCGGTCAAATAAGTTTTTAAGAGTGATATTGTTGTTTATGGATGGAGAGAATTCTTTTAGTTTTTTACAAAAATAGAGGAGCAATTCCACTTCAGTTTCTTTCTTTAAGGAATACCGAATGTATTTTTGAACACCTCTTAAAATTTTCCGTACACTTTTTTTGATGTAGAAATAACTACTGGTATTAATTTCTTCAAATTGGCTGTCCATAGTCATTTTTACGGCGTCGATATAGCCTTGTTCGTCATGAGACTCAAAAAGAAGGTAGGTAAGCAGTTCTTTATTTTCCTTTTTAAAGCGTGAAAGACGCAGGCAGAGGGTGATTAATTCTTCTTGACTTAGGTGCTGTAATTCTTTTTTTATGTTGGAAACAGATTCTGTATGCATATAGTATCAAATCAAACATTGTAGTGTTTTCTAATCAATCGTCTCACGTAAATTAATCTAACAATGCCAATGGTAAGTATAATGGGGGTAATGGCAATAAGAATAACGCCAAAGGGTTTCATACTGTTGAACAACTCTATTTTTAAAATAGTGATGCCCGTTCCCAAAAAGACGATTGCCGTTCTAAAATAGGCCAAAAAGGTGCGCTCGTTGGCTAGTTTGGTGCGCTCAATGGCCAACCAGTCTCTCGTAATTAATTTAGGTTTATCTTCCGTAGTGCTCATTTTTTTAATCGATTGTCCAATGAGTAGCCGCCTGGTCCCATCAAAAATATAGCCAGATATCCAGCAAGATACAAAAGGGCTTTTTCTTTAGTGCCAATAGGATCTTGAAGGTGAACTACAAAGGCTGCAACGGCCATGGTAATGATTATGGGAATGGAGCTTATTTTGGTCTTTAGCCCTAAAATTACAGCAATGGGGGCCAATACCTCGGCTATTAATGTGAGTATTAGCGAAGTGGTGGCGCCAAGGCCTATAGGGTCAGCAAATTCAATTGGTGATGCAAACAACCGTGGTATTTTTGGGATGCCATGGGTTAGCATTAACCCTGAAAATACGACTCTTAAAATTAGTAAGGCGAAATCTGATTGTTGTTTTTTCATAAAATTAGGATGAAACTCCTTTAAATAAGTTAATACTAACACTGGCAAGTTCATTATTGGGAAACTTAGAAGCGTATTGCGTTACGGGAACCAAACCGGCCTCTTTTGCCAGGGCTATAAAGATATCAATTTCCAAAATATATTGGTCGCTAAAACCATGGGTAGCATCATAAGCTGTAGCAGGTGTTTTGCCTAGGTTGTTCGCTATGAGTTCTGGAGCTATAGTATGAAGCTCTATGATTAGAAGTCCAAAGCGTTCTACATAAGGTTTCCAGCGTTGAAAATGTTCTAGAAGAGAATCTTCTACCAAACTGTTTTTGAGGCGTTCTCCTTTATAGGCAAAAGCGCCAGAAGAGGTGCTGGATGTTTTTTGGGGATGTTTTGGTGTGGTCCAGATTCTATTGTGGTCCAAAAATGTTCTTACATTTAAGAGATCTTTTAAATCAATGTTGTAATTATCCTTCAAATCTTTTGCTAAAAGGTCGGGTCTGCCCACGTCTCCCCATATTAGTTTGGCCCATATGTCGGCGGCAATTAAATTGGCTCTGGTAACTTTTAGTGCTGCTTGATTGAGGTCGGCTCCTACCAATAATAAGGGGTGCTCTTCCAACATAGTGCCTCTTAGGGTTTGGTGTTCTATAACATCAAAAATGTGTTGTAGGAAAGCCCCATTACCACATCCCATGTCCAAAATGCCTTTGGGCTGTTCGGTGATAGGTTTGTTAAACAGGTCTATAATAACCTGGTCTATAACTTTGAAATAGGTAGAATGGGCACCACCGCTTCCCCAGACATTCATTTCCCTGTGGACATGTTTTTCGGGCTCGTTTGGACTTTCTGTTTTTAAAATTAAAGGATCTCCAAATATAAGTTCTTCGAGATTGGTAAAGGTGGGAAGGTAGGAAACGGTCACTCCATAAGCGCTGGCTCGCTTGGCAAAAAATAAGCCTTTATCGGTAAATTGATAGGTGTTTTTCTTTTTGGTAAACCATCCTAGGAACGCAAAGAAATCAAGAATTTTTTTAAAGCTTTCAGGGTTTTTGTGGTACTCCTCTGCGGTAAAGGAGGCTTCCATAAAATATTTGTGAAAGAGGCCATTTACGCCTAAAAGGACTATTATGGGGGCTACTATAACCCCTTCAATATGTTTTAGTATTTGAAATTCAAGGGAGTTTTCCTCAGTAGTGGGTAGTCCATATTGCTTTTCGAAATTTTTAAAAACCCGTTCCAGCACTAAAAAGGCATCGGCACCAATACGCTCTTCAGGAAATTTTACTGAATAGGATAGGAGTTGGACGGCCTCTTGATACAAAGGAATCAGCTGAAATGCATTATGGCTTTGCTCGTTGGTGGAAAATTCAATGGTGTTGTGTTCAGGCTTTGGTACTTGGTATAACCAGCCTTGGGCACAGAGAATTCTTAAGGCAACATTGAGGTAGCCTTCGTTGGCTTTGAAGTGTTGGGACAGGTCCTGTAAAGTTGCTTTTTGGTGTGTTAACAGGTATTCAAGGACACCTTTTTTATGTAAGGTAAAAGCGGTGGTAGCTGTAGCAATGCCATCCAAATGTCTAAAAATAGTGCTTCTTAACTGTTGTTTTTCCTTTTGGGTTAGCATACCGACGAAAATGAGTTTCTTATAAATATAAAAAAACCTTCTAGGAAGTCCTAAAAGGTTTTGTATATAAAAGATTCTTAGTGTTTATCGGATACTAGGAAAACTAGTAGGATCTGTTTCATGAATCATGGTGTAGACCGCTTCAAAAATATCTTCTGCCGAAGGCTTTGAAAAATAATCACCATCGGTACCGTAAGCAGGTCTGTGTTGCTTGGCCGTTAAGGTTTGAGGTTGACTATCTAAATACTGATAAGCATTTTGTGTATTCAAAATTTCATTCAATATATAAGCTGAAGCCCCTCCAGGAACGTCCTCGTCAATCACCATTAAACGATTCGTTTTTTGTACACTTTTTACAATGTCGTGATTCAAATCGAACGGTAGTAGGGATTGTACGTCGATCACTTCTGCATCAATACCAACTTCCAATAAATCTTTAGCAGTTTGAGCTACAATGTTTAAAGTGGATCCGTAAGATACCAAAGTGATGTCTTTACCTTCCTTAACGGTTTCTACCACACCTATTGGTGTTTTGAACTCTCCTAGGTTTTCAGGCAGTTTTTCTTTAAGTCTGTAACCGTTTAGGCATTCTACAATCAAGGCTGGCTCATCGCTTTCCAATAATGTATTGTAGAAACCTGCTGCCTTGGTCATGTTGCGAGGTACTAACACATGCATACCGCGAACTAAGTTGATGATGCCTCCCATTTGAGAACCGGAGTGCCAAATACCTTCAAGTCGGTGACCACGAGTTCTAACAATTAGAGGCGCTTTTTGCTTCCCAACCGTACGGTAGTGTAGAGTGGCCAAATCATCACTCATAATTTGTAACGCGTACATTAGGTAATCCAAGTATTGGATTTCAGCAATAGGTCTTAAACCTCTCATGGCCATTCCAATTCCTTGCCCTAAAATAGTAGCTTCTCTAATTCCGGCATCTGAAATACGAAGCTCTCCATATTTTTCCTGTAAACCTTCCAAACCTTGGTTAACATCTCCAATGTTTCCAGAATCTTCACCAAAAATCAAGGCATTTGGATATTTGCTGAAAATAGCATCGAAGTTGTCACGGATTACTACACGGCCATCCACTTCGGCAGCAGTATCATCGTAACTAGGCGCTACTTCCTTAACGTTTAAAGCTGATTTTTCAGTTTCCGAATAAAGGTGTGAGCTATATTTAGGTTGTACGTCTTCAAAGAAGTTGTTAATCCAATTTTGAAGGGCTCGCTTTTCAGAAGTATTTTCTGAAAGTACATAGCGTAATGCCTTTCTTGCAATGGAGATCACATCTTTTCTTATAGGTTCTTTAACAGCTGACAGGTCATTGGCCAATTTGGCGATAAAAGCCTTGTTGTGGCTTGAATTTGCTAATTGGTTTAGCAATTGTATTGCTTCCTGTTGCTCTTCTTTTATTGGTTTTAAGTACGCGTCCCAAGCTGCATTTTTAGTAGCTCTTACGTCTTTTTTTATGGTCTTTTCAATTTCGCGCAATTCTTCCTCAGTAGCCACGTTGTTGGCTAGCATCCAGTCGCGCATTTTTGCAATACAGTCATGTTCGCTTTCCCACTCCAAACGTTCTTTACTTTTGTAACGTTCGTGTGATCCAGAAGTAGAATGACCTTGTGGCTGCGTTAATTCCAATACGTGCACTAGTACAGGCACATGTTCTTCTCTGGCAATTCGGGCTGCTTCTTGATAGGTTTCAATTAAAGCCACATAGTCCCAACCGTTCACTTTAAGAATTTCGTAACCATTACCGTTTTCGTCTCTTTGGAAACCTTTCAAAATTTCGGAAATACTTTCCTTGGTTGTTTGGTATTTGGCGTGTACAGAAATCCCATATTCATCATCCCAAACGCTTATTACCATAGGTACTTGCAGTACACCAGCAGCATTGATGGTTTCAAAAAACAGGCCTTCACTGGTACTGGCATTACCAATGGTACCCCAGGCAACTTCATTTCCTTTTACCGAAAAATTGGTGGTATCTATACCTTCAACATTTCTGTAGATTTTGGAAGCTTGTGCCAATCCTAACAAACGTGGCATTTGCCCAGCGGTAGGAGAGATATCGGCGCTTGAGTTTTTTTGTTTGGTTAAGTCTTTCCAATTTCCTTGGTCATCCAAACTATGGGTTCCAAAATGGCCTCCCATTTGGCGACCGGCAGACATTGGGTCGGCTTCAAGGCTAGGGTGGGCATACAAACCGGCAAAAAATTGTTGAACGTTTAATTGGCCAATAGCCATCATAAACGTTTGGTCCCTGTAGTAGCCAGATCTAAAGTCTCCATTTTTGAAGGCTTTGGCCCAAGCTAGCTGAGGAACTTCTTTTCCGTCTCCAAAAATTCCAAACTTTGCTTTTCCGGTAAGTACCTCTCGTCTTCCTAGCAAACTACACTCTCTACTGGTAACAGCAGTTTTATAATCGTTGATAACTTCTTGTTTAAAATCATCAAAGGTTATGTCTTGTATAGTGTTTGTTTCAGTTTGCATAGTGTCGATTTTTTAGTTGTTGCAAATTTAGGTAATCTTTCCAATCTTTACAACCATAGAATGTGTTATATTTTTGGTAATTTGATAAAGAAAAAGTTGTTTTTGTGTAAAATAATTAAAATAATGCAAAAAATAGCATTTTGATTAAGAATTCATCAAAACCATCGTCTACGGAACAGGCCTAAGAGCGCTTGTGGATCTACCGTGAACTTAAAGCGTATTTTTTGGTCGTACCGAGGTTGTCCTACTTCCCACCCCAAATTGGAATATATGGGGAAATATATTTCGAAATAATCGGTTACCAAATCCAGTTTAATCCCCGAATCGTAAACAAATTCAGCATTTTGATATTTGTTTTTTACAAGCCCAATATCACCATAGCCTTCAATATAGCGCCAAAGGGTCGTGCTAAAATTCATGGTTGTCATCCATTGGTTGGAGAAGGCCGGCGTTAATTTGGACTTGAAGCCTCCTTCGGCAATGATTATTTGCTGGCTAAAAATCCCAGATTCTTCTGAACGCCCCAAATAGTCATAATCAAAAAGGTAATCGGTGGGTCGGTCCAATGCAAAGTTGAAATAATTGGAGCCTGGTTCGTTGTTGTTGTAAAGGAAGGTTCCGGCAAAGAACCTTACATTAAATTGCCGGTTGTTTTCGTAGAGTTTTCTAAACTCATAGTTTACGGATATTTTTCCAAATTTATCGGCTAATTGAAAGTCCGTATACCATTTGGAATAATTCACCAACCCTGGGTTAGCGTAGATATAGCGTATGTTGAACACACCATAATCTGGTTCCTCAGTCAATACGAGGGTTGGATCTTCCTGTGTTCTTGAAATGTCTATATAGCGAAGATTGATGTATTGGTATTGATTGGATCTAAAATTTTTATCGTCCCTAAAACTAAAGGTTAGGGAAGGGGTGAAAATGGTTACAAAGGCATCCTGGGCAAATGAGGAATAACTGGAATATAGGCCGTAAGTGATATTGTACAGGTCCTGGTTTTCCAGATTGTGGGTATAGAAAATGGATGCAGACCCCGTTAAAGTATTGGAATGGGTGGCATATTTTGGTGAAAACTTATAGTTAAGGCGTTTGCGCAATAGTGTTTTGTTGTAGAGTTTGGTGCCTAGGGTTAAACCATCGTAAATGTTACGGTATTCAATAATGGGCATTACAAACACCTGATTGTAATTGGGGTCTTCAATATCCTTGAACAAGCGAACTTGTAATGGCTTGTTATTGAAGAACCAACCTTTAGGGGATTTCCAATTGTCTCTAAGATTGATTTCTGGAATAACTTTATCGTAATTAAGAACAAGTTTATCAATATTGTCTTCTGGAATTTTAAAGGTTCTATTGCCGTGTATGTTCTCAATCCAGGTCTTGGAAAGAATGCTGTCATCAGACAAGGTAAAAAGCGAAACGGGCATCATATTATGACGCTTATTCTTAATGGTAAGTGTTATGGAGTCATTATCACGTTTTACTTTTTTGATCTTGAAATCTAATTTTTTCCGAGTAATGATGTAGTCGTCAAAAAACCAATCAATATCCTTTGATGTATTGTTTCTTAATAGGCTTTCAAAATCTTTGGAAGTAGAAAGTTTTAACTGATACTCTTCAAAATACTGTGAAATAGTTTGTTCCAAGACTTCTGGTTGCATGAAATCGCCTAGATATTTAAGTCCCACACCAGCTTTATACTTACTTGCAATATTGGCGTTAAACTTTAAAAGCGAATCTTTGGGCATTGTCAAAGGTTGATCCCGATTGGTGCGAGCCATTTGCATAAAGAACAAATTGTACTGCTCATTGTATTTGAGGTCTGAAGCATGGAAGGCACGTATCCCCCAAATATCAGCCAACATGCCCAAAAATTTCATATCAGGGTAGTGTTCTTCTATATACTTCATAAGGAAATACACTTGAATCCCATCCTTTAACCAATAGTCATCTCTAGGGTTGACCAGTAAAGTGTTTTCAAGGTAATTATTAAGGGCGGTTTTTAGCAATTTTAATTCATATTGAAAACCATCTGGGAAAGGCCTGATAAAATTAGGAAGCTGGTTAAGGCCATATAGAGGGTTTTTTTTGTATTCAATTTCTGTGAGTAGAAGACGTTCATGGGGGTAGGGTACCATGTTGTTGTTCATAAAGCTGACAATTTTGTCAACAATCAAGGCTCTTTCATGCGGTTTTAAGCCTCCATCTTCTATGTTGGTTACTACGGTAACATTTTCGGTTTTTACGTATTTGTAATTGGGGAATTTGGTTAATACAAAACTAGTGTTGACCCTGTCTTTACCGTTCAAAACAACTGTTTGTGTGCTGTCTGTTTGTTGCAGGGAAATGGTGTTTAGTTCGGAAATTAAGGCGTAATTTCTTGGGTGGACCACTTCTAAGGTTATTTCGGCTGGAGGCGTGTAAAAATCATCTAAATTTTTATTGCTATAGTAATGCCATTCTCCATCGTACACCGCAGGGGCCAAATACCAATACTTGAGGTTAAAATCCATAGCATCAGAGATGCCATAGCCCGTAAAGGTGTTGTTGGGCGCCAACAGGTTGTAGTTTAATACAATATGATAGCTTTCGCCAGGAGGCAGAGGTGTGTTAAGGTCTATTTTTACGACATCAAGGTGATCTTTTATCCTGTCATAGGTTAATGCTACACCACTGGAGTCTTTAACCGAGGTTACAGTAGTATAACCGCGCTCTTCGTTCTTTGCAAAATGAAACTTATTGTTGAATTCTTCCGTAAAGCGTGTGGCCAATGGAGTTGTTTTGGTAGAATAACTATTGTTCCAATCGTTTAAATAGATGGTTTTTAAAGAATCGTTTGAGGTGTTTTGCCAAGTAATGTATTGCTTAACCTTAATCGTTTTGTTGGGAACATCGAAAACGGCTTGCATCTCAATTTTGTTTTGAGAAAAAGCAACGGTGCTTAACAGAAGCACAAGAATGAGGTTTAAATGTAGTTTCAATGTATTATTACAAACATTACAGGGTTACTAAAGTCTTAAATCCTATTCTTGGATTTGTTTCTTTTGTAACGTCATTTTTTTAATTATAGTTTTGAAACAATAGCAAAAAGCCCTGTGTCCTTTCGTATAAAACATAATATTACAAAGTTTTAAGGGAAAAGAAAATCTTTGAGTAAATAGATTTTTAAAGCAAGATATCGGCTTGATGTATCTTGCTTTGGTACAAGTGTTTAGTGCTGTTAGAAATTTGGACTGAGGTTAAATTCTTTATAGAATTCATCCAAAATTTGGACTACTTCATCAGAAGTATCAACAATATGGATAAGATCCAAATCTTCAGGGCTTATGTTGCCAGCTTCCAAAAGTGTAGATTTAACCCAATCAATCAATCCATTCCAAAATTCACTAACCACTAGAATAATAGGGAACCGTTCAATTTTATGGGTTTGGATTAGGGTGATGGATTCAAAAAGTTCGTCCAAGGTACCAAAGCCCCCGGGCATTACCACAAAGCCTTGGGAGTATTTTACAAACATGACCTTTCTAACAAAGAAATAGTCAAAATCTAAGCTTTTATCAGAGTCTATATATGGGTTGTCATGTTGTTCAAACGGTAACTCTATATTTAAACCTACCGAAGTACCTCCAGCAATATGGGCTCCTTTGTTTCCTGCTTCCATTATACCTGGGCCTCCACCTGTAATGATACCGTAACCTTGGTTAACAATTTTTTCGGCAATTTCTTCTGCCAGTTGATAGTATTTATGATTAGGTTTGGTTCTGGCCGAGCCAAAAATAGATACGCATGGTCCAATGAGGCTTAATTTTTCATAACCATTTACAAACTCGCCCATGATTTTGAAAATGGCCCATGAATCGTTAGTCTTTATTTCATTCCATCGTCTGTGATGTTGTTCTCTAGTCATATTTGTGTTTTAAAATTAGGCCGGTTTATCCAAAAAAGATGGGTATGGCGGCCTTTGTAACGGATTTCAAGATACAAATTTTAATTTGCTAAGTGAGTTAAAAATCCTTCACTTTAATGTAAAAAAATAGGCAGATGTAAATCTGCCTATTTAAATTTTATGAGGTGTAGTTTAATATCTTGTTACAATGGTTTTCTACCAGATATGATATTGTAGAGGATTGCAATAACGGCGATAACGAGCAAAATATGAATTAAGCTACTGGTTCCAATTCCTTCCACGATTCCGAAAAAGCCTAGAATCCAAACCAAGATACAAATTACGGCAATTAGCCAAAGTATACTTCTCATAATAGTTGTGGTTTTGATGTTATGATACTAATATACTAAAGATATTGGCTAAATAATATTAAAATGTTAGTTTTTAAGCTTTTGAAGTGTTTATTATTAAATTTTACACAAAAATATTATTCCAATTCCTTCTTCAGAAATCTCGCTGTATGGCTTTTTTTGTTTTTAATGATTTCCTCAGGAGTTCCTTCGGCAATGATTTGTCCTCCACCTTTTCCGCCTTCATAACCCACATCGATAATGTGATCTACTGTTTTAATAACATCCAGATTGTGTTCTATAATTACTACGGTATTTCTTTTATCCACCAATTTGTTGAGCACTAACATCAATACCCGAATATCTTCAAAATGCAACCCTGTGGTAGGTTCGTCCAAAATGTAAAAGGTGTTACCGGTATCTCGTTTACTTAATTCGGTAGCCAATTTAATACGTTGGGCCTCGCCCCCAGAAAGCGTGGTGCTCTGTTGTCCAAGAGTGATGTATCCCAGACCTACATCCTTTATTGTTTTTAGCTTTTTATGGATTTTAGGAATATGTTCAAAAAACTCGGCTGCTTCATTAATGGTCATGTTCAGGACGTCACTAATGGATTTGCCTTTATAGCGAATTTCAAGGGTTTCCCTATTAAAACGTTTCCCTTGGCAGGTTTCACATTCTACATAAACATCTGGTAAAAAGTTCATTTCAATCACGCGAACACCTCCTCCTTGGCAGGTTTCGCAGCGCCCTCCTTTAACATTAAAACTAAAACGACCAGGTTTGTAGCCACGGATCATAGCCTCCGGTACTTTGGCAAACAAACTGCGTATTTCACTAAAAGTTCCAGTGTAGGTGGCAGGGTTGCTTCTTGGGGTACGCCCAATTGGTGATTGGTTGATGTCGATGACTTTATCAATATGCTCCAAGCCTTTAATGCTTTTGTAAGGCATTGGTTTTTTTACCCCGTTAAAGTAATGTGCATTCATAATAGGGTAGAGGGTCTCGTTAATCAAAGTCGATTTTCCACTTCCTGACACCCCAGTAACACCAATCATTTTTCCAAGAGGGAAGGTTACAGACACATTTTTTAGGTTGTTCCCCGTACAGCCTTTTAATACAATAGATTTACCATTGCCTTCACGACGTTTTTTAGGAACTTCAATCTCCTTACAACCGTTAAGGTAGTCGGCGGTAAGTGTATGATGGGTTTTGAGTTCTTCGGGACTTCCAATACTTATAATTTCTCCGCCATGTTTTCCTGCTTTAGGACCAATATCGATGACGTAATCGGCACGTTCTATCATGTCCTTATCGTGTTCAACCACAATCACAGAGTTTCCTATATCCCTCAGGGATACCAAGGAATTGATTAATTTTTCGTTGTCTCGTTGGTGCAGTCCAATACTGGGCTCATCCAAAATATAGAGAACACCAACCAATTGCGATCCAATTTGAGTGGCTAAACGAATACGTTGTGCTTCACCTCCAGAAAGCGATTTTGAGCTGCGGTTTAAGGATAGGTAATCTAACCCTACATCCAATAAAAACTGAAGACGGGCTTTAATTTCCTTAATGATTTCTTCTGAAATTTTAAGCTGTTTAGCACTAAGGTGGTGGTGTAAATCTGCAAACCATTGGGACAAATCAACAATGTCCATATGGGCCAAATCGGCAATGCTCAACTCGTTTACTTTGAAGTATAGAGATTCTTTTCGTAGTCGAGACCCCTCACATTCGTTACAAACTACCTTATCCATATATTCCTTAGCCCATCGTTTTAGGGATGTTGAATCGGAATTGTGGTACTGGCTTTCTATAAATTTGGCAACCCCTTCGAAATCGATTTTATAATCGCGGGTCACGCCTAAAGTTTTACTTTGAACAGAGAATTTTTCATTCCCTCCATAAAGGATCATTTGTTTTGCCTCTTCGGGAATGTCCTTGTAAGGTGTATTAAGGTCAAAGTTGAAACGTTGCCCAATAATTTCCAATTGTTTGAAAATCCAACTGTTTTTCTGTGGTCCATGAGGCGCTAAAGCACCATTTTTAATGGAAAGTGTATCGTCTGGAACAATCTTCTTTTCATTTACTTGGTACAATCTACCAATGCCATTGCACTTTGGACAGGCGCCTTTGGGCGAGTTGAATGAAAAGTTGTTGGGTTCCGGATTTGGGTAGGAAATTCCAGAGGAGGGACACATTAAATTTCTACTGAAATAACGCGCTTCTTGGGTGTCTTGATCTAAAACCATCAATACATCATCTCCATGGTACATGGCTGTATTTATGGTTTCTGTTAAGCGTTTATCGTTATCTGTACTGTCATCTATTTTAAGTCTGTCAATGACAATTTCTATATCGTGGGTTTTGTAGCGGTCAAGTTTCATGCCTTTAACAAGGTCCTTGATTTCTCCATCGGTACGGACTTTTACAAAGCCCTGTTTGGCAATTTGTTCGAAGAGCTCGCGGTAGTGTCCTTTACGAGACCTAATTACCGGGGCAAGTATGTTAATGCGCTTGTCTTTGTAGCTTTCGGTGATGAGTGCTTTAATCTGTTCATCGCTGTAGCTCACCATTTTCTCACCAGTATTGTAGCTGTAGGCGTCGCTAGCCCTTGCAAATAGTAACCTAAGGAAATCATAGATTTCAGTAATGGTTCCTACGGTAGATCGCGGCGATTTACTAGTGGTTTTTTGTTCGATGGCAATTACAGGAGATAGGCCATCGATCTTATCAACGTCTGGACGTTCCAGACCCCCCAAAAATTGACGGGCATAGGCCGAAAAGGTTTCGATATAGCGGCGCTGTCCTTCAGCGTAAATGGTGTCGAAGGCCAAAGACGACTTCCCACTTCCAGAAAGTCCTGTAATGACTACCAGTTGTTCCCTGGGGATGGTAACATCGATGTTTTTTAAATTGTGCACACGGGCACCCTTAACTTCTATATGTTCTTCAAATGCACTCATAAAATTGGCAAAGTTGCAAAGGTACAGATAATGCTGTGAAAAACGAAGTTTCAGGAGTTTTCAGTAATGTTAATTGTTGTAAAAGTGATATTTATAGTTGTGGCATTTTATGCAGATAATAGGAAAGACGATAGCAGGATTTATAATTTGTAGTGTTCATAATTGCTCTAAAAATTATTATACTTGTGAATGGCGTTGAAATCACGCCAATAAAGATTTTGAATTGATTGAAATAACCAGATAAAAAAGATACAGCATATGAAATTATTAGGAATAGGGTCTAGAATTGACCATCCGGAATTGGGTAAAGGGGTTGTAACCAACGTAACCTCCAAGCATTATTGGGTGACTTTCATTGAAAATGGTTTGGAAACCATAGACTTGGATAGCGAGTTTGAAATCATAGAAGCTACCGAAGATGATGTGGATACGGTTAGTTTTGCAGAAGTTGAAAGTAGTCTGGTGCAAATTTTAAAGCGTTGGAGCGATGTCACGGAAGTCGTCCCAATTGCTGATAAATGGAAGGGAGGTACCATGATTTTACAACCCGAGGATAGTTCGTTACAAAGCAAAGAAATCCCGATAGATAGTTTTTTTCATAAAATTACCATGGTCCGTGACCGCTTAAGGGTAATGGAACAAAAAATTAACAGTAGTGATCTTGGAGAGAGTGAAAAAATAGACTTGCAACAATATATTACTAGAATATATGGTAGTTTGACGACGTTTAATGTATTGTTCAAATTAAAAACGCAGCAATTTGTGGGGCAGAAATCCAAAAAATAAAGTTTGTTTTTCTATTTGGTTCCCACAACATCATTAAGCTGAATGCCAAATACCATAAATTTGTGAAAAGTAGGAAGTTGGGCCCCACTTTCGGTGGTGGTCCAATCGTTCCAAGACATTTCAATGCCTCCAAATGGAAGTTGGTCTGTCCACATTTTTAGGCTTTTGGGAAACCCATTGGCATCTAGTTTCCATACATAAGCCTCTTCTGGAGAATAGGTAACCAAAAGACCTTTACTGCCGTCTTCCAATGTAGCAATGTGACGTGTTACTCCTTCGTCAAAAACAGTGTAGGGGGCCACCAACCAAAAAGAGTCATTTTCATAAAAAGATATCGCTTCGTTTAATAATTCATCACCAGTATCTCCTTCAACTCTAAAATTATGAACGTAGCATTTACTTTTGTTGTAGTCGGATAAATCAAGGTCTACTTTGTATTCTTGCCAGTACACAGTGCACGTGTGTTCTTCCTTGTTCCATTTATAGTGTCGTCGTCTTTTATGGGTCCATTCAATAATGTTTGTGTTTTGAAAGGCCTCATAATTTAATGCTTTAAGCATATTTTTAGCCATGGCATCGCCAGCTTCACTTTGAGTAGCGGCAGGAAGGGGTTCACCATATTTAAAATAGGCAAAACCAAAAAGTAGGAGACTTGGTAACGTGAAAAAGATGATGACACCGATGATTATTTTTAAGGGTTTGCTCAATCGCATATAAGTTGATATTTGTTCAATTATGGAGACTCCATTGTTTCGGGGCTGGTCTCGAGTTCAACATTCTTGGGGATTTTCCTGCCAAGGTAGTTTCCTTTAAATGTAATGGTTTTTTTTTATTGAAATAAATTAATACGCTCAGCATCAAAATGTGTCGACTAATAGCCGAGTGCTGTATCGTCACCTCTATGGTCGGCGCCACCTTCTAAAGTGCCGTTGTCAAGCACTAAAATGGCATCAACCCTAGCGGAAATAGGAGGCGCTGTTTCATTGATAGGGTAACCTTGGGCTTCCAATTGGTTTTTCAGGGAATCGGGAAATAAATTAACTTCCATTCTAATTTCGTCAGGTAGCCATTGGTGGTGGAAACGCGGTGCATCTACGGCTTGTTGCATACCCATCCCAAATTCTTCAACATTCAAAATGGTTTGCAATACCGAAGTGATAATGGTAGAGCCCCCTGGTGTACCTAGCACCATAAAAAGCTTTCCATTTTTCTCAACAATGCTTGGAGTCATGGCACTTAACATGCGTTTTTGTGGGGCAATGCTATTGGCTTCGGCTCCTAAAAGACCATAGCTATTGGGGACTCCTGGTTTACTGCTAAAGTCATCCATTTCGTTGTTTAGGAAAAAGCCAAGCTCTTCAACATACAGTTTGGAACCATAAGCGCCATTAAGGGTTGTGGTCACAGAAACAGCATTTCCAAAGCTGTCTACAATAGAATAATGCGTGGTTTCATTGCTGCCAAACCCTACAATATTTCCATAGGAAAGGGTCTTTGAATCCGTAGGGGCTTCAAAAGAAAAATTAGCCATACGTTGGTTTAAATAGTCAGTATCTAGAAGTATTTTTGTTGGAATATCCACAAAATCAGGGTCTCCTAAATAGAAACTTCTGTCGGCATAGGCACGTCGTTCGGCCTCTACCAAAACTTGAATGGTTTTTAGGGAATTATGGCCATAAGATTTGAGATCGAAGGGTTCCACCATTTTCATGATTTGTCCCAAACAAATGCCGCCACTGGAGGGAGGCGACATTGATGTAATTTGCAAATCGCCGTATTGAAATGTAATAGGGGCACGCCACTTGGCCTGATAAAGCGCCAAATCTTCCATTGTTATCACGCCTCCTTTGTCTATTAAGAAATTGACTATTTGTTGAGCTGTTTGTCCCTTATAGAATTCTTCTGGCCCATTTTGTGCAAGTCGCTCCAAAGTATGGGCTAGGGCCAAATTTTTAAGGGTGTCTCCAACTTTAAGAGTAGAAGAAAATAAAATTTCCTTTCCATTTACAGTTTTAAAGATACTATCGTAGGTGTCGAAGCGCTCCTTTTGGTATTGGGTAATTTTAAATCCTTTTTTAGCTAGGTCTATTACAGGGGTAAGAATGTCTTTTACGGGAAGAGCCCCAAATTTTTTATGGGCACTAAAAAGTCCTGCAACAGTGCCTGGCACCCCTACGGCAAGCGGGCCTACGGTGCTTTTGTTGGGAATCACATTCCCTAAAGAATCCAAATACATATCTCTGTAGGCTGCTAAGGGCGCTTTTTCCCTAAAGTCCAGAGCGCCTTTGTCTCCGTTGTTTAACCGGTAAACCATAAATCCGCCTCCGCCCAAATTTCCAGCATACGGAAAAGTGACTGCCAAGGCCATTTCGGTAGCCATCATAGCATCAAAAGCATTACCACCTTTTTGGAGAATTTCTACTCCTATTTTAGAAGCTTCTTCTCTTGCAGAGACTACCATAGCATTTTCGGTAATAAGGCCTCTGTGAACTTTGGCAGCATCATCTGTACAGGAAAATATACAAATCCCCAAGAGTAGAAAAGGCAAAAGATGTTTCATGAAGAAGGATGGTGTTGGCGTTGTAGTTGTATAAGTTTGTCCTTTGAAAACACTCTGAGCTGTTCAAAAAAATCAGTGAATTCAGTTTCAAATTCAGTGTAATACAATTTCAATTCATAAGTTGCAGCATGCATTCCGGATTTGTGGTTGGTACGTCTGTTCATACCATTCAGCACCCGTTGTATGCCTTCTATTTCGGCATAGCTCACCAACCAATTGTCTGCAATCATGTAGGGCATAAGGTGTTTGGTCCTAGAAGTAAGCAATGCTCCGTGAGTAGTAAGGCTATCATAAAAGTCCTCTACATATTCATGGAGCGGTGTGTTGGAATACTGTGACCAATTTTTTGCCAAAAAATGATCATAGAGGATGTCTACAATAACACCACTATAATGGCTATAGTTGGGATGCAAACGCTTGGTGCTTTGCCTTACAATGGGGTGTGCGTCTGTAAAAGTGTCGATTTCCCGATGCAATAAAATGCCTATTTGAATATCCAAGGGGTAAGTTTTGTACTGGGACCCTTTTATACCATCGGCCATAAAATTACCTATACGGACAAGTTCGTCGTCTCCAGAGAGATAGATGTGAGCAAGAAAATTCATTAGGGTAATTTACAAATTAGATGCGATACTTTGCAGATAGTTTTAAGAATTTGAATTGTTATCTTTGCTGAAATCAACAATACAAACATATGACACTTATAAAATCAATTTCAGGAATTCGCGGTACTATAGGCGGTGCAGTTGGTGATAATTTAACACCAATTGACGCTGTAAAATTTGCTTCGGCTTATGGTACTTGGCTCAAACAACAACGTCAAAAAGACCAGCATACGGTGGTGGTTGGTAGAGATGCCAGAATTTCGGGAGACATGATTCAAAATTTAGTTATGAATACTTTGGTTGGGCTAGGAATTCATGTGGTGGACCTTGGCTTGTCTACAACGCCAACGGTAGAGGTAGCGGTACCTATGGAACATGCCGACGGAGGAATTATCCTAACAGCCAGCCATAACCCAAAACAATGGAATGCCCTAAAATTATTGAATGCCAAAGGTGAATTTTTAAGTGGTGCCGAAGGTGCTAAAATTTTGGAAATTGCAGAACAGGATCGTATGACTTTTGCCGCTGTAGACAGTCTTGGGTACATTAGTAAGAATGGCGCTTACATCGATTTGCATATCGACGAAGTTCTAAAATTGGACTTGGTGGATGCCAATGCTATTAAAGCGGCTAAATTTAAAGTGGTTGTGGATGGCGTGAATTCTACGGGCGGAATAGCAGTCCCTTTATTATTGGAGCGATTGGGCGTAGAAACCGTAAAATTGTATTGCGAACCTAATGGGCAATTTCCGCACAATCCCGAACCCTTAAAGGAGCATTTAACCGATCTTTCCGAGGCAGTGGTAAAAGACCATGCCGATTTGGGGATTGTAGTAGATCCAGATGTGGACCGCTTGGCTTTTATGGATGAGCGCGGAGAGATGTTTGGGGAAGAATATACCCTAGTGGCCTGTGCTGACTATGTGTTGGGGAAAACACCAGGAAATACGGTGAGCAATATGAGTTCTACGCGAGCCTTGAATGATATTACCAAACAACATGGCGGTAGCTATGAAGCCAGCGCTGTGGGAGAGGTCAACGTTGTAGCCTTGATGAAGCAGAATAATGCCATAATTGGAGGTGAGGGTAATGGTGGCATCATTTATCCTGAACTGCATTACGGAAGGGATGCCTTGGTAGGAATTGCTTTGTTCTTGAGTTTGTTGGCAGGAAAGAAACAATCTGTTAGCGAATTGAGAGCGTCTTATCCAAACTATTTTATGAGCAAGAAGAAAATAGAGTTGACTCCAGAATTGGATGTGGATGCTATTTTAAAAACCATGGTAGCAACCTATGCTCAAGAAAACATCACAACCATAGATGGTGTTAAGATTGATTTTGCTAACTCTTGGGTACATTTAAGAAAGAGTAACACGGAGCCTATCATTAGAATTTACACGGAAGCACCTTCTCAAGGAGAAGCCGATACCCTAGCGGATAGGTTTATTGCTGAAATTAAAGCAATCGCGAACAGTTAGAAAACCATAAAACTTACTATAAAAAAGAGCTCCAAATTTGAGCTCTTTTTTTATGTTTAGGACTGAAATTCCTGAGGGACTTTATCTCTATGTTTCCAACGTTTGTGGGTCCATAAATAATACTCTGGAGCTTCTTCTATTTGCGCTTCTACCAATTTGAAATATAGATCGGTAATGGTATAATTGTCATATTCCTTCGGATTTAAAGTAATTGTTTCAAATGTGGTTTGGTAAAACCCTCTTTTTAGACGCTTCGTTTTAAAGAATATAACAGCTAGATCCAAACGTTTGGCTAACATCTCAGCACCGGTATGCATTGGTACTCGAATCCCCATAAAGTCACCCCAATGAAATGCCTTATTGGGTTTTGGGGTTTGGTCGGCTACAAAACCACAAATAATCTGTTGCTTATTGGTTTTGGCCTTCATCAATACAGGAATGGTTTCCTTAGTAGTAATTAAATAACTATTGTATTTGGCTCTAATTTCTTTGATTAATTCATCAAAGTATTTGTTGTTTAAGCGCTTGTATATGGCATATCCTTTTACATCTACAAAGGTTTGCAGTACAAAAATCCACTCCCAACTTCCGTAATGAGCACACATTAGTGCAATGCTCTTACCGTCCTTTACCGTATTTTGAATGAGGTCTACATTGGTGAAGGTGAAACGTTTTCTCATTTCTTCCTCGGTAATCGACATCGATTTAAGAGCCTCCACAATCATATCGCATAAATGATGGTAAAACTTTTTGGTGATGGTATTGATCTCTTCATCGGATTTATTCGGGAAGACCAAATTCAGATTTTCTTTAACAACTTTTTTTCTGTAGCCCACAATGTAGTATAACAGAACATAGATACAGTCGGAAAGGGCATAAAGCAGTCTGAAAGGTAATTTGGAAATTAACCAGATAAATGGGTAAACCAAAATGTAGACAAGAAATTGCATTTTTTAGTATTAGATTTGCAGCAGCAAATATATGTTATAATATAAATATACCTCTTGAGTTTATGGATTTAAGTTTAGTGACCATCATCATTATTGCGGCCAATGTAATAGTATCCTATAAAGGTTTTGGCGATTATGGCTTTTTTGAACGCTATAAATTTAATGTAGGAGGCATCAAGAGGGGAGAGCAGATCAGGATGTTCAGTTCTGGGTTTTTGCATGCGGATACGATGCATCTTTTCTTAAATATGTTTACCCTGTACTTTTTTGCTGATACTGTTATCAAAGAGCTCGGGAATTTACATTTTATCATAATTTATATTTGTAGTTTGATTTTGGGAAGCTTGTTTTCCTTGTTTTTTCATAAGGATGAATATTATTATAGTGCCGTTGGTGCCAGTGGAGCGGTAACTGGTGTGTTGTATTCTTCAATTTTATTGGATCCTACTGAACCTCTTTATTTGATGTTTATTCCCATTCCTATACCAGGTTATATTTTTGGGATTGGTTATTTGCTATATTCAATCTATGGAATGAAAAATCGTGTAGGTAATATTGGTCATGATGCCCATTTTGGTGGCGCTGCAGGAGGTTATTTGGTGACACTTATTTTGGCACCTTATTTATTGCAGACCAGTTTATCGATGGTGTTGCTTTTGGCAGTCCCAATTATTATTCTGTACGTCATGCATAAAACAGGAAAGCTATAAAACAAAAAAAAGTCTTCAATATTGAAGACTTTTTGTTTGTTAATGTTTGATGAAAGAACTTAATCTAAAAGCTCTGCAATTTTAGCTTCCAAAGCAGGTCCTCTCAAGTTTTTGGCAACGATGATTCCGTTTTCATCCAAAATATAGGTAGAAGGAATTGATCTGATATTGTACTGCTGTGCCACGGGATCTTGGAAATATTTTAAATTAGATACATGGTTCCAAGTTAAGTTGTCTGTTTCAATGGCTTTTAACCAACGATCTTTTTGACCTTCTTTATCCAAGGATACTCCAATAATCTCTAAGCCTTTATCATGGTATTTTTCATATACTTTAACCACATTAGGGTTTTCTCTACGGCAAGGACCACACCAAGAGGCCCAAAAATCGATAATGGTAGCTTTACCTCTTAAATCCTTTAAAGCAACAACATTGCCGTTAGTATCGGGAGCTGAAAATTCTGGTGCAGGTTTTCCTATTTCCAAATATGCTGTTTTAGCAGTTTCTTGTTCCTTTTGTTTTATTTTACCCCCAACAACTACACCGTATTCTGAGTTTTTGATGTCGGCATCCAAAGCGTTGTAAGCCTTGGTGATCTTGTCTAAATCGCTATCTCTTCCTTGAATTAAAGATTCAATCAATAAAAGAGAGAAAAAAGTAGGCTCTTCGGTTTCAAGAAAATTATATGGGTAGTCCTGCATTTTGGTTGTCAGCTTTGCAAGGTCTTTTCTTGCCTTGGCAATAGCTGCAGTATCTTTTGTTTGACTGGCTTTTCTAAAATCGGAAGTGATGCTCTGGCGCTCCAATGACATGGTTTTCATAACCTCATTATAGTTTGAAAACACTTCGTTGGAATGGCTTCCCGTTACTTTGGAGGCATGCAAGCTGTCTTTGTAAACGGTAGCTTCAAAAAGGGCATTTTCCATTAGGATTGGTTTTAAACCATTCACGTTATCTATGGAAAGGAACCACAATTTAGGAGAAGCGATAGTACCTTCAAATTTAAATTTACCATCCATTACAACCGCAGTATCCTGAGGCGTTGGTCTGCCGCGGTCATCCATGGTATTTAAGTAAACACGAATACCGTTAACAACACCATCGGCGGTTCCGTCAATGACATAACCATCGTGTTTCTCTGGCGATTTACATGCTGTAATAAGTAGGGAAAGAGATAATACACTAAGTATTTTTTTCATTGTTCTTTATATTTTTGAGTTGCACAAATATAATAAGTCTCACTACAGAAAGGCAACCATTTTAAGTAGAAACCCTAAAGAATTGGTTTGCTTTTGGGCAGAAACAGCAATTTTGCAATACATTTGCCTAAAAATTATTTGTCATGTCTCATAATGATACTATAGTAGCTTTGGCTACACCATCAGGAAGTGGCGCTATTGCTGTGATACGTTTGTCTGGTCCAGAAGCCATTAGTGTTGCTTCCGGGGTGTTTAGATCTGTTTCTGGAAAGGAATTGTCCAAACAACGTACCCATACGGTTCATCTAGGTCATATTGTGGACAATGACAAAGTGGTGGATGAAGCTTTGGTAACCATTTTTAAAAACCCGAATTCCTATACGGGAGAGGATGTTATTGAAGTGTCTTGCCATGGTAGTGTCTACATTCAGCAGGAAATCATCCAATTGTTCTTGCGTCGTGGTTGCAGAATGGCCAATGCGGGGGAGTTTACCCTTAGGGCATTTTTAAATGGTAAACTAGATTTGAGCCAAGCAGAAGCTGTAGCCGATTTAATTTCCAGTGACAATGAAGCATCACATCAAGTAGCCATGCAGCAGATGCGCGGTGGGTTTTCTTCGGAAATTGCCAAATTGCGTGAAGAACTGTTAAACTTTGCTTCTTTGATAGAATTGGAATTGGATTTTTCGGAAGAAGATGTAGAGTTTGCCGATAGAAGTCAGTTTAAGGAATTGGTGGAGCGCATTGTTTTTGTATTGAAACGATTGATTGATTCCTTCGCGGTTGGAAATGTCATCAAGAATGGAATTCCTGTAGCCATTGTAGGCGAACCTAACGTTGGAAAGTCTACATTATTGAATGCTCTACTAAATGAAGAGCGTGCCATTGTAAGTGACATTGCAGGAACCACTAGAGACACCATTGAAGATGAAATTTCTATTGGAGGTATCGGTTTTAGGTTTATCGATACGGCCGGAATCCGGGATACTAAAGATGTTGTGGAGAGCATTGGGATTAAAAAGACTTTTGAAAAAATAGAACAGGCCCAAGTGGTAATTTATTTGTTTGATAGTACTCAATACCAAGAACAAAGTGCCAAGTTTAAGGTAGAGCTTGAAAAAATTAAAAACAAATACCCACAAAAACCACTGATTATTTTAGCCAACAAAGTGGATAAAATCGATGCCGACCAACAGGCTAAAATGAGAGCGGAAATTCCTGAAATACAAATGCTGTCTGCCAAGACGGGAGAAGGGGTGGAAGACTTGACCAAAAACCTTCTCGATTTAATTAATACAGGAGCGTTGCGGAATAACGAAACCATCGTTACCAATTCACGCCACTACGACGCCCTGTTAAAAGCTTTTGAGGAAATCCAAAAGGTAAAATACGGTTTGGAAACGGGATTGTCTGGCGATTTGTTGGCGATTGATATACGACAAGCCTTATATCATTTTGGAGAAATAACTGGGCAAGTCACTAATGATGAATTATTAGGAAATATCTTTGCTAATTTCTGTATCGGCAAATAATCTTGCATAGCTTTACAAAAGAAAATATCTAAAACCCTTATAAAATAAGGGTTTTTTTGTATTTGTGTTTTTCGTGATTTTTCGAAAATAATCCATTTTTTGTTAAATTTTGTACCTCAATTGTACCTTTTGTTATAATTTATTCATATGTTTGGTAAAAATATGTCGTATGTTTTTAATATGATACTTTATGACCTTTATATAACCATTTTTAATTTTTAAATAATTGAAAATTAAATAATTAAAAAATGAATAGTTGACGTATGTTAGTTTCTAAAAAATGTACTTTTTGTGGCAAGAATTTTAAAGCAAAGACTTTGAAAACGAGTTATTGTAGTCATGCCTGTAATCAGAAACATTATAAAGAAAAGGAGAAACAAAAGAGACGTCAAGAGAGAATTTCAGAAGGGAAGATGGTTGCTCAGTCTTTTCAGAGCATTTTGGAAGATATAAAGGTCAAAGAGTTCTTAAGTTTAAAAGACGCTTCCTATTTATTGAATGTAAGTTTGTCGACCATAAAGCGGGTGACAAAATCAGGTGAACTGAAAAGTTTTAATATTGGAAGCAGAGTTGTGATCTCTCGAGAAGCTATAAATGAATACTGCAAAGCTTCCCAAGAAAGAAAGATGCGAAAAGCGCAGGATGAAAAACCTGTAATATCAAATAAGGTTCGCTTTTTTAATAAAAAGAATTATTATTCAATTGGTGAGATTCCTAACTATTATCATTTATCTCTTAAATCAGTCGAACGCCATATCAAGGCAAATGGGATTGAGAAACTTAAAAAGGGGAGGAATGTATATGTATTAAAAACAGATATAAAAAAACTTTTAGGAGTACCAACTAAAACAGAAATCGATGGTTAATGTAACATTAAGGCAAAAAAAAATAGCGAACAACAAATCTAGTTTGTATTTAGATTTTTATCCCGCAATCATAAATCCTGAAACAGGTAAGGAAACGAGACGGGAGTTTTTAAAGCTTAAAATATATAATGACCCAAAAACCGAAATAGAAAAGGCTCACAATAAAGAAACTATTGAGTTTGCTCAACTGATTAGATCAAAGAGACTGGTTCAGCTCCGCGATAAGGAATATGGATTTAAGGAGAATGTGAATTTGAACATTAATTTTGCGGCATTTTATGAAACAATGGTCGAGGAATATATGGATAAAGGAAGTTGGAATAATTATTTGGCATGGAATGCTTCTTTGAAGTATTTCAAAGCTTTTGCAGGTACCAAATTAAAGACAACTGATTTGACCCTTCTACATGTCAAAAAATTTAGAGAATTTCTGTTGAAAACAGATAATTTAAGAACAGGTAAAAAAAAGCTGTCTAGAAATTCAGCGGGCTCCTATTACAAAAAATTCATCAGGGTTCTAAAGGAGGCCTATAAACAAAATCTAACAGAGACCAATTTAGCATTGCATGCAGAGTATATCAAGGAAGAGGAGACCCATAGAGAATATTTAACTGAAGAAGAATTAGGCATTCTATGGAATACAGAGATTAAGGATGAAAAAATTAAGCATATGGCGTTTTTTTCTGCATTAACTGGATTGAGGTTTGTGGATATAGAAAATCTTCATTGGGAAAAGATTTATAATGATAAACATCAGGGGTGTTATGTACAGTTGAGAGAAAAGAAAACAAATAACTTATTTAATCATCCTATTTCAGAAACAGCATATGAGATTTTGATGTTGCAACCCACAAGAGAAGGTAAGGTATTTGCAGGTATAAAATATTCTCAAATAGTGAGACCATTAAAAAAGTGGATAGAGGATTCAGGAATAAATAAGAAGATCACTTTTCATAATTTCAGACACAGTTATGCAACCCTTCAACTGGCTAATGGTACTGATATCTATACGGTTTCAAAATTGCTCGGGCATAAGAATGTTTCCACAACTCAAATATATACAAAGGTGTTGGATAAGAATAAAGTAGAAGCGGCAAACAGAATAAAATTAAACTTGAATGGGTTATCTTAAAACGTATAATTATTTCTATACTAAAGCAAATAATATAGTTAAAAGGAAATTAGTGGAAGAATTTCAGGAAGCAAAAAAGAAAAGTAAGAATTATAATACTCTTCATAATAACATATTGAATTGGATAAATAGTTATAGGAAAGAAAGCTTTTCAAATGAGTTTGAAACTAAATATAAAGAGCCCTTTTTAATTTTTAAAAATAGAGGAGAATTTTATGAAAGCGATAATCCAGAAGATTTAATTAAATGGGTTTTAGAAGGTGAAATGGAAAACTGTTATGATAATAACAGGTATCCTTATAAAAAGTTTGTGGCTGATTTGGCGTTATCACAAAGTTTAGAGGATATCAGTAGGCATTTTCAAAATTACCGTTTGTATTATCAATTGGTTTATAGATCTGGTATGTACGAGTATTTTTATTTGAAGGATTTCGAGAGGATACTTCCAGAATCTTCTGTTGAGTATAAAACTATGAGGAATAGTTTGTATTCTGAGCGTGCTAAGGAAGAACTCAATCTTCCAGATACATTGCCTAAATCCATTGAAAAATATACGCCAAAAGAACTAGAGGATATTAGCAAGGTTAATAGTAAATTGAAATTATTTAATAATGATGAAAAGTTGTTGTTATTGAATATTTTAAAAACGCATGGGGGTGATATGTCAACGGCTGAATTCATTAGAATCTGTTTAATCACAAATGGGTTGTTTGATTATAAAATTTTCACAGGTGTGGATTATAAGAACACGGCCATTTATAGAAAGGTTAGTGAGGGGGTGAGCTATAGTGAAAAGATATATAATGAAGAATTTTTAAATGAACTAAAATTCAAATTAGAAGGGATGAATGTTCCTATTATTTCTCAAGAATTGAATAGGCTTTTGGCGAAAAAGACATTTCGCATTACATAGTAAAACAAATAAAATAAAAAGAAAATAGGCTAGGAATAGACTGTTTGTCTTAATGTAAAAGCTCAACTATTAGATAGTTGGGCTTTTTTTTGTTTATGCGAACGGCATGCGAAACCCTTTAGCAGGAGTGATAAAAGTCTAAACTTTGCTCGAGCTAGAAAGAGTTTCTGGCATTAATTAAAATAAGCATTATTATGCATAAACCAATTTTTATGCTTGACGAGGAAGGGATAAATCACCTTGTTGAGCAAATTACCGAGAGGCTACAAAAGACCTCTATTTTTTCAAACAGTGTTAATGAGGATGAGCTCCTTACAATTGATGAGGCTGCCTCTGTTATTAAATTAACAAAGCCTACTGTCTATGGACTGGTCCATAGAAACAAAATTCCCTATAGTAAAAAGGGGAAAAGGTTATACTTCCTAAAATCGGAGTTAATGGAATGGATTGCATCTGGAAAAAGAGCATCTAAATTAGATATCCATTCCAGGGTGGATGAATATCTTGCCAAAAACAGAATTGTTTAATTAAATAAAGCAAATTAAGAATGCAATTCGTAGAAAACAAAAAGGCGTTATCTCAATCTGAGATCAACCAATTGTTCGATAAATTTTTTGTAGATGCCTCAAGGGCTCAAGTGGAGCATGGTCATATTTCACTTGTTTATCGGACAATTCAAAGTTTGATAAATCTAGTTCGTTTGATTTATGGTAAACTACAAAAGGACCCAAGATTTAATTGGGTGATAATTCAAAACGATATTGATGAATTATACCGGAAAGATAATTCTATTAACCAGTATAATATCACCCTAATAATTGAAGAGAGTGATGAACCAAATATAGGTTCACTTGTGTATCTAATTAAAAAATCAACCATATGAAAAAAGAAAGTATAACCATTAGAGTAAGTGAGGAACTAAATCAAGACCTGGAAATCTATGCCATGCTTCACGAAAAACCAAAATCCGAAATTATCAGAGAGGGAATAGAGAATCTTTTAGGAACTAATGTGACTCAAGAGTTAAAGAATGATACTATAGTTAAAATTGAAAACAGACCTAACCTAAATCTAGTACAGTCATTGTCTTTTACTGAACTTATCTTTTGGATTTATAGGAAGCGAGAGGATCCAGAAATAAATGAAGGGACAGAATTTTATATTCAACATATCAAGTTGTTGAGAAAAATGAATAACCATCCTCTTTTTACCCCTGAGATTTTGATTGAGTTTAATAAGGTACTAGCAGAGTTAGAGACCTATGTGTGGGGAGAGGAATGGTATGATAGTGATTTTAGTTTTCCTAAGAATAATCCAGGAGGGTTTGACTATGAAAAATTAGCCTATTTCATGCATACCATAAGATATGATGAAGATAATAATCGGGTCGTTGAAATTGATTGATTTTTAGAGTATGAGAGATAGAGTTATCGACAAATCAGATGATATAGAAGTTGTGTCGTCTGAAAGTATGTTAAATGAAACAATAGAGAGATTGAATTATATAATCTCTCTATTGCCAAATGAATACAGAGATTTAATTGAGCAGGGCTTTTTACATAAAAGAATCCCCAAGGAGTATACTTTGAGTTCTATACTGTATGCAATATCCACAGCAACAGGTCTTACTTTTTTTGTTAAAGGATTGGGGTATAAAAATTATGGTAATTGTTACCATACAATAATAGGAAGCAGAGGAGATGCTAAAACCGAAGCTATTAAATTGGCCATACGCCCGATAAAAGAAATGGATGACAGGGATTATGATGATCACCTCTCTGAAATGGGGAGTTATGAGGAGGAAGAGCCTCCTCCCGTTAGAAAACAAATGTTGATTCAAAATGCGTCAATTGAGGCAGCGTATAAAATTCATTCGGAAAATCCGAATGCAATTGGAATTTCAATGGATGAGATCTATGGGTTGATTGAGAAAATGTCCAGTTCTTCAAGTCGAGATGGTAAAGAATGGAGAAATTTTTTTCTTGAAGGCTATACTAACGGGCATATAGACATATCTCGGAAAACGACCGATAGCTATAGGATTAAGGAAACGTATCCAACACTAATAGGTGGATTACAACATCAATTTCTTCCTTTTCTATTTGCTCACGGCAATTTGGAAAGCGGATTTATAGATAGGCTATTGTTCACCCCAAAGTTAACCCACAGTAATAAGTTAACTTTAGGAGATGTTGATTCTGAAGTACTAGACATGTATGCTTCTTCCATTAAAAATGTATTAGCATACAAAAGGCAAAGTGAAAGACCAGAAGAGACAAACAAGCAGTTTGAAATAACCATGTCTCCTCAAGCTGAAGATAGGCTGTTTAGGTATACGCAGGAATTGATTGTAAGACAAAGTAAGGCGCAATCGATAATTAAGGAGTACATGTCTAAAATGCAGATCTCAATTCAAAAATTATGCATCAATGTCTTTATTATGAAGCATGCCGCCAACTCTACGTTTGGTACTGTCATGGGGGCTGACATAGTGCATTTGGCTATTCAATTAAATGAGTTTTACTTTCTTAATTTTCAGATGCTTTTTGAGCAAGGTTTGAAATCTAAAAATGTATTACCAAAAGTTGAGGATGTAATACAATTGGCAGTGAAAAATAATGCCTCACAAAAGGCGGTAGCTGAAATTACAGGTTTAAACAAAAGTACCATATCAAAAAAATGGCCAAAGAACTAAAAGCAACCTGCAACTGGAAACTCAATTATTTCTTAAACATCGGTTTAAGGGATAGAAAATCAATGCTCTATGAGGATATATTCTATTTTATTGAGTTTCCAGTTTCCAGATGTTATGGTGGTAAAGTGACATGATTTGATTTTATTATCTATGTAATACAAATGTCTTACAAAATGTAATACAATACTGTAAGACAGATTTAAATGCGGACTATATTTGCTACATTCTCTAAGCTCCTATGGAATAAGAACTAACAGAGTTGTTAGTAAGGATTACGGTAATCCTCATAATAATTCTATCCTTTTTTAGTATTTTGGTGCTATAAAATCAACTAGGATGTTTTGCAGCATTTAGGACATGGTTTCTTCCTGCCACATGTATGCAAAAGTATTAGCTTTATCCATAATAGCAGTCATCTTATGTGTTTTATCGTTACTTAAACAAACTTATTGAATGAGGAAAATTTTACACATTTTATTGATTTTTTTTAGCATAACAATTTGTGCTCAAAATGATTTTGCGACTATTAATGTTTATAGAACAAAAGCCTTTACAATAGGGTGTAATGATTGCGTAAAAATTCTTCTTAATGATGTTTATTTAACACCAATTGATAATGGCGGGCATTTAGAATTGAAAATTTTCAATATCAAACCTACAAAACTCACGATAACAGATGGAAAAACTTATAAAGAAGACGTAAGCTTAAATTTGAGGAATGGACAAATTTATTACTTCAAAGTTAAAGCAAGAACACCTAGGGCATTAGGGTTTAGATTAGAAAAAGAAACGAAGCCTGTTACCAAAAAATTAGATTCAGATAGATTTATTGCCTTAAGTGATATGGGGATTTTAGATAATGACTTTTCAAGAAGACCAGATACGGATTGGACAAAGTCAAACCTTAAAAAACACTGGGCAGAAAACGGATCAGAAGATATTGAAGGGATTTATGAGAAAATAGGAACTTCTTTAGAATATGAATTAGCTGTATTAAAGGAACAAAATGAATACAAGATAATTTATCTCTCAGGAGCTAGTGGAACCAACTGGAATGAAGGTGATATAAAAGCTACTTTAATTAAAACCGCCCAATTTGGTATTTTCAAAGCAGACTGGTTTATGTTAAATAAATCATACAACAAAGACATAATTCTCTCTTTTGATAAAGCTACAATGTCTTGTTTATCTGAAAATGGGAGGGACAAAGACATGTATCTGAAAATTTATCCGACATATGATGAAGCAAGTAATTCATTAACAACTGAATGGAAAAGTTCGGGAACAGGATTTTTTATCGATAAAAAAGGCTATTTAGTTACTAATTACCATGTGGTTAATGAAGGGAATGTTTTTGAAGTTGATCTAACAATTAAAGGAAAAACAAAATCATACGAAGCGGAAATAATAAGTACAGACCGACAAAATGATTTGGCTATTTTAAAAATCACAAGTTCTGATTTCGAGCCATTGGATAATTTAAATTACAATTTTAACACGAACATTCAGGATGTTGGTTCTTCTGTTTTTGCTCTTGGCTATCCTTTAACTCAAATAATGGGAAACGAAATAAAATTTACGGATGGAAAAATAAGTTCTAAATCTGGATTTCAAGGAGATATTACTACATATCAAATTTCTGTTCCAATACAACCTGGAAATAGTGGGGGGCCTTTGTTTGATGAAAAAGGAAATTTAGTGGGGATAACATCATCTGGTATAAATAAACAGTTAGCTGATAACGCAAACTATGCAATTAAAACAAGTTATTTAAAACTATTGGTCGACTCGACAGACAATAAAATTGACTTACCTAACAATTCAACACTTGAAAGTAAAGGTTTGACAGATCAAATAAAGACTTTATCGGAATATGTTGTTATGATTAAAGTAAAATAGGGAATTTAGGGTAATAATAATTGGGTACATTTTTTGGGGGATTTGTGATTGAAATATGTAATCCCATTGAAATAAACTTCTGTTCTAAGCATGTAATACAAACGGCTTACAATAATTTGAGTTCAAATATTTAGAAATCTATGACGTCATGTGTTACAATTGTAATACAAGTTCAATTAGCCAGATACTACTTTTTAAGATTCCTCTTTTATTATTGGCATTTAGTTATCAAAAAGGAATACACATCAGAAAGAAAGATCATCATAAAAATAAACAAAAAGAGCCCTTTAAAAGGGGCTCTCTTTAGGTGGAAGTATTAGAACTTCCATTAACCAACCGTTTCAAAAATAACCAAAAAAGGTATGTTTAAAAAATAAACTTGGCTAACTCTCCCTATTAACATTGCACAAAGCCCATAAATATTGCCTCACAAAAAGCCGTAGCTGAAATTTCAGGTTTAAATAAAAGCACCATATCAAAAAAAATGGCCCAAAAACTAAAAGCAACATGAAACTGGAAACTCAATTATTCCTTAATTATCTGTTTAAAGGATAGAAAATCAATTCTGTATGAGGATATATTCTATTTTATTGAGTTTCCAGTTTCCAGTTGTTATGGTGGTTAAGTGACATGATTTCCTTATCAATGTAATACAAGTGTCTTACAAAGTGTAATACATTATGTATTACAATTGTGTAAGACAAGTTTAAATGCGGATAACTTTCCTAAATATTCTCTAAGCTCCTACGAAACAATGTTTAAAGAAGAAATTGGCGCACTAGATACTATTCCGAAAAAACTAAATAAAAAAAATATCGAGAGTTTTTGACCCTCGATATTTAAACTTTACACACTTAGTGAGATACTACCTTAATTTATTAGTGCTTCCAATAATCTGAACCCTTGGAATATTTTATATAAAATTTGTCCGTGTCATAGTATTTAAAATAACTTGTCGATAAAGAACCTTTTTGGCCACAAAACTCTTTATGTTTAGTTTCGAAAAATTCCGATTCAGGATAGTTGGTGATTTTCGAAACGTAAAATTCATTTGTCACCTCTTTTAGGTTGCCATTTATCTCATACGTGATTCTATTACTAAATACAATAGGACTTTCATTTTCTGAATATGATACCGTCTTTATTTCTTTTTTCTTGGATATTTGAATAAATCGCAATTTCTTATTAAAGCCTCGTTTATTGAGTATTCAGAAACTCTTTTTGTTGTTTTTGATGGGATGCAAATTATAGAATCTTCGATTGTAGAAACAGAATACCCAACAGATGAGCTAAGATTAGCGGAACTTGAACTTTGAATTTGGTTTGTCTGTATATTATTATATACGTTTACCCCAGTTACTGCAACAGAACCAATTGATGTATTAGAAGTCGAAGCTGAATTGCTCTCAGATGTTGTAAATGTTCTATTTTTGAAATAATCGTATGCAAAACCATTTAAAATGAAATTACACTCATTTAGTTTGATATAAATCTTACTGTCAGTTTTATTGTAAAAATTGAAACCAATATTACCGCCATGAGACCAAAGATTATATGTTATTTTGCAATTTTCATCTTCAAAAAATAGCATGTCGGACTTGGTTATTGATTCATTTGTTGGTTTTACATCATAAAGTTGATAGAAAGGTGTTTTTGCACAGGATGACAAAGTTAAGACTGTGCCAACTGTGTAAAGTAAATTTCTAAATTTCATAGTTCAATTATTTTAATTTGTATTTCTGGTTGTCTTTTATTCAATATTGAATGTTTTTACTATTTCATTTTGTTGATTTTCAAGTTGGATGCCTTGTAATTATTCTTGACATTTGAAAGAAGCCAACTGTATTTGGTCTTGGTTTATATAGGGTTATTTTGGGCAAAAATAGTTGTTTCTTCCTGCAAAAAACAGCTTTTTCTTACGATTTATTTTTGTTTTTTGTATATCAGATGATTATAAAAAGGTCGTGTGATAAAACGGAGTAGTTTTTCTTAAAGTGTTGTGTTAAATTTAAAAATGAGAATACTAAAAATGAAGTCATGGAAAACTCAAAAACCATTTTATTACACAATATAACCCCAGAGGAATTGAGGGATATGATTGTAAAGGACTTGAAAGTTGAACTTGAGGCTATTTTGTCAAAAGCAAAAGAAGTTGAAAATTATTCTATGCAAGAAGTTGCAGAACAATTAAAATGTTCAAAGTTAACAGTTAGTAACTACATTAAAAAGGGCTATATACCAGCCTTTAAAATTGGTAGGAGGTGCTATGTTAAAAGAAAGGATTTAGAGGATGCTTTAAAATTAAAAGAGGTGAAATCGCTCAGATATAGGAGAGGAGGTTGAATTTTTGATGGCTCTTTCTTTGCTAGTTCGTTTTTTTGAAATCTGTTCATAACAATTAACTTCTTTTATGGAAACCCATAAGGCTGTATAATGCAGAATTCCTATTTTTAGACTTTAAAATTTACAACCAATTCTTACAATATATTAATGTCCAAATCATCTAAAGCAAAAAAAGAAAAATCAATAGAAGAAACCCTTTGGGACTCCGCAAATAAATTAAGAGGCTCGGTAGAGCCTGCAGAATATAAGCACGTTGTACTGGGGCTTATCTTTTTAAAGTTCGCTAGTGATAAGTTTGAAGTACGCCGAGCAGAACTTATAGCAGAAGGCAAAGACAAGTTTTTAGAAATGAAAGAGTTCTATAACATGTCTAACGTATTCTTTTTACCAGAAGAAGCCAGATGGTCTTATATTATTCAACAGGCTAAACAGGACGATATCGCCTTAAAAATAGATACCGCACTTCACACCATTGAAAAGAATAACCCAGCTTTAAAAGGCGCATTGCCCGATAACTACTTCTCAAGGTTAGGTTTAGATAAAAGCAAACTAGCGGCTTTATTGGATACCATAAATAACATTGATACCCAAAAAGACAAACAACAGGACGTTGTAGGGCGTGTTTACGAGTACTTCTTATCTAAGTTTGCTATTGCCGAAGGGAAAGGAAAAGGGGAGTTCTATACACCTAAAAGCATCGTTAATTTAATAGCCGAAATGATTGAGCCGTATAAGGGTATAATTTATGACCCTGCCTGTGGTTCTGGTGGTATGTTTGTACAGTCTATTAAGTTTATTGAAAGCCATCACGGTAATAAAAAGGAAGTGTCTATCTACGGACAGGAATATACCAATACCACGTATAAACTTGCTAAAATGAATTTAGCTATTCGTGGTATTTCTGGGAATTTAGGTGAAAAGGCAGCCGATACCTTTGCCGACGACCAGCATAAAGACCTGAAAGCCGACTATATTATGGCTAATCCGCCATTTAACCAAAAAGACTGGCGAGCCGACAATGAGTTGCTGGACGACCCACGTTGGCGTGGTTACGATGTGCCGCCGAAGAGTAATGCCAATTACGGTTGGATTTTGAATATGGTTTCTAAGTTGTCAAGTAATGGGGTTGCTGGTTTTATTCTTTCGAATGGTGCGTTGTCTGGTGGTGGAGACGAATATAAAATTAGAAAAAAGCTAATTGAAAATAATTTAGTTGAAGCTATTTTGATACTTCCTGGTAGTATGTTTTATACTACGGATATTAGTGTTACAATTTGGATTGTTAATTGTAATAAAAAAGCCAGAACCGTTGAACTTCCTGATAATATTGTTAGAAATTATAGAGATCGCGAAGACAATGTTCTCTTTATGGATTTAAGAAAAATAGGAGAGCCGTTCGAAAAAAAATACATTCAATTTAGTGAAAAGCATATAGTTGATATTGCTAAAACCTACCACGACTGGCAGCAAGAAGATAAAGACTACCAAGATGTACCAGAATACTGTGCTTCAGTAAATGTGGCTGAAATCGCTAAAAAGGATTATTCCTTAGTGCCAAGTAAGTATATTGAATTTGCAAATCGTGATGAGGATATAGATTTCAATGAAAAAATGGCAGACTTACAAAGTGAAATGAAGGTTTTACTAAAAGCAGAGGCCGACTCTAAGCAAGAATTGTTAAACGTTTTTAAAGAGTTAGGGTTTGAAATCGAAATATAAAACATTAGGGCAATTCATCGAGCCTTGTAATGAGAAAAATTTAAAAAGAGAGATTTCTGATTCGATGCTTAGAGGGATAAGCAATCAAAAATATTTTCAAAAAGCTAAGACTAATACTATAGGTGTTGATTTATCAAAATACAGGATAGTTAGAAAAGGACAATTTGCTTTTAATAGAGCAACTACCAGAAATGGTGATAAAATATCAATTGCTCTTAGAAAAGGAAAGGATTGCATTGTTTCACCATCTTATAGAATATTCAGGTCTAAAGATGAAAATATTTTAAATAGTGAATATTTAATGATGTGGTTTAGACGCCCTGAGTTCGATAGATATGCTCGTTTTAAATCACATGGTTCAGCACATGAGTTTTTTGATTATGACGAAATGTGTGAGGTAGAGTTACCTGTCCCAAGTATTGAAAAACAGCGAGAAATTGTAGCAGAATACAATACGGTTATTAATCGTATTAAACTTAATAAACAATTTAACCAAAAACTGGAAGAAACTGCACAAGCCCTATATAAACATTGGTTTGTGGATTTTGAGTTTCCGAATGAGGAAGGTAAGCCTTATAAGTCGTCTGGTGGTGAGATGGTTTATAACGAGGAGTTGGATAAGGAAATTCCTGAGGGGTGGGAGGCTGCTTCTATATCTGATTTTGGTAAGGTTATTACAGGAAAAACCCCTTCTTCAAAAAATCCTGAAGATTTTGGTGATGAAATGCTTTTTATAACACCTGGTGATTTCAAATTTTATAACAAGTTCGCTTTAAGTTCTGTAAGGAAATTATCAAAATCTGGTATTAATAGGTTATCGAATAAAGTTCTACCAAAAGGTTCGATAATTGTTACTTGTATAGGTTCCGATATGGGGAAAATTGTGGTTACAAATTATAATTGTATTACAAATCAACAAATGAACTCGATTATAGGTTATGAAAAATGTTATACGGATTACTTATTTCATCATTTAACATTTATTGCTGATGAAATAAAAGCTATTGCAATGGGAAGTTCAACCATGCCAATGCTTAATAAATCCGATTTTGAGAAAGTTTTGCTTTTGAGGCCTAAACTTGAATTATTAAAAGTGTTTGATAGGCTTTTAGAGCCAATAAATGATGAGTTAATTAACTTATCGACTCAAACTAAAAATCTTAAATTGTTGCAGAATTTACTGCTTTCAAAAATGACTAAACTTTAAAAATATAAATGATAAAATCATGAAAGACTTAATTATCGAAGCTGGCCAAAACTTAAGAACAATTCAAATCGATTACACCGAAAAGGACGGTAGTAATGAAGGTTGGAGAGAAGTAGAACCTTATAGTTTTAGAGAAAAAAATGGGGTTGAATACTTTTATGGGTACGATATCGAAAAGGACGGTATTCGTGGTTTTATTATTGACTCAATAAATGATATTGAAATTACAGAGAATAGTTATGAACCTAGATGGTCGGTTGAATTTTAATAGTTATGAAGTTAAAAAGGTTTGAAATAAGTGGTTTTAGAAGAGTTTTAGATGCAGAATATTTATTTGGTGACGCTACTTTTTTAATAGGTGAAAATAACGTTGGTAAAAGTGCTGTTTTAAAGGCTTTAGAATTGTTTCATTCAGGAGAAACTAGATTGTCTATTTTGGATTTTTTTTACGATGAGGAATCTGGCTATCGTTCTGAAAAGGTTGTTTTTACAGCGGAATACGTAGGTTTGCCAGAGGAAGCTGAAACATGGAGAGGGTTTAAAGGAAGGATTTTAAAAAGAGAAATTGAAGGCGGGGAAATTGAGCGATATATTTTATTTAAAAAGGAATATACACAAGATGGTAAAAGTCTTCATAGTTTAAAGGAATATAAAAGAGCTTTAAAAGTAGAATTTGAAGCTTGCAAAAAAGCTCAAGATTTTATTGACTCAGGGCTATCTTTAGATGAGTTAACCGCTGTTTTTGGAGATGAGATTGATTTAAATAAAAACATAACAGTTAAAGCACATGAAGGGGATTTAGAAGAGCTTACCTCAATTTGGGATTATGATTATGATAGTTCTGAATGGTTTCATAGACCAGGAGGAATTGTTGGTAATATCATATCTAAACTTCCTAGATTTTTGTTTATACCAGCAGAAGATAGAAAGGATGAAATTGATGGTAAGTCAGGGGCATTACAAAAGGTTATGAAAAGCCTTTTTGATGATGTACGTGATACTTCTGAGAATTTTGCGAAGGCACAAGAATATTTAAATAAACTTGCCGAAGAATTAGATCCGACGGATGAGACCAAAGATTTTGGTAAAATGTTAGAGGAAATAAATTTGATAGTTGGTAACGTTTTTCCAGAAACAGGGTTGCATGTAAAGACTGAATTGGATGATGCTGATAAAATATTGAAACCTCATTTTAATATAGAAATGTCAAGTAATATAAAGACATCGCCAGATAGGCAAGGTACAGGTTCAATTCGTTCAGCAGCATTTGCTTTATTAAGATTTAGGTCGACTTATCTAGAAAGAAAGGATAGAACAGACAGGAATTTGATTATAGGGTTCGAAGAGCCCGAGATTTATCTCCATCCGAATGCTGCAAATAGCATGAGAAATGAAATATACAATTTAGCCGTAGCATCAACGTCTCAGATTATTTGTACAACGCATTCCCCGTATATGATTGATTTGGGGAAAGATTTAGATAAGGATAAATACCCAAAACAGGTGCTTAATCTTCTGAAAATATCTTTAAACGAAAAATTTGGATTATTTGCTTCAAATTCTAATCCTTTCAATACAACACAAGCTTATAATGATTTAATAGCAGAAGAACAAGACCAAATAAAGTTTATATTAAAAATAGATGATTACATCGCGAGGGTCTTTTTTGTTAAACATTTGATAATCGTTGAGGGTGATACTGAAGATGTAGTTTTTAGGGAGACTATTAGAAGATTACCTTTACCTGTTAAGAAAGTTGTAGATGCAGATTATCAAATAATAAAAGCACGAGGTAAAGCAACCATAATATCTTTAGTGAAATATCTTAAAGCTTTAGGATTCCAGCCATTTGTTATTAACGATGAAGATCAAGTTGCTGGAGCAACAAAGTTTAATAAACCCATTTCCGATGCATTAGGTTCAGAAGAAGACCGATTAATGTTGAAATATTGTATGGAAGATGTGTTAGGGTATGAACCTCCATCTGGGAATAAGCCTTACCAAGCATATTCTTTTATTAAGGATAATTGGGATATTGAAGAAGGCTGGGACGGTGTTGGAAAAGACTGGAAGGAAATTATAGAAAATAATGTATTAAAAGAAATATTCGAGAGTTATGTCGACATTAAAACTGAATCAGAAGCTTAAAAGAGTAGAACTTCAAAAGTTTGAATTAGATAACGAAATCGTATTTAATTATTTCGACAAGCTCCCAGCCAGCGAGCGAGATGAAAAGCTAGTACGAGCATTGTATATTGGGGTTTTGGCGTTAATGGAAGACCGTATTTCATCTTTTTTAGCAAAAACGACGAATGAGCTAGGTACAGAATTAGAAAGCCTTAAAATGCTTTTTGAAATGAAAAAGGAGCTTTTTTATAAGTCAACCATAAAAGGGGCTTTAGCAGAAGATGAGATTGCAGAGGTTTTAAACGAGTTTTTTCAAAGTAAAAAAATAAAGGATAGAGCATTACTTACAGGGAATGCAGCTGGTGAACTGGCTAAAAATAAAACAGGGGATATTATTTGCGAAGTTAATGGCGAACCAGATTTAAAAATAGCCATAGAATGTAAGTTTGATAAAAGTGTTAAGCTCGGCACGATTGATACCAAAGATATATTCATAAGAAAGACAGATACCGCTTGGAGTCAGCTTATCGAGTCTAATGCTAACAGAAATTCTAAAGTTAGCTTGATTGTGTTCGATATTTCATTAGTTGATAATTCCATTTTAAAATTTACGGAAAATGTAGGCTTTATTCCAGAAATTGGTTTTGTAGCCATTATAGACTCGCAAAAAGGCGATTATAACAACTTGGTTATCGCATATATGCTGGCTAGAGATATAGCTTTAAACGCGAAAGAAGTAGAACTAGATAAAGATGTTTTAGTGGTTTTAGTTACAAGAATAATTAAGGATATAAATGAAATTAAAGCGATAAAAACCTTAGTTGAAAAAAATATAGATAACAATAAGGAAATTTTAAAGCAGATAGAAAAATCTATGCTGTTAATGGATTTTAATCAAAAATACCTAACTCAGTTTTTACAAACAGGAACACTTACTAAAAAGGATTTACTAGACTTTTACATGGGAGAAGAAGTCAAAGACCAGTATAAATTGATTGAAAAGGATTTAAACGAATTATAGAGAATGGCAAAATATTCTGTACACCAACAACCCGTCGAAACCTTATTAAGCTGGATAAAATCAGGTGATATTGCGATACCAGAAATACAGCGTCCTTTTGTTTGGAAATCGGCAAAAGTTAGAGATTTAATCGATTCTTTATATCAAGGTTATCCTGTGGGGTATATTATTACATGGCGTAATCCTGATGTAAAATTAAAGAATGGTGAATTATCAGCTGGTAAAAAGGTGCTTATCGATGGACAGCAACGTATTACGGCACTAACAGCCGCAATAGTTGGGCAAAGGGTATTAAATAAAAACTACAAAGAAGTAAATATTAGAATAGCTTTTAACCCATTAAATGAAAAGTTTGAGGTCTTAAATAAAGCTATAGAAAAAAGTAGCGATTGGATTGATAATATTAACCCTATTATTAATGATGAAGTATCTATTACTAAGGCGATAAGAACATATCTAAAGGCTAATCCAGAAGCGGATGAAGATATCGTAGAAGAGCGTATAGAAAATCTGAAACGGATTAAAAATAAGCAGGTAGGTATTATAGAGTTAGACCATTCTTTAGATATTGATACGGTTACAGAAATATTTATTCGTATCAACCAAAAGGGAGTGGTGTTAAGTAATGCAGACTTTGTTATGTCTAAAATTGCAGCCGATGAGATTAATGGCGGTAACAAGATGCGTAAGCTGGTTGATTACTTTTGTAGGCTGATTGTTGATAAAGGGTTTAATAAGCATATTTTAGATAACGATAATGGTTTTGCTAATCACGAGTATTACAAGGCCATGAAATGGATGGCAACGGGTAAAGACGATTTGTATGTCCCAGACTATATAGATGTATTACGTGTGTCATACACCTATAAATTTAGCAGGGGTAAGTTTAGCGATTTGGTTGCTTTATTATCGGGTAGAAATTTCGAAACAAGAAGTTATCAAGCTGATATTGCAGAAAGAAGTTACCTAATGTTGTCTGAAGGACTAATGGATTTTATTAACCAAACGAATTATCAGCGTTTTATAATGTTGGTGGAGTCAACAGGGCTTATACATAATAAACTTATTTCTTCTAAAAACAGTCTTAATTTTTCGTATGCACTATATTTAAAATTGAGAAAAGATGGTATGCCAGAATCGGAAGTACAACATTATGTGAAACGTTGGTTGATTATGTCTTTGCTAATTGGTCGTTATTCTGGTTCTTCCGAGTCTATGATTGATGAAGATATTAAGCAAATCAATGAAAAAGGCATACAGGCCTATCTTGAGCAAATGGAACGCACGCACTTAGGAGAAGGTTTTTGGGATTTCGGTTTAGTTTCAGACTTAGAAACTTCAAGTGTTAATAACAATGCTTACAATGTTTATTTGGCGGCTCAATGTAATGCGAATGCAACAGCCTTTCTGTCAAAAAGCATGAAGATAAGTAGTTTGATAGAACAGCGTGGAGATATACATCATATTTTTCCAAAGAAATACTTAAGTGACAATAAGTTTATTCAACGTCAGTACAATCAGGTGGCTAATTTTGTTTATACCGAGCAATCTACCAATATTAAAGTCGGTAAAATGCCACCGAAGGAATATCTTTCAAAGGTTATAAACCAAATTGAAAGCGAAGAGTTTGATATAAGTACCATTAATAACAGTGATATTTTAGAAGAAAATCTTGTCGTTAATGATATTCCTTCTTCGATATTAAATTCAGAATACGCCGATTATGATGAATTTTTAAAGACACGACGAGAATTGATGGCAAAAAAAATAAAAGGGTTTTACGAAACATTATAACCACAAAGCATGAAAAAATTTACCGAAGCACAATTAGAACAGGCATTTATAGATTTATTAAATCAAGAAGGCATACCACATGTGTCAGGTAAAGTAATTGAAAGAGAACCAGAAGAGGTTGTCATTAAAGACGATTTAAGAGCGTTTCTTTTAAATCAGTATAAAGAAGATGGCTTAACCGAGTTAGAGGCGAATCATATCATAAAAGAGCTTCTGTTACTGCCTGCTTCAGACTTATATGAAAGCAATAAAACATTTATGAAAAAGCTTTCGGATGGTTTTGCTTTCAAGCGAGACGATAGAAGCCAGAAAGATATATGGGTTTATCTTATCGATTATTCCGAAGAAAACAATAATACATACAAAATAGTGAACCAGCTTGAAATAGTCGGTTCACAAAAGCGTATTCCAGACGGCATTCTTTACGTTAATGGTTTGCCAGTTATAGTGTTCGAATTTAAAACGGCTATTCAGGAAAATGTTACTATTCATAATGCCTATAAGCAACTAACCGAACGGTACAGAAGAGATATACCAGAGCTTTTTAAGTATAATGCGTTTTGTGTAATAAGCGACGGTGTTAATAACAAAGCAGGGTCGTTTTTCGCAGCCTACGAATTTTTCTATGCATGGCGTAAAATTGAAGGGACGACCAAAGAGGTCGATGGTATAGACTCTATGTTTACTTTGGTTCAGGGTATGTTTAATCAGAACCGATTAAGGGATATTATTCGCAATTTTATCTATATTCCAGACACGTCGAAAAAGGACGAAAAAATTGTTTGTCGTTATCCTCAATATTATGCAGCAAATAAGCTTTACGATAATGTTATAAAACACCAAAAACCAATAGGCGACGGTAAAGGTGGAACTTATTTTGGGGCGACAGGGTGTGGCAAGAGTTTCACTATGCTCTTTTTAACACGTTTGTTAATGAAAAGTGTTCACTTTTCGAGTCCAACCATTGTTTTAATTACCGATAGAACCGATTTAGACGACCAGTTATCTGGGCAGTTTACCAATGCTAAAAATTACATTGGCGATAACGTAGTACAAAGTGTTGATAGTCGGGCAGAATTGAGGACCTTGTTACAAGGTAGACAGAGTGGTGGCGTGTTTTTAACAACCATCCATAAGTTTACTGAAGATACCGAGTTGCTAACGGAACGTACTAATGTGGTATGTATCTCAGATGAAGCCCATCGAAGTCAGACCAATTTAGACCAGACAATCCGTGTAACAGAAAAAGGCGTTAAGAAAACCTATGGCTTTGCAAAGTATTTACACGATTCGCTTCCAAATGCAACTTTTGTAGGTTTTACAGGAACGCCAGTAGATGCAACTTTAGATGTTTTTGGTGGTGTTGTAGATGCTTATACAATGAAAGAGTCGGTAAGCGATGAAATCACCGTTAGAATTGTTTATGAAGGTCGTGCCGCAAAAGTAGCTCTTCAAAACACCGAATTAGAAAAAATTGAGGAATACTACAATAGGGTTGCAGAAGAAGGTGCAAATGAGTATCAGGTAGAAGAAAGTAAAAAGCAGTCGGCTAATATGCATGCTATCCTTGGCGACCCAGACCGATTACAAGCTATCGCAGAGGATTTTGTTACACATTATGAAAACAGGATAAATGAAGGGGCTACGGTTAAAGGTAAAGCGATGTTTGTGTGCAGTAGTAGAGAAATAGCATACGAATTTTATAAAAATGTCATTGCACTTAGACCAGAATGGGCAGAAGTTAAGATAGCGGAAGACGGGGCAGAATTATCTGAAAAGGAAAAGAAAGAGATTAAGCCGATGGAGCGCATTAAAATGATAATGACCAGAGGTAAGGATGATGATGAAACCATGTATAATCTTCTAGGTACGAAAGAGTATAGAAAAGAACTGGATAGGCAGTTTAAAAACGAAAAATCAAATTTTAAAATCGCTATTGTTGTTGATATGTGGTTAACTGGTTTTGATGTACCGTTTTTAGATAGTATTTACATCGATAAACCTATTCAACGCCATAATTTAATTCAAACGATATCACGTGTTAACCGCAAGTTTAAAGGAAAGAACAAAGGTTTAGTCGTCGATTATATCGGCATCAAAAAGCAAATGAACCTTGCTTTAGCTATGTATAATAAGGGCGATAGAGAAAACTTTGAAGATATAGCTGAGTCGCTTATCGTAGTTAGAAATCATCTAGATTTATTATCTAAGGTGTTTCATAAATTCGATAGTACTAAATATTTCGACGGAACCGCTTTGGAACAGCTAAATACGTTGAACACAGCTGCCGAATTTGTACAAGTCACAAAAGACCTAGAAACCCGATTTATGGGCTTGGTAAAGCGTTTAAAAGCGGCCTATGATATTTGTGCTGGTAGTGAAAAGTTAACACAGAAGGAACGTGATTATACCCATTTTTACTTAGCTGTTCGTTCGATCGTGTTTAAGTTAACAAGAGGTGAGGCCCCCGATGTCGCACAAATGAATGCTAGGGTGCGAGACATGATTAAAGATGCGTTGCAAAGTGAAGGGGTAGAAGAAATATTCAAGTTAGGTGACGACAACCAGACTGAGCAGGATATTTTCGATGAAGCTTACTTAGCAAAAATTGATAAAATTAAGCTTCCCAATACTAAAATTAAATTACTACAACAGTTATTAGCCAAGGCTATAGGCCAAATGAAAAAGGTTAACAAAGTTAAAGGGGGTGACTTTTCAAGAAAAATGGAAGCTTTAGTGGAGCGTTACAACGAAAGAAAAGAAGATGATGTATTGAGAAGTGAGGTGTATGAAGAAATGGCTGAACAGCTAACTAACTTAATTTGGGAAGTACACAAAGAGTTTTCGGCAGGCGATGATTTAGGTATCGATTTTGAGGAAAAAGCCTTTTACGACATCTTAAAAGAACTGTGCATTAAATATGATTTCAATTATCCTGAAGACAAGCTGGTTACATTGGCAAAAGCAGTTAAAATATTGGTTGAAAGCGAAGCTAAGTTTCCAGACTGGAATAAACGTGATGATATAAAAGCTGCGCTTAAAGTTGGTCTTATCTTATTATTAGACGAGTATGGTTATCCACCAGTAGAGCGTGATGAAGTCTATAAAGACATCTTTGAGCAAGCTGAGAATTTTAAGAAGTATCAGAGGGTGTGATTTTTATTTGTTGTGACTGTCAGATGTGGTTTTGATTAATTCATTTTAAGATATCATCCTCTCTGTAGTTAGGTTTGAAAAAGAGGACTTTTAAATGATAAACATCCCAAATTATGGGGCTTTTTATTACCGATTTTAGGGCTCATAAAAATATTTAGCTATGACTTACTCCTTAGTAAATATCTTGATTCTTCACTTATATATGCATAAGGGACATATTCACTATCTGAGGAATACTTAATGCAGTCCTCGTCCGAATAAGAATCCTCCTCATAGTTGCTAAAAAAAGCAACCATATCATGAACAGATTTGGGAACTATTAGAAGATTAAACCTGAGATCTCCGTTCATTATAAAAGCTCCTGTTTCATCTTTGATCTGTTTTGCTTGTTGGTAAGTCATAATTTTACTTTTATTAAACAACTAAATATACTAAAAACCTTACTACAATAGGAACATAAAAGCCAACCCATCTAAATTTAGAATCTCAGAAATATTCAAGTCATTTTAAATACAATTGCTACAAGCTGCAAGACTGCTATCAAGCATAATATAGCAATTATAATGTTTCCTAATTTACTTGGTTTTCGTGGTTTCGTTGACATATTAGCTCAAAACAAGATATTTAAAATTATTAGCCATTATGATGATAATTTTTATTCTTCCAATTTAATCTTACCTAGCAAATAATCACTTATCACTACCTTAATTTTCATTGAAAACTTCGCCAAAGATGTAAAATCAAATTCTTCCAGAATATCATCTTCAGCAACCATCGAGACTTGGTTTGAGCTGGCAATTGACATCCCAATTTGTAAATCTTTTGCTTCACCATCAACATGGCCAATCAAAGAATTTCTTAACCACAAAGCTTTATCCTTTAATTCTCTGTAATAAATACGATCCTCGGATATTGGAAATGCTATATCAACAAATTTATCTAAATATTTACTTCTAAATATTTTGTCATTCTTAGCAATTTTCCCTTTTGCCTCAAAGCCTACATTATACAATGTAGAAAATGAAATAATAGCACATTTTCTCGCAGCCCTAGCGGCCCACTGGAACTTGATCCGCACAAATGGATTTACTGTTCCTGGTTTCATCAATTTGCGTTGACTATCCATTTCTTTGGCCGTTTCAATATATTCCCACACCTTATTTATTTCTTCTGTATAAACATGTAGCCTCCCTACAACACTAAGCTCAAAATAATCAAGAGGGTTATAACTTCCCCCAACGTAGCCAAAAACACTTCTTCTTGGATTCTTATCTATTGACATAAATAATTAATTGGTTTTGGTTAAAAATAAAAAAATCAACACACCAAACAACTTGATCGTACAATGTTTTCATTAGTTTTACTCACCTAAATGACCGACTAATAAATCATCCATGAGTTACCTAAAAGATATTATTGATGCCCCCGAAAAGCTTAAATCATTTATTGCTTATTTAATACCTATGCCTTTTTGGTACGTGGCATTTTTCCTATTCAACAAAGAATTGTATTTAAGTCTGGATCTTTTTACTTTATCTTGTTTTGCATTTTGTTTTAATATTCTTTCCTCATGTTTATATGCCTGGATAACTATGAACTTCGACAAAATTGACAATACCCCAGAAAAAAAAGATAGAGCCATGTATGATTTCGGTGTAACTGTTATATCTGTAGCCTTCCAAGTTTTACTGTTAGGTATTTGGATTGCAGTAAGTGCAATTATTAGCCATTACACGCTTTTGGTTTTTAACCTTAAAGGATTTCTTGGACTATATTTTGGATTTACAATTCTCCTCATCATAATCACCTCCATTGGAGCGAAACAAGTACATAACACCACAATAAAAACAAAGGATATATAGAAACAATCCTTCAAAACCAACCACATATATGATGACAAAAATTTTAATTACTGGCAACGGCTTTGATAGAAGTCTTCACCTCCCAACCCTATACAAACACTTCATGGATATTACAGATTATCTTTTAATTCCAGACCCACATGAATTTGAAGATGTATACGGCTATATTGGTGAAGACTCCTTAAAGATTTTTGAGAATTATAATGCATTTGAATTCAATGAGAGAAATATTGTAGAAATGATACAAATTGCTCAATCAAACCTGTGGTTTAATTTTTTTCAAAATGAGTCAAGAATAAATACTTGGATAGATTTTGAAAACAGGATTGAATATTTACTTGACGTAATATTGAATTCACTTAAGAAAATAAAAGAAAACCCTGAACTAATTTTAGCAAAAGATTCCACACCCCATATTCATCCAAAAAAAGTTGGCCTAAGCATAATTGATTCTATCGAGCTAGCAAGATTCGGAATTTTCTCCGGTGGAGACCTTGGGACACAATTTTTCAGTCCTCGATATATTATAATGAGGCACCAAGAATTTTATGATTTTAATTTTCAGAAAATTTCAGAAGATTTAAACAGGTCTCTAAACGATTTCAAAAAGCTGTTCAACCTGTATTTAGAAACCTTTGTTATTCCCCTATATAATAATATAAAAGAGCAGCCTGACCTTTCCCAATTTCTTCTAATTGAATACCACTTCACATTTAATTATACCCCTTCATTCGAGGCGCTATTTGATTTCACTAAATATAGAAGACGTATAGACAATAGATACATACACGGTATTACAGATTCAAAACAAAACAAAATTGTTTTAGGGATTGATGAAATTCCAGAAATGGGGATAGATACCTCCGATTTTATTCCTTTCACCAAAACCCATCAAACATTACTTTATGATACAGATCATCGATTTCTAGAGGAGGTTGGGATTTATAATGAGTCTGAATATAGCATCTATTTTTATGGACACTCCCTTGATTCTTCTGACAAGGAATATATAAATGAAGTTTTTGAGTTTCAGAAAAAATTAAAATATCAGCTAACAATTGTGGTAATCTACCACAATACTGATTCAAAAACGAAGCTAATTTCTAATTTGATAAAAATCAGGGGAAGAAAAGAAATAAGAGATTGGAGTAAAAGAAAGCAGCTAATTTTCTTAAAATCTAATTCAAAAGCACTTAATGACCACCTTTTAGACAAGAAGCGGGGAAATGTAATAACCGCAAGGTCAATTTAGGCAATGCTCCCCTTATTGATGAGGATAGCATAAAAGCTAAATACAATTATCCAATAAAATAACTTTCAGCATTGGTTAAGATTCCCTTGTAAATAAACAACTCAACTCCATCCTTTGTGATTTTTTGCTACCTTGTTCCCTCCAATCTAAATTCATTCAATCTCCTGTTGACATGTAAATACATCGCTGCTCTACCACTTTTCCAGTCCTCAGACTCAGTATTATAATTTCTTATAATTGAATAATGTATATTATACGAATCCAGAATACAGTCAATATAATTCTTATAATTTTCTTTTTCTTCAAATTGGTTTTTAAAGTTCAGCCTTAAAAACCCTAAAAGCATTATTAATATTCAGGTCCAAATATTCCTTTAAGCTCATTTCCTTTTAAAAACTGACAAATAAATTTAATAAAAAAAGGCTCCTAATGAAGGAGCTTTTAAATTCAATTTCAATTATCTTTAAAGTATTATTAAAACATAAATCAAAAGTCAAATAGGAGTAAGATTTATAGGTTATTTTTGATACTTCTAATTTCCGTGTAATTTCCGAGTCTTTTTGTAGCTCATTTCATTGTATCCATTGTAAAACTTGTGAAATTACTTTCTGTATCATATCAGGGAGTTTATTTGGAAATGTTTTTTTTAAGTATTACAATAATTTAAACAAAAAATATCGAGAGCTTTTGCCCCTCGATATTTTAACTTTACACACTTAGTGAGATACTACCTGCTTTAAAAAGCTAAACCCTCAATTTATCTAGAATTCTTTAGCATCTTTAGAAATTCCATTTACATAATTGGATATCATTTTTACTTTCTCTGCAAATTCATAACCTTTAAAATTAGCTATATCTGTATAAGTAATGTTTTCATTGTAGTAATTCAAATATCTACTTGCTAAAGGTAAATATGACCAATGCCATTTTTCTAAATTATATCCTGTTCGTCCGTTTTCTTTTTCTGTATAAACTTGATAAAATCCGAATTTTTTTGCGTTTTTTATAAGCCACTCATATTCTTTTCTTCCTTTTCCTTTATCAAAATATGAATTATTTAGATTAATTAAATCTATATCGGTTCCCCAATGATGTCTTGAGGTGGATGGCATAGAGCTGTATTCTAAAATTTTTGCTGTTCTTTCTAAAGGTTCGATATCTTTATACTTAACCCATTTTCTTTCCCAAATGGACTTTTGCTCATAAAAATTCCTTGTTCCAGAAACAACAATCAAGTTAATTCCATCTTTTTTTGCTGAATTATACATTTCTTTAAAGGCATCATAAACTTCTTTATTTAAATAAATTTCTTTAGAGGAATGATTGGAACTGATTTTAATAAAAGTACTATCATTTCTATAATTGAATTTGCCTAAAATAAAATCTTTATTATAAGTATAATTTTGGGTAACTATTTTTTCCTTTTTGGGAACGGTTTCGTTTATTACGGCTATTTCTTTTGGTTGTTCATTTTTACATGAAACAAAAAAGATTAATAAAGTAAATATTGGTATTTTTTTATACATATTATTTATCGAAACAGCATCCGTGAATCCAACCAATATTTCCACTTGGAGTCTTAACTTTATACCAAAACTCTGTAATTTCTTTATTGTTAATTTCTACAGTTGTTTGATTGTTTGATTTTTCTATAAATTCAACTTGACTACCGATAGCCAAATTTTCTATTTTTTCACTATTAAGTTCAGGGCTTGTTCTTACTCTTAAATTATCAACATTGATAGAGAAAATTAAATTGTCTGATAAAGCTTTAGTTTCATTTTTTGTTGCGCTAATATCGCTGCTTGGATTTTTATAATTTAAAAAATTCTCATACGAGTTCATGTTTAATATTCCTGAATTTTTAATTAATGCAGAATAGGCTTGTTTCCATTTTGTTCTAGATTCTTCAGAGGTTGGAGAATAGCGGTCTATTTCTTGGAAAATTTCAACTCTTTTTTCAGCTTTTTCTGTGTCTGGTTCGTACGTTTCATTTATACCTCTTCCGTTATTTGTAACTGAACCCCAGTTATATTTATGTTCTAATTCATAAACTTGTTGGAAAGTTTTGATTTCGTCTTGTAATATCCCGTTAATTTTTAACTGATTAGTTATTTCTTGAATCGATATTTTTAGTTCATAAGATTCCCATTTTCCTTTAGGATCAATATCTTTGATTACTCCTGTTGTACCTAAATTAATCTTTTCTCCAATTAACCTTTTAACAGTATAACTTATTGGAATTCCGTTTTCATCAACGAAGTCATTTTTATATTGTCTATCTTTATAACTATCCAATAATTTTAGTTCTTTCTCCCTTTTAATAGCTTTCTCAGCTGCATTTTTTTCTTTTAAAATTTTAGAATCAATTTGCTCAGTTTTGTCAGCAGTAGCCTCTGCTACATTTTTAGTTTCGCTATCCTTTTTACAAGAGCTAAATGCCAAAAGAAAAAGTAGAGCAATAAGTACTGTTGGTTTAGTTGAGTTTGTTTTCATTTTTTATTTATTAATTATTTGTTTTGTTATTCTTAATATGTCTAACGGTTTGACTATGTGCCTTATCTCTTAAGTCATAGTGTGTAGACGTTGTTAGCCTTCGTTTATTTTATTAAATATTTCTATCAATTCATTATCCATTTTTTCATGGTTCGAAGCAAATTCTTTAATGATAGAATTCTGGAAACTAATGAGGTTGGTAATCCCTAACTCTTTGGCTAAGGTTTCTAAAAGTTCTTTTCCTGGAAAAAGACTTAACCACCCATCATTCTCTAGACTTTCCTTTACTTCACTTTCGCAATCAGAAATTATTGTTTCAATTTCACTTGATGACAGGGCTGTTGTTAGTGTATCACTAATCTCATCAGAAGTTTTTGTGAATTTATTTTTTATGATTTGACTTTTGTCCTTCTTTATGAGACACTCTGAATCTTGTTTTTCAAAATAGGCATCTCCATTTAACACTTTCCCAATTGAAAAATCTTGAGGCTTTAAATTTAAGTTGAGCCTGAAACTAATCATATCTCTAACGACCTGTGATGAAATTTTTAATGCCGCCTTGAAGAGAATATCTTTTAGTTCTTGTTCAGATTTATTGATATTAAAAATTTCTCCCAGAACATTTCCAATTATACTCAAATCTAAGAGGTAGTTTTCAATTTCATGCTTTTCAAGAACGAATACCTTTCCTGATGAATGTGCTCTATATTTGGAAACCATGTCAGGGGTTAAGTAATCTCTATCTCTAATTAGGTAAAAGTTCATCCAACCTAAATTAGCATCCATTATAGATAAAATAGCACCGTTAATTCTAGTTAAATTATCACTTCCACTTGATGGTATTAATTTGAAATTAGAATTATCTTTAGGGAATAATGTACTGTAGAATTTCCTATCAGGACTGGAGTTATCGCCTTCTAGAAAAACTAGATTCTTTGCTACTCCAATATATCCTGAATAACCAAATAAATTTTTAAGTTGAATTATTACGTCTTCTTCGTTATCACCACTGACAAACTTTGCTTTTCTAGTGGATAAATCCCTTGCAACATAGACAACACGATCACGACCTGCCTCATCGATAATTTCCGAATTGTGGGTAGCAACCCAAATTTGATTTCCGTTCCTAATGGATTTAATATTTCTGATTAGGAGACGGGACAATTCCGGATGAAGGTGCAGTTCGGGTTCATCAATGACAATAATGGCATTTTCAACATTGTGTCTTATGAAAAAAGATAGAATAAAAAATACTTCCTTTTCTCCAGAAGAAAGGTCATTGAATGTTATTACTTCTTTAGAGGGAAGTTCAATAAATAGGTTGGAGGGAATAGACTCGTTCTTATCAGCGAATTTATAGTCTGGGAAAATTTGATTTAATAGGGTCTCATATGGTCTAATCGGGTCAGCTGGTTCGTCCCCTACGTCAATTCCTTTGTTCTTTTGGTTGTAGTAATTACCTAACTCTCTTAAATAATGATATCTCTGCTGTACCAAAAATTCATACATGTCAAGATACTGGATTTCACTTGTATTAAAGGCCATTTGCCATAAGTGCTCCTTTCTTTTTACATTATCAAATGAGAATATTTTTTTCCTGTCGAATCCTTTTTGAGGATAGTTTCTATCTGCCCTTAAAAAGAACCCTAACGACCTTTTTAATTTATCCTTAAGCTCTCTAGTTACGTAACTGTGAATTTGGTTATGAAGAGTTGAATCTTTAGCGTATTCGCCAGAATTATATTCGAAAGCCCTGTAGTAAACATCATTAGTTTTAAGATAATCTAAAATGTCATATTGGTGTTTGTGTGGTCTCTTCGTTCTTTCGATGAACTGTTCCTTTTGTGTTTCTTTAACCTCAGGCGTTAACCCTTCTTTGATGTCAATACTATTGATTCCTTCTTTTATAGTTTTTTCAATACTTTCTAATTCTGTTTTTAATGAATCAATAATTATCTTTTTTTCTTCAGGGCTTAATCCTATTGCTATTTCAAAGGAAAATCCATTGAAAGTTCTGCTGAGTGACCACCCCAAACTATATGAACTTGATAAAGCGTAACCGATTAATTCAAGTACTGAGCTTTTTCCACTTCCGTTTGGACCAGCAAAAACAGTTAATTCGGATGATTTATTATTAAAATTAAAAGGACCTAGGCACTCATTTTCTAGATGTCTGAACTTTTTAATTATGATTTTATTTATGTACATAATGTTTATTGAAGTCTAAAAATATAGAAGCAAGCACAATGATGTCTAGTGCCATTATTATAAGAGTTATGATGTTTTGGCAAGGATAGGCTTATTAACGTTAAGTTTGTTACAAGCTTTTTTTGAAATGTGTTATGCATTGGTTGGTTTGGTTGGTTTTCAAATGTAATAAAAACCTTAAAAATATAAAGCATTTCGCCGTTTTTTGTTTTTAGAATCAAAATTTGAATCTACTCATTAAAAAGTTATATATTCGTTTCAATAAAGTAGTTCTTGATTATTCAATAAATAGTTTCCAAGTTAGTCTTTTTTAAGAAGAAGTTGACATTGCTACTTTCCGTGTAATTTCCGAGTCTTTTTGTACCTCGTGTCGTGATATCCCTTATAAAACAAGGAAAGTTAAATACTGTATCGGCAAATAATCTTGCATAACTTTACAAAAGAAAAACTAAACACTATTTGGGCTGCTAGATAGCTTCGGCAATTCTTTAGACATCTAGTGTTTTTTTGGTTAAATGTAGGATTTGTAGTATTGTTTAGATGTAATAGTCTCTTGAAGTAGCCTATATACAGGCTTTTTAATTTGATGTTTAATTTCCTTAATTTTTTTTGGTTTATATTCGAATTGTTTTATTACTTTTCCTACGTGAAAATTTAACTTTATACCATGAAAAAACAATTACTTTTATTTGCAGTTTTTGCTGTCATAGCTTTTAGTGCTAAAGCTCAGGTTACACATGAAGTTTATTGGGGGGAGAATACAGCTTCCAATATTACAATTAACCAAGGAGATACCGTTATGTGGATTTGTGCTTCTTGTGAGGTTAACCATACTGTAAGTACGTTTTCGGGGCCAGAAAACTTTTATTATGAATTAAATGGTCCTGAGAGTTATGCAACTCATACCTTTAATACGGTTGGTACCATTTCCTATACATGTATTAACGAACCTGATTTTGTAGTAAGTACGGTGACAGTAGAGGGAGCTCTTAGTACAAATGAATTTTCCCTGAATAAATTTTCAATTGCCCCAAACCCAGGAGTTTCAGAGCTTAATATAAAGCTTCCTAATCTTGTTGACAATGTAGAGGTAACAGTATTTACATTGTTGGGAAAACAAATTCATAATAGTGTTTTATTGAATGAACAAACGTCGATAGATGTGTCAGATTGGAGTGCCGGTATTTATTTAGTGAAATTGAAATCAGGCAACAAGTCAATCATTAAAAGGTTTTTTAAGCAATAAGGATTTGTAAATATTAATCGATAACAACTTTAATTGGAAGTCTATACAAATTTTGTATAGACTTTTTTTTGTTTGCAAGGATATCTCAAAATAGAAATAATTGTAGTGTTTGTAAACCACAGGTTGGGGTTTAAGAAAAAAGAATAGAGGTTGGTGTCATTGGAAGACTTTAGAGATGTTAAAGATTGCTACAAAATTACTTTTTGTTCGGTATTTTTAAATCGGTTAGTTGTCCTTTATAGATGAGGGTATCCCTTCTTATGCTATTGTCTTCTAAATTCATTTGCTCTTCATATGCTTTTGCGTATGCTTCACGCTCACTTTCACTTATCCAACCACCTCCTAAGGCCTTGTAAAGTGTTATGTATGCCAAAAATACTTCTTTATAGGTTTGTGAATATTCCAATTTGGCGGCAAATGTTTGCCGTTGATTTTCTATAACCTCCAAATAACTGGTAACACCTTTGTCATATCGCAAACCAGAAAGGTAGCTAGCATTTTCAGCGGCTTTATAACGAAACTCTTTTATTTGTAGTTCCTCCTTAAGCGTTTGGACGGTAATCAAGGCATCATCTACTTCCCTAAACGCATTGAGTACCGTGTTTTCATAGGTGAATAAGGCCTGTTTGGCGCCTTCACGTTCAATATCAACTCTTCTTTTGTTTTTGCCCCATTCAAAAAGCGGCCCTACAAGACTGCCTTGTGCGCCCCATCCTAATCCATTGGAAATGATATTGGACAACTCTGGACTTCCATAACCTAAAACGCCTGTCAAACTTATCGTTGGAAAACGCAAGGCCTCGGCTACGCCTATTTTTGCATGTTGCGACCAATAGTTGTATTGCGAAGCAATAATATCTGGACGTCTTAAGAGTAAGTCGGAAGGGAGTCCAGCAGGGAGGGAATCGGGCAATTTTTTTTCTATTAGAGTAGCTGGACTTGTGACTGGACCCGGGTAATTCCCTAAAAGTAATTTCAAACGATGTTCTGTACGGGCAATTTGTCGTTGATACAGAGGAATAGCTGCCTCTGCGGTGGCACTCTGAACTTCCGCTTGATTAACATCCAATAGTGGAATGATACCCTTGTCGTAACGCAATTTGATGATGGTTAAGGCGCTGTCCCTAACCTTAAAGGTGTTTTGGGCAATGACCAATCGGGTACGGTAGTCCAATAAATCATAATAGCTAGCGGCCACTTCACTGATCAAACTTAGTTGCGTGGCCCTTTTTGCATAGGCAAGAGACAATAAATTGGCCCGAGCAGATTCATTGCTACGTCTAATGCGGCCCCAAACATCAATTTCCCAGTTTAGGAACGTTTGAAAGGAATAGTTGCCTGTCACCTCATCAACGGTAACATATTGAGGGTAATTGGTAGGGGTTAGGTTTCCTGAATAGCCTATGGCTGGTCCAAAATCGGCTTTACTAACGCCCAGCACGGCACGAGCCTGTTCTATCCGGCTACTGGCAATTAAAACATCTCTATTATTGTCCAAGGCAGTTGTAATCAAAGAGTCTAGGACAGGGTCTTTAAACAGTTCCCACCAATTCAAATTGATAACCGTATCTTGTTGAACATTAAACCTGAAATCAACAGGTTCGTTAACCTTTGGAGGCGTATAATTAGGTCCAACTGCACAGGAGTAAATCGCTAAAATAAGCGTAGCAAATAGGCCATATGTTATGAGTTTGTGTGTCATTCCTCTTTGGGCTCTAAGGTTTCCGGTGTGTCCTTTTTCAAGCGTTTCTTCTCATAGCCAAATAGTTTGCCTACAAACACAAATAGCATAGGATACAGAAAAACACCAACGAAGGTGGCTATAACCATGCCTCCCAATAAGGTCATTCCCATTACTTTTCGTGCTTCAGCTCCAGATCCCGTGGCAATGACCAAAGGGAATATTCCAAAAATAAAGGCAAAAGCAGTCATAAGAATGGGTCTAAAACGTTCTTTGGCCGCCATTATGGCCGCATCATACAAGCTTTTTCCATTGTGGAATTCTTCGGTAGCAAACTCAACAATAAGAATCGCATTTTTGGCCGCCATACCAATGAGCATGACGAAGGATACTTGGGCAAAAATGTTGTTTTCAAAGGAAGGCGATAAGAATCTAGCGATGTACAGTCCAAGGAATGCTCCAAAAATAGCAAAGGGGGTTCCTGCCAAAACACTAATAGGTAGAGACCAACTCTCATATTGAGCAGAGAGAATAAGAAAGACGAAAATCATGGAAAGTCCCAAGATGGGCAGCAAACCTCCAGAGGCCTTTTTCTCTTGATAGGAAAGTCCGTTCCACGAATAGCCGACATCACTGGGGAATACTTCTGCGGCTACCTCCTCCAGAGCGTCCAAGGCTTGCGTGGTACTATAGCCAGCGGCCGCCGCTCCAGAGACTTCAATAGACCTAAAGAGATTGAACCGATTGGTGTAATCTGGTCCTGAAATATGTTCCATATCAATGAAGGTAGACATAGGAACCATATCTCCATTCCTGTTTTTCAGAAAGAAGCTATTCAACCCCGATTCATCTTGACGGTACTCAGGTTTGGCTTGTATATAAGTTTTATAGAGCCTTCCAAATCTATTAAAATCGTTAACATAAGTCCCTCCCATATAGGCCCCGACTGTAGCATATAAGTCATTTAAAGGGATGCCTAGTTTGAGTGCTTTTTCCTTATTAATTTGTAGTAAGCGCTGAGGCACTGAAGCATTGAAAGGGGTGAAGGCTCTTCCTATTTCAGGACGCTCCATTGCTTTTTGCGTAAATATATTGGCTTGTTCAGATAGGTATTGTGGGGTGTTGCCTCCTCGGTCCTGTATCATCATGCTGAATCCTGATCCCTTGCCCAAACCGGGGATAGGGGGAGGGCCAAAGGCCAAATTGATACTGCCAGGTATTTTTAGGAGTTCTTGATTGATGTTTTCAACGAACGCTTTGGCGGTAATATTCCGTTCATCCCAATCTTTTAACTTTACAAACATCACTGCCGAATTGTTTAAAAAGGAGGTAGACAGCAAACTGTAGCCCGTTACATTAGTAACATATTGCACATCTTCTTTGGCTACCAACAAATCTTCTACTTGTCTGGTGATGTCGTTGGTCCGCTGGATGGATGCGGCTGGTGGCAACTGAATATTTACAAAAAAGTAACCCATATCCTCTTCAGGGATAAAGCCCATAGGAACCACTTTTGATAAGACTCCCATACCCACAATCAAAATTCCTATAAAAATCAATCCGCGTTTGATCTTGCCGGTAACCACATTGGTCACGGACATATAGCCTCCGGTAGATTTTTTCATAAACTTATTGAACCCTCCAAATATTTTGCCTAAAACGCCTTTATAAGGCTTGGGTTCTTTTAAGAGTAAACTACAGAGGGCTGGCGACAGTGTTAAGGCGTTTACAGAGGATACAATTACAGACAAAGCAATGGTAATGGCAAATTGTTGGTAGAGTTTTCCTGTAATACCGGACATACCAGCAACAGGAATAAAAATAGCTACCAATATCAAAGTGGTTGCAATCACGGGACCTGTTACCTTTTTCATGGCATCGATAGTGGCTTCTTTGGGTTGCATACCCCTTTCAATGTTTACTTGTACCGCTTCCACCACAATAATAGCATCGTCTACCACGATACCAATGGCCAAGACCAATCCCAACAGCGATAAAACATTGATGGTAAAACCAAGCATTGGAAAGAATATAAAAGCGCCTATAAGCGACACAGGAATTGCAAGACATGGTATGAGCGTGGCTCGCCAGTCTTGAAGGAATAAAAACACCACAAATATTACCAAGATTAAGGCAATGATTAAGGTTTCAATAATGTCATCAATTCCGGCAGTAATGGCCAAAGTGGTGTCTAAGGAAATATCATAAGAGATGCCCTCGGGGAATCGTGTACTCATAAAGGCCATGGCTTCTTTGATACCGCCTGCAACTTCCAAAGCGTTGGATCCTGGCGCTTGATATATGGCAATCACGGTACAGACTTCTTTGTTCAATCGTGTAAACGCGTTGTATTTTTCAATGCCCAATTCAACCTCTGCAATGTCCTTTATTTTTATTTCGGAACCATCGGGTTTTTCGCGAACAATGATATTTCCAAATTCTTCTTCTGAATTAAAGCGAGAGGGCATTCTAACGGTATAGGTGAATTCGGTGCCTTGAGGCGCTGGTTCTGCGCCCAATTGGCCTCCTGGTACCAAGACATTTTGTTCATTAATAGCTTTGACAATTTCCGGTACTGTCACTCCTAATTGAGACAATCTGTCCGGTTTCACCCAAATCCGCATGGAATAATCGGAGCCAAACACGGTAACATCGCCAACGCCGGGAAGTCTTAAAAGTTCGTCCCTAAGGTTTATCAACGCATAGTTCCCCAGAAATTCTTGGTCAAAACTGCCATCGGAAGCGAGTGTGACCACCATCATAACATTAGACATGGCCTTTTTGGTGGTAACTCCCAATTGCTTGACGGACTCTGGTAATCTGGCCGTTGCTGCTGCAGCTCTGTTTTGAACCAAAACCGCATTCATATCTGGGTTTGTTCCCACATCAAACGATACCCTAATGGCCATCGTACCATCATTGGAGTTGGTAGACAACATATAAAGCATATTGTCTACGCCGTTAATTTGTTGCTCTAGAGGTGTGGCTACCGATTCTTCAATGTCTATGGCATTAGCGCCAGGGTATTTGGCTCTCACAACCACTTGTGGTGGACTCAGACTAGGGTATTGTTCAACAGGGAGCCCCGTTAAGGTAATAGCGCCTACTAGCGTAATGATGATGGCAATTACCATTGCTAATACGGGTCGACGTACAAATAAGTTACCCTTTGAATCGGACATATAATTTGTTATTAGTTTTCTACCTTGCTTTGATACTGAACTAATTTGGGGGCAACTTTCATTTTGGATTTTACTTTTTGAACCTCGTCAACCACTATCTGTTCTCCGGGCTCAAGTCCTTTTGCAACAATGTAATAATCCTTATAATTTTTTAAGATGTCTATATTTCGTATCTGTACGATGCCATCATTGCCCACCACAAACACCATATATTGTCCTTGAATTTCTTGAACGGCTTTTTGGGGGACTAAAATGGTATTCTCCCGCAGATTGACTAGAGCTCTTACCTTAGTGAATTGCCCTGGACGGATCAGTCTTTCAGGATTGGGAAATGAGGCCTGAAGTAATATAGAGCCTGTACTAGGGTCGATATTACGGTCTATAAAGTCCAAATGCCCTTTGTGGGTATGGACGGAATTATCGGAAAGAATCAATTCTAAGATTTGCTTGTCTGCCAACGTTTTGAATTTTTCGTCGGTGTCGCCCGTATTCACCAATAAACGTTTCATGAAGGTTAGGTATTCTGCTTCCGCGAGAAAGAACTGCACTCTTATAGTGTCAATATCCGAAACCGTATTTAAGATGATAGGGTTGGGTTGTTTCCCAACATATTCGCCTTCTCGAGCCAGTGTTTTTCCAATCACCCCATTTATGGGAGCATAAATTTTACAATGTCCTAAATTAATATTGGCGATTTCAAGAGAGGCTAAGGCCGCTTTAAGTTCGGCATCCGCAGCTTCTTTTCTTGCCGTGGCTCCATCCAAATCACTTTTACTTACGGCATTCAGATCTGCTAAAGGTTTGATTCGGTTGTAATCGCTATTGGATTTGGCCAAAAGTGTTTTGGCAGCAGAAACGTTACTGTTTACTCTGGCTACTTCTGCTTCAAAGGTTTGAGAGTCTATACTATAAAGAAGCTCTCCTTTTTCCACTCGATTGCCTTCTTCAAAATGCATGCCTTCCAAAAAGCCGTCCACACGTGCCCGGATGGGAATATCTTTGATGCCGTATACTTGCCCTACAAAATCCTTGTAAATGGGGACTGTTTCGGTTTTTAGCTGTATCACGCTTATGGGAGCAACCTGTGCGATGGGCTTTTCCTCGTCATGTTTGCAGCCAAAAATGAGTAGTACTAAAAGAACAATGGAGTAATTGTAGTTAGGCATGTTTTGTACTTTAGTTCCTATAAAAATATGAAAAATCTAAAGAAAAACATTGTGATTTTAAATGTAAATAATTGTTTTTTAATGAGTTGTGTTTATTTTTTTGTGAGTATTGTGATGTGCTGAAAAGAATAAGGACTTTGCCCATAGACCGCCTGCGAGTCCTTTGAAGGTCGCCTTTCTATAATTCATCTATGCTATTGGAGGTCAATTTTTGAATGTTCTGAGTAATTTTTTCTATGTCCCAATGCCACCACTGCAATTCCAAAAGCTTCTTTATGGTGTTTTCGTCAAATCGTTTTCTTATTTCTTTGGCAGGATTGCCACCTACAATAGCGTAAGGCGCCACGTCTTTAACTACTGTGGAATTTGCTCCTATAATAGCGCCGTCCCCAATGGTAACACCCGCCATAATGGTGGCTTTATGCCCAATCCAAACATCGTTTCCAATGATTACATCGCCTTTATAGGGATATGTTTTGCCTTCCATGGCTTTTTCCCAACCATTTCCGAAAATGGCAAAGGGATACGATGAAATTGAATTAGTGAGATGGTTGGCCCCATTCATGATAAAAGATACCCCAGAAGCAATCATGCAGAACTTACCAATTATTAATTTATCGCCTGTAAAATCAAAAAGGTATTTGACGTTCCTCTCAAAATTGTCAACATTTTCAAAGTCGTCATAATAGGTGTAATCGCCTATAATGATATTCGGATTTTTAACAATGTTCTTTAAAAAGCAAAGTCTATCATAATTTTCAAGGGGAAATTTTAGGTCTTTGTCAGGGCCGTTCATATTAGTTTCAGTGTTTTGTGGAATTGATAGCTTTAAAGATAGGGAAAGTGCAATAATTTTCTGCTTGGACAAGAACCTGAAGTGAGAACTGGCTAAACAAAATTAGGAGTATTGAACTATACCTCTTGTTTTAAAAGGTTTTTCCCATTGAGTTCTTTCAGTATGTCGAATATCAATCCTTGAATTAGAATAATGATGAAAGTCAATGGTAAATCAACTATCCAACTTAGTCTTTTGGTAGCATTCCATTCATACATTGAATGGTATTTATCGGGGCAACAGTCCACCGTCCATTGAAATTTTGAATAAAAGTATATAAAGGAAAAGCTGGTCACAAAAAGATAAATGAGATTTAAAGATTTACTTCTCAATTTCTCAGATGTAATAGTAAATAAGATTATTAAAACTATGGGAATTAACCCAAGGTAGATGGGTGTTTCACCTAAAGTTTGGGAGTAGATGAGGTTAATTCTAAAAGCAAAAGATAAAATAGTTAATATGATACCAAATAGAAATCCATAAACAACACCAAAAAACTTTATTTCAATTAGTTGCATTTGTGGGAGGTTTTAAAAGGGAGAACAAATCTAGTGGAATAACTTTTGGAAATCTGTGTTATAGATGTTGTTCTATACCATATAAAGTTAGTTGCTATTCTTTTAAAGTAATAAATGGAGTTAGAACTTAATTATTGCTATTGTAATTACTTGAACTATAAATATCAAAATTCCTACTAAAGTTAATTTTTGATTATATGTTCTATTTATTTTTTCCATTTGAGGATATAAATCCTTAGTCCAAACATGTTTTAGTTCTTGTGCTTGGTAACCTCCATTATTTTTAAACTCACGACCTTCTTCCGTTATCAAGATATTTGCACTTTCATCTTCTCGAATATAACCATTGAACAAAAGCTCATCCTTAAATGACTCTTTCATCCAATCTTTCCATTGATATTGATGTAATGTTTTCGCAATAAATTCCATATCAATTTTTACGGGATTTGTTACTTTGAAAATTTCTTTAAATGTTAGAGATTCAAATGATAAAAGTAGGCCAAGAATATTATCTAAAATTTCGTTTCTGGATAATAGGGTTTTCTGTTCCATAAGTTATTTAATGAATTGGGGTAAATGGTTTACAAACATTGTCATAAATATAGTTCTTTTTATTTGGCTATAAAGTAATAGTCTATGGTTAGATATAAAGATTTTCTTCTTAAGATACAGGTTAACTTATGCTTCACAGATACTAGCCTCTTAAATAAATATTCCATTACAAATCAGCCAATAATGATTCCAAAGAACTCCAAAATGTCAACCAATTAGGGGATACTTTTGTGAACCGAAGTTTTTATATCGTTGCTGATATATCCGATTCCTTTTTTACAAAATACCTTACATATATGAGCACTAAAAGCGGCACTATAATCAAACCAGTTGTAAAATTCAATAGTGAAGCCCAATCGGTCAACTCTTTCCCGCCCTGAGAAATCAGGACTAAGCCTCCCAAAGGCCCTTTTGAAAATAAGGTGTTGTAAACGAAATTCCATCCCAAATGAAGTCCAAAGGGGAGCATTATAGATTTGGTTTTGGCAAAGGCCCAGGCCCATGCGTAGCCCATTAATCCAGTTCCGATAAATACCAAAATCATTGCCATGACATTTCCTAAAACACCATATGAGAACCAATGATAGACTCCAAACGCCATTGCTGAAATCAAAATACTTTTTCTTGGGCCTATTTTGTGGATGAGCATATAGAGTAGGGCGCCTCTAAACATCAGTTCTTCTGTCAACACCGATTTAAAATCCCACCAAAATGAGTTGAAAACAATTCTGGTAGTAATGGTATCATTCAAAACCCAATTCGAAGCTTTTAAATAAGCCTCAAAATATTGCACAAAGACACAAAGTATTCCAGTGACTAAAAACCCCATTGAGAATTGTTTCAGCCGTTTTGCCAAGGGCAGAATTCCTAAGGCTAGGATACTCTTTTTCTCAATGAGATATAAAAGCATCCACGAAACGGCAATGGCAATTAAAATTCCTATCATTTGGTTTGTACTATTTCACAAAAACTTTAAAAGCCCATGGTGCCATTTCAATTTTAGTGTTTTTATTGAGTTCCACGGGTTCATTTGAAATGAAGTCTTTATAGTTCCCGTGATACAAAGATTCCTTAAACTCTACAGTCCTTTTGTTCTCTGAAAAATTAAAAACGGCAAAAACTTTATCTTTATCATTTTGTCTCACAAAACTAAAAACTTCACTTTCTGCATTGTTGGGAACTTTTATCATGGTTGTGCCCCATTTGGCATGCCATAAAGCTGTGTTGGTTTTCATTAGCGCAAACAACTTCTTGTATAAATCGCCTATATAATGTTCTTGCCATTGGATAGGATCCTTCTCAAAAAATGCCAGTCTCTTTTTGTTTCCAGCTTCCTGACCGTTATATATCAAGGGCATTCCTTCCCCAACAACAGAAAGTACAATTGCAGCTTCCAAACCGTCTCCAAATTGCTCCCACATGGTACCTTCCCAAGCATTCTTGTCGTGGTTACTTACAAAGGTCATGCGCATACTATTTTGAGGAAAGGCACATTCATTCCAAGAATAGTAAATATACAGGCCATTAACATCTGCTTTGCCTGTACAGATCTTATGGACAGTTTCATTCCAGCTCCAAGCATAGGTCATGTCGAAGGCTTTGGCATGTAAATCTCTAAATTCCCATTCGGCCAGCATAAAAACGGGTTTTATGGCATCGAGCTCCTCCCGGGCATTATTCCAGAACTCTACAGGTACAAAGCCTGCAACATCACAGCGGTAGCCATCAATATCTGCTTCCTTAACCCAGTATTTCAAAGCGTCCGTCATGTTTTTCCTAACCTCAGGATTGTTATAATCGAGGTCAATGATATCATCCCAATCCCACCATGGAGTAGGTCTAAAATCTCCCTTAAAATCTTTCTCGTACCAATCGGGGTGATCTACCACCCAATTGTTATCCCAAGCCGTGTGATTGGCAACCCAATCTAGAATGACATGCATGCCTTGTTTATGGGCATCATCAACAAAATTTTTTAAGTCCTGTAAATTGCCAAATTCAGGGTTGACGTCGTAATAATCTTTCACCGAGTATGGACTGCCTAAAGTTCCCTTTCTGTTTTTGACACCAATGGGATGAATGGGCATCAACCAAATAATGTCTACCCCTAATTCCTTTAAACGAGGCAGTTGCTTTTGAGCCGATTCAAAGGTACCCTCGTCCGTAAACTGTCTTGTGTTTAATTGATAGATCACGGCATTCCTTGACCATTCTGGATGAGTGAGCTTGACGTATTCCTGTGGTTGATACCTGTCTTCAATTTTAGGCTTAACATGCTCTTGCTTGTTTTCTGTTACATTGTTTTGACATGCAGTAAGAAATGCTATTAAAAAGAAGTAGTAGACTGTGTTTTTCATATTGATGATTTTAATAGCAGGCAATGGCTATTTTCGTTTATAAACGCTTTTCCCTTCCTTAATAGTTTCCAGAACTTTAATGTCTTTTAATGTCATAGGATCAACCTTCAATGGGTTTTTATCCAAAATCACCAAATCTGCTAATTTACCTTCACTTAAGGTCCCTTTGATATCATCTTCAAACAATTGATAGGCAGACCAAGATGTGATACATTTCATTGCCTCATAAGGTGTTAAACGTTCATTTTTGCCAATAATATCTCCAGTGCGTGAAACCCTATTTACAGTTGTATGCATGATCATCATTAGATTAGGTAGGGCAACAGGGGCATCGGTATGACTGGTAACATGAACGCCTTTATCCATACAAGTTTTGATGGGGCTAATGTGCATGGCTGCTTCTTTACCTATAATTTGTTTATACCAGTCTCCCCAATAAAAAGTGTGCATTGGGAAAAGGGATGCTACAATATCATATTTTTTAAGGCTGTCTATTTGGTTTGTCCTAATTAATTGACCATGTATTAGTGTGTTACGTCGGTCATTATTTCCATACTTTTTAACTGCAGGTTCAAGAGCTTTTAAATATTGGTCTAGAGCTGCATCCCCATTACAGTGGATTTGCATTTGCCAATTATTTTTTAGGGACATGTCTACAATTCTGGCAACTTCATTGTCATCCGGAATAGCAGGGTAACCTCTGTAATCTGCATTCTGTCCATCGGGAGGTAACGTATAGGGCACAGTTCTCCAAGCGGTTCTGCCTTGAGGAGAGCCATCCAACGTTAATTTAATTCCAGCGATTCTATAATGATTTTTATAGACCTTGCCATACCATTCAGTTTCCATATACTGAGGATACATATAATCGACATAAGAATTGACGTCAATTGGCATTTTTCCGCGCTTGGCATAATCGGCCAACTGCAGATGGTTTTCCATAGCCCGTCCTTCTTGAGCCGTAGTATAGCCATAACTGGTAGCTAATTCAAACCCTTTTTCAATAAAAAAATCCCCTAATTCTGAAGAACTTGGTGTTAATACCTTTAACATGGCGGGAATACTCGCTAACTCTTCCATAACCCCATTGGGTTCTTGGCTATTAGGCATTCTTCGTATAATACCGCCAGCGGGGTCCTTGGTATCCTTGGTTATATTCAATAATTCCAACCCTTTAGAGTTTACTACACTGAAATGCCCCGATATGTGACAAGCCATTACAGGCAAATCTGTGGATACTTGGTCTAAATCTTCCTTGGTTGGAAATCTATGCTCTTGGAGTGCGGCATCATCAAAGCCTAGTCCGACAATCCAACCATTGGTTTTGTCCACTCCATTTTTTTTATACCAGTCTTTTAGTTCCGATATAAGTTCCGGAATGGTATTGCATTTGCCATCTGGCGAAGCCAATAAATTGGCACATACAGCTTGAGCACCAAAACTGCTGAAATGGGAGTGGCCATCTATAAAGCCGGGAACCAATGTTTTTCCTTCCAAGTCTATCATAGTATGCCCTTTACCAGCCTTAGTCATCGCCTCTGCCGATTCTCCCACATATACAATCTTGCCCCCCCCGAACAACAAGCGCTTGGGCATACTCTGGAGCATCGCTTTCCATTGTTATAATATCGCCGTTGTAATACACTGTGGTACCGGTACCATCAATTACGGGAGTTTCTTTTTTACAGGAGGAAAAAAGTACAAGACTTAAAACAAGAGCCCCCAAAATTTTTAGTTTCATAATATATAATTTTTATAGCAGGCAATGGTCTTGTTTGATTTCTTTGAGAGGAAAATTCAAAACAATAAAGGGACATGGTGTTGATATTAGTTTATTTGTTTCAATATTTTAATTTGGTTAACTAACTTATTCAAGCCATCATAAACTTCTTTACAAAATCCAAATTTTGTTTCTTCATTATTTATTTTTAAATCTATTTCATATGCTGTACCATCGGCATATCCGCCACATCCTGAATTCGATTCTTTGGCTTCACTTTCAAAAGCAATAACTAAATCAATCAATCCATTAATAGACCCTGAGAAATGCTCGGTTTCAGATGCTTCATTCGTTGATGAATGATAAAAAAACATTTTCTTGTTCCGTTGTGTTATATAGATTCGACCATAATTTAAATCGACGCATCCAGATAATTGTTTGTATATTATTTCGATTTCTAAGGAATCAGTGTTTTTGAATTTTTGACTGATTATCTTAGTATATGTTTTATCTATCTCAGTTTTATGTTTTGATCCACTACAACTAATTGAAATTATAAGAATAAAAAGTACTGAGTTTAGTTTCATTAAATTTTAAATTAATGTCAAGCCTTTTATAAATATAGTTGTTTTTGTGCTTTATAAAGCTATCAGTTTCTAAATCTCTCAGACCGCTTATACAAATATTCCATCACAAAACAGCCAGCAATAATTCCAAAGGATACCAAAATACCAAGCAAATTAGTGCGATACTGTTGCTGGATGAGTACCACAAGGGCGGTCATGCACAAAACAAAGCCAATTAAGGGAATGAATTTATTGCTTCCTGTGTCTCCGGCCAATCTGAATCCAACCAGATTAACAATTCCAAAAATCAATAGGAATCCCATACTCCCAGCGGTGGAAATACTTTCCAATTTCAAAACATTCACCAGAATCAAAGTCGCTATAGAGGTGATGAGCAGCCCAATAGGGTGGTTCCAAAATTTAGCTAAAAAGTGATGTGGTAGTTCATCATCTTCGGCAATTTCATAATTCACCCTACTACCGCCGTAAAGTGAGGCGTTAATGGCGGAAAAGGTCGAAATCAAGGCTGCTATGGTAATAATAGTAAAGCCTACTTGCCCCAACATGGGTTTGGCAGCTTCAGCCAATACATAATCCTGTGCATCCGCAATATTTTGGAAAGGTAAGGAGCCCACCGTAACCAAAGCAATGATGACATATAGGACAATCACAAAAAGGACTGAAGTATAATAGGCCCTTGGAATATTGCGGCTGGGATTGACAATATCTGGAGCGGCATTGGCAATCAGTTCAAAACCTTCATAAGCCACAAAAATAACCATCCCTCCCGCAAACAAATGAATAAAGGGTTCCCAATTGGCAACGGCCAATTGTTCGATATTGGGATTCCCTATTAAACCAAAGGCACCAATACCAACAAACCCGATAAGAATAATCAGTTTAATAACGACGGCATAAGATTCTATTTTACCAACTACAGCAATACTGTAATAATTAATAGCTGTTGCCAAAATAATAATGCCACTAGCATAAATATGAAAATCGATGGTTTTGTCATGTGTGATTTGCCACAGGTTAGGGGCATAGGCTCCAAAGGCCGAGGCATACAAAGACAACATGATAATATAACTCACCCACAACAGATTATTCATAGCACCGCTAAACACCGATTTCCCAAATCCTTGATTGATAAATTTTACGGTGCCGCCACGGTCAGGATAGTGCAAGGAGAGTTTTACGTAAGAGTAGGAGGTAATCAAGGCCAACAGTCCTGCCCATAAAAAGGCAATTGGTGTGCCGCCCTTAGCCAAACTTACGGCCAGACCTAACACGGCAAAAATGCCGCCACCAACCATACCGCCAATGCCTATAGAAATAGCTTCTTTAAGGCCTATTGTTTTGTTCATATAAACCTTGATTGCTTAATACACTTTAAAGCCTGTATACATTTTGCGTTCTATACAATTGGGAATTTCTGATATCAAGAGGTATTGCCCAGGGTCCAGTTGAACTTTAAAAAAGCCTTTGCTTTTTTCGGGTAAATCTTCAACACCTCCCAGAAAACTTACACCTTTGGGAGCTGGCGTCCTAAAGGCTTTAATGTTGGCCGTGTTTAGCCATTGGCCTAAGGTGGTTACTAAAGAATCATTTTCAAGCTTCACCAAATTAACATCATGCCCCAACATATGCTCATATTTCTTTTGATCTTCAAAATCCACGGAAAAGGTATAGGATCCTGCTTTAAGCGAATCGACAAACTGAATGCCGCGCTCACTGGATATTGTTATAGGGAGGTCCGCTTTGGGCGGTTCCAGATTATTAGGAGTATTTTGTACTCTTAATTCTTTGAGCATACCCATAAAAGTATGGGCCATACCATCGGGCATGCGGACATAACATTCCATAACATAGGTGCCAGGGCTTAGGTATACCGTAGACTCTGATGAGGTTTGTCCAGATGTTAACCCAACACCTCCGCCCAGTTCTACACGTTGGAACCATTCTGGAATATTCTGAAATGCTTGCATGCCAGCTTCCACATTACCTTGGTCAAAATGCTTGAATGCTGCTAAAAAAGGAGGAATCAACTCTTGTTTAAAGGCTTCGATGCCCAAGCTATCTGGCATTTTTTCTAGTATAAAGAAGTGAGGATCCAATGAATTGTTTTCATATTTAAAAGTGGTCCAACCGTAAGGGATATCATCTACCATTTCAAAGTTCATTCCAGTGGAACTTACAGTCACATAATTTGGGGAATCCATGGAATCTGTACTGTTAACAGAGGACGTATTACGTTTAGGGCTGTCTTTACAGGAAGTCAAAATTGCTACAGCGATAAAAAAGGGGGCTAAAAATGTTTTCAAAAGTAATTTCATAATGAATGAATTTTAGATAGAAATAAAATAAAGCTCCTTTAAAGATAACATTTTGTTTTTTAGGACCGTATGTTGCAATATCTAGAGTTTTTATTTGCGAGAGCTCCAAAGAAATGCCCGTCTCGTGTCAATTAAACTCCAGTGTTTTCCCTTTGGATAAAATGGGCTCTGTAATAAGTTTCCCAATATGATTGATAAACAGGGAATTAACCAGTGCCTTTTAAGCCTGTCGATAAGGCATTTATTAAAATCAAGAGTTGTACCAAGTAGTGCTCGGCCTGTTTAGGGTCTGTTTCACGAATGGCTCTCCATTTTTTCAGGTAGCTTACCTGTAATTCGCTTAAGGACTTTAGCGCATGGTTTCTGTATTTCATATCCTCAAGTTTGGAAATGCGCCTAGTGGCCATGGGCTCAGTAAAGATATTGTCAATTTCCTGCAGGCAAGAATGGTAATCGTTGATAATTAAAGTTATGAGTTCCGCTTTGGTTTCCGAATCTTGAATCAGTTCAGCAAACTGTTTCATGATATCGATATCTGAATCCAAGAGGTTTGATTCAATTTGAATAAGGAGGTATTTCCAAAAAGGCCATTCCAAAGCTAATTGTTTCAGCTGTTCATAGTCCTCGGGATAGTGTTCTTGAAACTCGTCCAAAGCCCCGCCCAATCCAAACCAACCACTTAGGTTGAATCTGGATTGACTCCAACTAAACACCCAGGGTATCGATCTTAGATCGTTTAAGGTACGCTGTCCTGTACGGCGTGCTGGTCTAGAACCAATTTTGCTCAGTTCTAAGACATCTATTGGAGTGGCATGCGAATATAACTCCATGAACTTGGGATGATCTAGTAATTTTCGGTAATGTATTCTGCTTAAATCAGCCAAAATATCCATCATGCCGTACACTTTTGAATTTTTGTCTACTGGAGGGGTTTTGACGGTTTGTCTAGCCGTTCCCGCTAAAAACATTTCAAGATTGTAGCTTGCCGTTAATTTATTGGCAAATTGATTGGCAATGGTTTCTCCTTGGACTGTCATTTTAATGTGGCCACTCAAGGACCCTGGAGGCATACTGTCCAAAAACCGATGGATTTTCCCGCCCCCACGACTAATGGTTCCCCCACGTCCGTGGAAAAAGCAAACTTTAATTCCCAAAGCATTGGCGGCCTGGGTTAAATTTTCTTCGGCTTTGTAAATGTTCCAACGGCTGGTGAGGATGCCCCCATCTTTGTTACTGTCGCTATAACCCAACATGACTTCTTGGGTAAACCCATCTAAGGTTTCACGCCGTTGCTTAACAATAGGATGGTTTAGGTAGGAGGTTAAAATCTCAGGTGCTGCATTCAAGTCGTCTATGGTTTCGAAGAGGGGAGCCACCATTAGTCCCGCATCTTTAAGACCAACCTCTCTCAAAAATAAATACACTACAAGCAAATCACTCAAAGATCGGGTCATACTTACTATGATAGAACCAATGCCTTCTGTGCCATAAAGGTTTACATACCGTCTTACTTCGCGTAGATAGCCGAGGACATTATCCGCTTCAGGACCGCAGGAGGTCCCTGCAACCAAAAATGGACGGTTATTGGTAAGTTCTTTATTTAAAAAATCCAAGCGTTGGGCCTCATCCCATTGGGCATAGTCTGAATTGGCATAACCTGAGCTTGCCAGCATTTGGCTGATGGCTTTTTCGTGATAGGCGCTGTTTTGTCTAATATCCAACTTGGCCAAATGGAATCCGAAACATTGAACGAGGCGTTCAATAGGAAATAGCCATTGCTTGGCCATGTGTACCGCTCCCAAATCAATGAGTACTTGCCGTAATTTTTGGAGTTCCAGCACTAATTCCTTAGATGATTTAAAATAACTGGCCTCTCCCAGGCTATGATTGTCTTCAATGGTATGTTCCAAGCGCACCAATAATAGATTCACATATTGACGGAACGGTTCTGATGGGTTTCTATCGATAGCTTTTTGTCCTTCAGCACCAAACAATTGGGCCGCGGTTGCAATGTCCTTTAAAAAACCCTTTGGAATGGGCGTGATATAACTGGAGATACTTAGCTCTGCAGCGAGGTCAAAAAGTTGTTGGTGTATAACCTGTAGTATGGCCTTCCTATGTAATCTTAGGGTAGAGGCTGTGAACTCTGGTGTCACAAAAGGGTGGCCATCCCTATCGCCGCCAACCCAACTGCCAAATTGAATGAGCGGAAACTGCTCGGGCCATTCCAAAAGCTCAGGCGAGTACCCAAGGGTAGTCCAGGCATGCTGTAACCGTTGGTCTGTTAACCTAACCGCTTCGGGGAAGACATTTACAAAATAATGCATGAGATTGCCGCGCTCGTCTTCAAGACGAGGCTTTTGCAGGTAGATTTCCCCGGTTCGCCACCAACGCTCCATTAAACTAATCATTTCCTGTTTTAATTGGGCTTGTTCCGAGGTGGACCAATTGGGGTTTTCCCTTTTCACCAAAAGCAAATAGAGTTCCCGATGAATGTCCAATACGGTTAAGCGCTTGGCTTCTGTGGGATGGGCTGTTAAAACCGGCATCACCATAATTTGCCGTAACTTTTCAGCAATGTCTTTTTCGTCCAATCCCTCAGTATGCCATTGGTGAAGCGTTTCTCCCCAAGATCCGCGGGTGGTTTCAATGCCAAATTGGGTTTCCGATTCTCTTCGGTATTGGGTGGCGGCATTTTCTTCGGCTAAATTTAGAAGCTCAAAGCAAATGCCTATAGCCTGGGTCATTTTTTCATTAGAGCTGTATGTTTTCGCCGCAGCATCCAAATTGTCGAATGGTAAAATATCAACCAGTTCGGCTTCATCAATGGATACAAGCATTTCTTTAAAGACGGATAATAAGTATTGGAAATCTGCTTTTATTTTTTTTAGTCCCTTTTGCTGCAGTGCTATCTTCATCATTTTATAGTGGTTTAAATCTTTGTTTCCTAAAATTAAAATAGACAAGGATGACAAAAAAACAGGCTTATGGTTTTTATGCATCCAAAAATTGGGGCTGTAAAATAAATAGTGGTATGATGCCTAAATATAGTGAATTTGAAGGTTTTAAGTTTCTTTTTTGTATTAAGTTATTGTGATGGGCAATGGCCTTTGCGGAATCAATTTTTATAGATACTCATGCGTAAATTTTCGTCTTGCTCCATTACTCGTTTGGCATAAGGACACAACGGAAGGATTTTAACCCCTTTGGATTTGGCATATGCCACTCCTTTTAGCACAAGCTGTTTGCCGTAACCTTTGCCCGAAAACGTTTCAAAGGTTTCGGTGTGGTCTATGATGAATTTGTTGTTACCGGCCCAAACATAGGTCATTTTTCCTGCGGGTTTACCGTTTTCAAAAATGGTAAAGGTTCCTTTTTTGTCGTGTTCTTCTCTTGTGAAACGTATCGTGTTTTTCGGTTTGTTATATATGGGTAGGGGAACAAATTCTTCGTCATCTCCAGGTACCTTGGGGAAAGCTTCCAGATTTTGTTCGTTCCAGTTCACTTTAGCTTGCTCCAAAATAGCTTTGTCCGAATTCACAAAATTCCAATGAATAAAACGTTCTTCAGGGAATGGGGTGCCTCCAAAAATGTATATGGTGGTATTGGCCTCCATTTCAAAAGCGCAGAGAGTACTGTCCTTGGCAATTAAAATTTGCTTGGGACCATATTGGTGACCATCACTTTTAATGCCCCCTTCCAAGATGTAAAGGGCGGATTCTCCATACAGGGCGTGGCCAATAGAGGCCATTTGCTCGGTTGTACTTTTTAACTCCAAAAAGTATAAATCACTGTGTACCGGCACAGGTGATGTTTTGCCAAAGGCTTTGCCTGCAATAAGCTTGATATGGATGCCTTTATCTTTCCACGAGGGGATGTCGGAGGCCTCAATATGGTGAAAAGACGGTTCCGATTGTTCCAAGTCTTTGGGAAGGCCTACCCAAATTTGAAGGCCGTGGAGTTTTTTATCCGTTGTTCTCAAGTAGTCTGGAGTCCTTTCTGAATGGACCACACCTTTACCGGCGGTCATCCAATTAACCGCTCCTGGCTGTATTTCCATGGCTGTTCCCAAACTGTCTCTATGAAAAATAGCGCCCTCAAACAAATAGGTGAGGGTAGACAAGCCTATATGCGGATGTGGTGGTACATCCAAATTTTGATAGTCCTTAAGTTCAGCCGGTCCCATATGGTCAATAAACACGAAAGGACCAACCGCCCGTTTTTGGCGAAAAGGCAAAAGCCTTCCCACTAAAAAATTGCCAATATCGGCAGCGCGTTCTTCGATAATCAATTGGATGTTGGACATGGTAGCATGAGTTTGAAAGGATTAGGTTTTTCAGTTTTGAAGGGTGTTTTCTATCTGCTTATCTGGGATGATCCACATAATGGCCACTATAACATAGCGTAGGATACCAATTACTGGAAGAAAGAACGAAGTGACAACACCTACAAGATACAAAACAAGAGATGCGTATTCCTTTTTGTTACCGGAAAGAGCCTTGCCAATTTTGGAAGTTTTACCTTCAAATTTAATCGCTGCTTTTTCCAAAACTAAAAAGGCAATGGCTGCTAAAAGTAGGTTGATACCATAAAGCGCAACGGGATAGGTGTCAAAATGGTTTTCACCCATCCACCCTGTAGTAAACGGCACCAAAGACAAACTGAACAGCAAGAATAGATTACACCACAAGACACTGCCGTTCACTTTTTCCATAGCTTGGAACAAATAGTGGTGGTTGTTCCAATACACCCCCAAATAGATAAAACTAAGCACATACGACATGAATTTGGGAAGTACAGGTTTTAGGGCTTCCCAACTGGAGCCTTCGGGAACCTGCATTTCCAAAACCATTATGGTAATGACGATGGCCAAAACACCATCGCTAAAGGCTTCCAATCTGTTGGTGGTCATGGTGTTGTTTTTAGTGTCGAATTGTCAAAAGTAAATTACACTAAAAAATTGTGATGGGCAAGCAGGGGTAATGTGGGGATTATTTGCAGTTGGATTGCAATATTTTATGTTTCCATTGAATCCAATATTCCTGTAAACCTTCAGGAGTTGTTTTTAAATCACTAATATGCAATTCTTGGCCATTCATAAGAGCTTTGGAGAGTTCTTGCTTTCTTCTTGCCAAAGCAGGAGAATGGTTCCAACCACCAACATGGTCAAAAGACGTATAGGCGTCGCAGGCCTCTTTTACCCTAACAAAAGGAATAGATAGGCTGTAAATAACCTGCCTAGTTCCCATACCTTCGGTATGCATTGTTATGTTGCTGAAATCCACTTTGCTGTAAATACCCGCCTGGTAAAGTGCTTTCAGTTTGTTGCCTATAGCTCCAGACATTTTGTTGGAAAATTGATGGGCAATATCAGAACCGTTGATAAATTCAGGACCTGTATAGGTGCCTGTGCAGCCTCCTTCGGAACATTTAATGTTGGCGTTTTGTTTTGTGTTTTGGGGGTGGTTTATAGCTGGATTGGTTCCTGCAATAATGTAAGCACATATTAGTAGACTGATAAGGAATTGATTCATGTTTTGAAATTATGAGGTATGTGATGTGTAGATGTCATTATCAATCTGCTATAGAAAAGGAAACTAAGGTTATTATAGGAGTGTATGCTTTTACTTCGTCTTCATATACGCATCAACAAACTGTATCAAATCCTCCCCATGTAAGTTTTTGGCAATTACCATACCATTTGCATTTAGGATAAAATTGGCAGGAATGGTTTGTACCCGTATGTGTTTCAAAAAAGCAGCATTGTCTCCTTGCAGGTCCGATGCATGAAACCAACGATTGGCGCCGTCAAATTCTGTTGCAGCCTTCCATGTAGAGGCATTGCTTTCTAAACCATAGGCAACAATTTGAAACCCCTGTTCATGGTAGGTATCCCATAAAGGCACCAGTACTTCGCGGTTTTCTTTACGGCATGGTGCACACCATGACGCCCAAAGGTCTATAACGGTAAGTTTACGGCCTAATTGCGCATACAGACTAACGGTATCTTTTGTAAGGGTTGGTAGTGCGGCATCAGGAAACTTATCTCCAACCAACACAGGTAAATTAGCCGCATCACTATCCTTGCAAAGTTCCTGTGTCCAAGGGTGTTCAGGCATACTTTCCTGCCATTTACTGCATTGGCGTACTAAAAATTCAGGAATACGTTCATAATCATGTTCGGGGCTAACCCAACGTAAGGCTGCCATAGCAGGTAGAAAATGAGAACTGCTATCGGCAAAGTTGATCAATTCCGTTTGGTAGTCTAAAATGGCGTGTTCTTTTTCCAGTAATTGGCTGCCATCTTCAATTTGCCATTCCTTTCCTGCCAAATGGTTTTGGTAAGCTTGATATTTAAGGTCTCTAAGGGTGAGTAGTGCTAAATTCACTTGAGATGGTGCTGCCATACTGAAACTTTTCTGAAATGCCTCCCATTGGGCAGAAATATGTATACTTTCTCCCTGTTGCCAAACAAAAGGCATATAGTTGGCGCTTTCAGGAGTTTCCGTTTCCAAATAGTTGGCGGCTTTGCCTGTAGGTTGAACAGCCAACTCCAATAAGCTGCCTGAAGCAGTGGCAGGCATGGTTTGGAATTTAAAACTGCCATCATCTTCAATAGTGGCCGAATCGATAACTTTTGCAAAATAAGGAGCTGCTACCGCTTTTAAATTTTCGGGCTTTAAAAGGTAGATTTTTGCCCCCTTTTGTTCAAGACCTGTTAAGGAACCAGAAATATCAGCTGGCGATTGACAGGAGAATATGCTTATAGTGATAGAGGCTAATATTAAGGACTGTTTTAGGCTCATGAGTTGTTGGGTTTATGTTGTACAACAAATCTAAGATTTTTGGTTTGTTGTGTCCATGTTTATAAGGGGATAAATAGAAGAAAAAATCAAAATGATTTGGCCGGTTGCCTATACCATTTTGAAATTAGCATTAAGGTTTTGGTAGGTCAAATTTTGACAGGCAATGATTTAGTAGGGAATAGACTTTCAATTTTAAGGGATGGGAGTGCTAGGTATATCAAAAAAAACCGAGAGCACATGCTCTCGGTTTTTTGTATCAATGTTTGCTATTTCAACGAAGTGATCTAGCTTTGATTGTCTGTAGCTATGATGGTTAATTCATCGATGATATTTGACGCATTGGAGTAGGTGTCTATCAACCAAAGTAGGTATCTAACATCTACATTAATAGTACGCTGTAAATCCTTATCAAATATAACATCACCGGCCATTGCTTCAATGTTGCCATCAAAAGCCAAACCAATTAACTCTCCCTTGCCATTCAACACAGGCGAGCCAGAATTACCACCAGTAATATCATTGTCTGTTAAGAAGTTTATAGGAAGTTGCCCCTGACTGTTGGCGTATCGCCCATAATTTTTCTTTTCGAACATCTCAAGCATCTTTGCCGGTAAATCAAATTCTTCATCATTAGGCTTGTATTTGTTTACCATACCTTCTAGGGTAGTGTAATTGTTGATGCTGGCATCGTTTCTCGAATCCTTTGGCAAAGCTCTTACTTTTCCATAGGTCAAACGAAGGGTAGAGTTGGCATCTGGATAACTGATCTTGCTCAAACCAGATTTACGTAAGCCATCAACTAGCAATCTGAAGGATGCTTGATAGTCGTTTAAAGGTTGTACAAGATGCTCTGGTTGCTCTCTATACTTGGTCAACAAAGCTTCAGAAAGGATATAGAGTGGGTCGTTTGCCAATAATTCGGCATTAGGGTAATCCAAGAAGGCCAATGCGCCTTCTTTGGTAGTAAACATACTTAGTTGGAAACAAGCATTGACATAGGTGTCTAGGTTGTCCTCAGCCTTTACATTGGCAATGACTTCTGGCAATTGGTAATTGGATTTTGAAGCATACAATTTGAGTTGCTCTGCCAATATTTCCTTTTCAAGTGGTAAATAGTGGTCCTTGTACAAAGCTTCAATATAGGCCTTGATTTTTGGAGACAATTCTGCACGTTTAGCCTCATTGGATGAGATGTAGGTTTCAAAAATTTGACCTATTCTATATGGTAAATTAGAAAATGTGCTGGAGCGTAGAATAACCCTTAGGTAGTTGTCGTGTTTCGCCTTGTCGTTCGTTAAACTGTAATAGTTGTTAATATTGGAAACAACATTTCCATAGGTGTCTTTGTTGGCAGATTTGTTGGCCCATTTGTTGAACTTGCTTTCGGTTTTACGCTTAGTTTCGGCAGTTTTATGAGCCGTTAGGGCGTCAATCATGCCTTGACGGTTTTTCCAATAATTCGCAATAACGGCATATTTTGAGGCGTACATTAAGTTGATGGACTCGTCTTGGTCCATATACTTTTTCATAACATCCATGCTTAATTTAGAGCCTTCCACCCAAGCTGGGTAAGCGTAATTAACGTTTTGCTCGATTCCTTCGGCTGGCATCCAACGGTTGGTTCTTCCTGGATAGCCCAAAATCATGGCGAAATCATCTTCTTCCACACCATCAATATTCACAGGTAAATGGTGTTTGGCCTTTAAGGGTACATTGTTAGTTGAATATTCTGCAGGTTGTCCATTGGCATCTCCATAGACTCTGAAAAGTGAAAAGTCTGCTGTGTGGCGTGGCCATTCCCAGTTATCGGTGTCACCACCATATTTCCCTAGACTTTTTGGAGGTGTTCCAACCAATCTTACGTCGGTATAATCTTCATATACAAAATAGTAATACTCGTTTCCTTGAAAGAAGGAACGTACAGAAACTTTATATTTACCATTTTCGCTATTTTCCTGTTCAATTTTTGCAATCTCTTGATTGATGATGGCTTCGCGCTCTATTTCAGTCATTGAAGCGTTTACTTTAGACAAAATGCGTTCAGACACATCGTCCATTCTCACAAAGAATCTTACATATAATTGTTCAGGTTTTAATTCTTCATTTAAAGACTTGGCCCAAAAGCCATTTTTAAGGTGGTTTTGCTCTGCTGAAGATAGCTCGGCAATAGCATCATACCCACAGTGGTGATTGGTAAGTAAAAGCCCATTTTCTGAAATAATACTGGCCGTACATCCACCATTGAACTGGACAATGGCATCCTTTAAGCTTTGGTTATTAATACTGTAGATTTCCTCTGGAGTCAATTGAAGTCCCATTTTTTGCATGTCGCGATGGTTGAGGCGTTCGATGTGCATCAAAAACCACATGCCTTCATTGGCAAATAGGGAGACTGGTAATGAAATCCAAAAAATAAGGATTAACAGACTAATTTTCTTCATTTTTATTTTGTGTTTAGTTTAATAATAAGTGTGCTCAAGACAAGGGGTTACTTTTGCGCCCCAAGGTCCTGTTAACAACGCGCAAAAATAGGGGTAATATTTTGATTTTGGCCATATTTTAAGTAATCCTTAACCCTTGGCAGATTGCTGTTTGTAATACGGTTTTTAAGTGCGATTATACCCATTAACTTTTATGGGTTTTTATCGATGACTAGCAGAGTATTTAACGGTTCGTTTTGCATTAAGGGGATAAAACTCATGCCTGTTGTAATGCTTGCTCAAAAGAAAGATCGTACAGAGTTTAAATACAATTAGTTACAATGGGTAAACGGGACTTGTGATGGGCCTAGTACTTAGTTGTATCCGTTGGCAGCGGCTTGAAAAATCTAGTAATATGTAGATTGGTTTTTTGTTTAAATCGTCTTGTGTTACCAATACCGCAAACCTATTTTATGAAAGAGCCTCATTTTAGTTCAGCATTTATGGATAGAATGTCCGTGAAAATTTCAGGGGGGGCCTCCTAAGGTTATCCTAAGGTCAACTTAAGGTCATCCTAAGGTGTAGTTAAGGTCAACCTGTTTTAAAATGCAACCCCAATTAAAAGCATAATATGTTCAATTAAGGACCAATGTCATATTATAAATAAACTACACTTCTTATTTTTGTAGTAACATTATTACCATGAAACACTACAAACCAAAAAACCGACTTTCCGCTCAAGCCTATATTGACGGAGTGCTAAAGGGAGATCGTATGATTTTGTCACGTGCCATTACTGTTGTGGAAAGTAATTTGGAGAGTGATAAAATACTTGCAAAGGAAATCATTCAAAACATATTACAAGCCTCCGGAAAGTCTATTCGTATTGGGGTAACAGGAGTCCCGGGCGTGGGTAAAAGTACCTTTATTGAAGCATTTGGGAAATACCTCATTTCACTAGGACATAAGGTTGCTATTTTGTCAATAGACCCCAGTAGTCAACGTTCCAAAGGAAGTATTTTAGGCGACAAAACCCGTATGGAGGAGCTTAGCGGAATGGACGAGGCTTATATACGACCTTCCGCCTCTGGCGATACTTTAGGAGGCGTGGCCAATAAAACTGCAGAAAGCATGCTATTATGTGAAGCGGCAGGCTACGACGTTATTTTAATTGAAACTGTGGGGGTTGGTCAATCTGAAACTGCGGTGCATGGCATGACCGATTTCTTTTTACTGCTTATGTTGGCCGGTGCTGGCGATGAATTGCAAGGGATTAAAAAGGGCATTATGGAAATGGCCGATATGGTAGTCATTAACAAAGCCGATGGAGATAATGTCAAACAGAGCGATAGGGCAAGGTTGCAATATCAAAATGCATTACACTTGTTTCCGCCTTCAGAATCGGGGTGGACTCCAACAGTTACGAAGGCTTCCGCTTTGCACAATACGGGCATTGCAACCATTTGGGAAAATATCTTGAGTTATAAGGAACTGGTTGTTGGCAATGGCTATTTTGTTGAAAATAGAAATCAGCAAAGAATACAGTGGATGTACGATACCATTAATGAAGAGCTAAAACAATTGTTCTACGGTTCTGAAACCATTGCAAAACAATTGCCAAAATTGGAAGCCCAAATCATGGCCTCTCAAATTTCTCCTGTAAAGGCAGCCGAAGATATGATAGCTCAATTTAAAGAGGCTATAAGCTTGGAAACGAGTTAAATTATTTAAGGGATTCGTTCGTATAAATTCAAGAAAAACGACGATAGGTCAGCTTAATTTCTGTAAATTTATTCGGACTTTGAAATTGGGCCTTAGTATAGTTATTTCATAACTCAACGAAGATTACAACCAACGAATATGGACTTTTTGCACACATCATACCTTGCTTTATTTTTGATAATCTGTATAGGGTTTATCATTGGAAATATCAAGATAAAAGGAATTTCACTGGACATTTCTGCTATTATTTTCGTGGCTTTGTTATTTGGCCATTTTGGAGTCTCCTTACCCGATATCTTACAAAAAATTGGACTGATTCTATTTATCTATACCATTGGGCTACAAGCAGGACCTGGATTTTTTGATTCTTTCAGGGAACAGGGTAAAAATTTGGTAGCGATATCGGTTTTGGTGGTGCTTTCTGCTGCTTTTCTGGCTTACCTTTCCATGGTACTGTTTCATATTGAAAAGCCTATTGCAATTGGCTTAATGTCTGGAGCGTTGACCAGTACACCTGGTTTGGCCACGGCTATCGATGTTACTGAGTCGCCCCTGGCTTCCATAGGCTATGGTATTGCTTATCCTTTTGGAGTGATTGGAGTGATTTTGTTTGTGAAGCTGTATCCCAAAGTCTTCAAAATAAATTTGAAAAAGGAAGAAGTCGATTATGAAGAAAAGGTACATGGACATTACGAAGCTATTACTAGATGTACTTTTATGGTAGAGAATGAAGGAGCTATTGACAGGACTATAGCGGAATTGAGAGTGCGTTCAATGACCAAAGGGGTTATTTCAAGGGTAATGCACGAAGGACATGCTTTTATACCTCATAAAGATACGGTATTGCACAAGGGAGACTACATAAGAGTAGTTGGTACCAAAGAAGCTTTAAGACGGGTAGAGCTGCTTATCGGGCCACAATCCAATGTTGAAATTGAATTAGGGAAGGAATATGTGGTTCAGTCTTATTTAATGACCAAAACGGAGTTGGTCAATAAGTCATTGGGAGAGCTTAATTTAAGAGATAACTTTAATGCTACCATTACTCGTATTCGCAGAAGTGGCATCGATTTATCTCCCAATTCAACATTGAGATTGCAAATAGGGGATAAATTGATGATTTCAAGTGAAAAGGAAAGTGTTCCTCAGATTTCCGAATTGATTGGGGATAACAAGAGTAAATTGTCCGACACCAATTTCTTTCCTTTGGCATTAGGAATTGTTATTGGGATTTTGGTGGGAGGTGTTTCTATTGCCTTTGGAGATAGCTTTAGTTTTAATTTAGGCTTAACGGGAGGAGTGCTTATTGTTGCCATGGTGCTTGGCCGGATTGGTAAAACAGGACCTGTATTATGGGTAATGAGTGGTAATTCCAATCAATTATTAAGACAATTTGGGCTAATGTTGTTCTTGGCTGTAGTAGGGACGAAAGCAGGAGCCACCCTAGTAGATACCTATTCGCAATACGGTATTAAATTGTTTCTCATCGGCGGTATCATTACCTTTTTGCCTATGTTTTTGGCTGCCCTGATAGCTAAGGTGTTTTTTAAAATAAATACCCTAACCTTATTGGGGACGCTTACCGGTTCCATGACCAGCACACCAGGATTGGCAGCAGTTGATAGTATGACTTCTACAGACGCTCCTTCAGTTGCTTATGCCACTGTGTATCCTATTGCCATGGTACTTTTGATTATCTGTACTCAAATATTGGGGTTGCTTTAAAATTATGTTGAAAAGCAATATTTTAGTTTTCCTCTAAAACTGAACTTGTTTAAAAGAAAAAAAGCTCCAAGATGTTAAACGCACCCCGAAGCTTTTAATCAAACAGATGTAAACAAAAAAAGTACTATTAATCGTGTTCTAAATATTTCTCCATGATGGTAATAGCTGATTTGGCAATTACGGTTCCTGGGCCAAATACAGCAGCTACTTTACGGTCTAATAAGTATTGGTAATCCTGTTCAGGAATTACACCTCCGGCAAATACTAGAATATCAGGTCTTCCCAATTGTTCCAATTCATTTATCAATTGTGGAATTAGGGTTTTATGTCCTGCAGCCAAACTGGAGGCCCCCACAAAGTGCACGTCGTTTTCTATAGCTTGTTTGGCTACTTCTTCTGGGGTTTGGAACAAAGGTCCCATGTCCACATCAAAGCCAAGATCGGCAAAACTGGAAGCGACTACCTTAGCGCCTCTATCATGACCATCTTGTCCCATTTTGGCAATCATGACTCTTGGTCTGCGACCTTCAATTTCAGCAAACTTATCTGCCAATTGTTGGGCTTCCTCAAAGGTGTAATCATCTTTCACCTCTTTTCTATAAACACCACTGATAAGTTTGGTATCTGCTTTGTGGCGTCCAAAGTGAGCTTCCAAAGCATCGGAGATTTCACCCAAAGTGGCAAAGTTTTCGGCGGCATCTACGGCTAATTCCAATAGGTTGCCCTTGCCTGTTTCAGCACAATGGGAAAGTGCTTTTAGTTTAGTGTCTACCAAAGCTTGGTCTCTGTTAGCTTTAAGGCTGTTCAAACGTTCGATTTGAGACGTTCTCACTGCGGAATTATCCACCTCCAAGATTTCAATATCCGATTTCTCGTCGGTTTGGTATTTGTTCACACCCACCAAAATATCTTGACCAGAATCCAATCTGGCTTGTTTTCGAGCAGCGGCTTCTTCAATACGCATTTTAGGAACGCCAGTTTCAATGGCTTTGGCCATACCACCCAATTCCTCAACCTCTTCAATGAGTTTCCACGCTTTTTTAGCAATTTCTTGAGTAAGGTATTCTACATAATAAGAACCTGCCCAAGGATCAACCGCTTTGGTGATTTGGGTTTCCTCTTGAATGTAAATTTGGGTATTACGTGCAATCCTTGCCGAGAAATCCGTAGGAAGGGCAATCGCCTCATCCAAAGCATTGGTGTGTAAGGATTGTGTGCCTCCCAAACCGGCAGCCATGGCTTCAATACAAGTTCTGGCTACATTGTTGAACGGATCCTGTTCACTCAAGCTCCATCCCGAAGTTTGGCTATGGGTACGCAATGCCATGGACTTCGGATTTTTGGGGTTGAACTGTTTAATGATTTTTGCCCAAAGCATACGTGCCGCACGCATTTTGGCAATTTCCATAAAATGGTTCATTCCCACAGCCCAAAAGAAGGAAAGTCGTGGTGCAAATTCATCGATTTTTAGTCCTGCGGCCAATCCTGTTCTAATGTATTCCAAACCGTCTGCCAAGGTGTAGGCCAATTCAATATCTGCCGTGGCACCTGCTTCCTGCATGTGGTACCCGCTAATAGAGATAGAATTGAACTTAGGCATGTGTTGGGTGGTGTATTCAAAAATATCCCCGATAATCTTCATGGAAGGTAACGGCGGATAAATGTAGGTGTTACGTACCATAAACTCTTTGAGGATATCATTTTGAATGGTACCACTCAGTTGGTCCAAAGCCACGCCTTGTTTTTTGGCAGCTGCAATATAAAAGGCCATAATAGGCAGTACGGCACCGTTCATGGTCATGGACACCGACATTTTATCCAAAGGAATTTGGTCGAATAAAATTTCCATATCCAAAATGGAATCAATGGCAACACCTGCCTTACCAACATCACCGGTTACCCTTGGGTGATCGGAATCGTAGCCTCTATGGGTAGCCAAATCAAACGCTACCGAAAGTCCTTTTTGTCCAGCAGCTAAATTTCTTCTGTAAAAGGCATTGGATTCTTCCGCAGTCGAGAAACCCGCATATTGACGAATAGTCCATGGACGTAAGGCATACATGGCACTATAAGGCCCTCTGGTAAAAGGAGGTAAACCTGCTACAAAGTTTAAGTGCTCTGCTTCGTCTATGTCTTTTTTTGTAAAATGAGTTTTCACAGGGATGCCTTCAGGGGTATTCCAAACGGCTTTTTTGCCTGCAGCTTTGGGTGCCTGTGTGTTATGGTCTAAACTTAGAGTTGAAAAATCTCGTTTCATAAGTCATTGTTTTTGTGAGTCAATGGTCTTTCACAGGTTAGTGTGCAACTAGGCCATTTAGTTTATGTTGTATCCCCGAAATAGTTTGAATAACATCCGATTTGATATGGATGCAATCATCCAATCCTGCCTCTTTTAGGGAATCTATTAGTGCTACGGGATTTCCGGCCAGTAACAGAATTTTATCTTTGTTAAGGGATCTAAAGGCTCTTACAAAGTCTAGAGCATCCGTTTCGTAATCCTGGTCGGAGCTACAGATTACCACGACATCTGAGTTGGAAGCGGCACTGCTTTCGGCGGCTTCTTGAGCTGAAGTATAGCTTTTCTCTTGCCAAACCTCAAAACCTGAAACCCCTAAAAAGTCATATGAAAAAGCAGCTCTTGCTTTTCTCATGGTGAGATTTCCGAAACTGCTAAGCTCTACAATAGGACGTTTTTTAGTGGTCTCTACAAGTTCTTCAGTAGTTCTTCTAAGTGCTTCAATTTCCAACGTAGCGCGACGAGGTGTCAACAATTTGCTGGATTGAGAGCTTCCTTCGGATAAGATATTGGAAGGAATACGCTCCATTAGGTTAGGGTATTTGTTAACCCCCACCATGGCCAAACGACGCTGACTTAAAAGGGTAAGTTTTCTTTGACGGATTTCAGCGATTTGCTGTTGGATATATTCGCTTTCAAAAGCTTCGTAGAAACCACCTTTAGCTTCTACTTCTTTAAATAAAGCCAGTGATTTATCGGCTATTTTGGAGCTGACATCTTCTATGTAATAGGAACCGTCCACAGGATTGGCCACTTTTCCGAAGTAAGATTCCTCTCTTAAAATCGTAGAGATATTGCCGGCAATTCTATTTGAAAACGCTGAGGTTTCCTTAAACTCCTTGTCAAACGGATCGATGACAACACCATCTACATTGCCTAACAGCGCCGACATGGTTTCGGTAGTGGCGCGTAACAGGTTGGTGTAGGGATCGGTGACGGATTTGCTCCAAACGGAAGTTTTAGCGGTTAAACAATGGTTATAGTCGCTAACGCCATAGCTTTTGGCAATAGCAGCCAACAGGCTATTGAAGGCTCTAAATTTTCCGATTTCAACAAAATACTCCGAACTTATTCCTAACTGCACATGAAGGTTGTTGAATAAAGCTTCAGGATCACCGCCATGCTTTAAGCAACATTCAATGACATACACCAAGGCGTTTAAAGTAAAGGCGACTTCTTGAACTTGATTACTTCCCGAATCTAAAAAGGCAGTACCGGAAATGCTTAAAGTTTTATAATTAGGGTAGGCACTACTAAGCTCTACAAGACGATTAATATCCTCAAGTTTTGGTTTGGAAAGGTTTCCTGTGGTGACATACTCTGTAATAACATTAAGGTCCATAAACCCTTGTAAGTTTTCTGGAGCTATTAAATGGTTGTGTACATATGCAAAGAAATTGACAGCAAATTGCCATAAGTTGTGTTCTAATTGAAAGGACACATTTATGGTGTTGAGGTCAATATCCTTTAATAATTGGACAACGGAAACTTCAGTTTTCACATCAAAAATCAAGCCTGTAATGCCTTCAGTAATGGCTTTGAGGGCTTGCGTATTAGCTTCCGTAGCAGAATTGACATAGATATGTCTGAAGTTTACAAATGAAGCGGCATTTTCTCCTGTATTGGACAGCGGAGAAATGGCATCTTCAGGCGTGTAAAGAGGAGGGAGCGTTATATCATTTAAATTTTTCCAAACCAATTGTTTTTCAAAATTACCTCCTTTTAAGTCTATGGTCACTTTTTCCATCCATTCCTCTTTGGTAACGGGAGCAAAGTTGGAAAATAGTGTGTTGTTTTGAGTGTTCATACGTTTGATTTTATGTTGAACTTTGGTAGACGCTTATTTACCGAAACGTTCAAAAATGGCTTTGTCCAGTTCTTCTCTATGATCAGGATGCGCAATATCTCTGAGGGCTTCCGCACGCTTTTTCAAGGTCTTTCCAAATAATCTGGCAACACCAAATTCGGTTACTACATACCTGGCATGGGCTCTAGTGGTTACAACGCCGGCACCTGGTTTTAATATCGGCGCAATTTTAGATACCCCTTTTAAGGTCGTTGAAGTCATGGCAATAATAGGTTTGCCGCCTTTGGAGAGGGCAGCCCCTCGCATAAAGTCCATTTGGCCTCCTACACCAGAGAACATTCGTGTTCCTATGGAATCGGCACATACTTGTCCTGTGATATCAATTTCAATAGCCGAGTTGATGGCAGTTACCTTGGGGTTTTGACGAATGACGGCCGTATCATTAACATAGGCGATATCCCGCATTTCAATTTCGGCATTGTCATCCATAAAGTCATAAAGACGCTGGGTTCCCATGGCAAAACCGGAGACTATTTTATGTGGATTGATTTTTTTGTTGGACCCATTGATTACTCCTTTTTCAACTAAGCTTACAATACCATCGGAAAACATCTCGGTGTGAATTCCCAGATTTTTATGATTGGTCAAATAGGAGAGTACCGCATTTGGAATTCCTCCAATACCCATTTGTAAGGTAGCGCCATCCTCAATAATTTCTGCAATGTTTTTTCCAATGGTAGCCTCTTCTTTGGTAGGAGGTGCCAATTGCATTTCATAGATAGGTTCATCTACTTCAACACAAGCCGTAAAGTTGCTAATGTGTACAATACCATCTCCAAAAGTACGAGGCATTTTGGAGTTGATTTGGGCAATAACGGTTTTACCCGTTTCAATGGCCGACACAATAATGTCTACTGAGACTCCCAAAGAACAGAAGCCGTGTTTGTCTGGTGGAGATACATTTACTAAAACTATATCCAAATCCATATAGCCCTCCCTAAAAAGACTAGGGATGTCACTTAAAAAGATGGGGATATAATCAGCGGTGTCACCAATGCTTTTACGGATGTTGCCACCTATAAAAAAGGCGCTTGTATGAAAATTATCTCTTAATTTTGGGTCAACATAGCCGCATTCTCCTTCGGTATGTAGGTGTACAATTTCTACGTCTCTTAACTCTGGGCCTCTTGCTACCAAAGCTCTAACCAGGGTTTGAGGAGTGGCAGAAGCACCTTGAATGAGTACGGTATTTCCAGACTTTACCAATTTTAAAGCTTCCTCTGCAGTCATCACATTTGGTACACTTGATACTTTTGGTGGATTCATTACATTTGCTAAACTCATAACAATAGTATTTTAGATTGTTGCTTGTATTTTTTATTATTCAGTGTTTAAGCTAAAAAGCTTAATAGAATACCTGCTGCAATGGCCGATCCTATAACACCAGCAACATTTGGTGCCATAGCGTGCATGAGCAAATAGTTGGTAGGGTCTGCCTTCAGACCTTCAGCGTGTACAACCCGTGCACTATCTGGAACTGCAGAGACTCCTGAAGCTCCAATTAGTGGGTTTATTTTCTCGTCACCCTTAAGGAAAACGTTCATAAGTTTTGCAAATAATAGCCCTCCCATAGTGGCAATTACGAAGGAAATGGCACCTAATCCAAAGATCAGCATAGAGTCTTTTGTAATAAAGATGTCTGCTTGGGTGGAGGCTCCTACAGTAACTCCCAAAAGAATGGTCACGATATCGATAAGTTTGGTTCTGGCGGTTTCAGCCAAACGTTCGGTACGACCTGATTCTTTCAATAAATTTCCAAAGAACAACATTCCTAATAGCGGTAGGGCACTAGGCGAAATAAAGGTGGTTAACAACAAGGCGGCCACAGGGAAGATCATTTTTTCCTTTTGGGATACCGCTCTTGGGGGTTTCATTTTAATAAGACGTTCCTTTTTGGTGGTCAACAACTTCATGATTGGCGGCTGGATTACCGGTACCAATGCCATGTAAGAGTAGGCGGCAATAGCGATAGGTCCAATCAGGTTTTTAACGGTAGTACCATCGGGAAGGATGTTGATACCATTGGCTAGTTTAGAGGACAGGAAGATGGCGGTAGGACCATCGGCCCCTCCAATTATCCCAATAGCACCAGCTTCAGGAAGCGCAAAACCAAGATAAAGGGCGCCTAAGAATGTCCCGAATACCCCAATTTGGGCAGCGGCTCCAAGCAACATTAATTTAGGGTTGGCAATCAGAGAAGAGAAATCGGTCATCGCTCCAATTCCTAGGAATATCAAAGGTGGGTAAATCCCCTTGACGACCCCAAAGTACAAGTAGTTTAGTACGGATCCGGTTTCATAAATACCGGTTTGGTTGCCCATTACAAAAGGGATATTTCCTATAATGACTCCTGTGCCAATGGGGATTAAAAGTAAGGGCTCATAGTCAAACTTGATACCTAGGTATATGAAGACAATCCCTATAATGATCATGATGATATGGCCAGATTGGGCGTTGGCAAAACCTGTATAGGCATAAAATTGCTTAACCCCATCAAAGGCTTCGGTTATAAAATTATCATCACTTGTAGTGTTCGTAGATATTTCTGTGGTGGTTGTATTGGTAGCGCTTGAAGTGAGTCCTAGGACTGGTTTAATACAAAGCAGTATCGATATAACTCCAAATATTAATGCTAATTTTTTCATTTTCTTTAGTTTTGGGCCTGTTAAAGTAGTTGTGGTACTTCTTGATTTCTTAAGAAAACATGGCTGGTTATTCTATCTCTATCAAAGCGTCACCTTGCAATACTTGCTTGCCAACAGTTACATGAACGGCAGAAACTACTCCTGATTTATCGGCCATAATGCTGTTTTCCATTTTCATGGCTTCTAAGATTAATAGTTGGTCATTTTCCTTGACCTGATCACCAACCTTAACATTTAGGGCAAGAATAACCCCGGGAATAGGCGCCGTAATGGCCTGTTTGTTGGAAGAACTAGGGTTTACCACCTTCGGTTTTTCCTTATTGGCAGAAGAAGATCTTCTTGCCAACACAGGCGTTTTTTGTTTTTTAATTTCCTGTTCCAGTTCCACGGCATAGCTGGTACCGTTTACTTCAAGGTTTATGGTATTCTCTTCCTGAGAGATGATTTTTACCTTGTAGCTGTTTTTATTTATGTTAAATGTGAAATTTTTCATGATTTTTGCTGTCTAGGGATATTCTTAAAATCGGTTACTATAGGCGCCGTAAATTTTGGAACTCCATGGGGAGTACATTTTGCGGGCTTGTTTTATGGTTAACACAGCGTTTTCATTGTCATGTTGTTCGCTTAAGTATAAGTGAATTCCCATGGAAATGGCAGCGGCCACTTCTCCTGTAAATTCCTTTTCTATGGTTTTGTTGACAATAGTTTGATCTGTCGTTTTTGGTTTTCCAGGTTTCAACCCGTTGTAAAACTTGAGGATTAAAGGAAGTCCAAATTTGAAAAATATGGTCAAGGTCAACAGACCTGAAAACACAATCATCAATCCCGTAAGAAGGATGACATAACCTTCGTCTATATTGCTTATGGATAATGGAATAGTCATGATTATAAAGGGATGTTTGAGTGTTTTTTAGGAGGGTTTACCTCTTTTTTATTGGCTAATAGTTCCAGACCTCTAATAATTCGGAATCGTGTGTTTCTAGGTTCTATAACATCGTCGATAAAGCCGTATTTGGCAGCCACGTATGGGTTGGCAAATTTGGTAGTGTATTCATTTTCCTTCTCTTCGATGTAGTTAAGTTTTTCATCGGCATCTGTAATCTTTCTAATGTTGGAGCCTTCCAACACCTCTACAGCTCCTTTGGCACCCATTACTGCAATTTCTGCGGTTGGCCAAGCATAATTTAAATCACCGCGCAACTGTTTGCAGCTCATTACATCATGGGCTCCACCATAAGATTTTCTAAGAGTGATGGTTACTTTAGGTACAGTGGCTTCTCCATAGGCAAAGAGTAGTTTGGCACCATGTAGTATAATACCTGCATACTCTTGCCCAGTGCCTGGTAGGAACCCTGGAACGTCTACCAAGGTTACTAATGGAATATTGAAGCCATCGCAGAAGCGGACAAAACGGGCTGCTTTTCTTGAAGATTCACAATCTAAAACTCCTGCGTAAAATTTTGGTTGGTTAGCTACAATTCCTACAGAGTGCCCATTGAATCGGGCAAAGCCTACAACAATATTTTTGGCGTAATTGGAGTGCACTTCCAAAAATTCACCATTATCGGTAATTGTTGAGATGACATCCAAGATATCATAGGGTTGGTTGGGGTTTTCAGGAATAATACTATTCAGTTCATCATCCAGTCTATCGATAGGGTCTGAAGTTGCTATGGTTGGTGGTTCTTCTAGATTGTTGGAAGGAAGGTAGCTTAGTAGCTTTCTGATGAGCATTAGGTTTTCTTCATCATTTTCGGCTAAAAAATGAGACACTCCAGATTTGGTAGAGTGGATGTTGGCACCTCCCAATTGTTCTGTAGTCACTTCTTCTCCTGTAACCGATTTAACCACTTTGGGGCCCGTTACAAACATGTAACTGGTTTGGTCTGTCATGATGGTGAAATCTGTTAGGGCTGGAGAATAAACGGCCCCTCCGGCACAAGGGCCAAGGATAGAGGATATTTGAGGGATGAGTCCAGAAGCCATAATATTTCTTTGGAAAATTTCGGCATAACCGGCAAGTGATCGTACTCCTTCTTGAATACGAGCACCGCCACTATCATTGAGGCCAATAACAGGAACACCTATTTTCATGGCCATATCCATGATTTTACAGATTTTTAAAGCATAAGTTTCGGAGAGCGAACCTCCAAATACCGTGAAATCTTGAGAGAATACATATACAATGCGCCCATCTATGGTACCATGACCCGTTACAACACCATCAGATAGGTAGCGTTCCTTGTCTAGGCCAAAGGATTTGGTCCTGTGGGTAACGAACATATCAAATTCTTCAAAGCTATTTTCATCCAAAAGAATTTCAATACGTTCGCGTGCGGTTAGTTTTCCTTTAGCGTGTTGTGAGTCGATACGTTTTTCTCCGCCTCCCAATCGAGCTTCGGCGCGTTTGGCGATGAGCTCATTAATTTTATCTTGATTTGCCATGGGGTATGTTTTTGTTACCGTATATATGGTTTGGTATTTATTTAGAACATAGTTCTGTGAGGACTCCTAGTGTAGATTTTGGGTGAAGGAAGCCTATGTCTAGACCTTCGGCTCCTTTTCGAGACTGTTGGTCTATTAGTTGTACGCCTTTGTCTCCTGCCAATTGTAAGGCTTTGGTAGCGTCGTTAACGGCAAAAGCGATGTGGTGAATGCCTGGGCCTTTTTTTGCGATGAATTTTCCAATAGGTCCATCGGGGGAGGTGCTCTCCAATAATTCGATTTTAGTTTGACTAGTACCGACCAAAAAAAAGGCTGTCTTCACTTTTTGATCGACAACCTCTTCTATAGCATAGCATTTCATCCCTAAGACTTGTTCATAATATTTAATGGCTTCATCTAAGTTTTCAACAGCAATTCCAATATGCTCAATGTGTGAGATATCCATGATTCATAGTTTATGTTACAATTCCGTTTGTTACATCAAAGCTATTGTAGGATTCCATTTTATATTATGATATATATCATGTTATTCGTAATTTCTTTAAGAAATATTTAACGAAAACGTAATAGTTGAAAACTTTTTCGCTGGTTTGGAACCTATTTTTTTTTCATTTTATGGTCTAAATGACCAAAACCAAAGGTTTGCGCATCACATAAACAGGAGATTTTTAGTATTTGGGTTTCATTGAAATTCCGTTTAAAATCTATTGAAAAAATAGAGAAAGTTCATCCGTTTTCTTTTGGGTATCCCTATAGCTGCCCCATAGTAACCCTATGGATACTCTATGGGGACTTTATGGGTAGATTTGTCTAAATAAATAGGAGTATAGTAAAGGTGGCATAAGTCTTAAAGCTATAAGGCGTCACAAAAAGATGTAGTATCTTTATACCATATTTTACGAATTTTCTTTTGGAGATTGCCCTCATGAAATTCGATTTAATAGTTCATATAATATATAAAGTATGGTTCATACCTATCATATACATGGCATGTCCTGCAATGGTTGTAGAAAGCATGTGGAAGACACCTTGTCTAAAGTAAAAAATGTATCCAATGTAACGGTAGATTTGGAAGCGGCCGAAGCTACAGTGGAAATGACCTCGCACATTCCTATTGAGGTTTTTCAGGAAGCTCTTAAAGCAGACGGCGGACGTTATAGTATCCATATGCCGGGAGAAAAACAGGAGCACAAACTAAAAAAAGAAACGCCTGCTAAGGGGCAGGGAACGGGAGTGTTTTATTGCCCTATGCACTGCGAAGGTGATAAAACCTATGATAAAGCTGGGGATTGTCCTGTATGCGGAATGGATTTGGTAGAAGAGCAAAACTTGACGGCGGTTTCAGCTCAACAATGGACTTGCCCAATGCATCCGGAAGTAGTTAAGGATGAGGAGGGAGCCTGTCCAAGATGTGGGATGGATTTGGTGCCTATGAAACCTCAATTGTCGGCAGAGGAGCAAACTTATAAAAAACTTCTAAAGAAGTTTTGGTTGGCAGTAGCCTTTACACTTCCCATATTTATTATTGCCATGAGCGATATGCTGGCCAATAATCCGCTATATAATATCATAAATCAAAAATACTGGAATTGGGTGCAATTTGTCTTGTCCTTACCAGTGGTGTTTTATGCGGCTTGGATGTTTTTTGAACGTGCTTATAAAAGTATCAAAACCTGGAATCTTAATATGTTCACTTTAATAGGTATTGGGGCGGGAGTTGCCTGGATCTTTAGTGTAGTGGGCTTGTTGATTCCAGATTTGTTTCCGCAGCAGTTCAAATCGGAATCTGGAGTGGTACACGTGTATTTTGAAGCAGCAACAGTTATTCTGACTTTGGTATTATTAGGACAGTTGTTGGAAGCAAAGGCCCATAGTAAAACCAATTCAGCTGTGAAGGAGCTTTTAAAATTGGCGCCCAATAAAGCCGTTAAGGTTGTAGATGGGGAGGAGAAAGAGGTCAGTATTGATAAAATAGTATTAGGAGATTTGCTAAAAGTAAAACCGGGAGATAAAATACCGGTGGATGGTGAAATTGTGGAGGGGGAATCTTCGGTGGATGAATCTATGATTACGGGAGAGCCTATTCCCGTAAATAAGGTGAAAGGCGATAAAGTGAGTAGTGGAACTATTAATGGTAACCAAGTTTTTGTTATGAAAGCTGAAAAAGTAGGAAACGATACCCTTTTATCACAAATTGTACAAATGGTTAATGACGCTAGCAGAAGCAGGGCGCCTATTCAAAAATTAGCAGATCGTATTTCGGCATATTTTGTACCAATAGTTGTATTGGTGTCCGTGATCACTTTTATAGTGTGGGTAGTTTGGGGGCCACAGCCGGCCTATGTGTACGCCTTGATTAATGCCATTGCCGTACTTATTATTGCGTGCCCTTGTGCTTTAGGCTTGGCAACACCTATGTCAGTAATGGTAGGCGTAGGAAAGGGGGCGCAAAATGGTGTCCTTATTAAAAATGCAGAAGCTTTAGAGACTATGGGAAAGGTGAATACTATTATAGTAGATAAAACGGGTACTATAACAGAGGGAAAGCCTACGGTTGAAAAAATTGGAGCTTTTGATAAAGAAAATGTAACCGCTGAAAAGGTGATGAAATTGGCGGCATCCCTAAACAGTAATAGTGGACATCCTTTGGCCGAAGCAATTGTAAAGTATGCTAAAGAGAAAAATATAAAGGTGCTGCAAGCTGGAAAGTTTGAATCCTTAACAGGGAAAGGAGTATCCGGTGTGGTAGATGGATTGGAAGTGTTTTTGGGGAATAAAAAATTAATGGATGAAATAGGAGCCAAAGTTAGTCCGGAAATGCAAGAAGAAGTGCAAAACTTTCAAGAGCAAGGAAAAACAGTTTCGTATTTAGCAGTGGGTAAAGCGGTTAATGGCTACGTTGTTATTGGAGATAAAATAAAAGCTACTAGTGCCAAAGCTATCGAAGAACTTCAGGATTTGGGCATGGAAATAGTAATGCTTACAGGGGATAATGAAACAACAGCGCAAGCCGTAGCTTCGGAACTTAATGGAATTGGTTTTAAAGCGGGCTTAATGCCGGAAGATAAACTTAAAGAAGTGGAGCGGCTGCAGGCTGAAGGTAGAGTGGTAGCCGTGGCAGGAGATGGAATAAATGACGCCCCTGCTTTGGCTAAGAGCGATGTAGGGATTGCCATGGGAACAGGAACTGATGTGGCCATAGAAAGTGCCATGATTACTTTAGTGAAAGGTGATTTGCAAAGTATTGTAAAAGCGAAACATTTAAGTGATGCCGTAATGAAAAATATCAAGCAAAACTTATTTTTTGCTTTAGTATATAATACGGTTGGGGTGCCTGTTGCCGCGGGTGTATTGTATCCATTTTTTGGGATACTTTTATCTCCAATGTTAGCGGCGCTGGCTATGAGTTTTAGTTCTGTGTCGGTAATAGCAAATGCACTTAGGTTGCGTAAAACTAGTGTTTAAATAGGAAGGTATTGGGCGTTGTTGTTTGATAGTGAAGTGGATAGGTGGTAGGTGGTGAAAAACCTAAAAAGGCAAATTATTGTATAAATTTTATGAAAAAAATCGATGAAATGCTTGTTTTTTACGTTTAATTACATAAATTTGCTGTAGTTAACGCCTTAAATCTAAACTATGAAAACTAAATTTACCCTATTAAGTATTGTTTTTATACTTGTTACGGGCATTGGTTTTGCCCAAAAGAATAAAGAGGAATCTCCTAGCATTATTAGCGGTAAGGTCTCTATTGCAAAGTATCATGACAGAGATCAGTTAGAGCATATGCCTAAAGGAGATTTATTGGAGCTCTACAAAGAGCGCATTGAAGTTATTGTAAAAATCTTGCCTAACATTGCCTTCGCTACCAAGCCTGGTGTTACAATGGCTACTATGGGAATTCCCGAAACTAAGGATAACAAAAAAGCTTTGGAGGATAATATTGAAGCGTCCAAAGAGTATTTTGAAAGTACCATTGAGTTTCAAAAGCGAATTTTGCCGTACTCGGATAAATCCAACTTAATCATGGCGATTTTGTTTTATGAAGAAACCTTGAAGTCCTTACATACCTACGACGATTTTTAAGATTCAAATTACCACTAAGCTTATATGAAGTAATGGGCTTAGAGGGTGATTAATTTAAGGTATAGTAAAACTATCATTACAATATCATAATAGAAAGTGTACCCCTGCTTTTTGAATTGTGATGTACTATTGTAATGACGTATGATTGAAAATTCGGAAGCTAATAAGTGAATTCTGAAATACTTAAAAAGTAAGTTTATTCTGTCTTTTTATAGGTTGTAAGTAGGTTTTTTATTACTGGACTAATAAAAAATAGCATTTAATCGACTTTTTTTGTATTTCGTAGGATTTGTTTATACTTTTGATACATTAACAGTACAAGACCCTTAATCTATTAATAATTACATTACTTATGAAAAACTTTACTCAGACACTATGTTTGTTTCTTTTGGCTGCGGTCAATCTGTTTGCCCAACAGGAGAAGGGAATCATAGGGACCACGAACTGGTTAAACAACTGGACCGAATTTAGACCCAACCATGTAGACTATGGTGAACCAACTCAAATCTTGAGTGGTAATATTACACAAGACACCAAACTTTTTAAAAAGGATACCTATTTATTATTAGGTAGTGTATTTGTAACAGACGGCGCTACACTTACTATTGAACCAGGAACCGTAATCCTTGGTGATTTTAAAACCAACGGAACTTTGGTAGTAAGTAAAGGCTCTAAAATTGTTGCAGATGGTTTGGAAACAGATCCAATTATTTTCTCATCTAACAGAAGTGTGAAAAAAGAAGGTGATTGGGGAGGCGTGTTCATTCTTGGAGATGCCCCAATCAATAAATTTGGAAATGGCTCTTCTGTTAACTACGGATTAAGACCTACTTCTTTTGAATATATTAATTATGGTGGAGAGAATGCAGAGTCTGATTCGGGAATCTTTAGATATGTAAGAATTGAATTTGCAGGAAAGCGTACCAAGGAGTATGGTTTCTTCAACGGTTTAACACTTGCCGGTGTTGGAAATAAAACGGTTGTTGAAAATGTTATGGTAAGCTATTGTGAGGGAAATTCATTTAGTGTTATTGGTGGTGAATTTAATATGACACAAATGGTGTCCTATAGAACCAGTAGCGATGACTATAAATTCAACTACGGAGCGCAATGCCAAATTACCAATTCATTGGCTATCCGTTCTCCATATGTATCTGGTGCAGATGGATCTAGATGTATGTATGTGGCTTCTTATGAAGATAAGAACGAAGTAGACTTGACCAAAAAAGGAACTTTTGTGAAAGCAGAAAACCTTACCCTAGTCAATATAAGTGACAATTTAGCGTCCGATATTGAGGTAGGCTTGGTGAAAGAAGCGTTATACATTGCACAACATGCTTCATTGGAAATGAGTAAAAGTGTAATCTCTGGATTTAACCCAGCTGTAATTCTAGACGACAATATTACAATTAATAACAAAAACTTAGACCGTATCAAGTTTAGTGAAATGTATTTCAACAACTGCAACGGGAATATATTTACAGAACACAATTCCAACAATGAAGATTTGGAGAACTGGTATGGTAACCGCGCATTTTTCAACGTGTATTCTAAAGGAAGCGATTCTGAAACATTCATCGATTTGAGCAATTCAAAACGACCAGACTTTAGGTTGCGTATCAACAAAATTTATGCTTCCAATGCCGATTAGGCATTGGAAGATTTCCTAGGATCATTTTACAGGAAATATAGGGTGTTGCTAATCTTCTAATTTTAAGAGAAGTGTAAGCAAGCCCTTTTGGAGCCTAAATCAGATAGAAATAAATACTGATAAGGTGTTTTGGACCGATAAGGTTGACAAAATTAAAAACGGATAATTGCTAAATGTAATTGAATGCAAAAAACTACTATCTTAAACAGACTTACTTTGCTTTTGGGTGTATGTGTTTGCTTGTGTGTGCAACAAGCCAATGCCCAGATAGTAATTGGTACGCCAAATTTAGGATTTAGTCAGGCGTGTGCCAGTGAAGCTTTCAATACCTATACTGTATCTTTTGTGTTTTCTCCAGAAGCAGGATTGGCTACATCCAACCAGTTTATCCTTGAAATGTCAGATCCTGAAGGCGATTTTTCTAACCCTACAACAATATTCACTTCACAGCCAGGAGCTGTTACCGTGTCACCGGCAACTTTAAGTTTTTCATTGCCGACCACTACAGCTGGAGAAGGGTATAAGCTGAGAATAAAAAGTACAGCTCCTGTTGCTACAAGTGCAAAATCTGTGGCCTTTGCCGCTTATTACAAAATTCAAGACAGTCCATTTTCAATTAATAATTTGGTTTCTACCGGAGCATTTTGCTCTGGCGGAAGCTATTTGTTGACTATAGATAATCCAGGAACAGGAGAAAATGATTCTCCGCTCAATTACCCTTCGCTTACTTTTAATTGGTTTAAGGAAACGGGGCCTACAACGGCTGTGTTTGTTTCTCAAGGACCTACACTTTCCGTTAGTCAAGAAGGAACCTATTTTGCCGAAACCAATTATGGGACCTGTACGTCCAATTCATTTTCTAATAGAGTAACCATTAGTGAGGTGTCTGCCGGGGAGGCTGATGCCACTATAGCTTCGAGTTTAGGAAATCCATTTTGTCCAGATCAGGGTATGACAACCTTGGCAACGATAGGCGGTGACAGCTACCAATGGTACAAGGATGGTGTGGCTATTTCAGGAGCTACGGGACAAACTTACCAAACCAGTGAATCTGGATTGTATTCAGTTGAAGTTGATTTGGGAAGCTGTGAAACTTCGGGATCTATTGATTTGGTTAGTGAAAGTTTTGAAAGCGAGATTAATATTCCTGAAGAAAACCAATTGGAAGAGGGCGATTCGTTATGGGTACAGGTAAGTACCACCGCCAGTAACCCTATATACGAATGGTATTTTAATGGAACATTGCTTCCTAATGCAACTGAAGATACTTTTGAAGCCTATGATTATGGTTCCTATAAAGTTGTGATAACACAAACGACGGGTTGTGAGAGTTCACATGAATTCCTTTTTGAAATAGGGGAACCTATAGATCCATTTCCAGTAGTAGACAATATTCCAAATCTTATCAGCCCCAACGGCGATGGAATCAATGATACTTGGGTTATCCCGCAACAATATGTTAGTGGGAGTAATACCGATGTTGTGATTATGGATAGCAGAGGGAAGGTAGTACTTCAAACCAATAGTTATATGAACAATTGGCCTGAGAACCAAATGGGAGTAAGTAGTGTAAACCAAGTATTTTATTATATCATAACCAGTCCTGGACAAGACTCTAAAAAAGGTTCTATAACTGTTGTAAAGTAACATGAAGACGTATCTGTTGGCCATACTATTAATTATCTGTACGATGCAGATAACCTATTCTCAAGAAGAGGATGGGGTAGTATCTTTTGCCTTACCGGTACGTAATTCTTTGCGTTTCAATAGATATGTTATCAATCCTACCTTCAGTTTTGTACGAGAGCAGCACAAGTATCTTAGTTTTAATAATAAAAGGGAATGGGTGCAGTTTGAGGATGCGCCACAAACTTATTTGGCGAGTTTCTCTGGTAGGTTTAAGGAAAATATTGGGATTGGTATAGGTGCATTTCAACAAAATTATGGAGTACTTACTACGTTTGGAGGTCTTTTGAATTTTGCTTACAACGCCCGTTTAAATTGGGAGAGCAATTTAACTTTTGGACTAAATGTAGGAGCTTATAGGAGTGGTGTAAATAGTGGTAATGTGGTTACTAATTACGATGACCCTTCGCTTAATAATATCCCCTCGAATTTCTTATTGACCATTAATCCTGGAATCAATTATGGAACAGGCTTTTTTGATTTCGGTGTGGCATTAACCAATTTGGTACTTTATAATGTAAACGCTTCACAACTAATTAAGGATACCCCAGAACAAGGTGTACAAGGACATGTCATGTATACGGGGTATATGGACAGCAGGGGCTTTTTTGATCAAAGTAGATTCCAAGCTTTAGTAAGATCAGAGTTTCGGTCAGATGAAACCATAGTGTCTGGTTTGGCAATGCTAATGGTGCCTAAAGGAATCTGGGCTCAGGCAGGATATAACACTTTATACGGAGCTTCGGCTGGTTTGGGCTTAAATATTACCCCTCAAATTGCCATTGAATATAATTTTGAAAAAGCAGTTGGTGAATTCACCGATTTTGGTCCTTCCCATGAAATTACTTTGGCTTATAGATTTAATAATACAGAACGCTTTGACTATAGTAGAGAGGATGATGTGAGTGCCATCGTGTTCCCTGAAAAGAGAAGAAAACCGGTGTCTCAAAAATCTAAGCAACAGGCAGAGGCCAATAGAAGGGCTGCTATTGCAAAAAGAGAGGCTGCAAAAGCGAAAGCAGACGAAGAAGCTAAATTGGCTGCAGAAGCCAAGGCAGAGGCAGAAGCAAAAGAAGCGATATTAGCAGCGGAAGCAGAAGCTAAATTGGCTAAGGAGGCTGCTGCCAAAGCAAAAGCCGAAGAAGCGGCTAGGTTGGCGGCCGAGGCAGAAGCAAAACGACAGGAAGAAGAAGCAAGAGCGAAAGCTGTCGCAGAGGCCAAAGCTAAAATAGCAGCAGAGAAAAAAGCTAAGGCTGCTGAAGAGGCAAGGTTGGTAAGAGAAGCAGAGGAAGAGGCCCGTATAGCTGCAGAAGCTGCCGCAAAAGCTAAGGCTGATGAGGAAGCTCGTTTGGCTGCGGAAGCCAAAGCTCAGGCACAAGCCGAAGAACAAGCTAGGTTAGCTGCTCAAGCCAAAGCTGAAGAAGAGGCTAGATTGGCAAAAGAAGCGGAAGCTGCTAGATTGGCAGCTAAGGCCCAAGCCCAAGCTCAAGCTCAAGCAGAGGAAGAAGCAAGGTTAGCTGCAGAAGCTGCAGCAAAAGAAAAAGCAGCAGAGGAAGCTCGATTGGCCGCTGAAGCAAAAGCTAAGGCTGAGGCAGAAGAGCAAGCGAGATTGGAAGCAGAAGCATTGGCCAAAGCTCAAGCCGAAGAGGAGACCCGTTTAGCTGCAGAAGCTGCCGCAAAAGCCAAAGCTGAAGAAGAAGCTAAATTGGCTGCGGAAGCAAAAGCCAAGGAAGCGTTGTCGGATAAGGAAATGGCAATGGAAGCTACAGACAATTTGGCTAAATCCATGAACGAGATTACCAAATTGACAGAGACTGATAGCACGGCTCAAGTGGACTTAATCACAAGGTATAAAGAGGCAATCGCCATAAAGAATCAAGACCTTAAGGATTTAAAAGAGGAAAATGATTTGGGAGATCAAGGAATTATAGTGGCTCCAAAACCATTTAAGAGTATATCTGCAGAAAACAGAGCTATCGAAGCTTTGAAGGCAGATATAGATCAAATCATTGATACCCGGACCCAGCGTATTGAAGAATTGGAAGACTTGTATGAACAAAGATTGCAGTTTGCGCCAATAGAAAATGATCCTGTAATGTTGTATTACAAGAAAACCATTAAGCGATTAAAGTCTGAACAATTGAAAGCTATGGATACCAAAGCGAGTTTAACAACTACTTTGGAAGGTATCAATAGAGCGACTGAGATAGAAAGAAAACGTAGAATCAAACGTGCAGCCTATGATAATGAGGACGATAGATATATGCGTGATAGATTGGCTTTGAAAAACATCAAACAAAGTACACAATTAAGATCTGCACCATTGAAGGTTGATGAATTTAATTTTGGAGAAGACCTTGGAGGAAACATCCAAATTGTGAAAAATGTTAAGAATGTAGAAAGTGGATATTACATGATTTTGGCGGTACACAATGATGTAGCTAAGAGAGATGATTTCTTAACAAAAGTGGTTGCTTCTGGAAGAACGGATGTTGATTTCTTCTACGATGTCAATACCAGTAAATATTACATCTATTACCAAAAATTTGATGCCATCGAACAGGCCAATGAAGCAATGAAATCAAAAGGTAATAGACCTTATAATCAAAAGCTATCAATAATTAAAATAGAGAATTAAGTATTAAAAATTAAAGATTTGAATTAAAAATAGTAGTAATGGCATACCTGTTTTCTGCAATGCCCCTTGGAGAAAATAGGATTAAAAAACAGAAACACCATGAAAACGCCTACTTATTATAAGCCTTACCTTTTAGGTTTATTTCTATTGCTGATGAGCTTTGGTACCATGGCCCAAACCTATGAGCCATTTACCATAAGGGAGAGCATTGAAGTAAAAGGGAGTATGCTGGTTATAGGTAATAATATTCTTGGACAGGACAACCTGCCAGGAAATGATAATACCGTGGATAACCAAGATGTAGAAATGCAATATATCGATATCGATTCAGACGCTTCCACGTTCAGCTCAAGTAGTGCCGATATTGTATTGCCTCCTCAGGAAGATGGAAGTGAAACCAACTGTTATTCGGTTGCTTATGCTGCTTTGTATTGGGGAGCCATGCTTCAAAGTGGGGACCGATCCGATATCAACCAAGTCAAGTTCAAGACTCCCGATGGCACTTCTTATGTCGATATCACAGGAGAACTTATTTATGACGCCATTGTAGATCCAATTATTTCTGAAGACAATGAGCCAGGCAACACCCCTTATGCATGCTATGCGGAGGTAACGGATATTTTGAATGGTTTAACAGATATTGAAGGAACTTATACGGTTGCCAATGTCACATCAAGTGAAGGATCCAATTATTCAACGGGACTATCGGCAGGATGGACTCTCTTTGTGATTTACGAAGATCCGAATCTCCATATGAAATCCTTCACGACTTTTGATGGGTTTAGCCACATATATGATGACCATTACGAAGAAATTCCTGTGGATGGTTTTACAACGCCCCCAGCAGGACATATCGATTTACAATTTGCCTATGCCGTTTTGGACGGTGATAAAAATAATAGAGCCACCAAATTAGAAATTAATAATAAGGAGGTAACCACCCCCTTAAGATCGGCAAACAAATTTTTTGGGTCGGTTATTGAAAACATTAATGGGGTGTCCTATCCCAGAAATCCCTCCGGAACCAATACTTTGGGATATGATACTGGATTTTTGGAAATTATTAATTCTGAACCGGAATATATAGGGCATAGTGAAACATCAGCTTCCTTTACACTACAGGTGGCTCAAGGACAGGCAGATCCTTTGTTTTCATTTTTTAGTGCCTTTGCAGTGGATATAATTTCGCCAGAAATAGAGTTGGTAAAAATTGTAGAAGATGAATTTGGTAACGAAATAAATGGTGATGATGTTATTTTAGGTCAAAACCTGTTTTATGAAATAAGCTATCAAAATATAGGGAATGAAGATATCACCAATTTTACGTTAACCGATATCCTTCCTGAAAATATTGTTTTTGATCCCGCTACAGACATTGACTTGACCAATTCAGGTGGTGCAACTTTGTCTTCTTACGACCCTGTGACTCGTACTATTGTGTTCGACATTCCTGATGAATCTGTAGAATTTGGAGATCCTGTATTCGTGATTCGTTTAGCGGTACAAGTGGTACCAAACTGTTACGATTTAAGTCAGGCTTGTTCCAATGAAATCATAAATCAGGCTTTTGCAACTTATACTGGAGCAATTAGTTCTATTACTGTGGAAGATCAACCAAGTTACGTATCTGTAGAATGTAATAGTTTCCCGCAACCAACCAACTTTTTGGTAGACATTTCAAATTGTGATTATGAAAGAGAAGAAGTGTTATGTGGCGGAAGTGTTGAATTAACCGCAGCCGATGGTTATGAAGCCTATTCTTGGTCAACCAGCCCATCTGGGGCACCGGTTATTGGAACAACGCAAACTATTACGGTAACCGAAACGGGAACTTATTATGTAACCAATACAGCGCCTGCAACTTGTTTATCTATTGAAGAAGTGGTAACCGTGACCTTGTATGGAACCACCCAAACAAATCCAGTGATTCCTTATGCAGATGAAGTAGTCATCTGTCCAAACGATGGTAAGGAACTGCCAAATATCTTTTTATGTGGCGCCAACGATTCACGTGATATTTTAACTGGAATTAGTGATGCTGTATCAATTATTTGGGAAAAGTTGGATGAGTCAAGCTGTGAAGCTGTGGCAACTCCGGACTGTGCCAACGAAAATGATGCCTGTACTTGGAATCAAGTAGGGACAGGTCCAGATTTTACGGCTGATAATTCTGGTCAATTCAGACTAGTAATCAACTACCCAGGGGGGTGCTATAGTATTTTCTATTTTAATGTCTATCAAAATTTATTGAATCCTACAGCTACGGCTCAAGATATCATTTGTGAAACACCTGGTCAAATTACAGTAGGGGGTGTGCCTTCCGGGTATGAATACAGTATTGATGGTGTAAACTACCAAACCAGTAATGTGTTTACGGTCAATTCTCCAGGATATTATACCATTTACATCCAACAAATAGGAGTAGACACCAACCCTTGTATTTTCGAGACACCGAGTGTACATGTGATGGAAAGAGAGTTTTCTGTGGTTAGTAACATTACCCAACCAGAATGTTATGGTGACTTTGGAAGTGTGCATTTAGCGGTTAATGAAGCCTTACCGCAATATTACTACAGCCTTTACCAAGGTGGAACTTTTGTGGATGGAGTTGGACCTATCATGGCGAGCGATTATGAATTTTCTTCATTAAATCCAGGAGTATATACGGTTAATGTAAGTACTGATGATGGATGTGTGTATACGGAAGAAATTGAAATTGTAGAACCTCCAATGATTGAGGTGTCGGCAGCCTTAACAACACCGCTAACTTGTACGGATGGTGTGATTACGGTTTATGCTTCAGGAGGAACGCCTCCTTATTACTATTTTGCGAATAGTGATACGGATTTTCAATCATCTCCTGAAATTACAGTATCCACACCTGGATTATATGAAATTACGGTGATGGATGCCAATAACTGTACGGCAACTACGTCTATAAATGTGGAAGCTATCCCTGCTCCGGAATACACAATTTCTCAGACGAATATTACTTGTATAAGTTCTGGAGATACGGGTACCATAAATATTGAAGTTGTAGACGCCAATGGAAATGCATTGCAGTACAGCATCGACGGGGGATTGACTTTTGTAAGTTCACCGGTGTTCACAGGTCTTGCGGAAGGGGACTACGAAGTAGTGCTCCAATATACCTTGGGAAGTTCGGTGTGTCTGACGGAGCCCCAGACGGTGACCATCACGGCGAACGACCCAATCATTGGGGTAGCCGAACTGACGGCGCCCTATACCTGTAGCAGTACCGGGACTATCACGGTAAGTAACGTTTCAGGTGGCGTAGCGCCCTATACCTATAGCCTTGACGGAGTGACCTTCCAGTCGGGCAGTACCTTTACGGGACTGACGGCGGGCACCTATACAGTAACTATTGAAGATTCCACAGGATGTACCTATATCACAGCTCCAATCGTTATAGAACCTTTGGATCCTCCAACAGATGTAGACTTTACCAGCACCCCTGTGACCTGTCCATCGAACACGGCCACAGTTACGGTCGCTACGGTAACAGGGGGAACGGGCGCTTTGGAATACCAGATCATCGCACCTGCCTCGGCGGCCACGGCCTACCAGGCCTCCAATGAATTTGCCGGATTGGAACCGGGCACCTATACCTTCCAGGTTAAGGATGCCAACGACTGTAACTATACAGAAACCTATACCATCGATCCGCTTCCGGCCCTTACCATGGGAGCTGTCCTTGTAAAGGATTTGGACTGTACTGCATCTCCGGATGCCATCATCGAAGGGACCATAGGCGGAGGGACCCCTCCATATACCTATGCGGTATCGATTGGTGGCGCAGCCTATAGTGCATTGGGCGCTACTGGAGCTACCTTTACCTATACCACGGGAACAGCCGGAACCTACCAGTTCCAGGTAACCGATGCCAGTGGGTGTACGGCAGAAACGGGCGTGATCACAGTTCAGCCCATTTCCATGCCGGCCCTTACGGTGGCCCTGGATGCACCGATACTGTGCAACGGCGATGCCAACGGTTCTATAGATGTGACCATTGACACCACGGTAGGAACCCCACCGTTCACCATCAACGTAACCAACGACACCACGGGAGTGGACTACGGTACGCAGACCTCTGGATTGACAGCGGGAACCTATACGGTAACCCTAACCGATGCCAAGTCCTGTGAGGCCACAGAGACGGTAACCATCGGTGAGCCGGATGCCATAGCAGTGGACTACCATACCGTAGACATCACCTGTACCTCTACAGGGGTATCCCAGGGATCCATCATTATTGATGGAGTAACGGGAGGGACGGCCCCATACAATTATTTTGTGACCGGAACCAACGGTTACGATAACTCCGAGCTGAACGCCACGGGCTCCACTTCGGTGAGCTTTGACGTGGTGGACTTTGGGCTTTACCAGATCAATGTGGTGGATGCCAACGGCTGTTCGGTATTGATCCAGGATGTCTTGGTGGCCTCGCCGCCTACCGATCTTGATATCTCCATAGCCACCACAGTGGACTGTGCAGCAGGGGGGGAGGCCGTAGTGAGCATCGGTTCCACCTTGGTGAGCTCCGGGCCATTTTATTTCAGTATCTACCAGGGACCGGTATCGGTATATCCAAACCCGGCGGGATCATGGATCCCAGAGGATGCCCCAGGTAGCCAGTCGGCCACCTTTACGGGACTGACCCCAGGGGTTAGCTATACCTTTATCGTATACGATGCATCGACCAACTGTAGCTATTTTGAACCGGCCACCACACCGATCCCGACCAATTCGACCCTAACGGCCACGGCCGTATCGGCAGCGAACATCAGCTGTACGGGCAGTGCGGACGGAACTGTGGCGTTTACCATCAACAGTTCCTACGGGACTTCCATAGACATCAACTACGAAGTGTTCGATACCCTGACGCAGGAATCTGCAGGGGTGACCGGATCTGGAACGGTAGGGGGCAACGGCTCCTTGACTGTAACGGACCTAGGACCGCTTCCTTTTGGGAACTACTACGTACTGATCACGGAGAACACAGGGCCGAATGCCGGCTGTAGCATTGTGACCATTCCGTTCAATATTACCGAATCGGAGATCCCGTTGAGCCTGAGCACATCGATCGACCAGAATGCCAACTGTAACATGGCCTCAGGACAGATCAGTGCGGTGGGACATGACGGAACGGCACCTTACCAATACCAAGTAACAACCACGGCAACCGCACCTTCGGAAACGGATGCAGCATGGGCCTCGGCCAGTACCTTCAGCTTGGATGCAGGAGACTATTATGTACATGTGATGGATGCCTATGGCTGTATCGTGAGCAGTCCAGTGGTGGTACTGCCAGCGGACCCTTCCCCAGAGATTTCGGCAACGCTTGCCGATGAATGTCTGGATGTGGACGGTACCTATGAAATGACGGTAAACCTAGATATTGCAGGAATTCCTCCATATAGCTATAGTATCGATGGCGGCGCCTTCCAGACACAGACGGCACCGTTTACCATAACGAACCTAGCCTCGGGCGACCATACGGTAGAGGTGCAGGATGCCAACGGCTGTGGGAACACGGTAACGGTGAGTATTGCGGCACCGCTGAACATAACACCATCTGTAGAGGCACTGCCTACCTGTAACAATGACGATGGACAATTGTCCATTGCAACTTTGGGAGGTTCAGGAACATTTACCTATGCCATCAGTCCGAACCCTGCCACGGCAACCCTGTCGGGCAATGTGTTCTCGGGACTGCCTTCGGGACTGTATACCATTACGGTAACCGATACCGTGACTTCCTGTGAGGAAGTTGTAGAGGTATCCTTGCCGGCAGCGGTACTGCCAACCTTTACGGCTACGCCAAGTACCGTGACCTGTTTTGGTGACGATACGGGCGCCTTCGATATCAACGTGTCCAACTACTCCGGGGCCTATACCTATGAGGTATTCGACAATGCCGGGGTATCGGTAACGGGAGCGGTTGCGGCCAATACGGCCAACAACCCACAAACGGTAACGGGTATGAATGCCGGTACCTTTACGGTGGTGATCACCGAAACGGACGTGCCGTTCTGTTCGGCAACCGCTACGGTGGTGATAGGCTCGCCTTCCGAAGCGTTGGCCCTTACGGCTACGGAAACCTCCAACGTGACCTGTACCGATGATCAGGGGACCATTACGGCCATTGCCGAAGGGGGATGGGGCAGCTATGAATACGAACTGACCGGAGCCGCTACGGTGGCCTACTCACCGAACGGAACCTTTACGGGACTTTCTGCAGGGACCTATACCGTGAACGTTATGGACGCACAGGGCTGTATTGCCTCTGCGGACGTGACCCTTGAAGTTCCGGAGCCTATTGCAGCGACCTTTACGCCAAGTGTGACCATGCTGTCCTGTTTTGGGGATGAGAACGCTACGATCGTTATAGACAACGTAACGGGAGGCCAGGAGAGCAACTATACCTATACCTTAAATACACTCGCTCCTATAGCAAGTACCTCTGGACCGCAGACCTCCAACGAGTTTGCCAACCTGGGGGCAGGGACCTACAACGTGACCATCACCGATGGCTATGGCTGTAGCACGACCTCGGCGGACATTGCCATCTCCGAGCCAACAGCCATCGAGGCGAGTTTGGTGAAGAGTGCCTCGCCGACCTGTCTGAACGACGGGGAGCTTACCCTGAGCGCTACGGGAGGAACGGGAGCCTATACCTATAGCGATACCAGTGCCTTTACCACGGTATTGGGGTCGTTCACGACCTCTGTATCCTTTACGGTACCGGCGGGAAGCTATGAATATTACGTTAAGGATGCCAATGGCTGTATAGCGACGATATCCAACGAGATCACCATCGATCCGCTTCCGGAGTTGACTATAGAGTTGGCCTCTACCAACCCGACCATCAACTGTGCGGGCGACAACAACGGTACCATTGTGGCCGTTGCCGAGGGAGGTCTGGGCAACTATGTCTATACCTTGCAGGATGCTTCGGGCAATGCCATCCCAACAGCGGTACAGGATACCCCTGGGGTGTTTACGGAGCTTTTGGCGGGTACCTATACGGTACATGTGCAGAGTGACGATTGCGAGAGCACTTCGGCAACCATCAGCATTACCGAGCCTGATGCACCATTGGAAGCGACCTTTGAGATCAACAATGTAACCTGTTTTGGGGGCAATGACGGCTCTTTGGAGATTATTGCCACAGGAGGAACGGGCATCATCAAATATGCCATCTCCCCACAGATGGACCAGTTCTTCGAGACCAATGTGTTCGAGAACCTATGGCCAGGGGACTACGAGGTGATCGTACAGGACGAGCTGGGCTGTTATGTAATGTTCAGCTTTACCATCACCGAACCGGAACCGTTGATCGTGAGTATTGTTCCTGACTCCATATTGCCGACCCCATGTGCGGGCGACAACGACGGGGAGTTCAGTATCGAGATCTCCGGGGGAACGGCGCCTTACAGCGTAAGCCTTGATGCGTACGACGGCCCTTATACTACGGGAGCTGCAGGGCAGACGGTATTTGACTTTACGGAACTCTCCGGAGGGGACCATATCGTATATGTCCGTGACAGTATGGGCTGTGAGTCCGAATGGAACATCACCTTCCCGGAGGCGGTGAACCTGGACCCGCTGTTGGAAGTGGAGTACGTATGTATCGACAACTTCTCGGCAAACATCGTGACCGTGCTTATTGATGAGAGCGTGGACCCAGCCGAAGTGGACTACTCACTGAACGGTGGCCCTTACCAGGTGAGCAATGTGTTTGAGAACATACCTCCGGGAACGGACCACTATATAGAGGTGCGCCATACCAATGGCTGTATCCAGACCACGGAGTTCTTCGATATAGGCGTGTTCGAGCCGGTGGACCTGGCCCTAAACGAGGGTGACCAGAACCAGATTGTAGCCCTGGCCACGGGAGGTAACGGAGAGTATACCTTCACCCTTAACGACGAGGACTACGGTAGTGAGAATACCTTTATGATCTCTGAGACGGGCGAGTATCTGGTAACGGTAACGGACAGCAACGGCTGTATTGCCGAGGCAAGGATCTACCTTGAGTACGTGGACCCTTGTATCCCGAACTACTTTACCCCGAACGGTGACGGTATCCAGGACACCTGGGCGCCGTGTACGGACGACTTCCCGAACCTGGAGTTTGATATTTACGACAGATATGGGCGCAAGGTGGGGACCTACCACCAGGGCCAGTACTGGGACGGACGTTATAACAACCAAGAGCTGCCAACGGGCGACTATTGGTATGTGGTAAGGCTCAACAGCTCAAACAACGACAGAGAGTTTGTTGGACATTTTACCCTATATAGATAATAATTCAATGTTTAGAAGACCCCAAATACACTAATCATATGAAAAAGATAATTACTTATATTTTTCTAATAGCAATTGGTCAAGCCTACGGCCAAGAGCTTAACCTACCAGTTTGGACGCAGTACCTTGCGGACAACGATTTTGTGGTTTCTCCAACCTACGCTGGGATTGGGGACAACCTAAGGATACGCCTTAATGGTCTCACACAGTGGGTGGGGATTAAGGACGCGCCGGATAACCAAGCATTGTATGCTGATTTTAGGATTGCGGATCGATCTGGAGTGGGATTGTCGCTTTATAATGACAAGAATGGAAACACACGTCAAAAAGGGGTGAAGTTCTCTTTTGCGCACCACTTGGTATTGGATTACACTTCCGAGCAGTACCTGTCTTTTGGGATTTCTTATAACATCAATAGTTTTAGGATAGACATTGAGAATTTTGAGCCCAACTACGAGACGCCTATTGTAGACCCTTATGTTACAGATGACCGTGCGGTCAATAACAATAACTTTGATGTTGGGGTACTTTATCGTAATAAAGGGTATTACTTGAGTTTAAATGTCAACAATATTTTGAAAAAAGATATTGACGATTTTAATGGAATAGAACCAAGCCTGCTCTTGAACTATCAACTGTATTCAGGGTTGGTTATCCAAAGTAAGGAAAACAAGCGTGTGGAGTATGAACCTTCGGTATTCTTCCAGTATTTTGGAAGTGATGGTCGTTCTGCTACAGATGTCAACTTTAAGTACCGGAAATTCAACAGAAAGGAAGATTATTATTGGGTGGGACTATCATACCGCTTTTTAAATGATCAGTTTTTTAAACCCCTAAATATCGGTCCTATGGCAGGAATTATGAAGTCTAAATTCTATTTTGCCTATTCGTATCAAATTACTACAAATGCGTTGGCGGGTTATAACTCAGGAACGCATAGTATTACAATAGGTATCGACTTCCTTCAAGGAATGAGTAATTGCCCATGTACAAAATAATGAACCTTAAAAATATTAAAAGAGATGCCAATGAAAACATAATTACAATAACACATATCAAATAATAATGACACCATATTTTTTTCAGCAATGCCCCTTGTTGAAAAATAATCAAATAAACTAATCACCATGAAAAAACCTACTTTTTCTAGAATAGCCATTATTATTGTGTTGATAATTTTGGGATGTCAGTCATATGCCCAAAATTATGTGCCCTTTACACCTAGGTTTAACGAAGACTTAAAAGGAGATATTATCCTTATAGGTAATAATATTCTAGGGCCGGACAATAATGCTTTTAATGACGGATCGGTATACAACCACAATGTGGATATGACGTATATCGATATTGATAATGATGACACTACCTTTAGTTCATCTAGCGCCGATTTAGATATTCCTAACCCCAATTGTTATCAAATCATTTATGCAGGCCTGTATTGGGGAGCTGTAACCAATGGAGATGAATCTATCACTGATGTAAAATTAAAAGGTCCTACCGGAGATTACCATGATGTGGAAGGAACCATTATTTACAATGCCAATGGTACAACAGTTGCAGGAAATAGCTTTCCTTATTCTTGCTATGCCGATGTAACATCTATTGTAACCAACTTGGGTACCAATCTGGGAACCTATACGGTGGCCAATGTATCTTCGGCAGAGGGAGAAACAGCTACCTTCGATCCTTACAACGGAACCGGATATTCCGCAGGATGGTCACTTTTTGTAGTATATGAAGATCCAACCTTGCCTGGTAAATCTATTACAAGTTTTGATGGGTTTAGTGCTATAAGTAGTTCCGTAAATACGGATGTGCCGGTTTCTGGGTTTAGAACTGTACCTGCTCCGGCACCGGTAAGAGCAACTTTTGCCTTTGCAACTTTGGAAGGGGATAAACCTATCCAGAATGATAGGATGTTACTTAATGGACAGGAATTATCAGCTGCAGATCGCCCCGCAAATAACTTTTTTAATAGTTCGGTAACTCAGTTAAGTGCACTTCCTGTTGATAACAGAGTGCCCAATAGTACCAATACGCTAGGTTTTGACACAGGAGTGATGGTAGTACCCAATCCAGGAAATTCCTTAATTGCCAACGATGCCACTTCAGCTGTTGTGACTTTAGAAAGTGATCAGGATACTTACTTTCAGTACTTTTTTGCCTTTGCAGTGGAAATTATTGAGCCTAATATTGTCTTGACCAAAATTGTGGAAGATGATGAAGGCAACAACATTGGAGGTGAAACAGTAGGTTTGAGTCAACCTTTGAATTATATCATAGGTTTTCAGAACACAGGAAATGATAATGCTACCAACCTGGAAATTAAGGATATTTTACCAATCAATATTATCTTTAATTACCCAGAAGATTTGGAGTTGCCCGAAGGAGTAACTGCGGTAAGTTATGATCCCGACACTAGAGAGCTTATTCTTAATGTAGATAATGATTTGGTTGAAGTAGGCGATCCTGTTTTGGAAATCATCATTCATGCCCAAACGGTAGATACTTGTAATCAATTGGCAGATTCTTGTTCCAATATTATCAACAATCAAGCTTTTGCAACCTATAATGGCTTTTGGAATCCTGATTTTTTAATTACCGATGACCCTAGTTATAGTAGTAATACAGGCTGCTTAATTACGCCTCAAGCTACAAATTTCCTAGGAGATTTAGATGATTGTACTTTCGAAGAAAATGTGGTGCTTTGTGGAGCTAGTGTGGAATTGACCGCTGCCAATGGCTACGATGAATATTCTTGGTCAACCAGTCCATCTGGTTCACCAGTTATTGGAACAACTCAAACTATTTCTGTTACGGAAACCGGAACTTATTACGTTCACAATACTGCCATTGCGCCTTGTCAATCTATAGATCAAGTATTTCATGTAACTACTTTTGGCGCGGGGATAACCAATCCAGTGATTCCATTTGCAGATGAAGTGGTTATTTGTCCAAATGATGGAAAAGAACTGCCAAATATCTTTTTATGCGGTGCCAATGATTCAAGAGAAATTAACACTAATATCTCTGGTGCTACTTCCATAATCTGGGAAAAATTAAATGAAGCTAGCTGTGAAGCTGTTACAAATTCTGATTGTGCCAACGAAAGTGATGCCTGTACTTGGAATGAAGTAGGGACGGGACCTGATTTTACAGCAGATACTTCTGGTCAGTTTAGATTGACTATTAATTTTGAAGGAGGCTGTTTTGTTCAGTTCTATTTCAATGTATACCAAAACTTATTGAATCCAACGGCTGTTGGTCAAGATATTATCTGTTCAACTCCGGGAAGTATTACGGTGGGAAGCGTGCCTTCTGGTTATGAATACAGTTTGGATGGCGTTACCTATCAAACCAGTAATGTATTCACCGTAAATGCTCCTGGAGTATATACAGTATATATTCAGCAAGTTGGGGTAGATACCAATCCTTGTGTGTTTACAACACCACAGGTACAGATTATGGAAAGTGATTTTACTGCAACCAGCATGATTACCCAACCTTTATGTCATGATGATAAGGGAAGTATCCAATTAGCGGCTATCGATGCTGAGCCTCAGTATTTCTTTGAATTATATAGTAATGGTACTTTGGTCAACAGTGTTGGGCCTATCGATGAAAACAATTACACTTTTGAAAATTTAAACCCAGGAACCTATACAGCAACTGTTGAAACAGAAGATGGCTGTGTATATTCTGAAGATGTAACCATTGTGGAACCTCCTTTATTGGAAGCCACGGCTGCACTAACAGTGCCATTAACCTGTACCGATGGGGAAATTACAGTATATCCAATTGGAGGAACACCTCCTTATTTCTATTTTGTAAATAGTGATACTGAATTTCAATCAGTACCTGAGATTGTGGTAACGGCGCCAGGAGTATTTAATATTACCGTTGTAGATTCCAATAACTGTAGTGTTGAAGCGAGTATTACTGTGGAAAGTTCTCCAGCTCCAGAATTTACGATTGACCAAACAAATATTACTTGTGCTTCTTTAAACAATTCAGGAAGTATCACAGTTACTGTAACCGAAGCATACGGAAGTTCCATAGCTTACAGCATCGACGGGGGATTGACTTTTGTAAGTTCACCGGTGTTCACAGGTCTTGCGGAAGGGGACTACGAAGTAGTGCTCCAATATACCTTGGGAAGTTCGGTGTGTCTGACGGAGCCCCAGACGGTGACCATCACGGCGAACGACCCAATCATTGGGGTAGCCGAACTGACGGCGCCCTATACCTGTAGCAGTACCGGGACTATCACGGTAAGTAACGTTTCAGGTGGCGTAGCGCCCTATACCTATAGCCTTGACGGAGTGACCTTCCAGTCGGGCAGTACCTTTACGGGACTGACGGCGGGCACCTATACAGTAACTATTGAAGATTCCACAGGATGTACCTATATCACAGCTCCAATCGTTATAGAACCTTTGGATCCTCCAACAGATGTAGACTTTACCAGCACCCCTGTGACCTGTCCATCGAACACGGCCACAGTTACGGTCGCTACGGTAACAGGGGGAACGGGCGCTTTGGAATACCAGATCATCGCACCTGCCTCGGCGGCCACGGCCTACCAGGCCTCCAATGAATTTGCCGGATTGGAACCGGGCACCTATACCTTCCAGGTTAAGGATGCCAACGACTGTAACTATACAGAAACCTATACCATCGATCCGCTTCCGGCCCTTACCATGGGAGCTGTCCTTGTAAAGGATTTGGACTGTACTGCATCTCCGGATGCCATCATCGAAGGGACCATAGGCGGAGGGACCCCTCCATATACCTATGCGGTATCGATTGGTGGCGCAGCCTATAGTGCATTGGGCGCTACTGGAGCTACCTTTACCTATACCACGGGAACAGCCGGAACCTACCAGTTCCAGGTAACCGATGCCAGTGGGTGTACGGCAGAAACGGGCGTGATCACAGTTCAGCCCATTTCCATGCCGGCCCTTACGGTGGCCCTGGATGCACCGATACTGTGCAACGGCGATGCCAACGGTTCTATAGATGTGACCATTGACACCACGGTAGGAACCCCACCGTTCACCATCAACGTAACCAACGACACCACGGGAGTGGACTACGGTACGCAGACCTCTGGATTGACAGCGGGAACCTATACGGTAACCCTAACCGATGCCAAGTCCTGTGAGGCCACAGAGACGGTAACCATCGGTGAGCCGGATGCCATAGCAGTGGACTACCATACCGTAGACATCACCTGTACCTCTACAGGGGTATCCCAGGGATCCATCATTATTGATGGAGTAACGGGAGGGACGGCCCCATACAATTATTTTGTGACCGGAACCAACGGTTACGATAACTCCGAGCTGAACGCCACGGGCTCCACTTCGGTGAGCTTTGACGTGGTGGACTTTGGGCTTTACCAGATCAATGTGGTGGATGCCAACGGCTGTTCGGTATTGATCCAGGATGTCTTGGTGGCCTCGCCGCCTACCGATCTTGATATCTCCATAGCCACCACAGTGGACTGTGCAGCAGGGGGGGAGGCCGTAGTGAGCATCGGTTCCACCTTGGTGAGCTCCGGGCCATTTTATTTCAGTATCTACCAGGGACCGGTATCGGTATATCCAAACCCGGCGGGATCATGGATCCCAGAGGATGCCCCAGGTAGCCAGTCGGCCACCTTTACGGGACTGACCCCAGGGGTTAGCTATACCTTTATCGTATACGATGCATCGACCAACTGTAGCTATTTTGAACCGGCCACCACACCGATCCCGACCAATTCGACCCTAACGGCCACGGCCGTATCGGCAGCGAACATCAGCTGTACGGGCAGTGCGGACGGAACTGTGGCGTTCACCATCAACAGTTCCTACGGGACTTCCATAGACATCAACTACGAAGTGTTCGATACCCTGACGCAGGAATCTGCAGGGGTGACCGGATCTGGAACGGTAGGGGGCAACGGCTCCTTGACTGTAACGGACCTAGGACCGCTTCCTTTTGGGAACTACTACGTACTGATCACGGAGAACACAGGGCCGAATGCCGGCTGTAGCATTGTGACCATTCCGTTCAATATTACCGAATCGGAGATCCCGTTGAGCCTGAGCACATCGATCGACCAGAATGCCAACTGTAACATGGCCTCAGGACAGATCAGTGCGGTGGGACATGACGGAACGGCACCTTACCAATACCAAGTAACAACCACGGCAACCGCACCTTCGGAAACGGATGCAGCATGGGCCTCGGCCAGTACCTTCAGCTTGGATGCAGGAGACTATTATGTACATGTGATGGATGCCTATGGCTGTATCGTGAGCAGTCCAGTGGTGGTACTGCCAGCGGACCCTTCCCCAGAGATTTCGGCAACGCTTGCCGATGAATGTCTGGATGTGGACGGTACCTATGAAATGACGGTAAACCTAGATATTGCAGGAATTCCTCCATATAGCTATAGTATCGATGGCGGCGCCTTCCAGACACAGACGGCACCGTTTACCATAACGAACCTAGCCTCGGGCGACCATACGGTAGAGGTGCAGGATGCCAACGGCTGTGGGAACACGGTAACGGTGAGTATTGCGGCACCGCTGAACATAACACCATCTGTAGAGGCACTGCCTACCTGTAACAATGACGATGGACAATTGTCCATTGCAACTTTGGGAGGTTCAGGAACATTTACCTATGCCATCAGTCCGAACCCTGCCACGGCAACCCTGTCGGGCAATGTGTTCTCGGGACTGCCTTCGGGACTGTATACCATTACGGTAACCGATACCGTGACTTCCTGTGAGGAAGTTGTAGAGGTATCCTTGCCGGCAGCGGTACTGCCAACCTTTACGGCTACGCCAAGTACCGTGACCTGTTTTGGTGACGATACGGGCGCCTTCGATATCAACGTGTCCAACTACTCCGGGGCCTATACCTATGAGGTATTCGACAATGCCGGGGTATCGGTAACGGGAGCGGTTGCGGCCAATACGGCCAACAACCCACAAACGGTAACGGGTATGAATGCCGGTACCTTTACGGTGGTGATCACCGAAACGGACGTGCCGTTCTGTTCGGCAACCGCTACGGTGGTGATAGGCTCGCCTTCCGAAGCGTTGGCCCTTACGGCTACGGAAACCTCCAACGTGACCTGTACCGATGATCAGGGGACCATTACGGCCATTGCCGAAGGGGGATGGGGCAGCTATGAATACGAACTGACCGGAGCCGCTACGGTGGCCTACTCACCGAACGGAACCTTTACGGGACTTTCTGCAGGGACCTATACCGTGAACGTTATGGACGCACAGGGCTGTATTGCCTCTGCGGACGTGACCCTTGAAGTTCCGGAGCCTATTGCAGCGACCTTTACGCCAAGTGTGACCATGCTGTCCTGTTTTGGGGATGAGAACGCTACGATCGTTATAGACAACGTAACGGGAGGCCAGGAGAGCAACTATACCTATACCTTAAATACACTCGCTCCTATAGCAAGTACCTCTGGACCGCAGACCTCCAACGAGTTTGCCAACCTGGGGGCAGGGACCTACAACGTGACCATCACCGATGGCTATGGCTGTAGCACGACCTCGGCGGACATTGCCATCTCCGAGCCAACAGCCATCGAGGCGAGTTTGGTGAAGAGTGCCTCGCCGACCTGTCTGAACGACGGGGAGCTTACCCTGAGCGCTACGGGAGGAACGGGAGCCTATACCTATAGCGATACCAGTGCCTTTACCACGGTATTGGGGTCGTTCACGACCTCTGTATCCTTTACGGTACCGGCGGGAAGCTATGAATATTACGTTAAGGATGCCAATGGCTGTATAGCGACGATATCCAACGAGATCACCATCGATCCGCTTCCGGAGTTGACTATAGAGTTGGCCTCTACCAACCCGACCATCAACTGTGCGGGCGACAACAACGGTACCATTGTGGCCGTTGCCGAGGGAGGTCTGGGCAACTATGTCTATACCTTGCAGGATGCTTCGGGCAATGCCATCCCAACAGCGGTACAGGATACCCCTGGGGTGTTTACGGAGCTTTTGGCGGGTACCTATACGGTACATGTGCAGAGTGACGATTGCGAGAGCACTTCGGCAACCATCAGCATTACCGAGCCTGATGCACCATTGGAAGCGACCTTTGAGATCAACAATGTAACCTGTTTTGGGGGCAATGACGGCTCTTTGGAGATTATTGCCACAGGAGGAACGGGCATCATCAAATATGCCATCTCCCCACAGATGGACCAGTTCTTCGAGACCAATGTGTTCGAGAACCTATGGCCAGGGGACTACGAGGTGATCGTACAGGACGAGCTGGGCTGTTATGTAATGTTCAGCTTTACCATCACCGAACCGGAACCGTTGATCGTGAGTATTGTTCCTGACTCCATATTGCCGACCCCATGTGCGGGCGACAACGACGGGGAGTTCAGTATCGAGATCTCCGGGGGAACGGCGCCTTACAGCGTAAGCCTTGATGCGTACGACGGCCCTTATACTACGGGAGCTGCAGGGCAGACGGTATTTGACTTTACGGAACTCTCCGGAGGGGACCATATCGTATATGTCCGTGACAGTATGGGCTGTGAGTCCGAATGGAACATCACCTTCCCGGAGGCGGTGAACCTGGACCCGCTGTTGGAAGTGGAGTACGTATGTATCGACAACTTCTCGGCAAACATCGTGACCGTGCTTATTGATGAGAGCGTGGACCCAGCCGAAGTGGACTACTCACTGAACGGTGGCCCTTACCAGGTGAGCAATGTGTTTGAGAACATACCTCCGGGAACGGACCACTATATAGAGGTGCGCCATACCAATGGCTGTATCCAGACCACGGAGTTCTTCGATATAGGCGTGTTCGAGCCGGTGGACCTGGCCCTAAACGAGGGTGACCAGAACCAGATTGTAGCCCTGGCCACGGGAGGTAACGGAGAGTATACCTTCACCCTTAACGACGAGGACTACGGTAGTGAGAATACCTTTATGATCTCTGAGACGGGCGAGTATCTGGTAACGGTAACGGACAGCAACGGCTGTATTGCCGAGGCAAGGATCTACCTTGAGTACGTGGACCCTTGTATCCCGAACTACTTTACCCCGAACGGTGACGGTATCCAGGACACCTGGGCGCCGTGTACGGACGACTTCCCGAACCTGGAGTTTGATATTTACGACAGATATGGGCGCAAGGTGGGGACCTACCACCAGGGCCAATACTGGGACGGACGATATAACAACCAGGAGCTGCCAACGGGCGACTATTGGTATGTGGTGAGGCTCAACAGCTCAAACAACGACAGAGAGTTTGTTGGACATTTTACCCTGTATAGATAATAATAAGAAATTGTCATAGCGACATAAAAAGCTGAGTTTTCAGATTAAGGTGTATACATGACTGTGTACGAAGTGACTGCCCCAAAAGGGGCAGTTTCTTTTTTGTAGCTTTTCTATTTCTTAAAAAAGCGTATTTTAAGAGTAGCTTAAACCTTGAGATATGAGATTTTATATTTGGGTGTTGTGTTTTTTGTTGTGGTCCTGTAAACAGGAGACTACTTCGGGTGTTTTACAAAAGGAAGTTCAAAAAACATCCTATGAGGCTCCAAGCGTATTGTTAAAGGGTTTATTTATTGATGTGCAATTATCGAATGTATTTAGGGATAGCAAGACTTTTGTGGATTGTACAGCCAAACTGCCTTACGATTCCATTTTAGAGATGTATCATAGAGAAAAAACGCTTGCCAATTTTAAACTAGACCGGTTTATAGTTAAAAATTTTGAACTTCCTAAGGAGCAGCAATCAACCTTTATATACGATGCTCAAAACACAGCAAAGGAGCATATCGAAGATTTATGGCCCTATTTAACCCATGTAGCTGATACAATGCACGGGAGGAATAGTTTGATTTCCTTGCCCAATGCTTATGTAGTTCCTGGTGGACGTTTTCGGGAAGTGTATTATTGGGATTCCTATTTTACCATGTTGGGCCTTGTTGAAAGTGGAAAGTTTGAAACCATTGAAGCCATGTTGGATAATTTTGCTTATCTCATTGAAGTTTTTGGGCACATTCCCAATGGCAACCGGAGTTATTATATATCAAGGTCACAACCTCCCTTTTTCCCTCAAATGATTGTGCTTTTAGCAAGTTATAAAGGAGATAGTGTCTATCTGAAATATCGAGATGCCCTGCGCAAAGAATACCAATTTTGGATGGCTCATGACAATTCAGAGAAAGCCTATCAGCATGTAGTTTCAACAGATTTTGGATTAATGAATCGTTATTTTGATGTCTTAAACCAACCAAGGGATGAATCTTATAAAGAGGACTACAATTTGAAGAATGAAGGAACAACGGATTCTCTATTTTATCGACACGTGAGGGCAGCAGCAGAATCTGGCTGGGACTTTAGCTCCCGTTGGTTGAGAGATGCCTCCCTTATAAACACAATGAATACTTTGGAGATCCTTCCAGTTGATCTCAATGCTTTACTCTATGGGATGGAGACTGTATTGATAAAGTGTTTTGAAAACGAGGATTCTAAATTTGCAGTAGAATTACAAAAGAGTCAGCAAAATAGAAAAGAATTTCTAAATGCTTTGAGTTGGAATCAGGAATTAGGAGTTTTTGAAGATTACAATTGGCGTACTCAAAAAAGAACAGGACGTTTGTCCTTGGCTATGGTGTATCCCTTGTATTTTAAAATGACCTCACAAGAGCAGGCCGATGCGGTTGTGAATTTTGTTTCAGCGGAATTTTTGAAGCCAGGAGGGGTCGTGACGACCAATTATCCTACAGGGCAACAATGGGATGAACCAAATGGATGGGCGCCTTTACAATGGATGACTGTAATAGGGTTGGAAAATTATGGTCACCATGACTTAGCAAAGACTATTATGGAGCGATGGGTGGCCTTAAATGAAAAGGTATATTTATCGACTGGCAAGTTTATGGAGAAATACAACGTAGAAGACCTAAGCTTGGAAGCAGGTGGTGGTGAATATCCTTTACAAGATGGCTTTGGATGGAGCAACGGAGTGTATTTGGCCTTTAAGCAGAAATTAGAAAAGGCTAATCACAAATAATTTATTTGAGAGCGGCCTTGAAATTTACTTTAGGTATTTATAGTTTCGGTAAATACAATACCATATTTTCTATTTCTATATCGTCCAAATGTCCCATTTTTTTTCGGTCTTGGGTAATAAGGTGCATATGCATAAAGGAGTCATGGTGTGTAAAGATTCCTTGGTGCTCAGTTGAGAAAAACCCAACGATGTCTACAGTTTCATTTTTCAATGGATAATTAACCTGTCCTTGGTGGGCTTCTTTAGGAGAGGATACTTTAGAGCCCTCTGGCAAGTTTTGTATATGAATGTTGGCATTAGCTATGGTACCATGTAATTTGAAAGTAAAGGGCCGTTTAAAAGCCTTGGTGTTACTATCTATAAAAAGTTCTAATTGCGGAATGGTTTTTAAGGAGGAAGGTAACTCTATAGGTTCCCATTCGATGATGTTGGCATGAACAAAAAAAGGAGCAGAAACGTTATAGGTTTCCTCTACGACCATGGTAGAGTCCGAGGTTACTTTGGAAACATAACTGTGTCCGTCAAAAATAGTTAATTCTCCCGTTAAAAAACTTTTGGGACCAAGACCATACAAGCCATTCTTATTAGCTATGGTATCCAATAAAATAGCTCCTTCCAAAGCACCATCCCACATGACATTCTTCATAGCGCGGACAATAGCAATATCTTGGTAGGTTTCAGAAATTTCGGGTGTTTTAGTGTTTGTTTTACAGGCAAATATTGTTAAGGCTAGTATTGCTGAGAGGAACTTTTTGCGATTCATGGTGATGAGGGTTGTAATTTTCTTTGTAAAAATAAGAAGCTATTTTCAATTTTTGGTAAATAGTTTAAAAAAAGATATTTTCATATTTTTTGTAATGCATTGTTGTTTAGGCTTTTATGTGTTTTGTTCTATCTGTTGTAATGAATTAAAGAACCTTCACTTGAGGTTAGGTTATTACTTTTTAGAACACGGTTATTTTTATCATGACGTTTAAGTTTTAAAATTAACTTATGAGAAATGTAGGGGCAATTATTAGAAGGCTTAAGGCTCGAAGCGGTTTAGAAATATGGTTATGGAAAATGTCTAAAATTTGGAATCTAATTTCGTCTTATTCAGCATAAGTGTTAAAATTTATATTATATCCTTTTCAATGTTACCTAGGTTACTAAGTGTATTTTTGTAGCCAAATTTCATTATCTTTAATTTATGAAAGAAGAACTCCTACAACAGGCTGAAGACTTTGTAAGTCAGCTTTTTGAGAAAAAACTATCCCCTAAAAACTTTTATCACAACATAGAACATACGCGACGAGTTGTGCAGGGGATTGCACAGTTAAGTGCTATGGAATGTTTCAGCGAAACCGATACATATTGGCTTAAGATTGCCGCTTGGTTTCACGATACAGGATTTATAGAAAAAGATTCGGGGCATGAGGAAGTAAGTGCTGCATTGGCAAAGGAATTTTTGGAGTCCAAAGGGGTTGAAAAGGAGGATATTGCAAGAGTTGAGCAACTTATTTTGGCTACAAAAATGAGTCATAAACCCAGTAATGTTCAAGAAGGAGTTATCAAGGATGCAGATTGCGGACATGTGGCTTCGGAGGGCTTTTTTGAAATCTCTGAAGATTTGAGGCGTGAGGAACGCTATAAAAAAGAGCAAGAAATTTCAGAATTGGAGTGGCTGTTTGAAAACAAGCAGTTTATGGATAGGCATCAGTTTTATAGCAATTATGCTTTAACAAAATGGCAGCCTATTAAGGAGATGAACAGCTTTGAGTTGGATCAAAAAATTAAAAAAATAGAGGATAAACAAAAAAACAAAACCAAAAACAAAGGTTTTGGAAGGGGTGTCGATACCATGTTTAGGGTTACCCTTAAAAATCATATAGAGTTGAGTGCCATTGCTGATACTAAGGCCAATATTCTTTTATCTGTAAACGCTATCATAATTTCAGTGGCGCTTTCTGGGCTGGTTCCAAAGTTGGATAATGCATCCAATTCATTTTTGGTATATCCTACACTTATTTTGATGATTTTTAGTGTGGCATCGGTTGTATTGTCAGTTCTGTCTACACGTCCCAATATTTCTAACGATGCTAATTTTAACGAGACCCTTACCCGTGAATTGATTAAATCAAAACAAACTAATTTGTTGTTTTTTGGCAACTTTTATAAAATGTCCTTGCAAGATTTTGAATGGGGCATCGACTATTTAATGCAAAATGAAGATACACTATATAATTCCATGACTCGAGATTTGTACTATTTAGGTTTGGTCTTGGAGCGTAAATACCGTTTGTTACGAATTACTTACACGGTATTTATGATTGGTATTATTGTGTCCGCATTGTCTTTTGTAGTGAGTTATCATTTTATGGCAGATATTAAATAAGCTATTTGAGTTTATGGAAGATTTTAACCCAGGACCATTTAAACCCATTATTTCCTTTCGATATTTAAAGGAATATTTTGAAGAACTACTTGTTTCATCAAATGCTATGGAGCGCTTTCAAGCAGAACAGGTGATAGCTATATTGGAGCAACACCCAACTTTGGTTACAGGGACTAGTTCTGCAGAGGAGTTTAACCAATACCAAGATGAAATAGGTCAAGTAATGTCCTTTTTGTTTCCAGCTGTTTTGGGCAGTAACGAAATTAAAGCTGCCGTATTCCCTTATTCCAACCAATTTTTTTACGCTTCCCAAAGGTTTAAGGATATCAATAGCCATACAACTTCAGACACAGGAGAGGCCTTGAGAAAGCTTTATAAGGAATCCGAAGAAGCCTTGAATATTATGCCCTATGCCATTATTTTGAACAAGCACTATGGATATAATGTTGATTTTGGCAGGCCTAAACAAATTACTTTGGAGGATGAAGAGGGCAATGCACGCGTATATCGGGTAACTTATAATGCCGATTTTATAGATATCTATCCCAATGATAATGCTATAGAAATTACCGAAGATATTTTGGATGAACTTTTGGCGAATGCACACGACACTAGTGTTTGGTATCGTTATTTTCCGAAAAATTCATGGACTGTAGAAGGCTTTGGGGTTATTAGTATGATAGATGTGACTTTAGATCATGAGATTGAAGCATTCAAAACCCACCTTATACAGCCAGGTAAGGAAAGTTATCAGGATATAGTAGAAGATATTAGGAAAATTTTTGGAATTCCAGACCTAGAAGTTGGTAGTTATAAGGTAGATGGTAATAAATTATTGCCTCCTTTTGATAAAGGTTTTGGAGTGCTTACTTTAAAACGTGGAGACAAATTAACTTGTAGTAACTACGCCTGTAAATATATTTATCAGCGCTTGTTTGTAGAGCATCAGGCAGTTATTATCCCTAACATTGAACGTTATCATAAGGAGTCTAAGGGGAACAAATTGAGTAATACCCTTGTTGATAAGGAACTAAAAAGTGCAGTGCTATTGCCAATTGTTATTGATGGGGAGCTTCAATTCATTATAGAATTGGCGACCTATCGGGCCAATCAGCTTAATGCCATCAATATGGTAAAGTTAGACAGTATTATGCCATTCATATTAAGTTATGTAAAGCGTACTATAACAGAGTATGAAAATGAGGTAAGTGCTGTAATTCAGAATGAGTGTACTTCTATACACCCTTCTGTGCAATGGCGTTTTGTGGAAGAGGCCAATGCATATATCCAAAATAAAACCTTGGGAGAATCTCCAACATTTCATGAAATAGTCTTTGAAAATGTATATCCTTTATATGGACAAATTGATGTTGTAGGCTCGTCTGAAGCCAGGAATCGAGCAATTAAGCAGGATTTATTGTTGGCATTGCAGCAATCCAGACAAATTCTAAAGGAACTTATAACTTCACAAAACATGCCTTTTTATGAACAATTGGTATACCAAATTGATAGGCATGTTTTTGAGTTGGAAGCAGATTTCCACAGTAACACAGAGCAAGAAATCCACTTGTTTTTTGATCAACATATTTTGCCATTATTTGAACATTTGGTCAATTCTGGAACACAAATCAATTCGGTTAAGGCGTTCTTGGAATCCTTGGATGATGATACTCAATCTCTTTATGTGGCCAGAAAGGATTACGATCATTCCATTAACCTAATCAACAAAAAACTATCCGCATTTCTTGACGATCAGCAAGAAAGAGCCCAAGCTATATTTCCTCATTACTTCGAGAAATTTAAAACAGATGGGATTGAGCACAATATGTATGTGGGCCAATCTATTGCCGAACATGGAAACTACCATGAATCGGTGTTGTACAATCTTAGGTTATGGCAGCTTCAGGTGATGTGTGAAATGGAAGCTATGTATTATGAACAACATCATAAATTTCCTGTGCAGTTGGATGTAGCGTCACTGATATTAGTTTATGATGTGCCTTTGACCATTCGATACCGTATCGACGAAAAACATTTTGATGTAGATGGGGCATATAATGTGCGTTACGAAATGATCAAAAAACGCATTGACAAAGCGCACATAAAGGGTACCAATGAGCGCTTAACGCAAGCACATAAATTATGTGTGGTGTATTCAAGCAATGAAGTAGAACAAGAGTACCTCAATTACTTTGAGTTTTTACAATCCAAGAACTATATAGGCAATTCCATTGAAATTTTAGAATTGGAAGAGCTTCAAGGCGCTAGTGGTATTAAGGCTTTACGTGCGGAGATTAATCCAAATCTAAAAAAAATGGATGCCTTGGTATCTATAACAGATTTGGAAGTTTCTCTATAATTTAATTCTCCTATATGAAGAACATTTTACTTGTGCTTTTTGCGGTATTGATGTTTGGCTGTGCGAGTCATCGTTATTTTTATGAGCCGCCTCAACCTGAAAAGATTCAACATGTCAATAAGGAAACACTTAATGTGTTTTTGATAGGGGATGCGGGAAAACCCGATAAGGATGGGGGACCTTCAAAGTCTCTAAAGGCATTGTTGCATAATTTTCAAGCAGCCGATGAGAATGATATATTAATGTTTTTGGGAGATAATATATACCCAAAAGGATTTCCAGATAAGGGGCATAAAGGATATGAAGCAGCCAAAAAAGCATTGCAGCTCCAAACTGACGTTGCTTCAAAATTTCCAGGAAAGGTATATTTTATTCCAGGTAATCATGACTGGTATTCTGGGCTTGATGGTTTGAAGCGACAAGAAAAATATGTAGAAAAGAAGGTGGGTAAAAATACCTTTCAGCCTGAAAATGGTTGTCCCATTGAAAAGGTAAATCTTAACGAAGATACGGTGTTACTGCTTGTGGATTCCCAATGGTATATTACCAATTGGAATAAGTTTCCAACTATAAATGACGATTGCGAGATCAATACCCGGACACGGTTTTTGGAAGAGTTTAGAAGTGAAATTAAAAAGGCTAGAGGAAAAACCACCTTGGTTGCCATACACCACCCAATGTTTACAAATGGGCCTCATGGAGGGCAGTATACATTTATGGATTATATGAAGCCTTTACCTGGCTTAGGGACTATAAAAAATATTCTTCGTAGTACATCGGGAATTTCCAATGCCGATATCTCCAATTGGTTTTATAACGATTTGCGCAAAAGCCTCATTGCAGCTGCCCAACAAAATGAAAAAGTTATTTTTCTTTCGGGGCATGAGCACAGTATTCAATTCCTTCAAAGGGATAATTTAACTCAAATTATAAGTGGTTCTGGTGCAAAAGAAACAGGAGTAAGGTATAGAGAGGGAGATTTTGGTTGGGGAGAATATGGTTTTGCCCTTCTAAATATTCATAAAGATCAATCTACCGATGTACAGTTTTTTGAAACCAATACAGATAACAGCGTTTTTAAAAAACAAATTCATTCAGCAAGACAATATTCTAAAATAAACTATCCAAAGCAATTTCAAGATTCCATCACTGCGTCCCTGTATTCAGAAAAGGAAACAGAAAAATCGGGCTTTTATAAGTTCTTGTGGGGAGAACGGTATAGGGATTATTACAGCAGACCTGTTACAGCTAAAACAGTCAATTTAGACACCCTGTATGGAGGGCTTACTCCCATAAGAAAAGGAGGGGGCACGCAGTCTCGTTCCTTACGCTTAGAGGATGCAGAAGGAAAGCAATATGTAATGAGGGCCGTACGTAAAAGTGCTACCCAGTATATACAGGCTTCCATGTTCAAGAATCAATATGTAGAAGGCCAATTTGAAGATACGGCCAGTCAAAAGTTGGTGCTGGATGTATTTACTGGCGCTCATCCCTATGCTCCATTAACCGTAGGAACCTTATCTGATGCTGTTGGAGTTTATCATTTGAATCCTAAACTGTATTATGTACCTAATCAGAATGCCCTGGGTGAGTTTAATGAAGAATTTGGAGGTGAAATGTATCTTTTGGAAGAACATGCTTCCGAAGGTCATATGCATCTTGCCGATGGAGGATTTACGGGAGATATAATAAACACATTAGATGTTATTAAGGAAGTCCACTCCGATGAAGATGTGAGTATTGATCAGGTGAATTTTGTACGTTCCAGGTTGTTTGATATGTTAATTGGAGATTGGGACCGTCACCATGACCAATGGCGTTGGTTGGAATTTAAGGAAGATGGCAAAAAAGTGTATCGTGCCTTGCCAAGAGATAGAGATCAATCTTATAGCATGATGTCTGAAGGGTTTATGTTGGGAGCTGGTGTAACTTTGATACCGGCCGCTAGGGTTTTGAGATCGTATGCACCAGATTTAAAAGATGTAAAAGGCGTTAATGCAGAGCCTTATCCATTAGATATGGCTTTTTTGGTAGATGCAGACAAATCGGTTTGGGATGCTCAAGTGGCCTATATTCAGGAACGTGTTACCGATGATGTGATAGATACCGCCTTTACATATTTTCCAAAAGAAGTTCAGGATGAAACAATAGATAGAATTAAAACAATCTTAAAACAGCGACGCTCTAATTTACAAGTGATTTCAGATAGGTATTACAAGTTAATTAGCCGATTTGGAGTAGTTACTGCTACTAACAAGGATGATTATATTTTGATAGAAGCTTTAGGAGACGGTAAGGTGGAAGTGCGTGTTTTAAGGAAAAAAGACGGAACTGTAAAAGATCAATTTCATCATAGAATTTATAATCCTAAAGAAACTAATGAAATATGGGTTTATGGCCTGGATGATGACGATACATTTGAAGTAAAGGGGAAAAGCAAACACATTAAAATAAGGTTGATTGGAGGTCAAAACAATGATGAGTTTATTGTTGATAAGGGGAAAAATGTGGTGATTTACGATTATAAAACCAAGAAAAACGATTTAAGCAAAGCTAAACATGCACGTATTAAGTTAAGGGATGATTATAACACCAATGTATACGATTATAAAAAGGTCAAAAACAATGTTAATCAATTAATACCTATTCTTGGAGCCAATCCTGATGACGGTCTTAAAATAGGAGTGTCAGATACTTATACCAGATATGGCTTTGAAAGAAACCCATTTACTTCTCAGCATAAATTTCGTGCGGCTTATTATTTTGCTACAGATGGGTATGAGTTGTTGTATAGGGGAGAGGTTGCGAATGTTGTGGGAGGTTTTAATTTGCGTTTAAATGCAGGGTTTCAAAGTCCCAATTATACATTGAATTTCTTTGGATATGGCAATGAAACGTCAAATTATGATGATGATTATGGTTTGAACTATAACCGGGTAAAGGTCCGATCTTTTTTAGTAGCACCTGCGCTGGTCTGGAATTCCAAACGCGGAAGTGAAATTAGTCTAGCTATAGGATATGAATCTATTGAAGTGCACGACACAGCTAACAGGTTTGTATCTAATGAAACAGGAGTATTGCCCGAATATGTTTTTGATGAAGTCCAGTTTGGAGGGCTTAATGCCCGATATCATTTTGTTAATTATGATAATAGAGCTTATCCAACGATGGGACTATTGTTTAATTTGGATTTGGGATATACGCAGAATTTAGATACAAAAGGAACGGATTATGGCTATCTTATTTCTAAACTGGGTATAGCGCATAAATTGAATCACTCAGGTAAATTGGTGTTGGCAACAACCTTAAAAGGTCATGTAAACATGGGGGATGATTTCGAGTTTTATCAAGCTGCGGCAATAGGGGGATTAGATGGTTTGAGGGGATTCCGAAACCAGCGCTTTACAGGAAAAACCGCATTTTATCAAAATACAGATGTTCGGTATAGTTTTAGTAGTTTAAAAACAGCTTTGGTTCCCATTAAAATAGGAATGTATGGTAGTTTTGATTACGGCCGGGTTTGGTGGTCTCAAGAAGATTCCGATAGATGGCACAATTCCTATGGAGGAGGTTTGTTTGTAAACGGGGCGGATTTGTTGACCGCTAATCTGGGAGTATTTGGTTCTGTTGAAGGCCCTCGGGTTACCTTCGGACTTGGATTTGGATTTTAATGGTCCCAGGAGTGTGTTTTCTTCTTATAATTTGGTTTAGTTTTGATTTTGAGTAGTTTATTTGGAACCACTTTAAACAGTTTACTAAAATTTACATAGATAACATTAACGAAACAATTTTTTCATTTAATACCAATTTTTAGTTAACCGAAAGGAGGATTTGTTGAAATATTTTTATCCAAACATTAATCCATTCAAAAACTAAAAAAAATGAAAAAAATTTTCTTTTTAACGTCATTGGCAGCATGTTCATTGTTGTCTTGTGACAATGAAGTGACGCAAGAAGAACCAGTTCAAAATGTGGAGTTGGCATCTGCAGCAAAAAAGCCTGGAACCATTCAATTTCAAAGTTATTCAAGGACACCTTCATTACTAGAGGTAAAGCCAAAATTTAAAAACATTGAAGTATATCCTATTTTATCTTCTGAGGATGTGCTTGAAAACTCTCCGGAGTTCGTTTATGGGTCGATGGCAGATGGTGCCGGTTTGTTGAAAAATGATGACGGGACCTATACTTTAATCAATAACATTGAGGCAGACTATTCTATTGCAAGAATTACCTTGAACGAAAACTTTAAACCTGTTCATGGTGAGTATATTTTGAATGCTGCAGCGACAGCTTCTACGGCCCAGTGCTCCGGCTCATTGATTACCCCAGAAGAACATGGCTTTGGGCCGCTTTACCTTTCTGGTGGTGAGTGGGGAGGCGCTTCCAAAGGGGTGTTTGTAACTAATCCTTATAAAGATGCGAATGATGCTTCTGTTGCTACTATGTTGCCTGCAATGGGACAATGGTCTACTGAAAATGCAGTGGCTATTGGTAAGGATGCCTATCCAGGCAAAACGGTCGTGTTTATTGGAGATGACCACTCAGACAACGTTGTGCCTTCAGGTCAATTAGGAATGTATGTTGGTAATATGGGAGATTTGGACAATGGAAACCTATACGGATTGAAAGTGACCGATCCTAGTGTGGAATTTGAAATGGATATGGAGCAAGGACAATCCTACCCAATGGAGTTTGTACAGTTAGAAGAGACTGAAATAGACCTTTTAGATGCCGAATGCAAGGCTAAAGGTGTTATGGGATTCTCTAGATTGGAGGATATCGATTGGAGAAAGGGATCTGCCGAAAACAATAGAGAAATCTATTTTTGTGTTACTGGAAGAAAAAAGAATGATCTAGTGGGGAAGGGATCAATTTATGGTCGTGTTTATAAAGTAACGTTAAACCCAGAGGATCCAACACAAGCAGGAACTATTACCTGTATTTTGGATGGAGACATTGTTGATGGAGAAGCTAAAAGATTCCACAGTCCAGATAATATTGTTGTGACTGAAAATTATATCTATATCCAAGAAGATCCAAATGGGTATTGGGATTCTGCCGACAAGCAGCATTTTGCTTCTTTGTATGAGTATAGTTTGAATTCTCACCAGCTGAAAACAGTGTTGGAATGTAACCAAATAGAGGCAGAAGCCTTAGGTTATGGTACAACAAGCAATGCGTGGGAGATTACAGGGATGATTGATATTTCGGATGTTGTGGGAGTTGATAAGACCTTTCTATTGATTACTCAAAACCATGGGTGGGTAGATCCAAGTTTTACAGATCCTAATGCCAATCCTATGACTACTTCTAATGAGGGTAGTATGTTGTACGTGGTTAAAGGGTTAAAACGCTAGTAATAGTTTTTAAGGATAACAAAAAGTCCCGACCATTTTGGTCGGGACTTTTTGTGTTATCATAACGTTAGGTTTTAATGTTTTGGATTAAATGCAATTGTTTTCCTTCTGTAAAATAGGTTTTGATATTGGTTTGTATTCATAATTTGAACGTCGTATCTTGTTGAGGGTCAAAGTATTTTTATACCTTAGATAAAAATATTTAAATATGGCCCAGAAGTTAAGAAAAACAGTTATGGCTCCTATTGCTAGGTTTGTGAAAATTGAAAGCTTAAGTGGACTTCTGTTGTTTTTAGCTACTATTACGGCTTTAATTTGGGCCAATTCACCTTATGCAGCCTCCTATCACAGAATTTGGACCCATGATGTGGGATTTGAATTTGGAAATTTTGAACTAACAAAACCCCTATTACTGTGGGTAAATGATGGCTTGATGGCCATTTTTTTCTTTTTAATAGGATTGGAAATTAAAAGGGAAATTCTATTGGGGGAACTGAACGGTTTTAAAAAGGCTTCGTTGCCCATTTTTGCCGCTTTGGGTGGAGTTTTTATTCCAATTTCTTTGTTTTTTTTTCTAAATAATGACCCAAGTACTATTGATGGTTGGGGAATCCCAATGGCAACAGATATTGCCTTTTCCTTAGCTATTTTACAGTTGTTGGGGGATAGGGTACCCTTATCCCTTAAAATATTTTTAACGGCTTTTGCTATTGTAGATGATTTGGTAGCAGTCTTGGCTATTGCTATTTTTTATAGTAGCCATATTGACTGGGGCTTGATAGGTTATGCTTTGGTAATTTTGTTGTTTTTGGTGGTTTTAAGCTATAGAAGGTATTATAATAAGTATATATATTTCTCTTTAGGTACCATAGTTTGGTTTTTGTTTTTAAAGTCGGGGATCCATCCTACTATCGCAGGAGTGTTGGTGGCATTAATTATTCCTATAAGAAAAGCAACACCTTTAATGGATAGTTTGGAGGGACTGGACGATATTACAAATAAATTGCACCGAGTTACAATCAAGGAGAAGCCTATGTTATCCAAAAGACAAATCTATTTGATTGATGGTATGCAGGATTGGATTGCCAATGTGCAATCACCTCTTCAACATTTGGAGCATCATTTCCATGGTTGGGTTGCTTATTTTATCATTCCAATATTTGCTTTTGCCAATTCGGGTATTTCTTTAGATATAGGAAGTGAAGGGGATATGAGTTTGCCTATCAATTTGGCTATTGCATTGGTGGTAGGTAAAAGTATAGGAGTGATTTTGTTTTCATATCTGGGAGTGAAATTAGGAATTGCCGCATTACCTAAGGGGTTAAAGTTTAAACATATCATAGGGGTAAGCTTTTTGGCAGGTGTGGGGTTTACAATGGCCATTTTTATTGCAAATTTGGCTTTTGAAGAAAATGAGAGTTTTATAGAACTTTCTAAGTTGGGAATTTTATCTGGCTCTGTTATTGCGGGGCTATTGGGGTATTTGTTTTTAAGATTTGCTACCCGAAAAAATTAATAAAGATACTGGGTCTAATTGTATTGAATAAAGAAGAATCACTTCAAAACAAAATACTATGAGAAAGCTAATTATTTGTATGGTGTTGTTGTGTGTGAGCGTGCCCTTAGAGGCTCAAACCAAATCCGAAAAAAAAGCCTTAAAGCGAGAACAAGAGCGGGAGGCATTTTTAAAAACAAAAACCTTAGTGGAAGGAGAGGTGTTTACTTTTTCGGCTGATTGGGCAACAACGCAAAAGGGACGTCGTATTAATTTAATAGGTAATCCCAACTTTTTGAGATTTGACCATGGAAAGATTGATGCTGATTTACCCTATTTTGGAGTGGCCCAAGTGGCAGGTTATGGGTCTAGCTCTAGTGGAGGAGTGGTTGTAAAAGGTAATATGTATAATGAGACTAAGAAGGTTGATGAAAAAAAGCGAAGGATAGTTATCAGTTTTTCAGTAAAAAACACTTCTGAAAATTTTAATATGATTCTTACGGTTTACGGTAATGGAAATGCCATTCTATCCGTTGGTAGTAGTAATAGAAACCGAATTAGCTATGATGGAAAAATAACGGAGAGTAGTGAAGGGACTAATGGCGAATAAGTTAGTTTAAATGAGCTTCTTGATTTTTGTTCGATACGTTTTTTCGATGTTAATTCTAATCCCAATTGTAAAAACATTAAACTGCTCAACCCCTAAGGAGGTTTTTCCATTAGAAATGCGATATTCAGAATAGAAATAAGCTCTATTCAATGGACGGTATTCTAGACCAAGAATAAAGTCTTCTGTTTTAAACCCACTGCTTATTGGCTTTTGGCCATCTGGAGCGGTGATGTTTTCGGTTTCAGGTTCATAACGGTTATAGCCTCCAATAAAAACAAATTTATGATGACGATACCTTCCGAAAAATTCAAATCCTGTTGCGTTGAATATCACAGAGGGGCTAATAACTTCTGAGTTCTCATCAATAATAGTTCCATGTGTTAAATCACCATTAGATTGACTTGAATATACGGCTGCTAACTCTAAGTTTTTGTTTTTAAATTGGGCTCCAAAGGCATAATATTCAGGTTGATTGTTTAAACCAAAAATCAAACCACTATCAATGAGGTCTTGATTTAAATAGGCTTTGTTATAGGCGGCTCCAACTATAAAGTGTTTTAAAAATCGAACTCTTAACGAGCCGCCATAGCTGTCAAAAAACTTATCGTTTGTGGCGGATCTAGCCTGCATTTGAAGGCCTAAAGAAAAGGGGCCAAAAGAATTTCTGTAAACAAAGGCTTGGTCGGCACGACCGGTTCCCATAGTTCCTCCATCGGTTCCTGCATAGTAGGTTGGCGTTCCGTGTCCACCAAAAACATTAAAGTAATCTGTAAGTCCTGTAACATCATAATACACACTCCATTGTTTTCCAAAAGTTAGTTTGCCATATTTTTTCAAGTCAAATCCTAAATATCCCAAACGACTACCAAAGACTTGTTGAGACTGTGAGGTTTCCGCTATTAAAAAACCACTTGATAAATTGGCATCCGCATTAAAGTCTAAATTGCCTTTAAACATTTTAAGCTGTAGTTCACTCCCCATGAAGAAGGTAACATGTTTAACTTTGATGTCAATAGTTAAGCCAATTCTTGAACCATTTTCTTGAAATTCCAATTCCTTTTGAAACCCTGCCATATGACCTCTAAAGCTTCCGTAGGGCTTTATGACTAACTGAAGGCTATCTGTTGCTTCTGAATGCTCTTGTGCATTTATATGACCACAAAAAAGCAGTCCAATTAAAGTTATGTACAAGATTTTTATTAGCATTGGAGTTACAAGCCGTATAAATTGGAATTAAACATAGTTACAAAAAACAATCTATTGAAGCATGTTTTCTGTAAGGTCCATGGTAAAAAAAGAAGTGTTTCTTTACAAAGCTAATATAAGTAATTTTTTGAATGTAATATTGTAACTATTTGATTTTTAAGTGTTAAATAGAGGTTGAGGTGTGTTGTCACTTTTTATGGAATCTCATGGCGCCAATGTCACCAATAATAAGGTTTAAGGTTTGCCCTTGTTCACTAATTGAAAAAGTACTCACTTTTTTTAAGGTATCAAGAAAAAGTGTTTCTCCTGTCATATCAGGACACATTTTTCGGGTAAGAGCCATGGCTTCATTAAAATGAATAGAGTTACCGTTTATAGTGAGCGGTGCACTAAAATTATTACAGCCAGTATTGCCGCTTGTTGTTGATTTTTCTAAATTGAAAGTAATCTTTGGCGCTCCATGTGGGTAGATTTCACTAAAATCTTTTGGCGCTCCCATAATATAATTGGCTTCCCAAGTACCTTCTAATTCTTTTGATGGCGAAGAATTTGATGTTGCTGAAATTGGCTCTTTATCCATGGATTTTTCTTTTTTTTCATTGTTGCAGGCGGTCGCAGTAATGAGTAGATAGGTTAAGAATACATATATTGGACGCATAATTCAATTTTTTAGTGAAATAAAATAAGGTTACACATATATTTACAAGATAAGAAAATCTCATAAGATTAAAATGGTTGATTAAATGAATTTGTATGATTTTTATTAGCGGATTAGTCTTGCATTGGAGCGAAAGTGTTTTTTTAGTTTTAAGAATCTAAGTTCAAAATATTGATAGGACAAATGAGATAGGACAAAAGTTCCTAAAATTGATAGAACGTATAAGATTAAAACGATGAGTGAAGAGGGAAGTTGTATGACTTTTTTCGTTTGAATTATAACAAAAAGGACGAAGTGGACCACAAACATATGGTACATGTAGATACCATAGGAAATTTTTCCAAGGTAATTAAGAAATGGTGAGGTGATTTTGAAAAGTTTGGCCTTGGCTAAATTGATTATAAGAAGATTAAAAAGAAAGAGTTCAAATACATCTTTGAATACATCATTTGAAAAATTAAAAAGGTTGGTTGTAAAATATAGAGCAAAAACTAAATAGACAAGAGTATTAACCAAAGGATGATTGCTATGGAGTTTGTAGCCTTTTCTTTGTAATAGAGCTATAAGGCCTCCGGTTGACATATAGAAAAACAACATGCTGAACTGGCTCAGAAAAGGCAAGATGTTAGAGTGGAAAATCAAAAAGTAAGCAATGGAAAACAAAAAGAGATATTTGGTATATTTTTTTAAGGGAATAAGAAACAGTAGTGGGGCTACTAATAAGTAAAATTGCTCTTCAACACCAATGGACCATAAAACACCAAGTATAGAACCAGGATTGTAAAGTACTGTAAAAACGTTAGGCATAAATCCAACATTCCAAATCAGGGCTTGCCAAATATTGTAGTTGATTTTAAAAGGAATATGAAGGGAGGGTAGAATAATATGGTAATAACTCAACCCTATAAAAAGAACGGTATAATAAACGGGATATAGTCTTAGTATACGTCGGATATAAAAAATTTTTATGTTTATGGAGCCGGTCTTGCTCCTTTCATCAAATAGTAACCCTATTATGAGGTATCCGCTTAAAGTGAAAAATACAAATACGGCTTGTGGACCACGTTGAGAAAAAGCAAATTCAGAAAGGTTTGGCAAACTTAATGATTGGGAAAGCATGGCGATATGGTTAATAACCACCATAATGGCCAAGAAGCCTCTAAGGGAATCTAAGTTGTGGATTCTATTTTTACTGTGATTTTTTATAGAATCGAGGTAAATAGATGTAAATGATCTAATTATTTGTACCTCAATATACCTAAAAATCGCCTACTGTACTTTAAATTAAATAATAAGTTTTTTCCTGTTGATTTAAAATGGTTTAAAAACAAATTAGAATTTTGTAGTGTATCAATAGTTTTTATAAAATGGAAATACCAAATATGAAGGATATGTTTTGGTATTCAGAACTCCAAAACGAATAATGAGCTAAGATTTCTCTTTTGGTAAAATACCGTATTTCTAAACTAAATTTATCCATTAATTTGTAGCCGGCTCCAAAGGCCATATTCATATAGGTATTAATATCCAAATGTTTTAAATCGGTATCGTTAATCTTGTAATCAATGGAGGATTTATTTATGCCAAGATCAAAAACGAAAGCTCCATTAATAAAAATTTTAGAATTTTTATTAAGAAAAAAGTAATGTCTAATTCCTAGTGGTAATTCTAACGTTGCATAATCAACAGTAGTAACTACATGACCGTAAGCAAAACCAGTAGCTTCAGATGTTTCAGATGTTTGATCGGTTTTAAAATATTGATATGTGGGTTCAACAATAATTGCCCATTTATTTTTGTTAAATGGTAAAACAAATTCTGCTTCAAGGCCAAAACCGAAGCTTAATTTTGTGTCAAACTCAACATTTCTGTAACCAGAATTTTTACTTTCAATACTTAATGAGGACATATTAATTCGTGGTCGCAGTGAAAGATTAAAAAAATCAATTTTCTTTTTATCCTTATAAATTTTACTGTCCGAATTGTGACAATGATTGTAATCTGTAAAAAGTTTGATTAAATCACTTTTGTGGTAGTTTAGACTTTTAAAAGTGTTGAAATTTAGACTTTCACATTTTAAAGAATTCCATAATTGTTGTCTAAACTGATTGTTTTCATTTATTTTGTTGCTACTAACTCTAAATTCTTTATGGATTAGTTGCGCGATTGGCTCTTGGTCTATATTAAAAAAATATCTCCTGTATAAACCTTCGACATGTAAATACAAAGTGGCTTTTCCTTCTAGTAAGACCTTCAAGAAAAGTTCTTGTTTTTGAAAGTTTGGTTCTCTTTTGGTATCTAAATTTTGGATATCTACCGGAGAAGTGTCAATATCAACTACGGTTTTTATAAACTTAACTTTGTTATAAATTCCAAATTCTTTAATTGAATTTATTTTACCTGTTTTAATAGTGGAAGTTTCTGTAGGCTTATATTTAAAATCGGTTGGGTTGTATTTCCATTCGGAATTTTTTATCAGACATTCAGTTTTAGTTCCAGCATCATCAATAAAATATCCTTTTTCAAATTCTATTTGGGAGTAACTAATGGCATTCCATAAAAAAGTAAGAATAAAGAATAGGCCTAACTTGTTTTTGATAGGGTTGGGTAAGGTATAAAGCATTTTTAAGTGGTTGGTTGTATCTGGTATTTTGGAGTCTAATGTAATACTTTTCTGTATATGGGACAACTATTTATTATTGTATCAATCATCCTATTTGTAACGGGTTGTTTAATAGTGTTTTATTGAGGAAATATTTGGAATGAATTGGTTAATTCAAAATACCTAAGAAATTATAGATTAAACTATGGTATTATCATTAAAAACTGTTTAAAATATGGATATTATAATTTTTTAATTTTACGATATGAGAGTGGTTTGGCTGTTTGGATTTAATGTAATTTTGTGAGCTTAATTCAATGTAAATTGTTTTATAAAGTTCTATGATGCAGGAAAGAGTTAAACAACGTCTCGCGTTAAATACCTATTTCTTTTTTTCAGGTTTAACCTTTGCTACTTGGGCATCCAGGATCCCTAGTATCAAAACATATTTCAATTTTAATGAAGCTGAATTAGGGACAATTTTATTGGCAATGCCTATAAGTTCAATTATTGGTTTACCGGTTTCTGGTTGGTTAATTTCCAAGTATAACAGTCGCGGGCCTTTGGTTGTAGCATTTGTATGTTTTGCCTTGGCGCTGATGGCTATAGGTTTTGTAACAACTCCTTTTTTATTAGTTGTAAGTATTTGTGTGTTTTCATTTTTTATGCGAATCATAAATATATCCATGAATACACAGTCTATAACATTACAAAAGAAATACGAAAAACGCATTGTAGGTTCTTTTCATGGATTATGGAGTACAGGAGGTTTGGTTGGGGTTGGATTTTCAACTTTGATGGTGAAATTGGATGTTGGAATGTCGGTACATTTAATGATTGTTTCTATAATTACCTTGGTGTGTTCTATTGTAGCTTATTTTTTTACCTTAACTAACGATAAGGCCCCGACAGGTAATAAATTAATTTTAGGTAAGCCTGATGCCTTTATCCTCTATCTAGGGCTTTTGGTGTTTTTTGCCGCCTTGTGTGAAGGAGGTATGTTCGATTGGAGTGGTGTATATTTTAAGGAAGTTGTGGAAGCTGAGGTATTTACTTACGGATATTTAACCTTCATGACATTTATGGCTATGTCCCGCTTCTTTTCAGATCGTTTGGTGGAATTGTTAGGGATGCCAAAAACCTTTGCAATTAGTGCCGTTAGTGTCGCGATTGGAATTTTGATTTCGATTATTTGGCCTTACTTTTGGCCAGCTTTGTTTGGATTCTGTTTAGTTGGTTTTGGTACGGCTTCCGTATTCCCAATGGCCTTCAGTTTGGCTGGAACTTCCCAAAAGTATTCGGCAGGAATGGCTATTTCCATAATTTCTACCTATGGAACCCTCGGTATGTTGATAGGTCCTCCAATGGTGGGGTATTTGGCTCATGCTTTTGGATTGCGATATGCCTTTTTTGTCTTCGTATTTTCCGGTTTAATGCTGATTCCAATTTCTAGATTGTTTTTCAATAGAAAATAGAAGATTTTTGGGAAATTAACCCCCAATGGTAATCATGCTTCGGTTGTTGTGGAGTTCGGTATTGTTGAATGCTTCAAAAGTGGTTAGGCCGGCTCTAGTAGCTTTCTTTTTAAAAAGTGCCAATTGAATTAAAGGTTCAATAGATTCGTTATTTCTAAGGGATGTGAGCAAATTCGTTTCATTGTTTGAAAACAAGCAATTTTTAAGCTTTCCGTCGGCAGTTAATCTAACACGGTTACAACTATCGCAAAAAGGATTGGTAACAGTGCTAATGATTCCAAACTGCCCCTTAAATCCTTTGATTTTATAATTTCTTGAAGTGAAATTGTCCTCGTTTTCCAATGTTGCAACTTTTGAAGTTCCAAAATGCTCATACACTTGAGTAAGAATTTCTTCTTGGGAAACCAATTTGTCTTTATTCCAATTATTGCCATCAAAAGGCATAAACTCAATAAACCTTAAAGAGATAGGAAGGTCTTTGGTTAAACCAATTAAATCCAATATTTCGTCATCATTGAAATCTTTCATCAAGACTACATTTATTTTCACGTTGAAACCTTTTTCCAAGGCAAGCAAGATATTCTGATAAGTCTTTTGAAATTCATTTCTTCGGGTAATCAGTTTGAATTTCTCCGGATTGAGCGTGTCCAAACTAATGTTGATATCCTGAAGCCCATTAGTTTTAAAGTCTTCAACAAACCGGTCCAAAAGTACGGCATTGGTAGTAATAGACAGTTTTGCAGGTAATGTTGAAAGACGTTTTAAGATATCTGTAAAGTCCTTTCTTACCAAGGGTTCACCACCTGTAAGCCGTATTTTGGTCACGCCATTTTCTACAAATATTTTAGCGATATCAAAAACTTCATCGGCCGTCATTAAATGGCTTTTGGGAGTCAATGGAACGCCATTGGCTGGCATACAATAAGTACAGCGTAGATTGCACTTTTCAGTCAATGAAATGCGGAGATAGTTGTGCTTTCGACCAAAACTATCGGTCAATATGGAATCGTTTTTTTGCATCTATTCGTGTTGCTGTCCTTTTAAAATTTTGAAAATATGGAGAAGGTGAGGGAACACGGCATCCATAGATTCTTTAGCGCCATTGGTAGATCCTGGTAAGGCCAAAACCAAACAATCCCCTAGTGTTCCTGCAACACTTCGTGATAACATGGAGTAAGGCGTGCGCTCTTGCCCATAACTGCGGATGGCCTCTTCAATACCAGGAATACGTCGCTCCAAAATAGGTTCCAATGCTTCTGGAGTAACATCCCTAAATGATAATCCTGTACCTCCAGTAAAAATGATGAGATTATGGTTTTCGGAATTAGTGATTGTTTTTTCTCTTATAATATCAATCTCGTCAGGAATCACTTCGTATTTGGAAATGGCCACATCATTTTGTTCGAGTTTCTCAATGATGGCTTTTCCGGCTCTGTCTTCTTTTAAGCCTGCCGAAATAGTATCGGAACACACAAAAACACAAGCTTTGAGTTGTGATCTATGTTTGTTGTTGAAACTGCTTTTGCCTCCTTTTTTGTCCAACAGTTTAATCGTGCCAATTTCAATCTGTTTGTCGATAGGCTTTAACATGTCATAAAGTGTCAAGGCCACCACCGAAGCGCCGTGCATAGCTTCGACTTCAACCCCTGTTTTATAAATGGTTTTTATGGTAACGTCAATTTTGATGTCAAGATCCTCAATCTCAAATTCAACAGAAGTAAACTCAATAGGCAAGGGGTGGCAATCAGGTATAATGTTATGCGTGTTCTTTACGGCAAACAGTCCCGCAGTTTTGGACATTTCAAACACGTTTCCTTTCGGCACCATATTGTTTTTGATGGCGTCTATGGTGTCTTGTTTACTTACTTTAACTACAGCTTGGGCTGTGGCAACTCTTAAAGTTTTTATTTTATGGGTAATGTCTACCATGGTTTATTTATTGGTTTTCCATTGATGGGTTTCGTCTTCAAAAATCTCCTTTCCAAACAGAGGCACTTTTTTCTTTACAATATCCACTAAGTATTGGGTGGCTTCATAGACTTCCGAACTGTGTTTAGCCGAAACGAACACAAAAAAGCAAATTTCTCCAGCCTTTACAGTGCCCAAACTATGGTAAATATGCATACAGGTAAGGTTGAAGGTTTTAAATGCTTTTTCCCTAATATCAGCAAGAATTTCATTGGCCATGGCTTCGTAACAGGTAAAGTCGATGGCGGCTACGGTTTTATTGTTCACCACATCGGCACGAACCTGCCCTAAAAAGATATTGTGGGCGCCAATATCGGTTTTTGTTTGGTGCTTTCGAATGGATTCTGAAATGAATTCCGGAGAAATAGGACCGTCAATGAATACTTTTTTCATTTTTCAATAGTTTTGAAATGGCTTCGGCGCCATCGGTGATACATATAATGGATTTGAATTGTTGTTGCTTTAAAATGTTAGCTGCTTGCTTGCTTCTTACCCCGCTTTGACAGAAAACAGCATAGGTGTTTTCAGGATTTAAACTGTCTAGATTTAATGCCAATGTAGAAAGCGGAAGCTTGAGCACATTTGGATGTTCTACAGAAGGTAATTCTCCTAGTTCCCTTACGTCAATAAGGGTTATATCATTTTGAAGTGCTTCAGTGATGGATTGATTCCTTACAGCAGTGTTTAAATATTGGGCCGTATAAAATGTCTTGTCAATAACTGGCTCCTGCTTTTTAGAAAAAGAAAAGATGTGTTGTGACGAGGTCAAGGCATTATACACCAATAGTTTTCCTGATAACAGTTCGCCAATACCTAAAATCAGCTTCATGGCTTCATTGGCTTGCATCATTCCTATGAGGCCAACAGTAGTTCCTAAAACACCTGCTTCTTCACAATTTTGAACATTGCCGTTGGCTTCGGGAAACAAACAGCGATACGTAGGGCCATTGTGATAATTACATACCGTGACCTGTCCTTCAAATTGATGAACCGAGCCGTGGATAAACGGCTTGTCTAACAACACACAGACATCGTTGATGAGATAGCGAGTAGCAAGATTGTCCGAAGCGTCAATTACCAAATCATATTTAGGAATGATGTCCAAAGCATTTTTGCCATTTAAAAATGCATCATAGGTTTCAATAGATACCGTTGAATTGTTCTTTTTTAAATGCTCTGCTGCAGTTTTTGCTTTGTTAAGGTTGATGTCCTCCTCAGCGTAAAGTGTTTGGCGATGTAAGTTGGTTTCATCAACAGTGTCGCCATCAATAATACCGATGGTACCAATTCCAGCCGAAGTTAGATATGGCAATACAGCACAGCCCAAACCACCAGCCCCTACAACCAATATTTTGGCATCGGTAAGTTTTTGCTGCCCAGAAATGCCCACTTGAGGCAAATTAATTTGTCTGCTGTATCTATTCATAATTATCCTCCTGCAAATGGTGGTAATAAAGCTATTTCATCGGTATTTGCTATTACCGTTTCGGCTTCAATGCTCACTAAATTGGTATTTAAAGCAATATGGATTGGCAATTGCTGAAGTTCATATTTCTTAAATAAGTGTTCAAGGATGTCACTTAATGTTTCATTCTTCACTTCTATATGTTCTTCTGTACACTGCGTAATTTCAGCGACAGCACCAAAATATTTTATAACAGCCATATTATTCTTTTTTATTGACCAAACCACTGGTGATTTGGTTCATTTGTTTCACTTTTTCTTCAAAGTCGCCTTTAATGGTTTTTCTGTAGGCGTTAAGGTTGTTAACCAATTGGTTGATGTCCTCAGGAATGACATCTTCCAAAAACTGCCTGATACGCTTGGCAGTAGTTGGGGACTTTCCGTTAGTGGAAATGGCAATTTTCACATTGCCTTTGGACACGATTCCACCTAGGTAAAAATCGCATTGATCTGGGGTGTCGGCAATGTTAACCAAAAGCTGTTTGCTTTTGGCATCTTTGTTTATCTGTAAGTTGACTTCAAGATTATCGGTACAGCCAATTACCAAATGCCTATTGTCTAAATCTGAAATGTCATAAGCTTTTTGAGTAAGCTTTACACTAGAGTGTTTACTGGCCAATGCAACCAACTCTTCATGGAAAGTTATAGAAACCACTTCTACATTGGCACGGGGGCTGGATTTCAATAGAAATGATAACTTTTCCAGACCAACATTGCCACCGCCAACAATAAGCACATTGAGTTGGTGTACTTTTACAAAAATGGGATATAATTCGTTTGTTTCCATAATTTGCAATTTAGTTCCCTAAGGTATCTTGGGTTTCATTGATTAAAGTTTGTAATTCTTCTTTTGTATTGATGTTTCTTAGCGCCAATTGGTCTTCCTCTTCAACAATAACCCGATTACAATTCAATTGTTCGATTGTGTTTCGCAATTTCAAATTGTCTTGCACTAAGGCTTTTTCAAAAATTGGTAAACATGTTTTGGAATAAGCTGCAATAAGCGGAAAATTATCCGTTCCGTTGCTAACATAGGTTACATCGGCTTCAGAAAGATTTGCTATGATGTATTTTGAAACGACCTCTGTAGACAGTTCTGGAATGTCGCAACTCAAGATAAGATTGTTTGCTGTTGAAGCATGCTTCAAAGCTGTGTAAATACCTCCAACAGGGCCTTTGTTACTATAAATGTCGGGGAGCAATTCCAATCCAAATTGACAATAGGCTTCATTGGAAGTCACCAAATAGATATAGGAAGTAATAGGATGCACGGCATCGATGACATGTTTAACGAATGGTTGCCCCTTATAAAGTACCAAGCCCTTTTCCTCCTGCATACGCTTGCTGGCGCCACCGCACAAAATATAAGCCGTTATGTTGGACGCAAAACTCATAAGGTCATTAATTTAATGGAAGCAATCAGTAAGACAATCGATAAAATATATTTCAATTGTACATTGGTAGAAATTCTACTTCCGTAGAGCGCGCCTAAGGTCCCACCAATTAAAGCGATGGGAATAAATACAAAAGATTCCATAGGAATGGTATTCTGGTTATAGGTGAAACCTAAAATCCCTGAAATGGAATTCACAAAAATAAACAGTGCCGAAACAGCCGCAGCTTCTTTCATGTTTCCCCATGCCAATAGAATGATGACAGGGCTAAGGATAATCCCGCCGCCAATACCAATCATTCCGGAAAATAGTCCTATTCCAAAACCAATGGCCAATGCCAACGGAAGCTTAATAGGCTTTTGAACGTTTTGTTCCTTTCCGAATACTCCTAGAATTCTCATGATGGCAATGGCTAGAAACACTCCTAATACTTGTTTGTATAAGGTTGGGTTAATACTTAAATAGCCTCCCAAAAATGCGGCCGGAATAGATGTGATGGCGAAAGGGTAGAACAGTTGCCACCTAAAGTGTTTATTCTTTTTGAAAAACCAAAAGGAAATGCCAGACACAAAAATGTTTAGTAAAAGGGCTGTGGGCTTCATAAAGGCAATAGGGAATGAAAACAGGGCCATTAAGGCCAAATAACCACTGGCACCACCGTGACCAACACTGGCATACAAAAAAGCTATCACCACTAATATTAGGGAGAAAATGATAAATGCTTCTGTGCTTAGCGTGCTCATAGTTCCAATTTTTTAAATTCCGCTTCCAAATAGGCCATACAGTTGTTATTGATGGTTTCGAATTGTTCTATCAAGGCTTTTCCGTAAGGGGTAAGGGTTGTGCCTCCACCATTTTTACCTCCAATATTTTTGATAAGAATGGGCTCCTTAGAAATATCGTTCATGTCGTTCATTAGCTTCCAGGCTTTTTTATAAGACATATTCATGGCCTTGGCTGCCGCATTGATAGAGGAGGTTTCCTCCACTTTTTTAAGCAGTAAAATACGTCCGAAACCTAAAAAGGTTTTGCCGTCATTCTCAATCCAAACCCTACTTTTAATGTTCATTGTTCATTCAATTTGATACATTCAATAATGTCACCTTTGGAAACTTCTGAAATATGTTCAGGGATGCACACCAATGCATTACTTAGTGCAAACGTATGCATCATAGAAGAACTTTGACCCCGCAAAACTTCTACAGTGTCATTTTCAAAATGCGCTTTTAAAAACAGTGTTTTTCCCGAGGGATTTTTAATATTGTGTTTGCTCTTAGCTTGTATGCGTTGCAATTCGCTATTTTCAAATCCCATATACTTTTTTAGTAGAGGAAGCGCATAGACATAAAAACAGGTTAAAGCGGATGCCGGATTGCCAGGCAGGGCAAAAACATAGGTGTCTTTGTTCTGTCCAAACCACAAGGGTTTTCCAGGTTTTTGATTGATTTTATAAAATACTTCTTCAACATTGTTTTTAAGCAATGCCTCCCTTACAAAATCATAATCGCCCACAGAAATTCCTCCTGAGACAAATACTACATCTGAAGCAGCAATGGCTTTGGAAATAGTTGCGACAGTAGTTTCAAAAGTATCTTCTACTTTATATTTTGTTATATTGGTAATGCCAATTTTTCTCAAAGCAGCCGATAGCATGGCGGCGTTACTTTCGTAAATTTCTCCTGGCTTAAGCATAGTGCCGGGTGCACGTAGTTCATTTCCTGTTACCACAATGGCAACCTTTGGAGAGGTGTAAACTTTTACTTCATGAATGCCCAAACTTGCTAAATAACCTATAGCGGCTTCATTAAGGCAAGTTCCTTTTTCTAGGGCGAGATTACCTTTTTTTATCTGTTCGCCAGTTCGTCTAATGTTGGCTGTTTTTTCAGGAAGTTTATCAATCGTGATGATATCACTGTTCTTTGTAACGTGCTCCTGTATCACAATGGTGTCGGCAGCATCAGGGACCAAAGCGCCCGTAAAAATGCGTACTGCCTCGCCGTCATTCAAAGAATGGTTAAGCGTGTCGCCGGCTTTCGATTCATTAATTAGCGTATAGCTTTTGGCGTTACTCCATTTTATGGCATAGCCATCCATGGCCGATTGACGAAACGGAGGCATATCAATAGGAGAAAAAATGTCTTCAAACAGTACTTTTCCCAAGGCATTATCCAAAGGGCATATTTCTGATTTATGCGGAATATTGATGCCGTTTAATATGTTTAAAGCTTCGGATACGGATATCATGATTTCACTAGCGTTATTTCTTGGTGAATATAACGAATATTCCTCAAATTTTTCTCCTTCTACATGTATTTTTATTCCTGTTAAAGCTGTTTCATTTTGGCATTCAATATGATATGTTTCTTATAGGCATTTGTGAAAATAGGGGTGTGGTACATTAGTTTTATAATCTTATCTTTAACACCACTTAGAATACACATTTATGATGGACGCGTTACAACAGTATTACGGATACCTTTTTGAGGATGAGTTACTTGAGGAAATTCAACAATTTGGAAGTTTTAGAGAGGTCAAGGAAGGAGACATTTTAATTGAAATAGGCGAGTATATAAAGTACATGCCCTTGCTGATTTCTGGAGCCATTAAAATTCTGAGAGAGGACAAGGAAGGTGATGAACTTATTTTGTATTTTATTGAAAGAGGGGATACCTGTGCGATGACGCTGTCCTGCTGTATGGAACAAAAGAAAAGTGAAATTAGGGCTGTAGCCGAAACAGATACGCAGTTAATCATGATTCCTGTTCAAAAAATGGCAGAATGGATGAGTAAGTATAAAAGTTGGCAAAATTTTATTTTACAGAGTTATAATGAAAGAATGACTGAGCTTTTGGAAGCTATTGATGCCATTGCGTTTTTAAAAATGGACAAGCGGGTGTTAAAATACCTTAAGGACAAGGCTATGGCCAATCATGATGATCTTATTAATGTTACCCATAGAGAAATTGCTAATGATATGCACACTTCCAGAGTAGTTATTTCAAGACTACTGAAATCTTTGGAAAAGGAAGGGCATATAAAACTTCATCGTAACAGCATCAAAGTCTTGGATCTATAATAGACTGTAACCAATGTTACCTTAAATTAAGGTAAGTAAATTACTTTTGCACCAAAATTAAAGACATTGATTGATATTATTGGTTATGTAGCGGCTCTGGTGATTGGAGTGGTTTTAGGTTTGATAGGAGGAGGTGGTTCCATACTTACGGTGCCTTTATTAGTATACCTTTTAGGGTATAGTCCTGTGGTGGCAACTGCTTATTCCTTATTTGTAGTAGGATCGTCTTCTTTGGTAGGTGTAGTTCAAAAGCATCGTAAAAAGCAAGTAGACTTCAAAACCGGTTTGGCCTTTTCATTCCCTTCGTTTTTGGCGGTGTATATGTCAAGGCGATATTTAGTACCATATATCCCTGATGAAATATTCAATATTGGAGGATATGTGCTTTCAAAGGATATGTTGATCATGGTCTTTTTTGCAGTGGTTATGTTTATGGCCGCAACTTCCATGATTAAAAAGAAGGAAAAGAAAGAAGAAGTCCATAAGCCGCAACCCTATTATAAAACCTTTGTACAAGGAATGGTAATTGGAGGAATTACAGGTGTGATAGGAGCTGGAGGAGGCTTTTTATATGTGCCGGCACTGGTACTTTGGGCTGGATTGTCCATGAAAAAAGCAGTAGGGACCTCTTTGGTGATCATTGCCATAAACTCCTTAATAGGTTTTTTGGGAGACTTGCATACGCAAACCATCAATTGGACATTTTTACTATTATTTTCAGCACTAACCATAATCGGCATTTTGATTGGAGGTTCCCTTTCAAAATATGTATCCAATACAAAACTTAAAAAAAGCTTTGGTTGGTTTATTTTAATCATGGCAGTATACATTATAATTAAAGAATTTATTCAATGGTAATGAAGCATATAGTAACTTTGTAAAGTGCTGTAGGCGAATAATTAAGAAAATCATTTATTATGAAGATAGAACAAATATACACAGGATGTTTGGCGCAGGGAGCCTATTACATTGAAAGTAATGGCGAAGTGGCTATTATTGATCCATTAAGGGAGGTACAACCCTATATAGATAGAGCAAAAGATAATAATGCTACCATAAAATATATTTTTGAAACGCATTTTCACGCAGACTTCGTTAGTGGACACGTTACTTTGTCCAAACAAACAGGAGCTCCAATTGTATACGGACCAAATGCCAATCCTTCTTTTGATGCAATTATCGCTAAGGATGGTCAGGAGTTTAAATTGGGGAATGTTACCATTATTGCTCTGCATACACCAGGGCATACTATGGAAAGCACCACCTATTTATTGAGAGACGAAAACGGAAAGGACTACGCTATTTTTAGTGGAGATACGTTGTTTTTAGGAGATGTAGGGCGTCCCGATTTGGCTCAAAAAGGAAAAGAATTGACCCAAGAAGATTTGGCAGGATATCTTTATGATAGCTTGCGTACCAAGATCATGCCGTTGGCAGATGAGGTGATTGTGTATCCGGCACACGGTGCTGGTTCTGCTTGTGGAAAGAACATGATGAAGGAAACGGTAGATACCCTTGGTAACCAGAAAAAAATGAATTACGCTTTGAGAGCAGACATGACCAAAGAGGAATTCATTAAGGAAGTAACCGATGGATTGTTGCCGCCTCCACAATATTTCCCGTTGAATGTGAAAATGAATAAAGAAGGTTACGAAGATATCGATGAGGTTCTAGAGCGTGGCACAAGAGCATTGAGTCCAGATGAATTTGAAGTAGCTGCCAATGAAACAGGAGCTATCGTACTAGATGTACGTGATCAAGGTGATTTTGTAAAAGGCCATATTCCGCGTTCTATTTTTATAGGAATCAATGGAGGATTTGCACCATGGGTTGGTGCTTTGATAAAAGACACCAAACAACCAATATTATTGGTATGCCCAGAAGGAAGAGAAGAAGAGACCGTGACTAGATTGTCAAGAGTTGGATTTGATAATACCCTAGGTTATTTGAAAGGTGGTTTTGAAGCTTGGGAGGAAGCAGGCAAAGAAACAGACAGTTTGGTGTCAATTTCTGCGGAAGAATTGAAATCCCGTATGGAAAAAGAAGACTTGCCAATTTTTGATGTTAGAAAAGATGGAGAGTTTACAGCATCACACGTTGAGAATGCTCATTTTACGCCATTAGATTTCTTAAATGATCATTTGGCTGAATTTCCAGAGGATAAAACATTTTATGTGCATTGTGCCGGAGGATACCGTTCAGTGATTGCAGCATCCATTTTAAAAAGCCGTGGGATCCACAATTTGGTGGATGTTGCTGGAGGATTTGCAGCTATTAAAAATGCTGAGATTCCGGTAACTAATTATGTATGTCCTTCTACATTAAAGTAAGACAAAAACTAATATAGATGGAAAAAGGTCAATTCGTGATTTGCGAATTGGCCTTTTTCGTTTTCAATGAGAGTTTATAAAAAAATTATATCTGCCTTGTAACGTTTTTGAAATTTATCCTACCAATAAGTGTAATCAATTTAATTAATAACGATGAGAGAAGATAAACAACTTTTGGTAGTAACGCATTTAAGCCAGTTGTTGACATGTCTAACAGGTTTTGGAGGCTTAATTGTGCCTTTGGTACTTTGGTTGACCCAAAAGGACCGTGTGTACTCTATGGACCAACAAGGAAAGGAAATTGTGAATTTTCAATTGAGTATCATTGTGTACACTCTATTAAGTATTCCTTTAATTCTTCTATTAGGTTTAGGTATTGTCACCTTGATTGTGGTAGGATTGATTTCATTGGCATTTCCTATCATTAATGCCATAAAAGCAAGTAACGGAGAAGTTCCTAAATATCCCTTATCTCTTAATTTTATTAGTTAGTTATTTTTATAAAGAGATAAACCAAAAAGAGCTCACTAAAATTGTGAGCTCTTTTTTATTTAACACTTATTTTGGGTCAGTTAATTATGAATTAAGCATTACTGGCATTACCAACATAGTAATCAATTCTCCTTCGTCCAAACCATCAATTGGAGTTAGAATACCGGCTCTGTTTGGCAAGCTCATTTCCAATTGTACCTCGTCGGAGTTTAGGTTGTTCAACATTTCGGTTAAGAAACGGGAGTTAAAACCAATTTGCATATCGTCTCCTTGGTAATCACAAGTTAAACGCTCTTCGGCTTTGTTTGAGTAATCGATATCTTCTGCAGAAATATTCAATTCTGCACCAGCAATTTTCAATCTAATTTGGTGAGTCGTCTTGTTAGAGAAGATGCTCACACGACGTACAGAGTTTAAGAACTGGGTACGGTCTATAGAAAGTTTATTTGGGTTTTCTTTAGGAATTACCGCTTCGTAGTTAGGATATTTTCCATCAATCAAACGACATACCAACTCTGAGTTGTCAAAAATGAACTTGGCATTGGAATCGTTGTATTCTATAGTTACGGCATCTTCATTGGTGGCTAAAATTCCTTTTAAAAGATTTAAAGGTTTCTTAGGCATGATGAATTCCGCCACTTGAGAGGCTTTTACATCCTCACGGGTATATTTTACCAATTTGTGGGCATCGGTGGCCACAAAGGTCAAGCCTTCTGTTGAAAACTGAAAGAACACACCACTCATTACAGGACGCAAATCATCGTTACCAGCAGCAAAAATGGTCTTGCTAATGGCAGTCGCCAAAATATCACCAGCAATAGTGGTAGTACTTGGGTCTTCAAGAGCAATAGCTTTTGGGAATTCATTACCATCGGCATATGCCAAGGCATATTTACCGTGGTTAGAGCTAATTTCAACCGTATTGTTGTCTTCAACCACAAAAGTTAAGGGTTGCTCAGGGAATGTTTTTAAAGTATCAAGTAACAAACGCGCAGGTAAGGCGATACTTCCGGTACTGTCACTTTCTACATCTATCACAGAAGACATGGTAGTCTCTAAATCACTTGCAGAAACTACAAGCTTGGAATCGTTCAATTCAAAAAGGAAATTATCTAAAATAGGTAGCGTATTGGAGTTGTTGATCACGCCTCCCAGAACCTGTAATTGTTTAAGTAAATACGTACTCGATACTATAAACTTCATGTATTTGTTTTTATATACTAGATTGTCCTACAAATATATCCCAAACCACTTTTAAATTAAAACAAACTTATTAACAACTGTTAAGTGTATTTTCGCTTTCTGGCATAGTTGAAACCTAGTCCGAAAATTGCCAACAAAAGGAGTGGAAGTACAAGATTTATAAGCTGCCACTTGGTTTTTTGCTCGGCTATTTTTTGAGGATCCAAAAAGGCCAAATCGATTTCTTTGGTTCTAATGTTTATAAGTCCGTCATCCTCCAAAAGGTAATTTACGGCATTTTCCAAGAACTCCTTGTTGCCAAAATTACGCTTGGTAAAGAAATCAAATCCTAATTCCTGAGGTTGGTTTCTAACCACATCATTTTTGATCACGTCACCATCGGCCACTACTATCATTTTGGTAGGGACACTGGTAGTTTTATCTTCGGAAAGTTTCAATGGTTTTACACGGTTGTTGTACACCGAAGTAAATTCGCCTTCCAAAAGAACCGCTAAGGTTTGGTGACCTTTGTTGAAGGTTTCAGGGTTTGGCTCTTGGGTAACAATCTCTAAACTTATTTCGCGTGGCACACCTTCCAACTGCGTAAGGCTGGAACTTCTCAATAAAATGGTTTTGTCAACACTGTTCTTCAAGGTATCTATCTGGCTGGCAAAATCAAATTTCACCAAGTTGATATTGTTCGTGATAGGGTGGTTGGGATTGTTGGCTGCCAATGGGGAATACGGCCATTGTAGTGGCTGAAACTGTGTGTTGTTACCTTCTCCAATCGCCAAAGTAATTGGCGCCGAATACATGTCCTTAACCAATACAGGGTTGATGCGAACCCCGTATTTAAAGAAGAAATCATTTAGGTTGTTGTCCCTCATAACGGCAATGGCGCGTCCAGTTTCATTCAGCAAACTGTCCTTATCCATAATCACAGATTCCGTTAACCACAAACTTTTACCGCCGTTCATAGTGTATTGATCCAAAACATATTTTTCTTCTTCGGAAAAAGGAACGGTTGGTTTAGCTGCAATAACAAGATCATAACCTTCTAACTGTTTCAACGTTTTTTCAGGAGCATTGGCAACACTGTCCATGGTGAAAGGCGCAATATTATAATGCTCTTTCAAGGTCTTTAAGAAATCAGCGATATAAATGTCTTCCAGTTCGCCATTTCCTTTTAGGATGGCTATTTTCTTTTCTTTTGTGGTGGTAAGTTTTTTGAAAGCCTCTGCAAAGGCATATTCCAAATGCTGAATGGAATTGTTCACACGTTCTTGGTCTGTGGCTCCAATATTGTTTTTCAGCAACGGAATTTTAACCGTTTGCTCGTTATAGCTGGCCAAAGCCCAAGGGAAAATAAGTTCTTGTGACGATTTGCCGCTTTCCTTTATCGATAATTGAAAGGGCTGTAGACCACGTTGTGCCAATTGTTGAATGTTTTGGTCACGTGTTGCTTCATCGGCTACAGGATTGATAAAATTAAAAGTCACATCGGAATTATATAAAGCAAACTCTTCCAAAATTTGACGGGTCTCTTCTTTTAAGCGTCTAAATTCAGAAGGGAAATCGCCTTCCAAAAATACATCTACAATTAAAGGCGAATCTACTTCTGCAACTGTATTTAAAGCAGCTTGTGACAGTGTATACCGGTTATCTTGGGTAAGGTCAAATCTTTTGTAGATGCTTTGGGCAAAAACATTGAGAACCAATAAGCCTATTACAAATGTAGATAGCCCAATGATATCTTTTTTATTGATGTTTTTTGTTTGGATGCGTTTAGCGGTCAGCAAAACAAAAATTGCAATGATACTCAAGAAGTACAGCAAGTCCCGGGTGTCCAAGACCCCACGACTCATACTTTTAAAGTGGTTTTCCATCCCTAGTTTTTCTAGGTAAACCGTATCTCCAAAAAGATTGAGACTGGAAAGCCCTTCAAATCCAAAATAGAAAATGAAGCATAAAAATACCGCACTGATAAACGCTACAATTTGATTATCGGTAAGTGTCGAAGAAAAAATACCAATGGCAGTATAAGCGGCGGCTAAAAACAACAATCCAAAATACGAACCAAGGGTACTGCCCACATCCAAATTACCTTCTGGGTTTCCCAGTTTGTAAATGCTATAGGCATAAAGCAGTGTAGGCAATAGCGCCATCACAATTAACAGCAGGGAGCCTAAATATTTACCCAATACAATTTGAATTTGGCTCACCGGTTTTGTGAGGAGAAGCTCCAGGGTGCCTTGTTTTTTTTCATCACAAAAACTTCGCATGGTAATGGCGGGAACCAAGAAAATTAAAATCCAAGGGGCTAGGGTAAAGAAGGTGGTCAGGTCTGCAAAACCATTGTCCAAAATATTAAAATCGCCTTTAAATACCCACAAAAATAAACCGTTGAGCAATAAAAACAACGCAATAACAAGGTAGCCTATGGGGGAGGCAAAAAACGAATTGATTTCTTTTTTAAGTATAGCTAGCATTTCTTGACTTTAGGTGTTAAAAGTAAAAAAATAAATGGGATTGCCTTTGAAGATTTTGAGAGAAGGAACGTATTAAGCCAATGATTCCAACTTATCAACACTCCAAGCTTCTGGTTTGGCATTAAAGAGAGGTTTGGTATTGGCCCAAACACCTTTGAACAATTCTGAATGCCTATAGTTTTCCAAATCGTTTTCGGTGTCCCAATAACTGTATGTGAAAAAGATGTTGGAGTTGGTTTTATCTCGGTACAATTCCAAAAACTGACAGCCTTCAAAAGCTCGTATTTTGGTTTTGTTGGCTTCAAAATTGGAAAGAAATGTGTCTATTTTTTCGGGTTGAAAACTCATTTTCACGATCCGTACAAACATATGTATAATTTAATGGGATTAATATTGAAGTGTCAAGACACTTTCTTAAGGATTAAAGAAATTAATGGTCACCGTATCGCGCATTTGTAATCCCATAAGGGTAGAGGCGCTTCCCACAGTGCTACTGTTACTTTTGTAAATGGCAATTTCTATATAGTTGGAAGAATTGAATACAACAAGCCCTTTTCCTTGGTCGTAGCGTTTTTCTTCAGGAATGTCAAAGTTGATGACGTCACTGTATTTGTTGAATATTTCTTTAAACTTATAACTCCTTGCAGAGATTTCGAAAGGACGTGTTTTTTGAATGGATTCAAAAAATTTACGTTTGATGTTGGTCACTACGTTTCCGTAGTTGTCAATGTAGATTACACTTCCTATAATTTGGTTTTTTTCATCATTTACAAAGGGTGTTAGGTTTTTGATTGGTTTGATGTGGTCAATAACCTTACCAATCACTTCAAGAGTACCTCCTCTAGCAATATGACAAGCCACTTTTACAAACACATCCAGCACAGGGAAATTGGTTTCAATTTTATCGTGTATGTTAATTTCCACAATTTTCTCTGGTGCAATTTCGGAGCAAATCATGCTCATAATGCCGTTGTTGGCGCAGATGAAATAATGACCGTCCAATTTAATGGCAATGTGTTTGTTTTCAGGGTTTAATTCAGAATCAATTCCGATGACGTGGATGGTTCCCTTAGGAAAACTACTGTAGGCACTTTGGATGATGTAGGCGGCTTCCGGAACATTGAAAGGGGACACCGAATGCGAGATATCAACAATGCGAACGTCAGGAAGTTGACTGTAAATAGCGCCTTTAACGGCTCCGGCGAAGTGGTCTTTTTCTCCAAAATCGGTCGTTAATGTGATAATTGCCATTTAAAATTGTTGATAGTTTTTTAACCTAATTTTCATTAAAATTATGTAGCTTTCCATTGTCTAAAAAAATCAAATAAAAATAACTGAAGTCAATTTAATTACAATTTATTTCCGTTATTTTTATTCTGAGAATTAAAAAAATGGCGCCCGTTTTATTTACCACAAAACTAATAAAACAAAAACAGATTAATGTACTAAATCACTTAGCTTTTGAATGAACTTATAATTGAATTGGAAGAAATTACTCCAAAAGAGTTTTTTGGAGCCCATAATGTAAATATTGAACTTCTTAAAAAGTACTTTCCAAAACTTAAAATTGTTGCCAGAGGCAATAAAATTAAAGCCTATGGCGACGAAGATCTTCTCGAAGAGTTTGACCGCCGCCTTACTATGTTGATGGGGCATTTTGGCAAATACAACAAACTCGATGAAAACGCAATAGAACGTGTGTTGACTAGCCAAAGCAGTGATGATTACACAACTTCAGAGCAAAGTGGTGAAACTATTGTTCATGGTGTGGGCGGAAGACTGATAAAGGCCCAAACCCTAAACCAACGTAAATTGGTGGAAAGTATGCGCAAAAACGACATGGTTTTTGCCATCGGCCCTGCGGGTACAGGAAAAACCTATACGGGAGTTGCCCTTGCAGTACAAGCGCTTAAAAACAAAGAGGTCAAACGAATCATCCTTACAAGGCCAGCTGTGGAGGCTGGGGAAAATCTTGGGTTTTTACCGGGTGATTTAAAGGAAAAATTAGATCCTTACATGCAGCCTTTGTACGACGCTCTAAGGGATATGATTCCTGCTGAAAAATTGACAACGCTTATTGAAAACGGGACTATCCAGATTGCGCCTTTGGCGTTTATGAGAGGACGTACCTTGGATAATGCCTTTGTGATTTTGGATGAAGGTCAAAATACCACTCACGCCCAAATGAAAATGTTTTTGACCCGTATGGGAAAAAACGCCAAGTTTTTATTGACGGGAGATCCAGGACAAATCGATTTGCCTAGGCGTACCATTTCAGGTCTTAAGGAAGCTTTACTCATTTTAAAGAATGTAGAAGGGGTAGGGATGGTATTCTTGGATGACAAAGATGTGATTCGTCACAAATTGGTGAAAAAGGTCATTGAGGCTTATAAAAGCATTGAAAATAGGGAATAGTTTGAGCTTGCAAATTTTGATGCAAGTAACCTTTTTTAATGATACAGGTTGCTTAACTATTTTGTAAATTTGCACCGATTAATCCAAACGGGTTAACTTTTATTGATCAAACTATACAGACAATTTTTAAGACCTTATGAGTAATACTATCATAGATACCAATTTTAATTTTCCTGGGCAAAAAAGCGTTTACAAAGGAAAAGTTAGGGAAGTATACAATATCAATGACGAGCAATTGGTCATGATTGCCACAGATCGTTTAAGTGCTTTTGATGTGGTAATGCCAAAAGGAATTCCGTACAAAGGACAAATCTTAAACCAAATTGCGACCAACATGATGAAAGCAACGGAAGATTTGGTGCCTAACTGGTTAACAGCTACTCCAGATCCTAACGTAGCGGTAGGTGCTCTGTGTGAGCCCTTCAAAGTAGAAATGGTAATCCGTGGGTATTTGTCTGGTCATGCCGCTAGAGAATATAAAGCAGGAAAACGTGTGTTGTGTGGTGTGGAGATGCCGGAAGGTATGAAGGAAAATGATAAATTTCCACAACCAATCATCACGCCTGCAACCAAAGCGGAGCAAGGTGACCACGATGAGGATATTTCCCGTGAAGACATTTTGGCTAGAGGGATTGTTTCTGAAGAAGATTATTTGGTATTGGAAGATTACACGCGTAAATTATTCCAAAGAGGAACTGAAATTGCAGCTTCTAGAGGTTTGATTTTAGTAGATACCAAGTATGAATTCGGTAAAACCAAGGATGGTAAAATTGTATTGATCGATGAAATCCACACGCCTGATTCTTCTCGTTATTTTTATGCTGAAGGGTATGAAGAGCGTCAAGAAAAAGGAGAAGCACAAAAGCAATTGTCTAAAGAGTTTGTACGCCAATGGTTAATCTCCAATGGATTCCAAGGCTTGGAAGGACAAACGGTTCCTGAAATGACAGATGAGTATATTACAACGGTAAGTGAACGTTATATTGAGCTTTACGAAAACATCACAGGAGAAACTTTTGTTAAAGCAGATGTAAGCGACATCCAGAGCAGAATAGAAACTAATGTTTTGGAATATTTAAAATAAAACAGAACAGATCCTTTTTGGATTTAAAGAAAAAGGTAGCTTAAAAAAGCTACCTTTTTATTTTTGAGTTAGTTAGTGTGGTTGTGTGTTAATTTTTTTAACTTTAATAGTAAATTAATTAACCATGAAACCACTCTTTACTTTAAGCATTTTCTTATGCCTTTTTATTGCTCCAAATTGTTTTGCTCAAGATCCTTATCTCACTATTACATCCAAAGATTCCATTAATAATATTCCTAAGTTTAAGAGTAGTTTGGGGGTAAATATGAAGCTGAATGGTTATTTGGATTTGTTTGGAGGGCTTCAGGGCAATGACACCTTTAACATTGGCTACATTGACGTATTTGGAGACGATGACGAAACAAGTCTTAATGTTGATATGTACCAAACACAGATTAGGTGGTCAACGTTTATTGTGATGCCAAATGGACAACAGATTAAGGCTATAGTAGAATCCGATTTTTGGGGAGGCAATGGACATGTACGCTTAAGAAAAGCTTATGTGGAAAGTAAGCATTGGCAGATTGGGCAAAATTGGAACAATTTTGGGGACGAGGATCTTTGGCCCAATATTATGGAGTTGGAAGGCCCCCCTTCTGGAATCTGGGTTCGGAATCCTCATGTAAAGTATATGAATACTTTTAATGATGAAAAGTGGAAGTATGAAATAAGCCTGGAAGCACCTCAAGATGATTATTTTACCCTTCAAGAGATTCAACCTTTTTTGGATGATACGCATCAATCCACACCAGATGTCACCTTTGCAATGACCTATCAGAAACCTTGGGGACATTTACGTTTGTCTTCTATTCTAAGAAACATCAAGTATAAACTTAACGACAAGGTGGATAACTTTTTTGGATATGGCGCGACGTTTAGTGGTAAGCATACGGTTGACCGTAATTGTTTCCAATTTCAGTTGGTAGGGGGGAAAGGCATCTCCTATTATCTTACAACCATCTCCGGATTTGGCTATGACGGATATCCCGCCGTTGGAAATGATTTCAAAGGAACTTTGGCTTTTGGAGGTTGGGTAACCTATGAATATTTTTTCAACGAAAAGCTACACGGCAATGCGGTTTTTGGATACACGCGTTATAGTACGGATGATTCGGAACGCTATGTAATTATTGATGAAACGGAAGCCGAATTGGATTATATAGCTGGTGATTTTCGTCATAGACATTATTATGGTATCCTTAACTTGATGTACGATGCTTACGATAGAATGACCTTGGGGTTAGAGGTAGACTACGGAGTTAAATCGGTTAAATTTGATGGTAATATTGACGGGTTTTATTTTGATGAAACCTTTAAACGAGATGCTATGCGTATCAGTTTTGGCTTTATGTTTTCTCTTTAGAAAATTAAGGGTATAAATGGGAAATTCTTAAAAAATCATGTTTCAAAAAATATAAAACTCAAAATATTCATTGGCTTTTCTTACATTTATCACTCACGAAAGCCAATATGAACCAACTTAACCAACTCGTCTCCGACTTTTCTTCGCTTGCTTGGGGATTGCCATTATTGATATTGTTAATAGGGGGAGGCTTGTATTTATTGGTGCTATCCAGATTTATGTCCTTTAGGCTTTTTGGTCACGCCGTTCAGGTTTTAAGGGGAAAATATGACAATCCTAACGATCCTGGAGAAATCAGTCATTTTCAAGCCTTGACCACCGCATTATCTTCAACTATTGGTATGGGAAACATTGCTGGAGTGGCTGTGGCCATTTCTCTAGGAGGGCCCGGAGCTGTATTTTGGATGTGGATAAGTGCTGTAGTTGGCATGTCTACCAAGTTTTTCACGTCCACTTTAGCGATTATGTATAGGGGAAAAGATAGTGCTGGTGAGCTACAAGGAGGCCCTATGTACTTTATTATCGAAGGGTTGGGAAAATCTTGGAAACCAATGGCCATTTTTTTTAGCATGGCTGGGTTGGTTGGAGCATTGCCAGTATTTAATGCTAACCAATTGGCGCAAGCCATCAATGATATTTTGTTGATTCCAAATGGGATTGCTGTAGATTGGAAATCCAAAATTGTCTTGGGAATTGTTTTGGCATCCATCACGGCTTTGGTGGTATTGGGTGGTTTGAAACGTATCAGTCAAACGGCCTCCAAATTAGTGCCGAGTATGGTGGTGTTATATTTTGGCTTGGTCATGGTCATTCTTGCGGTTAATTTCAAGGAAGTGCCTAAATATTTATTGATGATTTTTACAGATGCCTTCGCAGCCAATAATTTTAAGGGTGATGCTTTTCTGGGAGGCATGGTGGGTGGATTGATTCTTTTAGGAATTCGTCGGGGCGCTTTTTCCAACGAAGCGGGAATAGGGACAGCCCCCATGGCACATGGTGCCGCCAAAACAGCGGAACCTGTGCGAGAAGGTCTTGTGGCTATGTTAGGTCCTGCCATTGATACCTTGGTGGTTTGTACTTTAACAGCTTTATCCATTTTGGTCACAGGAGTGTGGCAATCTTCAGATGAAGATGGGGTATCCTTAACTGCCATGGCATTTTCAGAGGCAATTCCGCATATAGGAACTTATCTCCTTTTATTATGTATTGCCGTATTCAGCTTCTCATCCTTGTTTACCTATTCCTATTACGGAGGAAAGTGCATGTCCTTTTTGTTTGGAGCCGATAAAAAACACTATTACAATTATGTCTATATAGGAAGTGTCATCCTTGGTGCTGCCACTAAGTTGAGTCTAGTAATCAATTTAATAGATGGTGTGTTTGCCTTGATGGCATTTCCCACGATGATTGCCACGTTGATCATGGCACCTAGGGTCGTGAAAGAATTGCAAAAATATCTTCAAAAATTAAAATCAAATGAATAATAAAGAACGTTCTAAAGCCTATTGGAAAGAAAACATTAGGTATGTACTCATTTTGTTGGCCATATGGTTCGCGGTGTCCTATGGTGCCGGAATTTTATTAAAAGAGGAATTGGATGCCATAAAAATTGGTGGATTTAAAGTAGGGTTTTGGTTTGCCCAGCAAGGCTCTATGTATGTGTTTGTGGTTTTGATATTCGTGTATGTGAGATTGATGAACAAATTGGATAAAAAATATGGCTATGATGAATAATATCTTTTTGACTGTAGATGTGCAAATGTGGACCTATATCTTGGTAGGAGTAACTTTTTCATTGTATATAGGCATTGCTGTTTGGTCCAGGGCAGGATCTACCAACGAATTTTATGTTGCGGGTGGAGGTGTCTCTCCTTTGGCCAATGGAATGGCCACCGCTGCCGATTGGATGAGCGCGGCGTCCTTTATTTCCATGGCGGGAATCATCTCTTTCAGTGGTTATGACGGTTCCGTTTATCTTATGGGGTGGACTGGAGGTTACGTGTTATTAGCCCTGTTATTGGCGCCTTATCTTAGAAAGTTTGGAAAGTTTACTGTCCCCGATTTTATTGGCGATCGCTATTATTCCAAAACCGCTCGAATTGTAGCCGTGTTTTGTGCTTTGTTGGTGTCCTTTACCTATGTGGCAGGACAAATGCGTGGCGTTGGCGTGGTATTTTCGAGATTTTTGGAGGTGGATATAGATACTGGTGTGATTATCGGGATGCTTATTGTCTTGTTTTACGCTGTATTGGGAGGGATGAAAGGGATTACCTATACACAGGTGGCGCAATATTGCGTGTTGATTTTCGCTTTTATGGTGCCTGCCATTTTTATTTCCATTCAAATGACGGGAAACCCGATTCCCCAATTAGGATTTGGAAGTCAGTTAGCGGATGGTTCTGAAACCTATTTATTGGATAAATTGGATGGCCTCAGTGCTGAATTGGGCTTTTCGGAATATACCAACGGCTCAAAATCGTTGACGGATGTATTTGCTATTACTTTGGCTTTGATGGTTGGAACGGCTGGATTACCACACGTTATTGTTAGGTTTTTTACGGTGAAACGGGTGAAGGATGCCCGTAAATCGGCAGGATTGGCATTGTTGCTAATTGCTATTTTGTACACCACGGCTCCAGCTGTGGCGGTATTTGCTAGAACCAATATGATTGAAACGGTTTCTAATAAATCTTATGCCTCTGTTCCGGATTGGTTCAAAAAATGGGAAACCACGGGATTGATTTCCTTCACCGATAAAAACAATGATGGAATCATCAATTATGTGGCAGATGAAACTCAAAATGAACTCAAGGTTGATAATGATATTATGGTTTTGGCAAATCCAGAAATCGCCAAATTGCCCAATTGGGTGATTGCCCTTGTAGCGGCTGGTGGCTTGGCGGCGGCTTTGTCTACAGCTGCGGGTTTGCTGTTGGTGATTTCGGCATCGGTATCTCATGACTTGATCAAAAAAATCATCAAACCAAACATTTCCGAAAACGGAGAGCTCATCGCGGCAAGACTATCGGCTGTTGGGGCGGTTTGTGTGGCTGGGTATTTCGGTATCAATCCTCCAGATTTTGTTGCGGCCGTTGTGGCCTTGGCCTTTGGGTTGGCCGCCGCTTCCTTTTTTCCGGCCATAATCTTGGGGATTTTCTATAAAAGGATGAACAAAGAAGGAGCTATTGCAGGGATGATTGTGGGGATTTCGTTAATGCTATTCTACATGATCAAATACAAATTGGGTTGGTTGGATGAGGAGCTTCCCGATAAAAGTGAATGGTGGTTTGGTATTTCTCCGGAAGGCTTTGGGAGTATTGCGATGCTCTGCAATTTTATCGTGTCTATTGTCATCATGAAGTTTACAAAGGCCCCGCCAGAGGATGTTCAGGAAATTGTGGAATTGATCAGGATCCCAAGTGGTGCCAAAGAAGCGCAGGGACATTGATTTTCTATACTTATTAATTGCTTTTTTGAACTTAATTTTTAGATTTGTATACTTTGTCTTACATAATGAAAAATGAATTATAAATACTATTTAAGAAGATTTGCAGCAGTAATTATAGACATAATTTCAATCAGTTTAATTATGTGGATTTATGGGAAATTAAAGAGTGGCACTTTGGACCTGAAAGATGAAAATATTCCGTCCTATATTTTTATACCATTTTTCTACCTGTACTTTATTTTATCCGAATTAGTTTTTCGGACAACCATTGGAAAACGAATTTTTAAATTACGTGTAAATTCTAATGGAAAGTTTTTCTTTTTCAAAGTTATTCTACGCAATGTTTTAAATCTAATTGAATTGGTGATTCCTATTATTTATTTGATTCCGATTTTAATCACAGGATTGGCCGGGGCTAGAAAACCTAGGAAGATAGGTGATTTAATAGCTGGAACAACAATTGAATAACTAGAGATTACGTTTTTCATTCTTATTAATGTTTGAATGAATCAAAATACAATAGAAGAAAAAAGGTTACTTCAAATAAACAGATAAAGTAGCAAGGCCCTTTATAAAGGGTTATATTTTATTCAATTTTGACAAAATATTACTACCATGTCTGCGCATTAATAAATAACTTGCCGACTCAATAAAAACTACTGAAAAATGAAATTTCCGAAGGATTTTGTATGGGGTTCGGCAACCTCTTCTTATCAAATTGAAGGAGCATGGAATACAGATGGTCGTGGGCCATCTATTTGGGACGCTTTTTGCCAAATACCGGGTAAAGTGTTTGAAGGAGATACGGGCGATGTCGCTTGTGACCATTACCATAAAATGAAGGAAGATGTGGCCCTAATGAAGCAAATGGGGCTTACTGCCTACCGATTTTCTATTTCGTGGTCGCGTATTTTTCCTCAGGGACGAGGCGAAATCAACGAAAAGGGTATTCAATTTTATTCAGAGTTAATTGACGAGCTTTTAGCAAATGACATAGAGCCTTGGGTGACTTTGTACCATTGGGATTTGCCTTTGGCACTTCAACTGGAAATGGACGGTTGGCTTAACAAGGACATCACCGATGTGTTTGTTCACTATGCTCAATTGTGTTTTGAGCGTTTTGGAGATCGTGTAAAACATTGGATTACGTTCAATGAGGCTTGGGTAGTGGCTATTTTGGGTTACGGCCAAGGCGTGTTTGCACCGGGACGTATTTCGAATACAGAGCCTTATTTGGCTGGACACCATATTTTGATTGCCCATGCCAAAGCGGTACAACTTTACAGAACTAAATTTCAAAAGGAACAAGAAGGAAAAATTGGCATTACCAATAATTGCGATTGGAGAGAGCCTTTAACCGATGCTGTTGAAGACCAAAAAGCCGCTCAACGTGCTTTGGAATTCTTCTTGGCTTGGTTTGCAGACCCAATTTATTTTGGAAAATATCCAAAATGTATGGAGGACCGTTTGGGAGACCGTTTGCCTAAGTTTACTGAGGAAGAACGCCAGATGCTTTTAGGATCTACAGACTTTTTTGGATTGAACCATTATACAACCATGTTGGCTTCGGAAGCTAAACAAATCAATGCAGGTTCGGTTTATGGTAATGGCGGTTTGAGTGAGGATCAAGATGTGAATTTAGCATTGGATCCCAATTGGGAATTAACGGAAATGCAATGGGCTGTGGTGCCTTGGGGCTGTAGAAAATTGCTGCATTGGATTTCCGATCGTTATGACCATCCAAATATTGTCATTACCGAAAATGGCTGTGCTTATGATGACCAAATTGTAAATGGAGAAGTCAATGATGAAAAGCGTGTGGAATTCTTTAAAGGCTATTTGGAAGAATGTGCCATAGCCATTGAAGAAGGCGTGAATCTAACAGGCTACTTTGCTTGGTCTTTTATGGATAACTTTGAATGGGCGTCAGGTTACAGCAAGCGTTTTGGAATGCATTATGTAGATTTTGACACTTTGGAGCGTACCCCAAAGGCTTCGGCAAAATGGTTTGCAGACTTTTTAAAGCAATAATTACTTAGTGATAGAGGCCTTAAATTGTTGTGGTGTCATTAATTCCAGCTTTTTGAACTGTCGGTTAAAATAGCTGGTATTGTTGAAACCTGATTTAAATGCAATTTCAGACATTCTAAAATCCTTGACTTCCTTCATTAGCTTTTTGGAAAACTTGATTTTTTCAGAGTTAATATAATCTATAGGAGAAACACCAAGCGTGTTTTTAAATTTCTTATGAAAATGAGAAGTACTCATACAGGCTTTTTCAGCCAATAAATCTACGGTAATATCCTTATTGGTAAGATTGTCCTTAATATACTTAAGGACCATTCCAATACGGGTATCATTAAACATATGGTCAGGGTCATTTAACAAAAATGTTTTAGCCTTAGTTTGTAGTAATCTTACTATAAGTTCCTGAATCATTAAATCCAAAAGGACATCTTTAGAGGTGTTGGTATTGGTAAAAGTATACACCAAGCGCTCCACTAAATGATTTACATCGGTGTTGTTGATGAGATGGGAAGCCGATTCATTTAAAGCCCATGAATTGTTTTCGTTCTCAATAGCCACTTTCTGATTAAACATTTCAACGACTTCATCTATTTTATCTTCATCAATTCCCAAAGCCAAACATTGTGTAGGACTATCTGCCGTAGCCAAGGGAAAATCAATGACCATTTCCTTGTTGGTAGGCATCACAACAGATTCTCCTGGAAAAAAATCAAAGGCTGGCAAGTCATCCAAATGCATCACTTTTTTACCCGTAAGCATACTGGCAATAATGGGGAAATCGAATTTCAAGGAAACCTGTTCGGCAAAGGCGTGGGTTTCATAAATATTCAATTCTGCATAATCTGCATTGTAGGTCGTTCTATTTTCTACAAGTGTGGTTAGTTTCCTATGTTTTTTATGTTGATTCAACAAGGAACTCATGGTTAAAATTTCAAATTGATTAAAAAAATGTTTAAATGATAGCTTTGTTCAAAAATATGATAATTATGTTCAATAAATTAACAATATGGTAAAATATATTTATAAAAGTTACACAATAGTCAAATTTTACAGCTTCAAATTAAGAACATGATAATTTTTAAAATGATTATAACATGTTGATTTTGAAGCTTTTTAAAAAGTTAAACCTAAAAAGTTGAAAAATGAGTTATTCTAAACCGAAATTTAAAGAAACCTACCACAATTTTATTAATGGTAAGTTTGTCCCGCCAGTGGGGGATGATTATTTTGAAAACACGTCACCTGTAGATAATAGTCTTATTGCAAAGTATCCCAGATCACAGAAGGAGGATATAGAAATGGCGTTGGATGCGGCCAATGCAGCCAAGGAAGCTTGGGGGAATACCTCGGCCACAGAGCGTTCATTATTATTAAACAAAGTAGCGGATATAATTGAAGCTAATTTGGAAGAGTTTGCCTTGGTGGAAACCTGCGATAATGGGAAGCCTATCCGGGAAACCCTAAATGCCGATGTGCCATTGTCGGTAGATCATTGGCGCTATTTTGCGGCTTGTATCCGTTCAGAAGAAGGGACGGCTTCCGAATTGGACGCCAATACACTTTCCATGAATATTAAAGAACCACTTGGTGTGGTGGGGCAAATTATTCCTTGGAATTTCCCTCTGTTAATGTTGTCATGGAAATTACCACCAGCTTTGGCTACAGGGAACTGCGTGGTGTTGAAACCAGCGGAGCAAACGCCTTCCTCAGCCACTTTGTTGATGGAAAAAATTGCGGATGTGTTTCCTCCTGGTGTTGTTAATGTAGTGCATGGTTTTGGACCGGAAGCAGGAAAGCCTTTGGCATCGAGTTCTAAAGTGGATAAAGTTGCTTTTACAGGAGAAACAACCACAGGACAATTAATTATGCAATACGCCTCTAAAAACCTCAATCCTGTGACTATGGAATTGGGAGGGAAATCACCTAACATTTTCTTTAATAGTGTGATGGATGCAGATGATGCTTATTTGGATAAGGCTATTGAAGGCGCGGTATTGTTCGCCTTTAATCAAGGGGAGGTTTGTACGTGTCCTTCCAGATTGTTGGTTCAAGAGGATATCTATGATAAGTTTATGGAGCGTGTTATTGCCAGAACAAATGCCATTGTTCAAGGAAATCCTTATGATACCAATACGATGGTAGGCGCTCAGGCTTCTAATGATCAATATGAAAAAATACAATCTTATTTAAAAATTGGTAAGGACGAAGGTGCCAAAGTGCTTGCAGGAGGAGAGGTCAATAAGTTGGATGGTGATTTTGCCAATGGATTTTACATTAAGCCCACCATTTTGGAAGGGCACAACAAAATGCGCGTATTTCAAGAGGAAATCTTTGGACCAGTGGTATGTGTGACCAAATTCAAGGATGAAGCTGAAGCTATAGAAATTGCAAACGATACACTTTATGGATTGGGAGCAGGAGTTTGGACACGTGATGCCCATCAATTGTATCAAATTCCAAGAGCGATAAAAGCTGGTAGGGTTTGGGTTAACTGTTACCATGCCTATCCTGCGCATGCACCGTTTGGGGGGTATAAAAAATCCGGATTTGGAAGAGAAAACCATGTCATGATGCTTAACTATTACCGCCAAACCAAGAATATGCTCATTTCTTATGACAAGAATAAACTAGGCTTTTTTTAGAAGTAATTGATAGCAATTGAAGAAGGCTGATGTCCCCAAAGTCAGCCTTTTTTTTATCTTATAACTATGGAACGATTAGCAATTACAGAAAAGGCCGCTGAAATAGTAGAGACCCTAAAGAAGAAGTATGGAGCGCTTATTTTTCATCAAAGTGGTGGCTGTTGTGATGGATCCTCGCCAATGATTTTAGAAAAGGAAGACATGTATATTGATGAGAGCGATGTGCTATTGGGCTATCTGCAGGACCTTCCTTTTTATATGAATCGCGATCAGTTTGAATATTGGAAACACACATATTTAACAGTAGATGTCACTGAGGGAAGAGGGGCTAGTTTCTCTCTTGAAATACCTTTGGGTGTCAGGTTTTTGATTCATTCAAGGTTGTTGACCGAAGAGGAAGAAGACTTTTTCAATAAGAAGGAATAGGATTTATCGTTAATCTTTTGAGTAGGATACTTCCGTCGACAGAAAAATGTTGTCGGTAGAAAAAGAGCTGTCTCTAAACATAATTTTTATAACTTAGAACCAAATCAATTCTCTCAATTTGTCAAAATTGGGATACAAATTTTAATACATGAGTCATTATCATATAAAACATTTAGAAGAATATTACCAAGTTTACCGAAAGTCGGTAAGGGAACCTGAAAATTTTTGGGAAGAAATTGCGGAAGAACACTTTTTGTGGCGAAAAAAATGGGATAAAGTCCTGAGTTGGGATTTTACCAAACCGGAAGTAAAATGGTTTGAAGGGGCCCAATTGAACATAACAGAAAACTGTATT